>NZ_BAABGR010000006.1:0-288791 GCF_039541675.1 Sphingobacterium thermophilum | reverse complement strand
TAACCAATTATAAACCTAAATTATGATGCACAAAATTAAGGTTCAACCATTAAAAAATCAAGAGCTTTAACAATTTTTAACTTAATAATTTAAAACCACTCGAATTAGTATAACTAAAACCCTTGAAATCGATATAAAAATACAACTAAAAAATCAAAAAACAAATATTTTTATAAAAATTTCACACAAGAACATAAAAAACCTAATAAATAACATTAAACACATATAAAAAAACGCAAGAAAACTATAAAAAAAACACTCAAAATCACTCTTTTCACTAACAAATTCAACTAAATACAAAGAAAAAATATTTAAAAATCATTATGTACCTTTGTAATCAAAGGTAAAAAGTATGTTTACAGGAATAATTGAGACGTTAGGAGTCGTAAAAGACATAAAAAAAGAGCAAAGCAACTTACATTTCTATATTGAATCGCCCATTTCGAATGAACTTAAGATTGATCAAAGCGTTGCACATAATGGTGTATGTCTTACCGTGGTAGAAGTAGCCAACAATGTACATAAGGTTACCGCCATCGATGAAACCTTGCGTAAAACCAACCTAGGCTTTCTACAAATAGGCGATATAGTTAATTTGGAGCGTTGCATGCCCGCCAATGGCCGGTTTGACGGACATATCGTTCAAGGACATGTAGATCAGACGGCAACATGTATTGAAAAAACTGACCAGCAAGGAAGTTGGCTCTTCACATTTCAATATGACACATCAACAAATAACATTACGGTAGAAAAAGGTTCTATAACCGTAAATGGAATCAGCCTCACGGTCGTAAATTCACAAAAAGATAAATTCTCCGTAGCGATTATCCCTTACACCATCGAACATACCAACCTTAAATTTGTAGAAGAGGGTGATATTGTAAACTTGGAGTTCGATATTGTAGGAAAATATGTTTCAAAAATAATGGCTCTTAGAGATTAAGAGCCATCTTTATTCCAAATAGCTGCTCTGCCGCATGAGCAATGCTCTGTATTTATTGAATACGGCTGACTTAGAAATAAACCCTAAATAGGTTCCATCCTTATCCAGCACGGGCAGTATCCACACATCATCCCTATTCATCTTTTGCATTACAACTTCCATATTCTCATCGAGCAACACTGTATCGTTAGGTTTCTGTGCCAGTACTTCAAACGGCAGGTCAGCTCCTTTTTCCTCACCAAGAAGAATAGAAAATAAACGCTCACTATAAATAATCCCCAGAAACTTACCCTTCCTATCTACTACGGGAAAAATATTCCGTTTGGAATGTATAATATCCGTTTTACGCATGTTGGGCGTCTCTTCAGGATAAAGCACTACAAAATTGTGCTCTATAACATACCGCAATTTCATCATGCTCAATACCGTCCGATCCTTATCCTCATACGAAATGAGGTCTCCCGAATCGGCAAGCACTTTAGTATAAATGGAATGTTTCATCCCATAACGGTTAATCAAATACGATATGGAACAAACAATCATCAAGGGCACCATCAAGGCATAACTGCCCGTCACCTCCGCTATGAGGAAAAGGCCGGTCAATGGGGCATGCATGATACCGCTCAAGGCTCCTGCCATTCCTGCCATGACGAAATTAGGAACATTCAGCTGTATGATACCAGTCATATTGACTCCATAAGCAAAAGCAAAGCCTAGCAATCCTCCCATCACCAAACTAGGACCAAACACACCTCCATTTCCACCACTATTGACGGTAATCAACGAAGCAAAGGATTTGGCAAATAATGTAAGGACCGTATAAGCCAACACCACCCACGTCACATTCTTAAAATCCGAAAACAAACTATTTTTTACGACAGCATTAAAGTGTCCGTCTAGCAGTTGCTGTATGGTAAGATACCCTTCCCCATACAGAGCGGGAAAGATGAAAATAAATATCCCTAATAACACCCCACTTACCCACACCTTAATATAAGGACTATGAATCCTTGAAAACCAAGACTTGATAGTTTGGCTGAGCTTTGAAAAATAAATTGTATAAACTCCAACTATAGCTGCCAATAAAAAATAGAAAAATAAAGCTTCTAACTCCCAATGGGTAGTATTAGTATAAAACAAAGGCTCACTATAAAAAATCTTGGACACTACTGCCGCCAATGCCGAAGATATAAGTAATGGAATTAGCACCGGAATAGAGAAATCCGTAAGCAGAATCTCTATCGAAAAGATCATTCCCGCTATAGGGCTGTTGAATGCGCCCGAAATACCGGCAGAGGCCCCACACGCTAAAAGCATAGTCACCTCTTTATAACTCAATCCAAAGAGCCGCCCCATATTCGATCCTATAGCCGCTCCACTATGGGCTATAGGAGCCTCTAAACCCGAGGATCCTCCGAAACCTACCGTAAACGCCGCCGTAATAATCTGAGAATAAATATTGTGTGGCTCAATACGGCTAGATTTCCGTGAAATAGCGTAAATGATGGGCGTAATGCCGTGTTCAAACTTTTTTCCTTTCAGGATTTTCCGTATATATAATACGGATAGCAATATACCTATAAGAGGAAAAATCAGATAGATAGAATATTTGTAGTGCCAGTCTATATCATCCTGCAGAAAAGAAGCTATAGAATGAGTTAGGCCTTTTAGCAAAGAGGCTGCAATTCCTCCTACAATACCTACAACAAATGCTAAGAATATCACAAAGTTACGATTGGAAACCTTGTGCATCCTCCATTTATTCAGCTGATGTATCTTGTTTGCTATTATTCCCACAGTTTTTATAAATCAAAACCCATTACTTCTTTTTTCTTCTTAGACTTAAACTTTTCTGGCACTATAGCCAATATCTCATTTTTCAACGTATTTACCGCCTGTTTCTTTACATAATTTTGCGTAGTGACAAGTGAAATTTCACGTACAGGCTCCGGCGCCTTGAAATAACGCACATGCGCAAGCTGATCTTCGTCATAATTCATGATGCTCATCTCAGGAAGTATAGTCACTCCCGAATTGATATCCACCATGCGTTTCAGGGTCTCTACAGACCCCGTATTGTAGTCGAAAGTACCATCCAAACCATAATTATGCTTGAAGTTACAAATATTTAATACTTGCCCTCGCATACAATGTCCCTCATTAAGTAGCCACAACTTCTCCTGTGCTATGTCGTCCGTACTCAAAACTTTCTTTTGATAAAGTGCACTCTGATCCGAAACATACGCTACAAAAGGTTCATAAAACAAAGGTGTTTCCATAATATTATTGTCTCCTAGCGGCGTAGACAAAATACCACAATCCAAAATACCTTGCTTCAACTCCTGTACAATCCTCTCAGTGGTATATTCCCAGATCTGAAGCTTTACCTTAGGATATTTATTTAGAAAGGCTGTAATCACATCAGGCAATAGATAAGGCGCCACCGTAGGGATAACACCTATACGCAGCTCCCCTTCCAATTCTCCTTTCTTTTCCAAGAGTATCTCTTGGATTTTCTTACTTTCCATCAACACTACTCTTGCCTGTTCAATAATTTTCATCCCTATCTCTGTAGGAACAATCGGCTGGCGGCTTCGATCGAATATTTTCACCCCTAAGGACTCTTCCAGCTTTTGTATCTGCATACTCAGCGTAGGTTGGGTGACATAGCACTTCTCTGCTGCAGCGACAAAACTTCTATAGGTATCGACCGCAACGATATATTCCAATTGAACTAAGGTCATATTATAGATAGTATTTATACAAAAATAGAAAATTATATACATTGACTTATAACTATGTGTATCCATGACTAAAAAATGACTTTTCAAGACGTCTTAATTTTCCCTACTGCCACATAAACAAAAGATTTCTTACTTTTGATAAAATATAGATGAGCAGAAAATGAAAGTAAAATCATTAGTGTTAGCAGGTTTGCTGCTCGGTGCAGCACCGATTTTTACCGCATCCATTCCGGATGAGGGAATGTTTCCTCTGAGTGAGTTAAGCCGTGCAGGATTGAAAAAAGCAGGACTGAAAATAAGTGAAAAAGATATCTACAATCCAGGACAGATAGGTTTGGTGGATGCCTTGGTGCAAGTTTCCGGCTGTACAGGGTCTTTCGTCTCCCCTAACGGATTGATCATTACCAACCACCACTGTGCTTTCAGTGCCGTACAGCTTGCTTCAACACCGGAACACAACTACCTAGAAAACGGTTTTATTGCCTCTACCTTGGAACAGGAAATTGAAGCAAAAGGTCTTACCATCCGTATAACAGACTCTTACGAAGACGTTTCTGTCCGCGTGTTAAACGCTGTAGCCAACATAACTGACCCTATAGAGCGTATCAATACTATCAAAAAAGTATGCAACGAAATAGCAAAAGAAGCGGAAGCGAAAGACCCGAGCATCAAAGCCGAAGTTTCGGAAATGTTTATCGGTAAGTCGTATGTGCTTTTCCGTTATAAGACTATAGAAGATGTGCGCTTAGTGTATGTTCCTAGACAAGATATAGGAGAATTTGGTGGTGAAACCGACAATTGGGTATGGCCGAGACATACCGGAGACTTCTCTTTTCTTCGTGCGTATGTAGGACCGGACGGAAAACCGGCAAAGTACTCGAAAAACAACGTGCCTTATAAGCCTAAGAAACACTTAAAAGTAAATCCTAAAGGAGTAGAAGAAAACGATTTCGTGTTCATCCTCGGATATCCGGGAAGAACATTCCGTCATAGACCGGCACAATTCATCGAATACCAACAGCAGTTTTTACTGCCTTACGTTTCGGAACTTTACGACTTCCAAAACCAACAGATGTTGCAGGCTGGAAAGGAGGACAAAGCCATAGAATTAGCCTTGGCCACACGCGTAAAACGTAATGCCAACGTACTCAAAAACTATAGAGGAAAATTAAAGGGCTTGCGTAACATAGACCTTATAGGCTCTAAAAAGAAAGAAGATACCGAATTGGCCACATTCATTCAATCCAAACCTGAGCTAAAAAGTAAATATGGCACCCTGATGGAAGAGATAGACAAACATTACCAACTGGTATTCTCGGATGCTATGCGTGAGCTGTGGTTCAATAATATGTACACAGGAATACGAACCTTCCAGATTGCAAGAGTCATTCAGGACCTCCAACAGGCTGTTGCAAACCAATCGAAAGATGCGGATAAAAAACGTATTTTTGAAAGTAACAAAGAAAATGTGCTGAAACAGCTGTCCAATATTTTCGAAAGCTATCACCTTACTGTAGATAAAAATATCGCAGGACATATGTTTGCGCAAGCGTACACCTTCCAAGACAAAAACACAATAGAAGCTATCAAAACTAAAGGCTTCACCAATGCTGAGGCTGCGTCGACATATATACAGCAAGCTATCCAGCTTTCTAAGCTTACATCTTTGGAAAATATCAAGTCTTCAGTATTGAAAGACTATAATACGCTTGCATCGTATTCGGACGAAGTGCTCAAAATCCACAAAGATTTAGTAAATGAGCTTGCTGTCTTCAGAAAAGAGCTTACACGACGGGAAGGCATTCTTAACCGCCTCATGGGAGATTATGTTGCTGTAAAGGAAATTTATCAGGCAAAAAATTTTATTCCTGACGCCAATTCTACACTACGCCTTACATTCGGTAACATCAAAGGCTATAGCCCTGCCGATGCTACCTATATGGCTCCCTTCACCTCCATCAAAGGCTTAATCGAAAAAGGAAATTCAGGATTACCTGAATTCAGATACCCGCAGGCAATCAAAGAAGCGTGGGAGAAAAAAGACTTCGGCCCTTACGTAAGTAAGAAAACCAATGAAGTGCCTGTAAACATGCTATACAATATGGATACTACGGGAGGAAACTCAGGCTCACCAATCATGAATGCCTATGGCGAGCTGGTAGGTGTCAACTTCGACCGCTCGTACGACGCCACCATCAACGACTTCGCGTGGAATGAAAGCTATAGCCGCTCTATAGGTGTGGATATACGTTATATCTTATGGATTGCCGACAAAATTGACAAGGCACACTTCATCCTGAAAGAAATGGGAATTTAACAGCAAGGAGCCTAAGGCTCCTTGTTTTTTATAGTTTAGAATCACCATATGAAACAAATTATACTTTGCTTATTCGTCTTAGTCTTTCACAGCCTTTCGGCACAGACAAAAATCAGCCCGGAAGAGGCGTATCATATTATAACAAAGAAAGCCAGTAAAATCCAACTGTTGGATGTACGCACACCAACAGAGTTTGAAGAGAAACATCTAGAAAGAGCACTTTCGGTCGATTGGAACAACAGTGCAATCTTTGAAGAGGTCGCAAAGACCTTAAACAAGAAAAAGCCTGTATATGTGTACTGCCGATCAGGCGCCCGCAGTGCCAAAGCAGCTCAAGTTCTTACAGCTCAAGGATTCAACGTCGTGGAAATCGAAGGCGGTATTTTGAATTGGGAAAGCAAAAGTCTTCCTCTTGTCGAAAAAGAAAAACCGATTACCAACATGACATGGGAAGCATATTCCAAAGAAATAGCCAGCAACGATGTTGTCCTGATAGACTTCTATGCGACCTGGTGCCTCCCCTGCAAAAAAATCGAACCTCATATTGACTTTATACAGAAAAACTACAAAGGAAAAGTAAAGGTCCTCAGAATCGACATAGACCAAAACAAACAGTTGATGCAACAGCTACAAATAAGCAGCATTCCTTATTTAGTAATTTATAAACATGGTCAGCAGACTTGGAACTATAGAGGATACATAAAACTCAAAAACATAATTAAACAGCTATAAAATCATGGAAAAAATCACCCTAGTTGCTGCAACTCTTTTCGGAATTTTAGCGATAATTTTGGGAGCATTCGGAGCGCATGCCCTCAAGAAACTTATCTCCACTGAAAAACTGGCCTCCTTCGAAGTCGGTGTACGCTATCAGATGTATTCTGCACTAAGTTTACTAATCTTAGGCTTGCAGTTGAATTTTCAGGAGCATATCACAAAACTAGCTGTATATTGTCTTATTTGTGGCACCATATTATTTTCCTTTAGCATCTATCTCCTATCATTTGCAGAGTATTGGAAAAAGAACTTAAAATTTCTAGGTCCTATCACTCCCTTGGGGGGATTGTTGATGATTACAGGATGGATTTTGTTATTGATTAATTTTATTAAATAAAAATTTCTAATTTTATCTAATAAAACCAATACTAAATTTACTCATGCAACATCCAGAACTACTAAAAACACTTAAAGAGCGGTTTACTAAATATAAACATAGGCATCCGGATATAGGTTGGGATGTCGTCGAACGAAAACTAGTGGACAATCCTTCAAAACTTGAGAGCCTTCGTCAAATGGAAGAAACCGAAGGAGAACCGGACGTCATAAGCTATGATTCAGAGACGGACACTATTATCTTTGCAGACTGTTCGGCAGAAAGTCCCAAAGGAAGACGTAGCCTTTGCTACGACGAAGAAGCTTTGGAGTCGCGCAAGCTACATAAACCTGAAGATTCTGCTCTTCACCTTGCACAAATGATGGGGGTCGAAATCATGGATGAGCAGCAATATATCGAACTACAAAAAATTGGAGAATTTGACCTTAAAACCTCCAGCTGGCTTAAGACGCCTGCCGACATCCGGCAACGCGGAGGAGCAATCTTTGGTGACCGCCGATATGGAAGAGTATTTATATATCACAATGGAGCAGAATCCTATTACGCTGCTCGTGGCTTCCGTGCTATATTAAAAGTGTAAGAATATTAGATATCCTGAGCTATAGCAAAACCGGAAGCCCAGGCCCACTGAAAGTTATAGCCGCCAAGCCAGCCTGTAACATCCACTGCTTCTCCTCCGAAATACAGTCCGGGATATTTCTTGGATTCCAAAGTGCGCGGATTAAGCTCGGAAGTGCTTACACCACCACGCATAACTTCCGCCTTATCGTAGCCTTTGTCTCCTGCCGGCTTCACTCTGAACCTATGGATTGTATCGACTATGGTTTGGGCATCTCCCTTACTTAGAGAAGCAATTTTTATATCTATAGGAAGATATTTTCCCAATGCGTCCACCATCTTTCTGGAAAAGTAGTCGTTCAGCAACTGCCCTACAAGCCTTCGTCCCCCTTTATTTCTTTCCTGCTTAATCAACTCTTCCAAGCGAAAGTTTGGTAACAGATCTATGGTAATGGTCTCTCCGGGCCGCCAATATGATGAAATCTGAAGAATGGCAGGACCACTAAGTCCCCAATGGGTAAACAAGATATTTTCCTCGAAAGAAATCTTATCGTTATATACCTTAGCAAACACTGTATTTCCTGCCAAGGAAGCATACCACTCGGCATCTTTTCCTGTAATAGTCAAAGGCACCAAGGCCGGTGCCGTAGTGACGACCTCAATATCCAGTTGCCGCGCTATACGCAAGGCGAAGTCTGATGCCCCCAATTTGTATACCGGTAAACCTCCGGAAGCAAGGACAACCTTCTTGGCCGTAAGCTGCTGTTCTATACCTTCTCTTTCTAAAGTAATACGGTATTCTCCTTGTTTCGTCTTTTGTACTTGCGTCACCAACGTGTTGAGCCAAATATCCTGACCTGTCTCATAGAGTAGTTTGGTAAATGTGGCTACAATATCTTTAGCCTTATTGGAAGAAGGAAACAGCTGTCCCAAAGTTTTTTCCTGAGGTTCAATACCTCCGAAATCCTGAAAAAAGCGAATGGAATCTTCTACAGTCCATTGTGCAAAGACAGCATTTAAAAACTTAGGATTCTGTGACACAAAATTGTCTATGGAAGTGCCTAGGTTGGTGTAGTTACATCTTCCTCCTCCAGAGATCAATATTTTAGCTCCCGGTTTGTCATTCCTCTCCAAAATCAGCGTCTGCTTCCCCAACAAACCGGCGTGGGCAGCACACATCAATCCGCAAGCCCCTCCACCGATAATTATAGCGTCGTAGTTTTTCACTTCCTAAATTTATGCGGGCAAAGATAAGTGCTCTAACGATAATTGACAACTCCATTTAGTAAGCGATTAACTCGCCCGCTGCCGGCACTACTCTTTTCTCTTTCCATGAAAGATCGCCCAGCTCCAAGATGCGAATCACGTCCCGAGCCTGTTCTGCAGTGATATATAAGGCTTCTTCTCCACGCAAGGTCGCCACTATATTTTTATAGAAATCCTGTCCGCTCCCTATCTCACTCAACACATATTCATGTATATCCTGTCCATTTTCCAAAAGCGACAACGACCCTTGAATATCTGCCGATTCTACTCCCCAATCCGGCCTTTCTTCGGGGCGTACCCCAGCGCGCAATAGGTTTTCCTGCGGATCTACGCCACGCTTAACGAAAGAACCGTTCATGCCATATATCGCAAAGCGCGGTGTAGGCTCTTTAGCCAACATTTGTCCTTTCAACGTGACCTTGAGTCGAGGATAAGATAAAATATATTCAAAGTCGTCAACAGCCTTTGCCCCGTCCCTTTGTATTCTCAAGTCGGCAAATACGGATTCCGGAGCGCCAAAGAGCTGCAAAGCCTGATCAATAAGATGCGCCCCCAAATCGTAATGAATACCTGAGCCCGGTAGGTTTTCCTCACGCCACGCTCCAGGCCTCAAAAAGTTCCGAAAACGATCAAAACGCGCTTCATAACTTACCACACGTCCTAGCCGACCTTCAGCAAGCACGCGCTTCACCGTCTTAAAGTCGGAATGAAAGCGAGCATTATGATGAACAGACAGTAACAAACCTTTTTGTTTCGCTAAGGCGATCAGCTCGTCAGCCTCGCGGCTGGTATTAGTAAAAGGCTTTTCTACGACTACATGTTTTCCTGCCTCCAATGCCTGCTTGGCCAAACTGAAATGCACATCGTTTGAGGTGGCTACCACCACAATGTCCACCTCCGGGTCATTGATGATTTCATCTGCCGACAGCACACCAATAGCGTCAGGATAACGTTCCGCCAGCAGTTTTTGGTGTTCCTCACGACGGGCCGTGACTTTATAGAGCTCCAAATCAGAGTTACCAGCAATAAAAGGAGCATGAAAAACATGTCCTCCTATAGAAAACCCTATCAATCCAATTTTATATCTTTTCATAAAAGTTTAGGTGCATATAAGATGCCAAATATAATTACGTCAAAGTTTAGGTGCATATAAGATGCCAAATATAATTACGTCGATATAAAAAAATAATCTAACCGCTACGGCGGTTAGATTATTTTATGCTTTTAAATATACGATTTAAAAAATATATATTACATCCGCTCTGGAACTTTAATTCCCAAAAGACGCATAGATTCCGCTATTATTCTTGCTGCTGAGGCCGACAAAGTAAGACGGAAAGCCTTCACATCCTCATCTTCGGCTTTAAGGATACTTTCCTCATGGTAAAATTTGTTATATAGCTTAGCCACTTCATAAGCATAATTTGCCAATTGTGCAGGACTAAACTCTTTTGCTGAAGCTTCCACTATAGACGGATATTCCGAGAGTGCCTTGATAAGATCCAATTCATAAGATGACAGCCTTCCAGGATTTACTTTTGTCTCATTTTCAACATACCCAGCTTTACGAAGCACGGACTTGATACGGGCGTGTGTATATTGTATAAAAGGTCCCGTATGTCCTTGGAAGTCTACAGACTCGTTAGGGTCGAACAACAAACGTTTTTTAGGATCTACCTTCAAAAGGAAATATTTCAGCGCCCCCATACCTATAGTATGATAAAGCTCTGCCTTTTCTTCCTCTGTAAAATCTTCCGTTTTTCCCAGCTCTTCGGTGCGGGTCTTCGCCGTCTCGATCATTTCTGCCATAAGGTCGTCCGCATCTACCACCGTACCTTCACGCGACTTCATCTTGCCGGAAGGAAGGTCAACCATGCCATACGACAGGTGAAACAAACCGTCAGCCCAAGGTCTTCCCAGCTTTTTAAGGATGGAGAATAAAACTTTGAAATGATAGTCCTGCTCGTTACCTACAACATATATAGACTCATCCATGCCGAACTCATCGAATTTCAGCTGAGCTGTCCCTAAATCTTGTGTAATGTAAACAGAGGTGCCGTCACCACGCAATACCAGCTTTTGGTCCAATCCTTCATCGCTAAGGTCAATCCATACCGAATTGTCCTCTTTCTTGAAGAAAACACCTTTGTCTAGTCCTTCCTGGATGATGTCTTTTCCTAAAAGGTATGTATTCGACTCATAATAATATTTATCGAAGTCCACGCCAAGCTGTTTGTAGGTCGTTTCAAAACCTTCGTACACCCAGTTGTTCATGGTCTTCCAGAGGGAGATAACTTCTTCGTCCCCTGCTTCCCATTTGCGGAGCATCTCCTGTGCTTCCAACATCAATGGAGCATTCTTCTTGGCTTCTTCTTCTGATAAACCTTGCGCCTTTAGAGCATCTATCTCCTTTTTATACTCCTTATCGAATACCACATAATATTTTCCGACAAGGTGGTCTCCTTTCATCCCTGTAGATTCCGGTGTTTCGCCGTTGCCAAACTTTTGCCATGCCAACATAGATTTGCAGATGTGTATACCTCGGTCATTCACTAAGTTGGCTTTGATAATATCATAGCCATAGGCTTTTAGGATTTCTGCCACCGAATAACCTAAGAGGTTATTGCGTATATGTCCTAAATGCAAAGGCTTATTGGTATTCGGTGAAGAGTACTCCACCATGAGCTTTTTGCCGTTTGCCGGAAATTTACCGAAGTCGGCAGCAGCAATGGTATTGTTTAGTAAGGCTATCCAATAGCTATCAGACAGCGATATATTCAAAAAGCCCTTAATGACATTGAAGGCCGAAATAGCTTCCACATTAGCTTTGAGATATTCACCTATTTCAGTACCTGTCTGCTCAGGAGATTTTTTGGAAAAACGGGTTACCGGAAAGGTCACTATAGTGATCTGCCCTTCAAATTCTTTGCGTGTATCTTGTAAAGAGATTTGGGATTCCGGAATGTCTGCACCATACAGCGCTTTTACAGCGGCAACTGTTTGTTCAACTAACGTTTGTTGTATCGTATTAGCCATGTAATTAAAACGTAAAATTTTATCTTTCTGATAATGAACGAGAAAAATAACAACCTAGGTATTTAGGTATTCATTACGAAAGTATATCTTTGCAAAAATAATAAAAAATGCAGAGCTATCAGGAATTTCTTGACTTAAGTGTTGGTTTTCCACAAGAAGGATTCGAAGTCATTAACGACGAGTTGTATTTTCACGATCTCAATCTCATGGAGATGATTGAGACGTATGGTACACCTTTACGTTTTACTTATCTCCCTATAGTTAGTAAAAAGATTCAGCAGGCCAAGATTCTGTTTCAGACGGCCATACTGAAAAACAATTATAGGGGATCATATAAGTATTGCTATTGTACCAAATCGTCTCACTTCAAACATATCGTGGAAGAGGCGTTGAAAAATGACATCCATTTGGAGACGTCGTCTGCATTCGATATGCCGATGATCGATTATTTGGAGAGGGCTGGTACGGTGACCAAAGACATTACAGTAATCTGTAATGGTTTCAAAACGTACCAGTATAAGCAGTACATCATCGACATGTTGCATGATGGCTTCAAAAACATCATTCCTGTGTTGGACAACAAAGAGGAGTTCAACCTGTATGATGACGAGATCGAACTGGATGAGCCATGCAACTTAGGTATTAGGGTAGCTGCTGAAGAACAACCTGATTCTCAATTCTACACTTCCAGATTGGGAATCCGTATTGAAGACGTGATTGATTTTTACAATCACAAAATTGCCAACAACCCTAACTTTAAAGTCAAGTTGTTGCACTTCTTTATCAATTCAGGTATTTCGGATACGCCGTACTACTGGAACGAGCTGGAGAAATACGTAACCCTGTATTGTAAGTTCAAAAAAGTAAATCCGGATCTAGATACGTTGGATATCGGTGGAGGTATGCCTTTCAAAGACTCGTTGGTTCACGACTTCGACTATGAGTACATGGTAAATGAGATCGTTTACCGTATCAAACAAATCTGTAACCACCATGACGTTGTAGAACCGGACATTATTACCGAATTCGGTAAATACACTGTTGCAGAAGCTTCCGGTATCCTTTACAAGGTGTTGGGTCGCAAGCAACAGAATGACCGTGAGAAATGGTTCATGATCGATGGTTCGTTTATCACCAACCTTCCGGACGTATGGGCGTTAAACCAGAAGTATATCTTATTACCGATAAACAACTGGGATTCCGAATACGAAAAAGTAAACTTGGGAGGTATTACCTGTGACGGTCAAGATTATTACAACCAGGAAGCGCACATCAACTCGGTGTTCATGCCTAAGACCAGAAAAGTACAATACTTAGGTTTCTTCCATACAGGAGCTTATCAGGATGTACTATCAGGGTACGGCGGTATACACCACTGCTTGCTGCCTTCTCCTAAACATGTAATTATCCGTCGCAACAGAGATGAAACATTCAACTTTGAAGTTTTTGGTGAAGAGCAAAACTCAAAACAAGTAATGAAATTATTAGGCTATTACTAATGGTCCTAAAAAATAACCAAAAAACGCTGAACATTCTGTTCAGCGTTTTTTGGTTTCGGCAATATTATTTCACATCTACTGTCGTGAATACGATTTGCTTATATCCGTCTTTTTCATAAAGTACTCCAAGCTTATTTTTCTTGACCAATACCATATCACTGTAGGCAGCATACGCACTTCCTTTGTATCCTTCAGGACTTTTCGCTACTACCTTATTGAAATACCAGCTTTTCCCTTGATCTTTGGAAAGTCGTAGAGTCAGGTTATCACGCTTGTTTTCATCTGCAGCATTGAGGTGGGCTAGGATAAAATTTTTTCCCTTCTTCCATGAAAGTACTGCCCCCTGATTGATGGGATCCGGAAGATTAGGGTCCGTCCCCGACGATGCCCAAGAATGACCTCCATCATGCGATATGGAGATTATCCGCTGTTTCGGCGTGAGTCCTTGATTACGAGAAGTCATATAGACAGTATTATCACCAACCTGTGCTGCCATAGACTCATTAGATCCGGGATAAGGGATGTTTTCGCTAAGCCTAAAGGTCTTACCATGATCATCCGAATAGTAGGCATGTGCATTCCAATCTCTGTTTTGCGGCTGTGGATCCCCGGCATTATGATTAGCTGCTACATAGATTCTTCCCTTCTTCGGGCCTGTTATAAACTGAAAAGCATGTCCCGGCGTGTTGGCATATGTACGCCAGTCTTCTGAAAAATTGTAGGAAGCATTAACCTGAGGCTGTTTAGGACGATGAACCTGTAAAGTGATGTTAACAGGTTCTGACCATGTTTGCCCTCCATCTATGGAAGTCTTATACCAAGCTTCACGTAAGCCCTTACCTTTTCGTACTTCTCCTTCATGGTTATTCCCTGTGTTATAAAATAAAAACAAGCGCCCCTGTGGATATGATGGATCCAGCATATCCACTACCGGTGCAGGATTACCGGCCTGCAATTTGTCATAATCTACCACTACTTGCAAAGGCCCCCATGTCTTTCCACCGTCTTTACTTATCTTGCAAACAATATCCACGTTCCCAAAGTCGCCGGCGTGTTCAACTCTTCCTTCTGCAAAAGCTATCAGCTCTCCAGCCTTACCTTTCACAATGGCCGGAATACGATAGGAAGCATACCCATCATCTCCGGAGCGGAATACCGTAACTTCCTGCCCCTTGACAAATAGGACAGAAGTAATCAAACAAATACCTAGAAAAAGTCTCTTCATGTTATACTATTTAAATTATTATTTTTTTTGTTCCACCGGAATAAATGTAAACATCCACTTCACAGGATTTTCCCAAGTTCTGCCTCGAAATTCAGCAACAGGAATTTTTATAAGCACCTCATTCCATCCCCTTTCCAATTGGACATAGGTAGGTTCACGGAAGGCGTAGCCCTCATCTACCAAAGGTATCTCTAGGTCACCTTCCTGTCCTGCCTGCTTCCAAGATGGTGGATTGATGCGCTGACCATTGACATAGACCTCACTACCCTTGTTGTCCCATGTATTCAATTGTGGAGAATCCGTCTTATAGGATCTCGACAAATCATTGAAGCCTATCCAAAACGGCTTTAGCCCCTTCTTTGCAGACCATAGTTTGGTTCTGGCATACCACGTCGTGTTAGGTTTAGGATCAGGGATAGCTGTCTCTATAATAGAACCGAACCAATGACGTAGAATAACAGTTCCCCCTTCCACCACTTTGTACACTCTCAATCCGTCTGCAAATGGCTCCTTCTCTATTTCAAATGCTTTATGAATATCTCCTCCATTGTCATATGGACCTATAAGCTCCCACTCTATCCCAGTCTGTTTTACATACGGGAAAGGCAGGGATTCAAAATATAACTCTTTATGTAGCAGAAGCCTTCTTTCAAAATCCACAAAATCTGAATAGTGTGGGTCATCCTTTGAAAGAATATTGCTTATCCACCCGGCACGCCCTCCTCCACGCCATATACGCTCCGCAAAAGCCAATATTGAAGGGTATATGGCACTTTGGAAAAACATATCTCGAGGTTGAGCCACAGCTCTGTCGGGCCAAGGGCATAATGTGGCCCCTAATAGGTTAGCATGTTCTCTATCTACTTCTCCAATCTTTCGGTGGAAAATCGTAGTTACGGATTCCAAAGGATCCATATGATTTATATACAGATGTTTGGATTCAATATAGACCTTATCTCCCTTTTCCTCAATAAGTTTTGGGCCTCCCATCCAAAGTTGACGTATGGTCTGAGGTGACAGATTACTGCCGGGCTCCCATCCTATAGTTTTCTTATAACCAATCTGCTCTACATATTTGGTGATCTCCGGCATAAAGTTCATATTGGTAATCTTAACCTCATCGCCTCCGATATGTAAATATTCCAATTCAGGGAAATTCGTCCTAAACTCGGACAGCAATTCTTTGATATACATCATGCCGGAGTCCGATTGCATATCTACACCAAAATAGCGACGAAAGGCTGCACTATGCCCCGGCATATCTATTTCAGGTAATAGAGTGATATATCTATCGCTACAATAACGGATTAATTCTTTAAGGTCTTCTTTTGTATAATAAAGTCCTTTCCATCTTGTCATGACCGATGCATCCGTCAGCCCCGGATACTTGTCACTTTGCAGGCGCCATGCTATATCTTCCGTAAAATGAAAATGCAAGACATTAAGTTTATAGCGAGCCATGATGTCTACTTGCTCTTTAATCATCTCCAATGGTTGGAAATTACGGCCAACATCGATCAGAAAAGCTCTCCACGAAAAGGCGGGCTCGTCTTTTATAGAGACATATTGTATGCCTCCCCGATTGAGCTTAAACTGCCGCAAGGTTTGCAAAGCATAAAAAACACCTTTAGCGGAAGGCGATTTTACCGTTATACCCTGCTGATTGATATCCAATACGTACCCTTCCTCTCTCACACCTAATCCTTTATCTATTTGCAAGGTAATAGTAGGTAGCTTTTTCTTGCTCGTACTATGTACTGTAACTCCCCACCCTTGAAGAATGCTATGAAGCACTGTAGCTTCCCTTTGCAGGTGGGAGGAAGTTTTTTCAATTACCACGCCATTTTTTAATGATAAATTTTTGTCGTGCCATTGCACTTCAACCGGTAAGGGAATAAGTGCCTGCTGCCCCCACAATAGGGATGAGGGCGCAGCACTTAGGAACAAAACAAACAGATATATGATATTACGCATGCTGTTTTCTCTTTTTAATTAACTAACGAATCTTTAAACTGAAGGTGGAAACGGGTATTCCGTTATCTCCAATTAGATTTCCCTCAGAATAAGGTGAATAACCATACTGCAAACAATTAATATCTTTTATATTTTTAATTACCAAAGAATTACCCACAATAACCACATCTTTTACTTCAACTATATGACCTTTGGTATTTAAGTAACGTAAATCGCGTATGATTGGACCATGCTGAAGGCTCAACACCTTGCAAGGATTGAATGTGACTACGAGTTGATCCTCTTTAAGCTCATAATGCACGGGTTGCGGGGACCGTGTTTCGATGCTGTGACCATAAGTAAATTGTAGCAGTAGATTAGCCAAACGCTGTCCTAAAACAAGTTTATTACGGGGATGCACATCGGTAGGGTGTCCCAGATCGCTAGATACGGCCATATATACTCTAGGAAGTTCATTGGAAAGGCGTCGCTGCGAATCTCTGAAATCGGGCCATGAAGGTCTGTTGATGCTTGAAAGCTGCACAAAATAAAAGGGCAGCTCCTCACCCCATATCTTGCGCCATGAGTGTACCAAGATCCGAAACAAATACTCGTGGTGCTCTACATTGTGAGCATTGCTTTCTCCTTGATACCAAAGGACGGCTTTAAAGTGCACATCTTTCCATCTACTGATACCCGCCTCATAGTTATACGCAGGTTCATAAGGGTGTCGTTGGTGCCTCACTTTACTTAACTCCAAATTTTTAGCCGCCCTTTCTCTACAAAAATCTTGAATGAAATCGGAATATCGCCACGAATGAATATAAGAAGCTAGCAGGTTGTCATGCTCCAAAACAGGACGCGGAATCCAGGATTCTGTATTCGATCCTCCTACAGAAATATCCACAATGCCTACAGGAATATTTTGCTTCTTATGAACTTCCAAAGCTGCCATATAAGCTATAGCCGAAAAGTCGCCAATATTTTCGCGTGAGCTCACCTGCCAGCTGCCAGAAAAATAGTTTAGCTCGTTCACCTCTTTCAATATCTCTGGGGGCCACGCTACGTGCGCCGTTTCCACAAGAGGCTTATTTTTAAAAATTCGTACTTGAGAATATCCTTGTGCCTCCCTTAATATGGAATCTGCACCTAATGCAGCTTTAAGGGGGAAAGCCATATTGGACTGTCCTGAAGACAAAAAGACATCCCCAAACAAAACATCCTCTAAAACAATCTTTTGTGATTGTGTATTTAAAGTTATAATATAAGGACCTCCTGCAGGTTGAGCGGGCAACTCAACCTGCCATTGCCCCAACTTATTAGCCCGGGTCTTTATCTTTTTACCATTAAAAGAAACATACACTTGTTCAAAAGCGGAAGCTCGTCCATACAGCTTATTAATTTCATCGCGCTGCAATACCATATGGCTTCCAAAAGGGTACTCCACTGCAAGATCTTGTTTTATAGGTTGGAGATATTTGGCGACATTCTCAGCCAGCAGGGCAGCTCCACGGGCATTAGGGTGTAAATAATCGTCAAACAAGTCTATACGGCTCGCTAAAATTGTATGGTTGTCGATAAGCTCCGCATTATTGACTTTAGAAATATATGGTATAAGATTTTGAATCTCATCAAACCAAGCTCTGGTGCCGGACAGGAATCGTCTATGCCCACTAAATATCGGCGTCAACAGACATACATATACCTCCACTTGAGAATTCACCTTCCGAAAATCCTCAATCAATGCGGTATAATCTCCTATAAATTCATACCTATAGTTAGGCCAATTTCGTGGATCTGTATCATTCAGACCCAATGCTATGACAATAATGTCGGGACGAAATTGTAAAGCTTTCTGATAGGCTTGCGTCTTATGATATGGATTATGTCCTTTACGTAATAAGGTTGCCCCCGAATGACCGAAATTACCCACCAGAAAGTCTTCTCCCAGTATCTGTTGAAGCTGCGCCGGATAGGTGTCGGCAGAGTCCGTCAACCCATAACCTTCGGTTACCGAATCCCCGATACAGGCCACCCTTTTTTGTGCTTGAACACTAAAAAGCCACTGCAAAAGACAAAAAAGAAGCAACAACATCTTATGCAAGCTGTTCATGAGCTTTAGGTTTTAAAACAGTGAGTTGGATTAATAAAACTACAAATACTATCCCTGCTAACATAGCGAAGTCAGAGCCAAGCTTTCCTTCGTCGGCCGAAGCTCCAAGGAAGTTGGTGATGAAAGCTCCCGCAAACACCCCCACCATATTCATAATACCATAGGCTGTAGCCCTATATTGTGGAGCTACAAACTGACAAAGGATAGGCATATTGTTGGCATCGAACATACCGAAGCCGAAGCCAAACATCAGTCCTGCTCCCACAATAGCTCCAACAGATGTCCCGTAGCCGATCAAAAAGACAGCCGGAATAGTTAAGCCTAAGCCTATAGCACTGGTATATATACGGCCCTTCACATGATGTTGAATCCAACGGTCGGATAAAATACCTCCGAAAATTACGCCCAAGAATGAAGACAAGGCAATGGTAATGGTCGACAAAGGACCTGCTTCTTCCATCGGTATCTGCAGATTTTCGGCAAACAGCGTAGGAAGCCAGTTTTTCGTTGCCCATCCCGGCAGGCTGGGTACCGCAAAATACAATAGAATTACCCAGAAAGCCATATTGCTAAATAGAACAGGAAGCACTTTGAAGGCCGAAAGCCCTCTTTCCTTATCCTGCTTTACAGCACGATGTTTTATTTCGAAAAGTGTAAAAATTAAAATCACCGCATAAATAATCCCTATACTACCGAAAAGTGCAAAGGTAGACTGCCACGTCAGATGAGACGACACCGTCGCTCCAAAACCACCCAAAGCCTGCCCCATATATAGACCTGTCATATGTATCCCTACGGCTAGAGATCTAGTCTTATCGCTATGGTAGTCGGCAATCAAAGACAATCCTGCTGGAATGTAAAGAGCCTCACTGATTCCCATCACAGCCCGTAATACGTAGAGCTGCTCATATGTGGAAGCATAGCCCATACCTAGGGTTACAGCAGACCACACGAAAAGACTCCCCACGATAAGCCACTTTCGGCTTAGCTTGTCTGCCAACATACCTGCCACAGGACTCATAAATCCATAAATCCAAAGGAATACGGCCATCAGGTTACCGAAAACGGCAGCACTTTGCAATGAGGTGATATCCACAGACATTGCCGGCCGCATGGTGGATAGTATCTGCCTGTCCATATAGTTAAGTAAGGCTACGCCCCACAACAAGGCGACGACAAGCCACGGATATATTTTACTGTTTCTCATAAGTTAGGTTTATCAGAATGTCAACGAATCTCCCCCAGCAATATTTGAGGGGTACGCACGCCCGCTCTTATTTCGCCGCTTGGAATGATGACAGTGTTTTTATACAGCAAGGCTATGGTGGTAACAGGACTTTCACCCTCCAGATCATTTAGAGCATCCCACTTTTTTTCCTTTATACTATAACACCATACCCTACGTGTGAAGCCCGGATGATTACGTTGTATATCGTTCTTTTTTTCAATAATTTTTTCTCTTTCTTCCCTATGGTCAGTTTGCTGAGCCGCCATAATGAGTTCCTCTACCTTATGATAGGTTTGTGCATTATCTCCTCCCACAATAATCAGGTTGCCTTTGTAATAGATACCTGTACCTGCAGCCAAAGCTTGAGGTAAGGAAGCAATCTGCTTTACCTTTCTATTAGGAAGATCTACTTCATAGACAATATCGTAAAAAGTGGTGACGGCCATACTATTTTTTCGCCTACCTCCGACTACATACAGACGCTGATACCCATCTCCCACTACTATACTATGGCTCACCGGATTTGGCAGCACTGCAATCTCTTCCCATGAAGCATTCTTCTTTTCTCGATTGAGACGGAAGATTTTATTGGACACTTCCTGCTCATTTTCTCCTCCCACCACATACAGATGTTTTCCTATTAAGGCTGCGGCAGCATTTGTGAGTGGAAAAGGAAGTGGCTGCAACGCTTCTCTTATTACTTTATCCCTCTGTAAAGAATAACGGAATACGTCTGCCGTGGCCTTACCATTTCTCTCTCCCCCAAAGGAATAAAAGACTTTAGAGTCTCCTGCATTTGCACAATAAGCTAGGCTGTCGGTAAATTCCTCCGTACTTAAAAGATGTACCCCTTCCTTATCCCTTAACTGATAGATGTAAAGCTTCTTCTGGTATCGCTTCTCACCTCCTTCCCACGGCATAGCCTCAGGAAAGTTGGCTCCTCCCGCAATAATAAGCTTGTCATCCAAGATGCCTGCCACCGGTCCAGCAAGCCCCAAATGCAATGTGCCAGCCTCCTGTGGGAGAGTTGTAACAATCTTCCAATCAATGTAATTAGGCGATGAATCCATCGTACATGAACCTAATGTAATACAAAACCACAATCCTAATAGTGATACTTTCTCTGAAAACATCATTTCGATTTAAACGTATCAAATCCGAGAGAAGCAACCTCATCCTTAAAAGCTTCAAACTCTGCCTCACCCATATTGGATACCGGCAGCCTAAACTCACCACAATCAACACCTACAAGTTTCATATAAGCCTTGCCGGTAGCTATACCTCCATATTTACCCAAAAGACGGATCATATCGATGGACTTCTGCTGCAATTGATTAGCCTTTTCTAAATTACCGCAATTATACTGAGCTATCAAATCGTGGTACAGTGGTGCCGCATAATTATAGGTACTTCCTACGGCTCCTGTACATCCTAAAACCAATGCGGAAAGCATATTTTCGTCTCTGCCCCACAGCATGTTATACTTTCCATCTTCATAATTCATGCAGGAAAGAAAATCCATAAAATCTTCGTGCGTAAATTTTATTCCTTCAAAATTCGGAATTCGATTGTTCACCTCCCGAAGCAAATCATACATGGCAATATAACATCCAGTCAACACCGGAATATGGTAATAATAGAATGGAATGTTTGGAGAAGAACCCGCAACTTCGGCACAACAGGCAGCCAGTTGTTTTACATTTGCCGGCTTGAAATAAAAAGGGGCCGTAAAGGCTACCGCATCAGCTCCTTCCTCTTCTGAAATAGTGGCTAGCATCTTACATTCCTTGATATTTGTGCCTCCCAAAAACATAATCAACGAGAACTCCTTATCTTCTTTAGTAATAGAGGTCCAAGCCTTAAGAACCTCCACCTTTTCTTCAAATGTAAGAGATACTCCTTCGCCGGTAGATCCACAGATAAAAGCCCCTCTAACACCATTATCTTTCAAGAGCTTAAAATATCTCGGAATAATTTCTAAGTTTAATGCTCCCTCCTTGTCAAAAGGTGTAAAAGGAGCTGCAATCAATCCATCTATTTTCTTCATCCTTAATAAACATTAAAACTTGATAAATAAGCCGTCACACCGAACATGTGACGGCTTTCCCCTAAATCAATCACCTATTATGTGCCGGAATATCCCGGATTCTGGTCTCCTTGAAGGGTCGGATCTGCCGACATAGTTCCCAAATCTATTGGCCATAACAACTTATGACGCTGCCCTTCTACATCTTCCAACACACCTACCAGTGGTAAATCTACACGAAATACCAGTGGTTTTCCGTTTGCGTCCTGCATTCTACGAAGGTCAAACCACCGTTTACCTTCCGAGACAAACTCTTTAGTGCGCTCATAGAAAATCGCCAATTCATTAGCCTCAAAATCACTACGCACAAACTGAGGTGCTGCAGTGCCCATCGCACGACGACGTACGGCCATAATCTCCTCCGTAGGATCTTCTCCTAACTTGTTTTTTATTTCTGCCAGCAACAGGTATGCCTCCGCCAACCTGTAAATCGGATAATCGTCAGAGTAGTTACGCACACCATCTACTATAGTTCCCAAGAACTTGCGCATCACTACTGCACGAACACTCCCTTTATTAAAGTTAAGGAAAGTAGCATTTGCTCTTTTATCTTCTTTATCGTATAAGTCATATAGATCTATCTTGTATTCATAGCGGATAATAGACCCACTAGAAGCCACCTGTAGAGGATCCGAAGGAATAGGGTTACCTGCATCATCTACATAGCCGCTTATGTCGTCCGACTGTGCATATAAGAAGTTATTGAAAAAGTTGGTTGCCTCTCCTTGTTGGTAGCGTATGGTAAAAATAATCTCACTATTACCTTTTGAAGCTGGAACGCTAGCACTTGAAAACACACGTGCAAAGTCCACCTGTAAGGTAAAACGTGGAATTACCGTTTCCACAGCTTGCTTAGCTGTCTGCAGGTCCGCCTGAACACTTTGTGGCTGTTGTCCATCGATAAGCACTTTAGCAGACCATAGGTATACCTCCGTCTTCAGCATCTGCGTAGCTGCTAAGCTCCACTGCCCTTTTTGTGATTGAATGGTATAATCTCCATTAAAATTCTGAATAGACTTTTCTATGTCCGCTTTGATAAAATCTAGAGTTTCCTTCTCAGTCTGACTGCGTGGGGTATATCCTTCTTCCGCAGATGAAGGTGTCTTTATCGCAGCCTTTGGCTCTGTAACTATAGGCACTCGTCCATAGGTACGATAAAGGTAGAAATAGTAGAACGCACGTAGCCCGTAAGCTTGGCCAAGGTAATATCCCTTTTTCCGCTCACTCAGAAAAGTAGCCTGCTCCACCTGATAAATGAAATTGTTAATCTGGAATATTGTGGAATACAGTCCTGCCCAAGAGCTATATCCCGGAGCACTCTCGCGAATATCTTGTGATATTACGGAAGGTGAGTTCAGCGATGCTGTTCCGGTGAAGCTTGTACCTGTGCGCAGTGTACCTCCTCTTAGCTCTCCCAAGCCCCAAAATGTCTGCTGCTGGCCTCTGACCAAGTTGTGAATCCCCAACATGGCGCCGTTCACCTGGGATTCATTTTTCCAGAAGCTGCCGCTGGAGAAGTAATCTTCCGGAGCTAAGTCTAAATCCAAGTGATCACACGAAGTAACGATCTGCATGGATGCAGCGGCCAATATAGCGATGAATATCTTTTTCATGATATAATCCTGTTAGAAAGTTAATTGTAAACCGAAAATTACTGTACGTGGCAAAGGATACCCCCCACCTCCTTGTCCTACACTACCACTCTCTGCAGAAAACAATGTGTTTTTAGTCCAATAGTGCAGATTTTGTCCTGTCAAAGAAAATGTCATACCTTCCATCCTAGCCTTTTGTGCTATAGAAGTAGGCAAACGGTACGAAAGTGTCACTTCACGAAAAGAAAGATAATCTCCTTTATTATAGAACATTGTACTTTCTCTACTTGTGTTATTTTTAAACAGCTGATCTGCCCAATAGTAGGTAGGATATTTTGCATTCGGATTGTCTGGAGTCCAAGTATCAAAGACCTCTTTTGTTGTGTTAAACGTTCCTTGCATCATGCCCAAGAACCATGCACGCGGACCATCGTAGGCTACAAAGCCCAATGCATAATCGAAACGTGCACTAAGACTCAAGTTTTTCCAGCTAGAATAAAATCCGAAGCCTCCCGTCCAGCGTGGTTTGGTATTTCCTACATAAACTCTATCGTAAGTGTTGATCACGCCATCACCATTGACATCCCTCCACATCACATCGCCCAAAGCTATTGGATAGTACCGCTCTTTATCTGCTGCACTTAAAGCTGCATAGGCATCCGGGTGTACCAACGGACGGTTACCCATATAGTCTATCAGCCCTGTCGCATATCTATCCAAATCTTCCTGTGTTCGAATGATGCCTATAGCTTCATAAGCATAAGCGACATTGGGATCTTGCCCTTCCTGATAACCACCTACCCACACCAATTCTTTCGTGTTAGGGTCATACACCTGAAACCCTCCCTGACGGTTATTTTCCACACCGTTATATGGCAACTTCAAGATCTTGTTTCGATTGTAGGCCGTGTTCCAATTGAACGACAAGCTCCAGTCCTGCTTACGGACAATTTGGTAGTTTAGATCTATTTCCAACCCTTTATTTTCCATATCACCATTGTTGGTGGTGATAGAAGTGAATCCAGCAGAAGAAGGCAACACTAATGTGGCGATTTTATCCGATGTAGTGCGATGGTAATAAGCTAGTGATAGGTCTATTCGATTAAGCAACTTTGCTTCCAGCCCTACTTCTTTGGTGATTAGACTTTCCCATTTTAATCCAGGAATACTTAGACTGGTCATATTATAACCTACCTGGCCATCATAATTGGCGGTGCCGTAAGCTCCTTGCAGTGTATAGGTTCCTATTCCCCCCACGTTACCATTAGCTCCCAAACTTGCTCTCAACTTCAGGTTGTTCACGTAATCGCTGAAGCTTCCCAATTTCTCACGGTAAAAACTTTCGTTGCTAATATTCCATCCTAACGAGATGCCCGGAAAAGTACCCCAACGATTATCCAAAAGTGTAGAATATCCATCACGTCTTACCGTTAGCGTCATTAGATAACGCTGGTCATAATCGTAATTCAATCGGCCAAAATAAGACATGATACGCTGGCGCGAGTGATATGAATCTATAGATCTACGGTTAGCTTCATTGCTAGTCAACCCCAAATCCATGAAGTCATCCGTCGGAGCTCCACTGCCGGACGCAGACAGACCATTATTGTAGGAATCGTAAAACTCCCATCCTGCCATAGCATCCACCGAATGGCGGTCTGCAAATTTCTCATTATAGTTCAGAACTGCATTGTATGTCTGGCTTAATGTCTTATCATAGGAGGCCGAAGAACTCCTTGTACGCACCCAGCTACCAGGGCTTGATAGATAATCCTTATTGAATCCTTCATAATGTGTTTGATTCAAAAACCAGGTTCCATTTGTCCGTAAGCTTAGATTGTCGAAGAAGTTTATTGTAAAGGCCTGACCCATCGTAAACTTTTGGTTTAGATTACGACGAATGAATTTATCGTCATTTACCTGAGGGTTGCCATCTGCCCAATCACGCCCCAATAGCAATTCTCCCAAGTGATTTCTACCCCGCATGGTCGGAGGAGCTCCCAACGCACGGCTC
Organism: Sphingobacterium thermophilum; assembly: GCF_039541675.1. NCBI lineage: Bacteria > Pseudomonadati > Bacteroidota > Sphingobacteriia > Sphingobacteriales > Sphingobacteriaceae > Sphingobacterium > Sphingobacterium thermophilum. The sequence continues at coordinate 263,103 of NZ_BAABGR010000006.1, read as the reverse complement.
ATATAGTTACCTTCCGAGTTGATAGGATCTCTCCATTTTGTGTGAGCAAAATTGAATGTAGAATTAGAAGTGATAAAAGGCTTTATTTTATAATCACCGTTAAGGATGAAAGTCAGCCTATCGTAATAAGTATTAATGGGTAGACCTTTTTCATCGTATTTTCCGAGGCTAGCATAATATTGACCTTTATTATTGCCTCCCTGCATAGATACATTATAGTCTTGTGTAGTGCTGGCATTACGCAAAGCATAGTCGGCATAAACAAATTCCGTGAAGATCAGCTCTCTACCTGTCACAGGATCTATCATAGTTTTCCACCCCTCATTCAAAAGATGACGGTTCGTATCGTCCAAAAACATCGTACTCCATACCGCCGCACTGTTTTGGTTTCCGTCCAAAATATTTCCGCCATCATCATAATACCGGTTTCCAGTACCGAAAGGTCCTACGGCCGTCAGCTGGTTAAGCTGACTAGGCTGATATTGTCCCGAAACCTGAACCGACTTCCTAGTCCAATATAAGTAATCTTCAGCATTGAGAAATTCGAAAGGTAAATTGATGGTATTCACCCCTACCTTTGCGCGAGCATCTATAGAAGAAACACCCTCTTTTCCTCGCTTAGTAGTAATTAATATTACACCGTTGGAAGCACGCGCACCATAAATAGCTGTGGCTGATGCATCTTTAAGGACATCAATAGATTCTATATCCGCCGGATTAATATCTTGGAATCCTCCTCGCACTACACCGTCTACAATAATAAGTGGCGAACCACTTCCATCGTAAGAAGTACCTCCACGCAAAACAATATTGGGTACCGCACCAGGACGCCCTGACACCTGCTGCACACGAAGTCCCGGAATAGTACCGGCTAAAGCTGAAGCAGGATTCGAACGCACACCGGTTTCTAACACTCGCTTATCCAAACGCGATACAGACCCCGTCAAGTTTGACTTCTTGATTGAACCATATCCCAACACTACTACCTCTTCCAGCTCTTCATTCAACGCTCGCAACGTGACAAGAAGAGAGCTCAGATTTTGTAATGTAACGGTGCTGCTTTCATAGCCTACGGAAGTAAATGTAATTACATCACCGACCTTGGCCTGCAATGCAAAAGCACCGTCCTTGTCGGTCTGCGCGGTAACTTTCTGTGTTTCATTAGAGACACTAACTCCTACTAAAGCAGTGCCCTGATCAGACCTGACCAAGCCCTTTAAAATACTCTGTGCATAAGCAGCTAACTGCAACATACACATAGAAAACAATAAAAGAATCTTTCGCATAATCTTAGGTTTATTCAGTTTATAAGTTGGTAGAAAATTTTATTATGTATTACATAATACAGCAAATGTATAACATAAAACAATTCTTTACAAATCTTTTTTATTTTTCTATATTTGTTGCGTAATGAACTTATTATGAGTAAATCTTTGAGCACCACCGAGGACGTATTATCCACCATAGATACTTCCAGCCTCGTAGATAAAGCAGAGAAGAAAATTTTGGAATATATTCAAGTCAACCAACTCAAGGTAGGCGACAGCCTTCCCAAAGAGTTGGATTTATCTGAAATGTTGGGAGTAAGCCGTACTGTCGTAAGAGAGGCTTTGCTAAGACTAAAAAGTATAGGACTGATAGAATCCAAAAAACATAAAGGTGCTGTCATCACAAACCCTGATGTGTTGGGATCTTTTAAAAAGATCTTTCATCCCTCTCTTCTGGATAAAAACACACTCAAAGACCTTTTCGAAATGCGTCTGGCATTGGAAATCGGTATTGCGGATTTTATCATCAACAGAATCACGGAAAAAGATATTCGTGAACTCGAAGAGATGACAGAAAAAATAGTTTCTGGAGATACAGCCTTACCTTGGAACATCGAAGACGAAAAGAAATTTCATGGCAAACTTTACGAAATCTCTGGCAACGGCATGCTGTTGGAACTACAGGAAATGCTCATCCCTATCTTTCAATACGTTCACCAGTCCGGAATCCTTGAAAAACCTATCGTAGAGGGAGATTTTATATCCCACAAAGAGCTGGTGGAAGTACTGAAGAAAAGAGATGCCGACGCCTACCGCAAAGCAATACGCATTCACCTGAACAACCATTTCGCCCGAATTTTAGCATAACAGCTTACTCTTCTTTTGGCTTAAAGCTAATAGTAAAAAATTAGCTTTAAGCCTCCTTTCCTTCATTTCCTTCGAAAATTCCTATTTTTAGAGATTATGGCACTTAAAGTATTGAAATTTTTTATGCAGATCATACTCATACTTCTTGCTGTAATCCTTCTTGGAGGATTAATATATATGCGTTCCGAACGTTTTGGCGCTTCTGCCGAAGGAGAAAGGCTCCTGAAAATGCAGCAACAGAGCAACTATAAAGATGGAGTGTTCGAAAATCTGGAACATACCCCTCCATTGGCAGAAGGTACCACCTATTCGGACATGATCCGTAGTTTTTTCTTTTCGAAGAAAGAACGTAACATTCCATCCTCTCCTCTTCCGGTTGTAAAAACGGACCTGAAAGCTCTCCCTTCCGACAGCGATTTATATGTGTGGTTTGGACACTCTTCCTATCTACTTCAACTGGACGGAAAAAAGATTCTTGTAGATCCTGTGTTCAGCACCTATGCTTCTCCTGTCCGTATCAGTGCCAAAGCATTTCCTATGCAATATAAATACACACCGGAAGATATTCCCGAGATCGACATCTTAGTAATTACCCACGACCATTGGGATCATCTGGACTACAACACCTTCATGGCCATAAAAAGTCGCGTAAATCATATAGTGACTTCGTTGGGGGTTGCCGCTCATCTGGAAAAATGGGGATATCCTTCCCAACAGATTTCCGAACTTTGCTGGGGAGAATCGGCACAGATTGGGTCCTTTACCTTTACGGCCACCACCTCACGTCACTTCTCCGGACGTACATTCAAACGCAACACCACCCTTTGGTCCTCTTTTGTGGTGCAAAGCACTACCTTAAAAATCTTTATCGGAGGGGATAGCGGATACGGTAAGCATTTCAAACAGATAGGCGAACAATATGGACCTTTTGACTACGCCATCCTCGAAAACGGACAATACAATCCCATGTGGAAATACATACACATGATGCCCGAAGAAGTAATTCTCGCCGCCAAAGACCTCAACAGTCAATATACCATCCCTGTTCACAACTCCAAATTTGCTTTGGCAATGCATCCTTGGGATGAACCTATGATACGTATCGCCAACGCTGCACAACAGCATAACATCTCTCTTGTAACACCTCGCATCGGAGAAATAGTACCTTTAAAAGAATACCGCCCACTCCCGTATTGGTGGGAAGATGTGGACTAACACAAACAAGCCGCTAGCAAAATTGTATTTATTAATATAGATTAAGTTTTATTCGTTCCAATAGACACAATTTTGCACCAAACAAAAAAGAAGAAGTTATGAAAACAATATTTAAAGTTCTTGCAGCCCTGTTGATAATATGCAACTGCGCTTATGGTCAGGTGAAATGGGAGGTAGACCCGGCACATACCAACGTCCGATTTGAAGTTAACCACCTAGGTATTGCTTTTGTGGACGGGCAATTCAAAAAATTAGAAGGTAGCGTTGAAACTAAAAGTGACAAAGATTTCAACGGTGCAAAAATCAATTTTATCATCGACGTAAACAGCATAGACACTCGTGTGGAAATGCGTGACAACCACCTTAAATCAGATGATTTTTTCAGCGCACAAAAATATCCTACGATGAAGCTGGAAAATGCGGTATTGAATGGAAAAGATGGTAATTACACATTGACAGGAGATCTCACTATCCGTGATATAACCAAAAAAGTCACTTTCACCGTAAAACAAAACAACGGTATCATTACCGATCCTTGGGGAAAAACGAGAGCTGGATTCACCGCTACAGGACGTATTAACCGCTTTGATTTCGGCATCCAATACGCAGATAAACTTCCTACTGGTGTAATGGCTGTAGCTCCGGAAGTGGAGCTTACCATTAACGTAGAGTTAGTAAAAAATTAATCTCCTACCTATCAAAATATTGAAAGCCATTAAGTTCTTCTTAATGGCTTTTTTGCATTATATATTTCCACTAAATACAAGAAAAGATTAAATTGTACCCTAGATCGTTCAACCTAATCTACAATGAAAAAAGCGCAAGAAATAAGCAGTTTCTTTTATAGTCAATACTTCGCGGAAGGTATACGGATCACATTGGGCTCTATTATCCCCATTATCGTCTGTGCCTTGTTGGGAGAATTTGAAAAAGGAACCTTAATATCTCTTGGTGCATTGATCATTGGATTGTCGGACACCCCAGGTGCGCCGCAACATCGCAAGCTGGGCATGTACTACTGCCTCCTGCTGTCGGCCATAACCATACTCATCACAGCCATAGCCAACGACTACCTTTACATCATGACCGTAATATTGGCGGTGGCCTCCTTCTTTTTTGCCATGCTGGCTGTATTCAACTCCCGTGCTGCCACCGTAGGCATGATGGGCATTTTGGTCATGCTCATCAACATCGACGGAAAATACAGCTTCCAACAAGAACTCGTCTATCTTGGCCTTTTCATCATTGGAGCCCTATGGTATATGGTCATAAGCTTCTCCTTGATGCAGGTGAAGCCGTACCGTCTGGCACAACAGGAACTTTCCGAAACTATCGTACAGGTAGCTGACTTTATCCGTTTGAAGGCCAACTTCTATGACCTCAAAATAAACCCGGATGAAAACTACCTTAAACTCGTAGAAAAACATATTAGCATAAATCAACACCTCGAAAATGTTCGTGACATACTCTTCCAAAGTAAACGGTCCATCAAAGACACCACACTAGAAGGCCGTTACCTGACACTCATTTTCACGGATATCGTGGACCTGTTCGAACAGAGTATGACCACACACTATGACTATAGTGCCATACGTAACAAATATGCCGATTCGGGACTCCTCGAAAAACTAAAAAACACTATAGATAAAATTGCCCATGAACTCGACAACATTGCTTATCGACTGAATGCAGGAAAACGTCCTACTCCCATCTACGATTTCAGCAAGGAAATAGACAAATTGCGTATGGCCATTGACCAGTACGATAAACAAAACAATAGCAATTCTATCCCTCTCAAAAAGCTGGCAATCAATATACGCTCCATCGTCAAACATATTGCCGAAATATACAGATACAGCCAGCTTAAAGCTTCCGAGATGCCTAAATACGATAATATACAAACCAAAAAATTCGTTGAAACGGACATCCTGAATTGGCAGAAGTTTAAGGACAACCTCAGCCTGCAATCCAGCGTTTTCAGGCACGCCATGCGCATGTCTATCGTATTGTCCGCGACATTCTTTTTATTCCAGATCTTTAACTATTCAACATTCACCACGTATTGGATACTATTGACCATCATGGTGATTCTTAAGCCGGGATTTGGATTAACCAAAGAAAGAAACGTACAGCGGCTTATAGGGACAACCTTAGGAGGTATCATTGGAGGTATCATCCTATTAACTGTACCGGACACCACCTTGCGCTTCGCCATTCTCATCATATTTTTCCTCATAGCATACAGCCTATTCCGTATCAATTATATCATGGCGGTCATGTTTATGACTCCCTATGTGCTTATCATGCTTAGCTTTACAGGTATGAATACCTTTGAGATGGCCAAAGAGCGTATTATCGATACCTTCATCGGAGGTACCATAGCCTTCTTGTCTAGTTATGTAATATTCCCCAATTGGGAAAGTTTACAGATTAAGAAGAATATGTACCACCTCTTAGTAGCCAACTATAAATATTTGGCACAGGCCATCCTCATGCTATCGGACAGAAAAATATCCGCTACAGAATATAAGCTGGCACGTAAGGAAGTGTATATTGCTTCCGCCAACATGGGCTCCACCTTCCAACGACTTCTGACTGAGCCTAAATGGAGACAAAAACACACCAAAGAAGTCAACCGTTTCGTCATCCTAAACCATATTTTTTCCTCTTATACAGCGACCGTACTAACCCAAATGTTCAATACCGAAAATCAATATTTCACAAAAGAGCATGTACGGCTCGTACTCAAATCTCTCTCTAATCTTGAACAAGCTATCCGTGCATTAAACCTGCACGAAAGTCAACAGATAGAGTTTATAAAGTCCTTCGACAAGCAATTTACGGACACCAGCAATGAAGACACAATTATAATTACCGAACAATTACAATTTTTGGCTAAAATTTCAGGAGATTTGCAAAAAAACGTCGCCGACATAGCGACCAAAGAAATTTAACAGGAAATGGATAATATATACGATGTTTTGATTATTGGTGCCGGTCCTATTGGCATAGCTTGTGGTATTAATGCTAAAAAGAATAATCTAAGCCATATCATCATAGAAAAAGGCTGTCTTGTAAATTCATTGTACAATTATCCAATCAATATGACCTTCTTCTCTACTTCCGAAAAGCTGGAGATTGAAGATATTCCTTTTGTAACGACAAATCCGAAGCCCAAACGTGCAGAAGCTCTAGAATATTACCGTCGAATACACAATAAATTTTCGCTTAACACTAAGCTCTTCGAAGAAGTGTTAAGCTGTGAGAAGAAAGGAAATATCTTCCATGTCACTACGACAAAGGGCAGCTACCAAGCTCAACATGTCATTGTTGCCACCGGTTTTTACGACATCCCTATGCTTCTGAACATTCCGGGAGAAGATCTGCCGAAGGTAAGCCATTATTACAACGACCCACACTATTATGCCGGACAAAATGTGGTGGTCGTAGGCGCTAGCAACTCTTCCATAGACGCTGCTTTGGAGACCTACCGTAAGGGCGCCAATGTGACTCTAGTCATCCGAGGTACGGAAATAAGCCCTCGTGTGAAGTATTGGGTACGTCCCGATATCTTGAACCGTATCGCCGAAGGGTCTATCACGGCATATTTCGAAAGCAACCTCACCGAAATCCGGGAAAATGAAGTAGTCATACAAACCAAAAGCGGCGAAAAAATCATTCCTAACGACTTTGTACTGGCCCTCACCGGCTACCGACCTAACTTTGAGCTGCTACGCCGATTTAATATCTCCATACCTGAAGAGAGCCCTATGATTCCGCATCATAATCCTGAAACTATGGAAACCAACGTGGAAGGAATGTATCTAGCAGGGGTAGTCTGCGGCGGATTGAACACCCATCTGTGGTTTATAGAAAACTCTCGTATCCACGCCAAGATAATTATAGATGATATTTTAAGAAAAGGAGCTAGACTTTAAGTCCGGCAACAAAAATGTCAGCGAGTTTTTTTTGCATAGAAAGGATAGCATCGAATTCCGACTTATCCGGGATAAAATCGTTTTTAAAATCCTTGAGCAGCGAAATGCGCATCCCTATCGTTCCGAACAAGAAAATACGTGCAGCTTCCGTCGTATCCACCTTTTTGAGTTCTCCACGTTCTATTCCTCGCCTAAAGACCTGCTCTACGATTTTCTGCTGGCGTTCAAAGGATCTTATAAGAATAGCCTCCAGCTCGGCGGGAAGTTCCTTACGCATAACGATAGTGTACTCCATAAGGTTGAAGTATTTTTTCTTGAAGTCCATATTTACTTCCAAGATAGTATGAATGCCCTCCAACACTGTGCTAGTCTTCTCTACTGCTTCCTTCGTAGTTTCTAAGGACTCTTCAATAAGATTTTCTAAAACAGCCGAATACAGACTATTCTTATCAGGAAAATAATAGTATAACAAGGCTTTGGAAAAAGATAAGTCCTTGGCAATCTCCGCCATGGTGGTTTTCGCCATACCATAATGAGCAAATCTTCTCTTTGCAATTTCTATTATTCTACTTCTCTTCTCGTCTGCATTTACTGCCATATTGTTTAATAAAATCTTTAGCTGTTTTTACTGTCTTTATCTTATCTTTACACGCAAGAATTCTTTATCTAAAGATACTATTTTTAATTTCAATTATTGCGTAAAACAAATTTGACACCGTGAAAATACAGAATAACATTGATTTAAAGCCATACAATACTTTTGGCGTCCATGCGCTCGCAAATCAGTTTATCGAAATTAACCATGAAAATCAGCTAATTGAGCTTTATAATTCTGGTATTTTCAAAAATAAATTTTTCGTCCTAGGTGGCGGAAGTAACATACTTTTTACGCAAGATTTTGAAGGAACCATCATTAAAATCGCCAATAAAGGTATTCAACATTTTATCGAAGGCAACAATATTTACGTCACTGCCGCAGGAGGTGAAATATGGAATGACCTCGTATGGTATTGCGTTGACCATGGTTTTCCGGGTTTGGAAAACATGGCCTTGATTCCTGGAACAGTAGGGGCCTCTCCTATCCAGAATATCGGTGCTTACGGTATCGAACTGATGGATATCATGTACACCTGTCGAGCTTTCGATACAATGACCGGCGAGTTCAAAACTTTCAGCAATCAGGATTGTGGTTTTTCCTACCGGGACAGCATCTTCAAATCCAAATACAAAGGTCGCTTCATCATTGTGTCGGTAACCTATAAACTAAACCTTCATAGTAAACTCAACACCTCATACGGCGCTATTGAAGCCGAACTAGCAAAAAGAGGAATATCAAATCCCACTATAAAAGACATAGCAGAGGTCGTTTCCCATATCCGTGTAGAAAAACTTCCCGACCCAAGCACCATTGGCAATGCAGGTAGCTTCTTCAAAAATCCTATCATCCCAAATTTCCAGCTTGAAAAACTAAAAGAAGTCTATCCGAACATCGTATGCTTTCCTATGGACGACACACACACCAAAGTAGCGGCAGGCTGGCTTATCGAACAGTGTGGATGGAAAGGTAAAGAAGTAGGAGAAGTAGCAATATGGAAAAATCAAGCCCTTGTGATTACCAATAAAAACAAAGCCACAGGAAAAGAAATTTTTGAGGTGTCGTCACTCATTATTGATGATGTAAAGGAAAAATTTGGCATAACACTGGAAAGAGAGGTAAACATACTATAAAAAAGTTTTCCACAATTCTTAAAAACTTATCTTAATAAAATTTTCCAATCGCGCTTAATACCTCCATAAAGCGCGAACTTTATTATTTTTATTTATAAATAACAAAATTTTAACAATTCGCAATAATTTTTAGCACAGTCTTTGCATTGTAATTCGGGCAAGGTAGTTTGACTATCGTGAATAGACATTTTATTTCGATAAATAACTATTCATTAAAACTACTAATTCGAAAATTACAAACCGTAGTGCTATGAATAGAACAAAATTTAATGCTTTAGTAATTCAACAGGCGGACTCGTTGAGATTGTACGCTCGCAACTTTACTAAAGATCATGATGACGCAAACGATTTGGTTCAGGACACCTTGTTGAAGGCAGTAACCTATTTTAAAAATTTCAGGGAAGGAACCAATTTAAAAGGATGGCTGTACACCATCATGAAGAACACCTTCATAAACAACTATCGACGTAATACCAAATCCAACAGCTTCATCACCAAAGAAGAGGAAATTTCGCCTGTAAATTTGGTGCATTCAGCGACAAAAAACCAAGGTGAAAATAGGTTCATTATGGAGGACATCAATTCGGCGCTATCTTCGCTGGCCGAAGATTACTATACTCCTTTCACCATGTATTATGAGGGCTATAAGTATCATGAAATCTCCGAACACCTCAACATTCCTATCGGAACGGTGAAAACGAGAATTCACGTAGCCCGAAAAACCATGAAAAAAACACTATCTGCCTATAAATTCTAAAGAATATGTAATTTAGGAGGTATGAACGAAGAATACCTCCCTACGTACACCCGATCTCAGCTAGCATTAAGAAATGGACAAGACAAGCCGGAAATATGGGTTTGTTATGACGGTATTATCTATGACGTGAGTGAAAGCAGGCTTTGGCGTAAAGGCATGCATTACGAACATTGGGCAGGCCAAGATCTTACAGAGGAGCTGAAAGATGCACCACATACACATACTGTGTTCGAAAAATTCAAAAAAATAGGGAGACTGCTTTAAAGTCCTCCTATTTTTTTATCGTTATAAGAATCTATCTTGCTATTTCAAACTTTGAAAGTGCTACAAACTGCTGAATACGGTCAGCAATTTCTTCTTGCTGTAAATTCTGCAACCTTTCTGTACCGAATTTTTCGACACAGAATGATGCCATGGCCGAACCATAGATAATAGCATTTTTCATATTAGAAAAATTAATGGACTTCACTTTCGCCAGATAGCCTATAAATCCTCCGGCAAAGGTGTCACCAGCCCCCGTGGGGTCAAAGACATCAGCCAAAGGCAATGCAGGAGCCGAGAATATTTGTCCATCTCCAAATAACAAGGCGCCATGTTCACCTTTTTTGATAATCAAATAGCGGGGGCCCATAGCCAAAATCTTATCTGCTGCCCTCACCAATGAATATTCTCCTGAAAGCTGACGAGCCTCTTCGTCGTTAATAGTTAGTACGTCCACCTTTTGCAATACCTTCTTCAAATCTTCCAGTGCCACATCCATCCAGAAGTTCATCGTATCCAACACCACCAGCTTCGGTTTATTTTGAAGACGCTCCAAGGTATGAAGTTGAACTAACGGAGTAAGGTTTCCTAATAACAAGTATTCACAATCTTGGTACGATATCGGAATTTTCGGATCGAAGTCAGCCAATACGTTAAGCTCGGTAATCAAAGTGTCTCGGCTGTTCATATCATTGTGATATTTACCAGACCAGAAAAACGACTTACCACCCTTTACCACTTCCACTCCTTCCACGTCGATACCTCTGGATTTGATGATGTTGATATTGTCGCCGAAATCTTCGCCAATCACACTGACCAACTTTACCTTATCATACAAATAAGACGCCGACAGCCCGGCGAAGGTAGCGGCCCCTCCAACAATCTTATCTGTCTTTCCAAATGGTGTCTCAATAGCATCAAAAGCTACCGTACCAACTATAACTAAACTCATTTTTCAATCGATTATATGGTTTTGCAAAACAAAAAAACGGCACCACCGCCGAATTTTTTGGATCCTAAAGCCGGAATCGAACCAGCGTCTTCTGAATAATATCAGATGCTCTACCCTACTGAGCTACAAAGGATTCAATCCTCCCTTATTCTCCTTCCTCATTCCTCTGGAGGTATAGCTTTTTTAGCGCGTAAAATTAATCATTTAATCACGATTACCCAAATTAAGAGACACTTAATCAAAGTCCTATTCTTTTTCCAAAACAATATACCGTTTGAATTGTAATAAAATATATCTTTAACAAATTCAGCATAATTTATCAATGAAACAAAAACTAGCTCTACACTGGCAAATATTAATTGGTATTGTAGCAGGTATAGCAATAGGTATCCTATGCCTTCAGTTCAACGAAGGAAAATCGTTTGTTCTGGATTGGATAAAGCCCTTTGGAACAATCTTCATCAACCTCCTAAAATTAATAGCCATACCGCTAATCATTGTTTCCCTTATCAAGGGTATTTCGGACTTGAAAGATGTAACCCAGCTGTCCCGTATGGGTATTAAAACCTTTGCTATCTACATCACAACTACCGTCATTGCCGTATCCATCGGACTTATATTGGTTAACCTCATCCAACCGGGCACCTTTTTAAATGAAAATACAAGGCAGGAGATGCTTTCCTCTTTTGGCGGAGAAATACAACAAAAGGTTGATCAGGTCAATGAAATACAAGAAAAAAGAGGCCCCTTACAGGTCCTTGTAGATATTGTTCCTGAAAATATTTTCAGTGCCATGTCGTCCAACAGCAATATGCTTCAAGTAATTTTCTTTAGCCTTTTGATTGGCATAGCCATGGTTTCTCTTCCTTTTTCCGAAATTGAACCACTCAAGAAGATTACTGATGCTGCCAACCTTGTAGTTTTAAAAGTGGTGGATATCATGATGCTCTTTGCACCTTACGGCGTATTTGCTCTTATAGCCACCCTTATCGTGGAATCCCCATCTACCGATATGTTTAAAGCACTCAGTATGTATGCTGTTACCGTAATCTTAGGGTTACTGATTATCGTGTATGGCATTTATGGCTCTATTATTTTCCTATTTGGAAAAAGGAATCCGCTTGATTTTTTCCGAGCCATACTACCGGCACAACTACTAGCCATCTCTACAAGCTCCAGTGCGGCCACCCTTCCCGTTACCATGGAATGTGCCGAAGAAAACCTGAAACTACGGAAAGATGTAATAAGCTTTGTCTTACCCATAGGCGCAACTATAAATATGGACGGTACCTGTCTTTATCAAGGGATAGCCGCCGTCTTCATCGCGCAGGTGATGGGCTATGATCTTACTCTTGCCCAGCAATTAAGCATAGTACTTACCGCAACATTAGCATCCATAGGAGCTGCAGCAGTACCAGGAGCAGGCATATTGATGCTGGTTATTGTCTTAGAATCTATTGGTGTAAATCCTGCAGGAATAGCATTGATCTTTGCCATAGACAGACCTTTAGACATGTTGCGCACCGCAACCAATGTAACAGGGGATGTCATGGTAGCTACGCTAATGAATGGTAATTCAGAAAAAGATATTTCTGCATGAAGATAAAACTAAGAAAGTTAACGCTTCTCTACACCATAAAAAAAGTCCGACTTTCAAATGAAAATCGGACTTTATTATGCTCCTGAAGCTGGGCTCGAACCAGCGACCCTCTGATTAACAGTCAGATGCTCTAACCAGCTGAGCTATTCAGGAGTCTCTTGTAGGTTTTTCTACGCCACAAAGATAATACTTTAAAATATTCTTTACAAGACCTAAAGTAAAATTCTTCGTAACACACTCAAACCTACAATCTTTATGATTATTCTTCTGTCCTATATAATCTCTATTTTTGCTTTTTCATAGCTTTCGTGGTGCACATTCGCCACAGCACGGCCTGAAGGATCATTCAAGTTTTGGAAAGAAGCATCCCACAACAAAGCTTCCGGTGTGCTACATGCTACGGACTTCACCGAAGGTACAGTCTTGGCCGCCGCCTCCGAAGGGAAATGCGACTCAAAAATCGAACGATAATAGTACTCTTCCTTGTTTTTAGGCGTATTTACAGGGAAACGCTCGGCAGCACTAGCAAATTCTTCATCCGACACCAAAGACTCTGCCTGAGCTTTTAGGGTATCTATCCAGCTGTAGCCTACCCCATCGGAAAACTGCTCCTTCTGGCGCCATACAATACTTTCAGGGAGATAATCTTCAAAAGCTTTACGAACCACCCATTTCTCCATGCGACCGTCTTTGATCATCTTATCTTCAGGATTCAGACGCATGGCCACATCAATAAACTCTTTATCCAAGAAAGGAACCCTTCCTTCCACACCCCATGCCGCCAAAGCTTTATTGGCGCGCAAACAATCGTATAGATACAGCTTTTTCAGCTTTCGTACAGTCTCCTCATGAAATTCCTTAGCATTTGGTGCCTTATGAAAATAGAGATACCCTCCAAACAATTCGTCTGACCCTTCTCCCGAAAGCACCATCTTTATGCCCATAGATTTGATGACACGTGCCAACATATACATGGGTGTTGAAGCACGTACTGTAGTGACATCATAGGTCTCCAAGTGATAAATCACATCGCGTATAGCGTCAAGACCTTCCTGTATGGTGAAGTTCACTTCATGGTGTATAGTTCCTATATGCTCGGCAGCCTTCTTAGCTGCTAACAAATCCGGAGCTCCCTTAAGTCCTACGGCAAAAGAGTGAAGCTGCGGATACCAAGCATCCTCCTTGTCGCCAGACTCGATACGCTTGGCAGCAAACTTTTTCGTTACGGCTGCCACTACCGAAGAGTCTAAGCCTCCGGACAGCAGTACGCCATAAGGCACATCAGACATCAGCTGTCTATGAACAGCAGCCTCCAAGGCTGCACGTAACTCATCAATGCTGGTATGGTTATCCTTTACGACATCATAGGACTCCCAATCTCTTTCATACCATTTTTTAGGTGTAAGACCTTCCTTACTGTAAATATAATGGCCCGGAGGAAATTGATCCATATTAGTGCAGAATCCTTCCAAAGATTTTAGCTCTGATGCAACAAAAAATTGCCCCAAGGCATCCTTGCCGTAGTACAACGGAATGATGCCCATATGATCTCGTGCTACAAGGAAAGAATCGTTACGTGCATCGTACAATGCAAAAGCAAAAATACCGTTCAATTCTTCAATAAAATCAACGCCTTTTTCCAAGTACAAGGCAAGTATCACTTCCGAATCCGAATTTGTCGCAAAATTATATTGTGGTAATGATTTTCGCAGTTCCTGATGATTATAGATCTCTCCGTTTACAGCCAATACTACATTTCCGTCAGGGCTATATAAAGGCTGACTTCCTGACTTTGGATCCACAATGGCTAAACGTTCGTGCGCAAGAATAGCTTTTGAAGAGCTGAATATACCGGACCAGTCTGGACCACGGTGTCTGATCCTTTTTGACATTTCCAATACCTGAGGTCTAATCTTAGCCTCTTCTTGCACTAAATCAAATGCTCCAATAATACCACACATAAATTATACGCTTTTTAGTTCTTCCTTTTATTATTTAACACAACAAAGTTATAGTCTTAAAAAACAAATTCATAACATTTTTTAATTTTTATTGAAATTTTAATAAAATATAAATCATTTTTATAAAAATATAACAAAACACTTAGGAAAAGCATGTGAAATATGAAATTATCAAAAACAAAAAAGGCGTCACTCTAGTGACGCCTCAAATATTTAGAGCTCAAATCAGATTAATGATGAGCGTGCTCTTCCTCTTTTCCGCCAATTTCTTTGTACAATGCAGAAACTTTTTCCAATTGCGCTTCAGCAAATTTTTGCAACTCAGCATTTGTATTGCGGGTAAGCTGAGTCAATTTGAATTTTACTGTTGCTAACTCATGCTGTGCGTGGTGAATATAGTCGCCATGGCCGTGAGCAGCATGTGCATGTGCAGCATGTGCTGATGAATCTACAGCAGCAGAATCCGCATGCGCTGATTCATGCAATTGAGGAATACCCTTGATAGGGAAATCAATTTGATATGCCGTAGCGATAGAATCCAACACAGGAATCAATTCACTATAATAAGCTTTTACCTTTCCGGCCACCTCTGCCGCTTTAGCATCTCCAGATTTTTCAGCTTCTTCCGCAGATTTTACACCTACTAGAGCTGTCTCTCCTACTATCTGAAAGAAAGAGTAAGCATCGCCGTCTACTAATGTAGTATGAGTGTATTTCAATTGATTTTGCTTTGCAGTGTCATGAACGCATGAAGTCATCATTGAACCTGCACATAAAGCCGCAACGAATAATGTATTTAATTTCATGATTTATCAATTTATCGACCACAAAAATATAAAATAAATGCTAAAGTTGTTAATTCTTTCCAAAGAGTATTATGCTAAATTTCTTCCTGCATTTACTACTCCATAGATTGTGCGACTTATCAACTTTCTGTACACTTCTTGATGCTCCTCACTGAATCTTTTGGATTCTATTCCGCGGATAGCATAATGCTGAATAATGAGCAATGGCAATACGATCTTCTCTCTAGCCAAGATGGAGGCCCGCTCTATAGGATAATTTTCCATCAAGGTTTCAGCATTGCTTAGCTTTAACAGATATTTTTTTGTCTTTTCGTACTCCTCATACAGCATAGTCCAAAAATCTCCAAATTCCTTATCTTCTTTCATATAAGAAGTTATATCGAAGTTGGATTTGGTCATAGACATCATACAGTTGTCGATCAGGGTATTGAAAAATCCTGAATTCTGGTACAGCTGTTTGACATATGACCAAAGGTTGTTTTCTTCAGCCCATTCCAAAGCCGTTCCTACGCCATAGAAGCCAGGAATATTCTGTTTGAGCTGGCTCCACGCCGTCACAAAAGAAATGGCACGCAAATCTTTCAGACGCAGCTCCTTATCCGAATTTCTCTTTACCGGCCGGCTGCTGATATTGATCGACGACAGCGCTTTCAGCGGACTAAGTTTTTCCAAGTATTTCAGGAACTTAGGATGATTACGCAACTCCATGAACTTGCGATGACTCTCGGAAGCTAGATCGTCGATTACACTCTTCTGCTTTTCGGTCAGTGTGTCGCTGCTGTTGGGCTTAATTTCGGATATCAGACCGGCATGCAACAGCTGCTCGATGTTGTACTGTGCTGTATCCAAAGAGCCATACTGACTACTGATTGTCTGTCCTTGAATCGTAAGCTGAATATGCTTGTTGGCAATTTCAGAGCCCATAGCCGCATAGAAACGCTGCGTCTTGCCACCTCCACGTGCTGGAGGTCCTCCACGCCCGTCAAAAAACACAAGATCAATATCATATTGTCTTGCCAGAGCCGTAAGCTCTACCTTTGCCTTATAAATAGACCAGTTAGCCATCAGATAACCACCATCTTTCGTGCTATCCGAAAACCCCAACATGATAGTCTGACGCTTTCCTCTACGCTTCAGATGCTCCGCATAGGCCTCATTATTATACAAGGTGTACATCACATTACGGGCACGTGCCAAGTCATCCACCGTCTCAAAGAGAGGAACAAAATCTATTGTCAACGTCTCTTTTTTCCATCCCTGCCATAAAAACAGCTGCATCAACCCTAAAATATCCGACGCCTGCTGACAGTTCGAAATGATAAAGCGCTGCGCCGCACGCTCACTACCCGCCTTCTGAATATCTTTAATAAGGCGAATGACTCCTAAAGTATCTTTCACCAGAGGGTCGGCATCCTCTTCATAGTCCAAAAGTTCTTCGTTGAAGATAAAGGCCTTCTGTTTTTCAGCTTCTTCTTTCTCTAGATCTGCAGCCTGAATACCGGTTTTGTCTGCATATTTCTCAACCACATATTGTAGCGTATTACGCAGCACTGAACTGTCCTGACGTATGTCCAACGTGGTGAAATAACATCCGAAAGTGTTGACCTTACGAATAAGATCTTCTACCAGTTCCACAAAAAGACCATTATGACTGGTCAGCAATACTTCTTTAATATTATGTAGATTTTCTAAAATCTTGGCAGTCTCATCCACTGGACATTCCACCGGATTGAAACTGTTGTTGTAAAACAGCTCTTGAAGATTCTCAAGATACTGTTCTACTCCACGGAACGTTATCCTGCGTTTCACCAAACGGAAATCGCGGTAATAACATCTGAACAGAATAGTACGCAACATGGTAGCTACCCTTTTGGTGCTCTCCACTGTAACGTTAGGATTACCGTCGCGGTCACCACCCGGCCAGAATCCCAGCTCGATAAGCTGCTTTACATCATCCGAAGGCAATTCCAGCTCGCTGTCAATCTTCGAATGTATGTTGGAAGTGACTTTATAGAATACGTTTTCCAGATACCAAGCTAGACTTACCGCCTCATCTACCGGAGTAGGTTTGTTCTTATTGATAAAAGGAGTTTTTCCAAGCTGCTGTAACAACAGATGGATATTTTGAATATCGTTCTTTTTGATAGCTTCAATTAAGTCATTGATAATCCCTAACACAGGCCCCGGATAAAATTGTGTAGGGTGAGCGGTAAGCACCAATCGTACGGAGAAGTCCTTCAGCTTCTCCACGATCTGATTCTTCAACTTCTTGTCGGACTGCGCCAACTTGAAAAGCGAATCCAAACCAGCGGTTTCGTCAGTCTTCTCTAAAGCTTGGAAAGAAGAATCCTCCACCGCATCGAACAATACCACCTGACGCTCAATATATTGTACTATACGGAACAACAGGTCTATACGATCTTCTTCCTGAACATATTGTTCATACTGCCCGAAGAAGGAATCTATAATTTCTTCTGGGGCCAAGTGCTGCTCTACTCCTTGCTCACAATGCGAAGCAAAAAAAGGCAGTAAGGTTCCCGTATGTTTTACACGTTGAAAAGGTAGCGTCAAAAATAAACTTTTAAACAGCTCAAAACGTGTCAAAACTTCATTTTCGAAGACTACTTGCTTTTGACTTAATTTCATCAGAAAGGATTATATTTTAATACTCTTAATATTATCTAGCTCAAAAATATACAATAATTGCAATAATACAAGCTATATTTTATCAAAACAAAATCAAAACAACTGTTTTGATAAAAAAATATAATCCAAAAAACAACAAAAGCAGCCTTATCAGACTGCTTTTGTACTTTCTTATTGCTCTTGTTTAGCTTCTGCCTTTTTTTTCTTTCTAGCGTTTTTTGATGGTCTTGTTTTTCCGTAAGTACCCTTGGTTAGCTTACCCCTTTTTGTTTTAATATCTCCTTTTCCCATAATAAATAATTAAAGTTTAGCAGTATATTGTTAACAAAAAATTTCAGACCCACTAAGGTAATAATTTTTGGCTTTGACTCATAAAAAAACGCATAGAAACCTGTTCTATACGTTTTAAAAGTAATATAGTATGAATATTATCCTCTACTGTTGTAGTTTGGTGCTTCTTTAGTGATTTGGATATTGTGAGGATGCGACTCTCTCAACCCGGCACCAGTGATGCGGATAAATTTCGCTTCTTTCAGTTTAGCAATGGTCGGAGCTCCACAATAACCCATCGAAGCTCTCAATCCTCCAATGTATTGATAAACCACTTCCGCTAAGGTTCCTTTATAAGGTACGCGTCCCACAATACCTTCTGGTACCAATTTTTTGATATCCGCCTCCACATCTTGGAAATAACGGTCTTTAGAACCTTTTTCCATAGCTTCAACAGATCCCATACCACGATAAGACTTGAACTTACGTCCTTCCAACAGGATAGTTTCTCCAGGAGCTTCCTCCACACCGGCAAACAATGATCCTGCCATAATAGTATCCGCACCGGCAGCTATAGCTTTGGCAATGTCACCGGTCTGCTTGATACCTCCGTCAGCAATCACCGGAACGCCGCTACCTTTCAAAGCTTGTGAAACTTGGTAAACAGCATATAGCTGTGGAACTCCCACTCCGGCAATAATACGTGTAGTACAGATAGAACCAGGACCTATACCCACTTTTACGGCATCAGCTCCCGCTTCAGCCAACGCCTTTGCCGCCTCTGCTGTGGCAATATTACCTACGATAACCTGTAGGTCTGGATATTTGGCTTTCACCTCTTTAAGCTTATTGATAACGCCTAAAGAATGTCCGTGCGCCGTATCAATGGTTATGACATCCACCCCTGCAGCTACCAAGGCATCAACACGCTCGATAGTATCTACCGTAACACCTACGGCAGCACCTACCAACAGACGACCGTGCTCGTCTTTCGCAGCGTTAGGATAGTGTTTATATTTTTGGATATCCTTGAAGGTGATAAGCCCTTTTAATATATAGTTCTCATCGACAACAGGAAGCTTTTCGATTTTATAATTTTGAAGAATTTCTTCTGCTTTTAATAAGTTAGTACCCATAGGAGCTACTACCAAATTGTCCTTGGTCATAAGCTCATTTATAGGTCTGCTCATATCTTTTTGGAAACGTAAATCCCGGTTGGTTACTATACCTACCAATTTTCCGTTGTTATCTATCACCGGAATCCCACCAATTTTGTGTTCGCGCATGATGCTGAACGCATCACCTACCGTAGCATTTTCCGATAGAGTCACAGGATCCTGAATCATGCCGCTTTCCGAACGCTTTACTTTGCGCACTTCGGCAGCCTGTTGCTCTATCGTCATATTCTTATGCAACATTCCAATACCTCCGGCCTGCGCAATAGCGATAGCTAAATCGGATTCGGTAACCGTATCCATTGCGGCAGACACCAAAGGAATATTTAGTTTGATTTTTTTAGTAAGATAAGTACTCGTATCTACGTCTCTAGGTAAGATTTCAGAGTAAGCTGGTATTAATAATACATCGTCGTATGTAAGACCTTCAGCTATGAATTTTTGTGGATCTAATTGCATGGCAAATACCTTAAATGGGTTTTCTATTTGCCGGACAAAGATAATACATTTTTTTCAATTTATGATAATAAATTTTGACTTTACCCGAAAACAAAAGCAAAAAAAGTTAATCCTGATATGCTATTCTCTCCTCTCCACCTCTATAATACTATGCTGTTATTCTTATTGATTCATAAAAAATTTAACAAAATAAAATTGAGCTAAAACGCTATAATATAAACTTTTAAAGCAATCGTAACAATTTTATATAACCGTAAAAAATATATAAATATAGAATTGGCAACATATTTGCTGCTGTAACGGAAACCGAACCCGAATATATGAAGGTTCTATTAACACTTAAATTAATAGTATATGAAAAAATTATTTCTACCATTAATCGCAGTTGCCGCTTTAACATTCGGCGCGTCGGAAGCTAAAGCACAAGCCCCTTTCAGATCTGCATTGGGTGTAGTATTTGACGGTAACGATGGAGCCAACGTAGGTATCCAATACAAAACGGCTTTAAACGGTCCTCAAGCCTTACAATTGCAAGCAGCTTTCCGTAACAGCTGGGTGTCATTAGGTGCAGACTGGCAATATGAAAGACCAATCAGCGGTGCTGAAGGTCTACACTGGTATGCTGGTGTGGGTGCTCAGGTAGGTTTCATTACAGAAGATGTACCTGGAGACAAAACTTTCGTAGGGTTACGCCCTCAAGTAGGTTTAGAATACAAAATTCCTACTATTCCGTTTGCCCTTCACTTAGACTATAAACCATATTTAGGCTTAATCAACCATAGTGGTTTTACAGGTGATGGCTTCACATTCGGTATTAAATATGTATTGAAATAAAAAAAATTATTTTTTTTAGAAGGGAATCTTGAGGATTCCCTTTTTTATTATCCCAATATTTTCAGCCATTTACAAACTCCTTCTCTTCTAAAAACGTATTTGTTTTCTTTCTACATTTTTTTTATACCTTTGCGAAACTTGTTAAATATTTTTATCATTACGTTGCAATAAAATCATAAACTATATCAAACTAATAGAAGACTAAAAAAATGCAGAGTAAAGGGCTGATTAAATTTTTGGTAGCCGTATTGACACTAGCCTGTCTGTACGCACTATCATTTACGTTTGTTACACGAAAGGTAGAAAGAGAAGCTGCCGCATATGCCGGTGGCGACATTGCGAAAGAAAAGGCGTATTTGGATTCCATCGCCGGAGAAGTCGTGTACAATTTGGGTTTTGCCAAATACACGTACAGAGAATGTAAAGCACAGGAACTTCCATTAGGTCTTGACCTAAAAGGTGGTATGAACGTTACCATGGAAATATCACTGGAAGAGCTTATCCGTAACCTGGCAAACAATCCACAGGATGAGAAATTCAACGCCGCATTGGATGCAGCAGTAAAGAAAAGCAAAACCAGCAACAAATACGTTGTGGATTTGTTTATCGAAGAGTATAAAGCCTCAGGCGCTACTGCTACCCTAGCTTCGTTTTTCGCAACTAAAGACAACGCTAACTTTATCAAAAACAACAGTACAAACGACGAAGTAAAAAAATTCTTGCAAGTAGAGGCGGATAACGCTATTCAGAACTCTTTCAAAGTACTTCGCACACGTATTGACAAGTTCGGTGTAGCATCTCCTAACATTCAAATCCAACAAGGTACTAACCGTATCTTAATCGAATTGCCTGGAGTAAATGATGCTGAACGTGTAAGAAAACTTTTACAAGGGTCGGCAAAATTAGAATTCTACGAAACTCATGATAACCTTCAAATCTATCCTCTTTTAGAGACAATCAACAGAACGTTGGCAGCTTCATTGAAAGACAACAATGCTGCAACTAAAGATTCAACAAAAGCGGATTCTACAAAGAAGGACAACTTGTTGGCAAACTTAGCAGGCAACAAAGCGAAGTCTGATTCGGCTGCCGCCGTGGCCAACCTTGCTGCACAAAACCCATTGTTCAGCGTTTTGATGCCTTCAATCTATCAGACTGCTGACGGTCAACAACAGTTGGCTCCAGGTCCTCAAGTAGGTATCGCCGCCTTGAAAGATACGGCTAAGGTAAACGCTTACTTGGCAAGACCTGAAATCAAAGCTTTAATCCCTGCTAACGTAAAATTGTTGTGGGCCGTAAAACCGGAAACCCGCACACAAAATTTCTTAGCTTTATACGCTATCAAACCTAGCACTCCTGATGGGGGCGCCGCTTTGGCGGGAGACGTAATCACAGACGCTAAAGATGACTTCAACCCACAAACCAACGCACCAGAAGTTACTATGCGTATGAACTCATACGGTGCTAAGGAGTGGC
This sequence comes from Sphingobacterium thermophilum, assembly GCF_039541675.1. Lineage (NCBI taxonomy): Bacteria > Pseudomonadati > Bacteroidota > Sphingobacteriia > Sphingobacteriales > Sphingobacteriaceae > Sphingobacterium > Sphingobacterium thermophilum. The sequence continues at coordinate 240,890 of NZ_BAABGR010000006.1, read as the reverse complement.
GTAGAATCACTGCAAAAGCATCTCAAAACAAAGAAGCTATCGCCATCGTATTGGATAACGTAGTGTATTCAGCACCTACTGTACAGTCTGAAATCGCAGGAGGTAACTCTTCAATCTCAGGAAACTTCACTATCGAAGATACCAAGGACCTAGCAAACGTATTGAAGTCTGGTCGTCTTCCTACTACGGCGAAAATCGTAGAAGAAGCTATCGTGGGTCCTTCCTTAGGTCAGGCAGCTATAGACGCCGGTATCAGCTCGTCGATCATCGCATTCATCGTGGTGATGGTCTTCATGGTGGCTTATTACAACAGAGCCGGTTGGGCAGCAAATATCGCCGTAATCTTCAACGTGTTCTTCTTGATGGGTATCTTAGCATCACTGAATGCGGTATTAACCCTTCCTGGTATTGCGGGTATCGTATTGACCATGGGTACCGCCGTGGATGCCAACGTGCTTATCTACGAACGTGTACGTGAGGAGTTGCGTAACGGCAAGTCTATACGTCAGGCAATTGCAGACGGTTACAAACACGCTTTGCCTTCTATCCTTGACTCACAGATTACTACCTTCTTAGTAGGTGTAGTTTTATTCTTCTTCGGTTCAGGACCTATCTTAGGTTTCGCAACGACCTTGATGATCGGTATCATCACCTCACTGTTCACCTCTATCTTCATCTCTCGCCTTGTTTTCGAGTTCATGTTAGAAAGAGATATGAAGATCAACGTTTCTTTCCCTTGGTCGGCAAACACCCTTGTAGGTGCCAACTTCCAGTTCATTAAGAAACGTAAAGCCTTCTACATTGTCTCTTTAGTTGCTGTAGCGATCTCCTTGATCTCTATCTTCACTAAAGGGTTCAGCTTAGGAGTAGATTTCCAAGGTGGACGTACTTACACCGTACGCTATGAAAAACCTGTAGATTTGGAAGAAGTGCGTAAAAACTTGAACGACGTATTCCAAACCAATACTGAGGTTAAAACGTTCGGTAGCTCTAACCAAGTACGTGTGACAACCACTTACCATATCCACGAAACTTCGGATGAAGCAGATGCTGAAGTATTGGCAAAACTAAACGAAGGTCTTTCAAAAATTTCGGGCAACAGCCATGAAATCATGTCTCAGCAAAAAGTGGGTCCTTCGATCGCTTCAGACATTTCTAAAAGAGCAATATGGTCCGGTATTCTTTCATTGATTATTATCGCTATCTATATCTTAGTGCGCTTCCACAAATGGCAATATTCTGTTGGAGCCGCAGTATCTACACTGCACGATGCTATCATCCTTCTAGGATTGTTCTCAATCTTGGATGGTATCGTTCCTTTCTCATTGGATATTGACCAACACTTTGTGGCAGCATTCTTAACGGTATTGGGTTACTCCGTAAACGATACTGTGGTGGTGTTCGACCGTATCCGTGAAGATATCAACAAAGCTGTCGGCACACACAAAAATTTCGGAGATGTGGTAAACCACGCTATCAACACTACCCTAAGCCGTACTATCATCACATCTTTGACAATCATCTTTGTGTTAGTAGTATTGTTCATCTTTGGTGGTGAGGTAATCAGAGGATTTGCATTCGCTATCTTAGTAGGTATCATAGTGGGTACATATTCTTCTATTATCTTGGCAGCTCCTACCGTTTACGATCTTGCGAAAAACAATAGCGACATCGCTAAACCTAAAGCAGCACAACCAAAAGTTGTAACGCCATAATACTTCAACACTGTAAAAGTTATAAAAAAAATGGCTGCCCTGAGGGCAGCCATTTTTTTATCACAATTTCATCATAAATAAAAGCCATACCTTTATGGATAATAATTTTTTATAGATTTGTGTAAACACAACTTTTTAGAATGAAAAAAATGTTTATCTCTACACTTTTCTTAAGTGCACTGGTAGGATTGACCAACTGTTCAAATTCGGGAAACAGTCAAAACACAGAAAACCAAGATACTGCTACATATCAGGAATCAGCATATTCTCAGGAAGCACCTTCAACGCAGCCACAACAAGCACCAGAGCTTCCCCAAAAAGAACCGGCACAGAGTATTCCTGAGTTCAAATTTTATAAAGTAAAATCAGGTATCTCATTCACCAAACAAGATATTCCTAAAGGAAAGAAGACTGCTTTTATCCTTTTTGATCCGGGATGTAGTCACTGTCAGGTCGAAGCGGGACAACTAGCAAAGAACTATAGCAAAATAAAAAACATAAACATCTATTTTGTGTCTATGAATGACCCTGCATTGATGGCCAACTTCCTTGAAACCTTTGCCAAAGAGTTGGTTGGTAAACCTAATGTGGAAGTCTTGTACGACAGAAACCAAGAATTCATTCAGAAGATACACATACCAAAGCAGTTTCCTGCCAACTACATTTATACGGCAGAAGGTAAACTGCAAACCTATTGGGATGGTAGCAGAAGTATTGATAAAATAATAGCAGACTATACTAAATAATAAGACAAAGAAATGAGAATAGCAATTAACGGTTTTGGACGAATTGGAAGACATACGCTCCGCAATTTGTTCAACAGAAGATTGCGCGATATCGACGTCATTGCTATTAATGATTTAACGGATACCACAACCCTAGCCCATCTTTTTAAATATGATTCCGTACACGGCCCCTTCCAGGGTGAGGTAGGCTGCGACGAACAGCATATCATCATCAACGGAAACAAGATTCTGGTGCTGAAAGAAAAAGATCCGGAAAAGCTACCATGGCAAGAACTCGACATAGACGTGGTAATAGAGTCCACAGGACGTTTTACAGCCAAAGATAAGGCAGAATTACATCTTGCTGCCGGCGCCAACCAAGTGGTCGTTTCCGCCCCATCACCAGATAAGGATATACCCACAGTAGTACTAGGAATCAACGACAAAGAATTCGATTGGTCTGCCCCTTTATTTTCGAATGCATCCTGTACAACCAACAATGTAGCTCCACTCGTGAAAATTCTGGATGAAAACTGGGGAATTAAGGATGGCTATATCACCACAGTACATTCCATGACGGGAGATCAGAATTTGCACGACGCTCCTCACCGCGACCTGCGTAGGGCAAGAGCAGCCTCTTCCTCCATCATTCCTACCACCACAGGAGCTGCCAAAGCTATCACCAACGTCTTCCCCCATCTGGAAGGCAAGCTGGGTGGTGCGGGCATTCGCGTCCCTGTACTCAACGGATCCTTGACGGATTTTACCTGTACGCTGAAAAAAAAGACTACAGTAGAGGAAATAAACAACACCTTTAAACAGGCCGCCGCCAATGACCTGAAAAGTGTGTTATTCTATACCGAAGACCCTATAGTGTCGGTGGATATCATCAATAACCCTTACTCCTGCATCTTTGATGCCAAGCTTACCTCTATAGTAGGTGGGCTAGTGAAAGTTGTAGGCTGGTATGACAATGAATTTGGGTACTCTAACAGATTAGTTGACATTTTAGCTATATTAAGCACCAGATGATACGTTTTATACGTCCCGAGCAAACTTTACCTCTACGTTCCTTGGTACTCCGAAACGGACTGCCGGAGGAACAATGCCTTTTCGAACACGACCTCTTGCCTACCACCTTCCATCTCGGATACTTCGATGACAACAATCAGTTAGTATGTATTCTAACCTGCATGAAGGAGGACCACGGAAAGCTGCCAAAACCGGCATACAGACTCCGCGGTATGGCCACACATCCTGACCACCGAAGGAAAGGTTATGCTGCCGAATTGCTAAACGCAGCCATAGACCACCTGAAAAAACAACTGGACATAGACTATCTTTGGTTCAACGCCCGAACGGTCGCTTTTCCTTTTTACGAATCGCTGGGATTCGAATACATGTCGGACGAATTCGATATCCCAGGTATAGGCCCTCATAGAGAAATGTTTAAATTATTATAAAAGAGCAGGCATTTTCAACAAAAGCCTGCTCTTCTCACTTATTCTAATTTATAGGAATACATTCACTACATCTCTCCTTCTACCCCCAGACCAAACAATGCAAAATCATATTTCACCGGATCTTGGGCATCCAGCTGTAACAAGTTGTCCGTGAGCTCTACAGCGGTCTTCCATGTTACCTTATCCATGGTTATGAGATGAAATTTTCGTGCAACACGCTCCACATGAACATCACATGGACATATAAGCCGCGAAGGAGATATCCTTTTCCAAATACCGAAATCCACTCCCTGCTCGTCATGTCTGACCATCCAGCGCAAAAACATGTTCAATCGCTTGCAGGTAGATTTCTGTGCTGGAGAACTGATATGTTTCTTGGTACGCAAAGGATAATCCGGCAAGGAGAAAAAGTAATTTTTAAATTCGTTCAAAGCCTTTTCAATTGAAATAGCGTCTGGCGCCACATCTTCCTGACCTATGAGAAAAGCATCTTCCAATGACTCAAAACGACTATAATGATAACGAAAGAAAGAAACGAAATATAGCAAGTCTGTATCATTGAACGTACGATGTTTGAACCCTAAAAGCCTCTTAAGATCTTCTTCTCTGTGGGTAAGAATAAATTCATAAGGTTGCCCTTCCATACGCTCCACAAGCTCTCTACACTTATTGATAATGGTCTTGCGCTGTCCCCAAGCCAACACCGCGGCAAAAAAACCCATAATCTCTATATCCTGCTTTCTCTCAAACAGATGAGGAATACAAACCGGATCATGGTCTATAAAGCCTGGACGATTGTACTGGAGGACCTTCTTATCCAAAAACTCTTTGAGGTTAAAATCCAACATGACACTAAAAATTTAAAGGAGACGGAAAGAGATAACTGTAATTCAAATCACGTACTATAGCAGAACCATCGACTATCTTCTGAAAAGATGGGTCCGCCACCAAAGAAGAAGGCAAAGCAAATCCATATTTTTTCGCTGAAGCCAGGATGACTTCCTTTTTCTTCGGATGTTCGGGGGCCACGATATTATAAAGGGTAGATTTCAACTCGCTCTCAAAACCTGATAAAATAAGCCCGACCACGTCATCCACGTGTACAAAGTTGGCCGGTTGCTCTCCCGTCGTACATATCTTGTGCTGAAAGTATTTGGCAAAAATGCGCTCTTTGCCAAACAGCCCTCCCAACCTATAAATCACTGTATTGTTTAAGGATACAAACTGCTCCGCGCCAAGTAAACGCAAGTTTAATTTTTCGGAATAGGATTCCTCAAAAACGCCATCCTCATCCGGATAAATACCTACCGAACTCAGAAAAATCTGCTTGCGAAATGAAATAGCCTCCAAAAACTTCCTTACTCTTCGAAATCGGGCAAACACCTTTTCTTCCGAACTTCTGGAACTCGCGGGAATACTATTTAATACGAAATCAAATTTTGCCGGAAAATGAGGAATTCTTTCCTCTTGGTCGAAGTCGACCACAGCAGTGTTCCACCCCATAGCGGCAAGACGCTGTCTCTTCTCTTCGGAAGTGCATGTCACATAAACATCCACCCCGTCTTTCTTATAGCTTTTGGCAACCTCTTCTCCTACCCATCCGCAACCTAATATCAGAATTTTCATATGACGAAGTTAAACAAAAAGAGCAAAGAAAAATTCTTTGCTCTTCCCAATATCGTAAAGATATATTTATTAATAAGCTTTGGCGAATAACACACGACCTTTCGAAGGCTTGCCAGTGAAAATACATACTCCCTCTTCCTCTTGGAAGTCTAAAGGAATACATCGGGTGGTAGCTTTGGTTTCTTCTTTTACACGTTTTTCCGTTTCTACTGTACCATCCCAATGACAAGAGATAAAGCCCCCTTTGGTTTCCAACACTTCCTTAAACTCTTCGTAAGAGTTTACTTCTGTGATATGCTCATCACGGAACTTAAGAGCCTTTTGGTAAATCGTTTCTTGGATTTCCTGAAGAAGAGCCACGATTCGTGTGCTCAGACCTTCCTGCGACACCGTTTCCTTGGTTTGCGTGTCACGACGTGCTAGTTCTACCGTACCATTCTGCATATCGCGAGCACCGATAGCCACACGCAGAGGCACCCCTTTAAGCTCCCATTCGGCAAACTTAAATCCAGGACGTTGTGTATCACGGTCATCATACTTAACCGAAATATCGTTGGCCTTCAGTTCTGCCGACAACTTTTCTACATAAGCGTCAATATTAGCCTTCTCTTCGTCAGTTTTGTAAATAGGCACAATAACCACTTGTATTGGAGCCAGACGTGGAGGCAATACCAACCCTTTGTCGTCCGAATGCGCCATAATCAAAGCTCCCATCAGACGCGTAGAAACACCCCATGAGGTTGCCCATACATACTCTTGTTTGCCTTCTTTAGAAGTGAATTTTACGTCGAAAGCTTTGGCAAAATTTTGCCCCAAGAAGTGGGATGTTCCGGCCTGTAAGGCTTTACCGTCCTGCATCAATGCCTCGATAGTGAACGTTTCCAACGCTCCGGCAAAACGTTCGTTTTCAGTCTTGCGACCACGGATAACAGGTACTGCCAATGTTTTTTCGGCAAACTCGGCATATACTTCCAACATCTGTTTGGCTTCAGCTATAGCTTCTTCCGCGGTAGCATGTGCTGTATGTCCCTCCTGCCATAGAAACTCGGCTGTACGCAAGAATAATCGCGTACGCATCTCCCAACGCACCACATTGGCCCATTGGTTCACTAGAATAGGAAGGTCACGGTAGGACTCTATCCACCCTTTATAGGTATTCCAGATGATAGTCTCTGATGTTGGGCGCACGATAAGTTCTTCTTCCAGCTTGGCATCTTCATCCACCACGATATTACCGGTGCCGTCATTCTTAAGACGGTAGTGTGTCACCACAGCACACTCTGTAGCAAAACCTTCTACGTGGGAAGCCTCTTTAGAAAAAAAGGATTTAGGAATAAATAAAGGAAAATAAGCATTGCTATGTCCCGTCTCCTTAAAACGCTTATCCAAGATGGACTGCATTCTCTCCCAAATAGCGTATCCATAAGGCTTGATGACCATACATCCCCGTACAGCTGAATATTCTGCCAAATCAGCCTTAATTACCAAGTCGTTGTACCACTGTGAGTAATCCTCACTTCTGCTTGTTATTCCTTTACTCATTTCCTTATTTGCTTATTTAATGACTGTATTTCAGAAAAAAGGTCACTATGCAACCAAAAAAGTGCGGTAGTGAAAAAAATATTTATATTTTTGAACGAGGATTAAACCTTTTCAAAAATACGCGTCTAAGTTAATAAAAAGACATTGGATTATCCATACACATAGCCATAAAGTGTCATGAAAACGAAGAGAACCATAATAAGTTGTTTAGCGATAACAGCAGCCTTGGCAATCAGCTCTTGTTCTACAAGCAGACAGATTGCCTATAAGGATGACGTGTATAATAACCGTCAAGCTAATACTGAACGTCCAACAGTATACCAAAGTCCGGATTATTATTATTCGGATGAGGAATACAATAACCAAAATAACAGTAGCTATTACGCTGACGAATATTCTGACGAAGAGTATGAGGACGGATATGAAGAGCTGGAATACGCTAACCGTATCAACAGATTTTACTATGCCGCTCCTGGTTTTACTTATTTCGACCCCTTTTTTGATCCTTGGTTTGGATATCCGGGCTATGGATTAGGATGGTATTCATGGAATTCCTGGAGATGGAATGCGGGATGGTATGGCTTCGGATGGTCTTATCCTTACTATTCGTTCTATTGGAATTGGGGATACCCTTACTATTATGGTTCTTACTGGGGATATAACTCCTACTATAACTATTGGGGACATCCGTATTATGGCTATGGTTACGGACCTGGATATAGCCATGTAGTAACAAGACCTACCTACCATTCTACACGATCGCTCAACAGAGGAAATTACGACACTCGTTTGACTGTCAACAATCGTCGTGGCACAACGTCCTCTAATCGTGCTACCGTATCACGCAGTGTGAATAGAGATCAAAACGGTCGTATCGTCACTACCTCACGCTCTACACGCCGTAACGAGGGTACTGTAAACAGAAGCGTATCGTCCAGAAGTTCAGAAGGTCGTTCGACGACTTCCAGAACAGTATCGGATAGAAGTACGACTACACCAAGAAGTACCACTTCGGACAGAAGCAGTTCAAACAGATCTACGACGTCAGGTAGCTCAAGAAGCACTACGCCAGACAGAAGTGTAAGACCTACGACACCTCCAAGCCGTTCAAGCAATGGCTCGGATAGCAGACCTACCTACACCCCTACATCACGCTCTACAGGAGGTTCGTCTAGCTCTACCTCTTCTAGTTCCGGAAGAAGCTCCTCAAGCTCTTCTTCATCGGGCTCTTCGTCTAGATCGACAAGAAGATAATAATCTACTATATGATAAAGACAGCCAGATCTATTGCATCTGGCTGTTAAATACTTCATTATATCTACGTAAAAAAAATATGAACATCAAAAACGTTGTTTTGCTAGCCTTATCTTTAGGGGCCGGTTATCAGACCTCTTGGGCACAATCAGTAGACGATGCTTTTACCTTTTCTCGAGATGACAACTCGGGTTCAGCACGTTTTAAAGCGTTAGGAAATGCCCAGACCGCACTTGGTGGAGACATTTCTTCCATCAACGGTAACCCGGCAGGTCTTGGCTTCTTTTCGCGGTCGGATGCTAGTATCACATTCGATTATATGCACAACAGTAACGGAACAAGCTTCCTAGGCTCTAATTCAACCAGTAAAAAGAGTCATTTCGGCATCTCCCAGGCTGGGGTCGTCCTCGCACTACCTACCATTAATCAAATCAAGAACTATAGAGGCTGGCAAAGCTTTGGTTTCGGCATTAGCTATAACAGAAAGCAAAATTTCAACAATACGTTACAATACTCCGGGGTAAACAATGAATCTTCCTATGTGAATAGCCTTACGGACCTAATGGAAAACGACGCCACCTTCCGTTCAGACTTTAAAAATTCTAATCTGGTAGAACTTTTTGCAAATCCAGAAAATGGGTATTTCCCTCTTGCGGTGGAAAGAGACAATAAAGATCAATACAATGATCTTTTCACAAAAGGAGCACACAGCAATATAGCTATTAGTTTAGGAGCCAATTACAACAATAATCTGTATATAGGTGCGAGTATTCGTACTTCCTTCTTTCAATACGATAAAACAAAAGTTTTCGAAGAATACGGATGGACTAAACGTGCTAATGAAGTAGCCCAAGACAATCCGGACTCACCATTTGCAGATCCTAATTCGAACACTTACAAACGTTTTGGTGACAAGAATTATGAGCTATACGACGAGTATTGGCAAAACACAGAAGGCAAAGGTATAGATTTCAAATTAGGCTTAATCTATAAACCTACCGCGGACATCAATTTTGGTTTGACAGTTACAACACCTACTTGGCTTACCATTAATGAGTCAACGGAAGCTTTTACTGATGTGGATTTTTACGAAGATGCCACCTCTTCCACACCTTTAAGTTCTTATGAATCCAACCTGTATTCAAGCCAAAGCGAATATTACATGAATACTCCGTGGAAATTTTCTGTGGGAGCTACCAAATTTCACAGCAGAGGCCTTTTAACTGCAGAAATAGAATACGTGGCATATAATACCACCACTTATTCTGTAAAATATGGAGCGGATGTGTATGGAGAAATTAATAATGGCATTAAAGAATCGTTGAAAGGTACTTGGAATCTTAGACTCGGAGGAGAATATCTATTTAATAATATCCTTAGTGGCCGCGCCGGATTCAACTACTTCGGCAACGCATTCAAAGGCTCCGAAGAGACCAACCTTAATGCAAGCTTGGGACTAGGAATTAAGTTGAGTAATTCGGCTTATCTGGATTTCGCAGTGGTTCACAACTATAATTCTTATAGTGTGGCTCCTTATACTTTAAGTAATTTCTGGATAGACAGAGGAATTTATGAGCCTATCGCCAACTTAAAGCACAATAAAACAAACGCTTTAATTACCATAGGAACAAAATTCTAATATCCATAAAGATATAAACACAAAAAGCGAAGGAAATTCCTTCACTTTTTGTGTTTATGAAGTGCCGCATTATCCTTTTCCACAAATGATAGTCTGAATCCCTAAAGAATCAAATCGGTCCAAATAAGGCTTCGGTATGTCGTCGCTGATGATGACATCTATCTGCGAATAATCCGTTATCTTTCCGAAACTTTTACGCCCAAATTTACTAGAGTCAGCAAGGACAATAACTTGATGGGCTACAGAAATCATCTTTTGGTTGAGTAGGGCTTCCTGAGCGCTGGTGGTAGATATACCATATTCCAAATCGATACCGTCTACACCAAGAAACAGCTTGGAGCAGTAAAACTGGTCCAGAATCTGCATCGCATAAAGTCCCGTCACCGAAGAAGAAGTGTGTCGTACAGAGCCCCCGAGCTGTATCACTTCCACATTGGCATGCTTAAGCAATTCAAAAGTCACATTCAATGCCGACGTCACGACGGTAAGATGGCCCTGCGGTACTATTTCCCTAGCCAAGAACTGCGTGGTAGTTCCCGACCCTATGATGATTGAATCGTTTGCAGTTACAAATTTGGATGCCGCCCTGGCTATAGCCTGCTTCTCTTTCTCATGGATTTTCTCCTTCTCTATTACCGGCCTATCGGTCTGATAGGGATTTTGCTTGGTGACTCCACCGTGTGTGCGGTACACCAGACCTGAGTCTTCCAAAAACTGCAAATCCTTACGGATTGTTACAGAAGAAACTCCCAAGATATCGCACAGTTCCACTACGGAAACATGGCCTTTTTTGTTTACTAGCCTTATAATATGCTGGTGACGTTCGACATTATTCATATAGTCTAATATAATATAAAATAGACTAGCAAACCAAAATAAAAAAATATTATCTTCATTTTCTTTCGTTTATTTTCATTTTTTTCTAATTTTACTTTAAAACCGAAAGACAATACAATCATTTTGCTATGAAATTTACCAGAAACGATTCTTTATCTACAATTGAAAACACCAAAGAATGGGATATAGCGATTATAGGTGGTGGGGCTACAGGCTTAGGTATAGCCGTAGACGCTGCCTCGCGTGGATATAAAACACTACTTATTGAAAAACACGATTTTGCGAAAGGAACTTCAAGTAAGAGTACAAAGCTAGTACACGGTGGGGTCCGCTATTTGGCTAATGGAGACGTAAAATTAGTGATTTCAGCGTTGAAAGAACGTGGTTTGATATTCAAAAATGCGCCTCACGTCTCATTTGTACAAGGTTTTGTCATTCCATCATATAATATATTCAGCAAATATAAATTCCTTATAGGTCTGAAACTTTATGATTGGTTGGCCGGAAGACTTCGTATTGGGAAATCAACTTTATTAAGCAAAAAAGAAGTAATTAATAAGCTTCCGAAAGTAAACCAAAAGAATCTGATCGGTGGTATTCAATATTTTGATGGTCAGTTTGACGATGCTCGCTTGGCATTAAACTTGGGCCAAACAGCGTGTGAACATGGCGCTACCATATTAAACTATGCTGAAGTTACAGGCATACTCAAAAACGGAGAAGGTAAAGTGGAAGGCATCGAATTCGTTGACAGAGATACAAACAAAAAATATACTGTAAAAGCAAAAGCTGTCATCAACGCGACAGGTATTTTCGTGGATGATATCTTAAAGCTGGACACTGCTACACATAAAAACTTGGTTCGACCTTCACAAGGTACACACATCGTAATTGATAAAAAATTCTTGGGTAAGGAAGATGCACTAATGATTCCCGAAACCAGCGATGGCCGCGTATTGTTCGGTGTGCCATGGCATGACAAAGTATTGTTGGGAACTACCGACACTCCGCTGAATGAACACAAAATAGAACCAAGACCTCTGGAAGAAGAAATTGAATTTATCCTTAATACAGCTGCTGACTATTTGGAAAACCCTCCTACACGTAAGGATGTGTTAAGTGTATTTGCGGGTTTAAGACCTTTGGCCGCACCTAAGGATAACGATGGTAACAGCACAAAAGAGATCTCTCGCGACCACAAACTAATAAAGAGCGACTCAGATCTTATCACCATCACCGGAGGTAAGTGGACAACATACCGCAAGATGGCCGAAGAAACAGTAGACATGGCTATTGCTGTAGGAAAATTAATTCCTAAAGATTGTAAGACACCCCACCTGCCTATTCACGGCTATTCTACAGAAAAGAGAGCAGGACACTGGCAGGTATACGGCAGCGATGCAGAAAAGATCCAAGCATTGGTAAAAGAAAATCCAAGCTTAGGCAACAAATTACATCCGGACTTTGAATTTATTGAGGCAGAAGTAATATGGTCTTGCCGCAACGAAATGATCTACAATGTGGAAGACTTCTTGGCTAGACGGGTACGCTTCTTACTGTTAGATGCTAAGGCATCATTGCAGGCTGCACCACGTGTGGCACAGCTTATGGCTCAAGAGTTGGGCAAAGATCAGGCTTGGATTGATGCACAGCTTGAAAGCTATAAAAATCTAGTAGCAAATTACACGCTCTAGTGTTCAATTACATTAAAGATAACCAATAAACTAAATTACGATATGAAGAAAGAATTTATTCTTTCCTTAGATCAAGGTACCACAAGCTCCCGAGCTATACTCTTCAATCATAGGGGAGAAATTGTAGAGATAGCGCAGAAGGAGTTCACTCAGATTTATCCTAAATCGGGGTGGGTAGAACATGATCCGCAAGAGATATGGTCCACGCAGCTAGCAGTGATGACCGAAGTTATAGCGAAAGCTAACGTCAAGCTTGAAGCTATCAAAGGAATAGGTATCACCAATCAACGTGAGACCACTATTGTATGGAACCGTAAAACCGGAAAGCCGATATACAATGCTATAGTTTGGCAGGACCGACGTACCGCAGACTACTGTAAAGCTATAGCAGATCGAGGTCTTGATAAACTTATTCAGGAAAAGACCGGATTGCTGATAGACTCTTATTTCTCGGCATCCAAAATCCATTGGATACTGAATAATGTGGAAGGGGCCAAAGCAATGGCTGACCGAGGAGAACTGGCATTCGGCACCGTAGATTCATGGTTGGTATACAACCTTACCAAGGGAGAAAAGCATGTCACTGACGTGACCAACGCCTCTCGCTCCCTCCTACTCAACATCCACACATTGGAATGGGATGACGAGTTGCTGGAACTTTTTGAAGTTCCAAAATCTATGCTGCCACAAGTGTGTAGCAGTTCCGAACTTTACGGGCATACCTCATTAGAAATAGGAAACGTCAACATACCTATTGCAGGCATTGCCGGAGACCAGCAGGCTGCCTTATTCGGACAGCTTTGTACCGAACAAGGCATGGCGAAAAACACATATGGTACCGGCTGCTTCATGTTGATGAACGTAGGAAATAGGCCGGTCATCTCGAAAAACAAGCTGGTAACTACCGTCGCCTGGAAAATAGGAGATCAGGTAAACTATGCTTTGGAGGGAAGTATCTTCATTGGTGGTGCTGTAGTACAATGGCTTAGAGATGAACTGGGAATAATTAAAACATCTGCTGAAGTAGAAAAGCTGGCAACAAGTGTATCGGACACCAACGGTGTGTACCTTGTGCCGGCTTTTTCAGGTTTAGGTGCTCCGCATTGGAATGCTAATGCCAGAGGCATCATCGTAGGGCTATCGCGAGGTTCCAACGATGCTCATATCGCTCGTGCGGCTCTGGAAAGCATTGCTTATCAGACCTATGACATCCTCAAAGCCATGGAAAATGATGCCGGAAGTAAGATTCAGGAATTGCGGGTCGACGGAGGTGCTACCAACAACAACTTCCTCATGCAATATCAAGCTGATATTGTCCAGACAAAAGTTATACGTCCTGCCGTGACAGAAACTACAGCTATGGGAGCAGCCTTTTTGGCCGGCTTGGCAGTAGGCTTTTGGAAGGATATCGAGGAATTGAAAACTTTATGGAAAGAGGACAAAGTTTTTGATTTCCGCAAAGACGAAGGACAATATGCTGCTGCATTGAAAGAATGGAAACGAGCGACCGAGACTGTAAAGTTTTGGGCTAATTACAAGTAATAATTTTAAAACCACGAAATTATGACACCAATATTAGCAGAATATCTTGGTACAGCCGTAATGATTCTTTTGGGAGGAGGTGTTGTGGCCAACGTAGTACTCAACAAGACCAAGGGAAACGATTCCGGCTGGATAGTTATCTCCACAGCATGGGCTCTCGCCGTGTTTGTGGGCGTAAACATAGCCGCTCCATATAGTGGAGCTCACCTTAACTGTGCGGTAACCCTTTCTGTGCTCATGAGCGGAGAGATGGATTTCAGCACAGCTCTTCAGTATATGGCAGCTCAATTTGCTGGTGCCATGACAGGAGCGTTTTTCGTATGGGCTATGTACAAAGACCATTTCGATCAGACAGAGAATATGCATGCCAAACAAGCTGTCTTCTGTACTGCTCCAGCTATAAAAAATCTTCCTAGAAATTTGTTGAGTGAAACGTTAGGTACTTTTGTACTAATTTTCACGATTCTAAATTTCCAGGACGCTACGCTTAATCAAGACACCCCAACAACTATAGGTTTAGGCTCTATAGGAGCGCTGCCTGTAGCATTCTTGGTGTGGGCCATAGGCTTATCTTTAGGCGGAACTACCGGTTATGCTATAAATCCGGCAAGGGATTTAGGACCTCGCATTATTCACGCCTTGCTGCCTATAAAAAACAAGGCTTCTTTCAATGCGGAATATGCTTGGATACCGGTAATAGGTCCTATGTTGGGAGCAGCTCTAGCAACACTTCTATACTCGGCAATAATTAAATAAAGGAGGAAATAAAAAGATATTTAAAACAAACAGATAACTAAAACCAAAAGGATAACCAAATATTATAGCTTAATATTAGCATAACATTATGCTAATATTGGCTTTGCACTTTTAGCAAAAAAATAAACAATTAGACCTATGATACAAAAAATGAAACGGAGAAAGGAGCACAAATCTTTTCGTACCAAAATCCTTCTTATGGCATTTGCTGCCTGCCCTCTGTTGGGGCCTGCTTATGCAGCAACGTACAACAAGGATAGAGTAAAGTTTGTACAACAAACCATAAGAGTAGCAGGTAAAGTGGTTGATGCCAACACTAATCAGGCTCTATCTAATGTATCCATCTATGTAAATGGCAAGTCAGTTACTTCGACCAAGGCTGACGGTTCCTTCGTGGTGGATGCCGTAGCTGGTGCGGAGCTTAGATTTTCGTTGATAGGTTACACCACGCATGTACAGAAATTCAATCAAAGCGCAAGCAATATCACTATCTCTCTTCAAGATTCCAGCCAAGATATCGAAGAGGTAGTTGTTACGGCGTTAGGTATCAAACGTGAACAGAAAGCCTTGGGATATTCCGTTACTACGGTTAATAACGAAGAGCTGACTGACGCTATGGCAAACAACTGGACTGAAGCCTTGTCGGGAAAAGTAGCAGGACTTAACCTTGTGAAGTCAGGTGGTGGCCCTGCTGGTACCAACCAGATTATCCTTCGTGGAGAGACCTCTCTAAGTGGTGAAAATGGTGCATTAATCGTTGTGGATGGTGTAGTAATGGGTGGAGGTACTCAAATGACAGGTAACGGTAACAGCAACTATCAAGATGCCGACTCTCCGGTAGACTTCGGTACTAGCTTAGCCGACATTAACCCAGACGACATAGAGTCTATATCGATTCTGAAAGGTCCTGGAGCTTCAGCCCTATATGGTTACCGTGGTGCTCGTGGAGCGATCATCATCACTACCAAATCGGGACAGAAAAACCAAAAAGGATTAGGCATAACAGTAAACTCTAACACTTCTGTAGGAACGATCAACCGTTGGCCGGATTATCAATATGAATACGGACAAGGGGTAAGAGGTGCCGGTGGTGACCTTTACTATTCTTACGGTCAATCGGCCGATGGTCCAAGTACATATAGTACTTCTTCTGCGTGGGGTCCTAAATTTAACGGCCAGATGTATTATCAATATACACCTGGATATTACCGTACCACTCCACCGGAGCGTACCTTATGGCAAGCCTATCCTAACAACAGAAAAGAGCTGTTTGACCCTTCATTCACAACCACAAACTCTATTTCGGTTTCAGGAGGTAACAACTCTACAACAGCCAGAGTATCTTATACCAACGTTTATAACTCCTGGATCGTTCCTAACACAGGATATCAAAGAAACAGTGTGGCTGTAAATGTGGTTCACAAATTAAGTGACAAGTTGTCTATTTCACCTAAACTAACATATAACAATAGAAACAGTGACAACCTTCCGAATACAGGTTATAACAACCAAACCTATATGTATTTCATAAGAGGTATGGTTCCTAACTTCAATACGGAATGGTTCAAACCGGGATGGTTGCCAGACAGAGAAGGTATTGAGCAGATCACCCCATTCTCCAACCTACTAGACAACCCATACGTGATTGCTTATGAAATGCTCAACGCTCAGAATAAGCATCACTTCATAGGTAACGTTCAAGTCGACTACAAGTTCAATGACTTCTTCAGCATCATGGCTAGAACAGGTATTGACTTCAGCTTCGACAAACGTAAACAACGTAGACCATTCGACACCTATCGCTATGCTCAAGGTTTTTACAAAGAGCAAAACGTATTCAACCAAGAGATGAACTCCGACTTCTTGTTGAAATACAACAATGATAAAGGAGAGGTGTTCAAATTCTCGGTAAGTGCCGGTGGTGCTTTCATGAACAGAAAGTATGATAAAACAGACTATGCGACCAACAAGCTTGTAAACCCTAATGTTTACAACTTCTCAAACTCGGCTGAAAACTTAACATATAACCCTTACCGTTCAGAAATCGCTGTACACAGTGTGTTCGGTATGGCTAACTTCAGCTACAAAAACTGGTTATTCTGGGATTTCACAGGTCGTGTTGACTGGGCAAGTACTCTTGCGTCACCTATTACGAACAAGGTACCTCACTTCTTCTACCCTTCTTTCAACATGAGTGCGGTGTTGAGCGACTTGTTCGAGCTTCCTAAAAACATCTCTTTCTGGAAACTTCGTTTCTCAGCTGCCGGCGTCGGTGGTGGTGGTGACAAGAGTTACCTAAACTCCTATACGTATGATGTAGCAGATAACTTCTCTCCAGGTTTAAGAAACCCTCAGGTTATACCTAACTTAGACCTAAAACATGAAAACAAGGTATCGTATGAGTTAGGTACAGACTTCAGAATGTTCAAAAACAGACTGAATGTAGATCTGACAGTGTACAAAGCAAACAACTATGACCAAATCCTTCAAGTGCCTATAGATCCATCAAGTGGTTACCGTTGGCAAGTAATCAACGGCGGTAATGTGGCCAACAAAGGTATCGAGTTTTCTGCTTCGTACGACGTATTCAAGAAGAAAGACGGTTTCAGATGGAAACCTTACGGAAACTTCAACCTGTTCGATACAGAGATTGTTTCCCTTGCGGACAGTGTAAATAACATCGTATTGTCTACTATCTTCGGTAGCCGTGGTACAGTAGAAGCTCGTGTTGGTGGTAAATTCGGAGACTTATACGGTTTCGGATACGTCCGTAACGAAAACGGAGATATCGTATATGACGAATTCGGATTCCCATTAGCGTCATCGGAATTGATTTACTTAGGTAATGCCAACGCTAATTTCAAATGGGGATTCGGTAACGAATTCAGATACAAAAACTTCAAACTTAACATCCTTATCGACGGTCAAAAAGGTGGTGTAGGTTACTCGTTGACACATGCCGTACTGATGGAAGAAGGAAAACTTAAAAAGACTCTTCCTGGCCGTATGAACGGTATCATAGGTAAAGGTGTAGTGTCTGATGGCAACGGAGGATGGGCTCCAAACACCAAAGTGGTAGATGCGGGAGATTACTACTACGCACACTTCAACCGTGATCAGTTGGAAGCGAACACATTCTCTACCGACTTTATCAAGCTACGTGAAGTACGTTTTGATTACACATTCCCTAAAGACATCACTAGCAAACTTAAAGTTCAAAAAGCTGTTATTGGTGTCTACGGAAGAGATTTGTTAGTATTCTCTAACTGGCCGGCATTCGATCCGGAATTCGCTTCGTTGACAGGGGATAATATTCAAAAAGGTGCAGAAATCGCCCAATTCCCTTCAACACGTAACTTTGGTATTAACTTATCGTTCTCGTTCTAATATTTATGGCCATGAAAATTTTAAAGAAACTATCATATCTAGGTATTGTACTCCCAATGCTTGCACTTAGTACCAGCTGTACTAAGGATTTTGTGGAGATAAATACAAACCCTAACGCCAGTACGGCGGCAAGCCCTCAGAGTTTGTTGGCGCCGGCGTTAGTGTCAACCATCAACTCTAACTTGGACCGTTGTTTCAGAATCAACAACGAGTTCATGCAAGTGACAGTAACGCTGGTAGACTCTCGTGAGTTTCAGCGCTATGAAGTACGTCCATCAGAGTCGGAACCACTTTGGAGAAACTGGTATCTTCAGCTGACCAACTTCCGTGATATTTATGAGACTGCAGAACATGGTCAGCAGGCAGGTTACCAGACTTTCCAAGGAATATCCTTAATCTTGGACACTTGGGTATCATCCCTTATCACGGACATGTTTGGTGATGTGCCATATTTCGAAAGTAACCTAGGAAAATATGGCAACACTACACCTAAATTTGACGCACAGAGAGACATCTACGAAGACCTATTCCGTAAACTGGATTCGGCCAATGTACTGCTATCGGCCAATGTTAACCTTCCATCGGACCTTGCTAGTACAGACCCAATCTATGGTGGTGTCGCCAACAAATGGAGAAGATTCGGTAACTCGCTCTACCTACGTTTGTTGATGCGTGTGGCTCACAAATCGGACATCGATGCGGTATCTAAAATCACACAAATCGTAAGCAACCCTTCAACATATCCGTTGATGGCTAGCAACGACGATTCGGCAGTACTTTACTTCACCGGCTCACTACCTTATGTGACACAGTTCTATAACGCCCGCGACTATGACTTCAACGGCGATAAAGGTTATTCGCAATTCTTCATCAACAGCTTGTTGGATCTTAAAGACCCTCGCCTACCGGTATGGGCAACAGAAGCATCATTAGGTTTCTATTCCGGTATGCAGAGCGGTTATCCAAAAGGTTCTGTTCCAGACAGACAGTCTACCCTTCAGCTGGCACTTAAAACTGAACCTCGCTTGGGTAACATCATGAACTATGCCGAGCTACAGTTTATCCTTGCCGAAGCGGCTATCAAAGGTTACATCACCGGCAATGCAGATACCTATTATAGAAATGGAGTTAACGCTTCCATTGCGTTCTGGGATAAGACAATTACTAACGATTATTTCAACAACCCTGCCGTTAACTTATTAGAGACCGATGACCAGACAGACCAATTGAAGAAAGTATATCTTCAACGTTATTTCTCCATGCTGTTCACAGACTTCCAACAATGGTACGAATACAGAAGAACAAACGGCATGTTGGATTTGTATAAAGGACCTGGTCTGTTGAATGGTGGAAATATGCCTGTACGTTTGAATTATCCTTTAATTGTACAGTCGCTAAACAGAGCTAACTATGAGGATGCTGTAGCCCGTCTGGGTGGTAAAGACGATATCAATGGTAAAATGTGGTGGCAACCTTAATAAATAGAACGAATTATGAAATCAAAACTTATTCTATCGATATTATGTTTATCTTCCCTATTTACAGGATGTATTAGTGAAGATAAAAACTATGCAGCCGATGGGGCTGAAAGTAGTCCTGAGGTCTCAATCTTCCGCTTAAGATCGATCTACAGATCTAACCCTATCAATATCAATGCAGATGTCATTGATGGCTCTAAATACACTGCAGGGGTAGTAGTTTCTAACCCTGCAACCAAAAACCTCCCTGAAGGATTGATTGCCGTGCAAAGCGAGTGGAGAGGTCAATCCAGAGGTATTTTGGTGAAAGTGAACAACCCTACGGACTATCAGTTCGGGGACTCTATACGTGTGGATTTGATAGGTGCACGTCTGGTTAAGGAGAACGAAAGATTGATTATAGACAATCTTCCAAGCCAGCCTACCGTCGTAGCGAAAAACATCCAAAAACAATACACTTCTGTATCTATCGGTGCATTGTTGAATAACCTTGAGTTATTCGATGCTCAGCTCATCAACGTTACAGCCGATGTAGACCCAGAGCCTCAACCGGGCACTACTTTTAGGGGTAAAAAACAGATTGCCGACGGAGAAGGCAAGAAAATCAACTTGGTGACCGAAGAGAATGCGTCTTTTGCTAATGAAAGTATTTCTCCTAGTGCTACGTTCCAAGGGGTAGTAATTGCGTCTCAAGAAGGACCTGAATTACGTCTACAAAAATTTGAAGACATGCTGTATCCTTCGGGTAAGCTGTATCCAGGATGGCCAGAAACTTTCGAGGAGCCATATCAAGGTAAAACAAGTTATAACGTAAGTACTACGCAAAACTTGTTGACCATGTCTACAGGAACTTGGTACTTATATTATGTTCTTCAAGGAGAGACTGCAGGTCGTGATCGTATAGTGTCAGGAAAACAGGCCTTACGGTTCCAGCAAAACCTTTCGTATAGTGCGTTGGCACAGATGAACTTCGACGTGCCTAATGGTGCCTCGAAAGTTACCTTCTGGTATGGTTCCTACTATACGGATCAATCTTGTACATTCCAATTGGAGTATTCGGTAGATCAAGGACAGACATGGCATCGTATAGGAGATCCTATCAGCGACGCACACCCCACCTCGCAAAGTCAGACGCCTAAACAAGCCGTATTCATGATGAATATCAAACAGCCTGTTCGTTTCCGAATCAACAAGTTGGGCTTAGGAACAAGTAACAACACCGTTTCCAACGGACGTTTGGGAGTTGATGATTTTGCAATCTATCAATACTTCGAGAACAACTAAACTTGCAACCTATATCAAGCTATCAGTCAGCGCAAGCTGACTGATAGCTATTTTTAACCCTAACAAACACCAATTATGAAGACACGTTTTTTCATACACGTTTTAAGCATCTTCCTGCTGGCTTTCGGAACCTTATTTCTCTCCTGTAGCAAAGACGGCGGTTCATCCACTACTACCCCTCCTACAGATGAAACAGGAAAGCCTATAACCATTACCGAGTTGTCCTTAGCTTCTTCCTACCTTATTGACAACAGCAAAACATTCACCATTGGAGGAAAAGGATTTGAAAAAAACGACGTCATATTGCTGAAAAAAAGGAATTCTTCTCAACAATATATATTCACCATAAAACAGCTCAAGGACAATGAGATTGTAGTCGAAACCAAAGACAACATTCCTGCTGATACATACGAAATATATATACAACGCGACAATAAGAGTAAACTTCTCGGCGAAACAACCATTACTATTGTTTTTAACGCCAATATTCCGGATAAGCAAGGAATGAACATAAAAGGATCGGTATATAGCCAAGGCAAAGGAGTGCCAAACGTAGTCGTGTCGGACGGAGAGACGGTGACCACCACGGACGAAAATGGTATCTATTACCTTTCATCCAACAAAACTAATGGATTTGTCTTCGTATCTATACCTTCCAATTACGAAGTTGCCGTGACAAATTCCATTCCTCAATTCTACAAGCCTATCTCTTCTAGCAAGGAGAAAATAGATCTTGTAGATTTCGAACTTATCCCTGCCAACAATGAAAATCATGTCGTAGCGTTCTTGGCAGACATGCATATCGCCAACAGAAACGACGACATTGCACAATTCAGAAACGGTTTTGTAAACGATATAACCACGCTAGCTAATCAAGTAAAGGGACAAAACAAAAAATTCTATGCCATTACTGTAGGTGACCAGACATGGGATCAGTATTGGTACTCCAACAATTTTGGATTAAGGGAGTTTAAGAACCTTATCAAGGATTTTAACTTTCCGATATTCCATGCTATGGGAAATCACGACAATGACCCCTATGTGGCAAACGATTTCCTTTCTGAAAAACCTTTCCGTGAAAATTTCGGCCCTACCTACTATTCTTTCAATCTAGGTAAGGTACACTATATCGTATTGGATAATATCATATACATCAACACTGGCGGTGGTCTAGGAATTATAGGCAGCAGAAACTATAATGCCACATTAACCCAAAATCAGATAGACTGGTTAAAAGCAGACCTTGCCACTATCACCGATAAGTCCACGCCAATAGTGGTGGTGATGCACATTCCGCTGCACAACGTCCCTAATGTGAACAACGTATATTCAAGCCGACTTACCAATTACAATGCTTTCATGTCCGCACTTTCGGGCTTCGAAAACGTGAAAGTAGTTAGTGGTCATACCCACTACAATTACAGAATTCTGCCTAATAACAGTACTAACACCAACGTGACAGAATACAATATCGCAGCGATATGTGCTACATGGTGGTGGACAGGCCGCTCCGGCTATGCCGACAACCATATCAGCAAGGATGGCAGTCCCGGAGGATATGGCGTCATGGAAAATAGCGGCAAAGACCTTAGATTCTACTACAAGAGCATAGGCTTCGATAAGAACTATCAGTTCAGAGCATACGATCTTAACAAAGTTCATATCACAGCGGACGCCTTCGCTCCTAATGCCAATGCCACTTATAAGCCGCAAGTTGCCGAATATGCAGGAGAATATGCTGTCGTAAATGACAAAAACCAAATCCTAATCAATGTATGGGGTTATCAGCCAAACTGGAAAATTACCGTGAAAGAAAACGGCAACAACCTTACCGTTAGCCGCGTGAATAAGAAAGACCCACTTCATATTATCTCTTATGAGCTGAAGCGTCTGAATGCCAATGCGGCCCCTACATCGGATTTTGTTACGAACAACACGTCACACTTATTTTTGGTTACGGCATCCAGCCCTACATCGACCATAGAAATTACGGTGGAAGATGAATACGGCAATAAATATCAGGAGACGATGACCCGACCAAAGACGTTTAATACGGCAATGAAATAACGAAAAAGAATAAACATACTTTCATCGTATGTTTATTCTTTTTTATTGATGTATATTAGAACACTTAAATCAGTATCTATGCGTAAACCTTTAAAAATATCATTAGCAATTGTTTCTTTGATACTTGCCACCACATCGTGTGCAGTAAAAAAAGAGCGTAATACTTATGTGGACTTCCCTAAATTTTCTTACGAAGCTCACCGTGGTGGTAGAGGCTTATATCCTGAAAACTCCATCGGCGGTATGAAAATGTCTATAGACTTCCCTATCGTCACCACCTTGGAGATGGATTGCCACATCACAAAGGACAAAAAAGTAGTAGTTTACCACGATGATTTCCTCAATCCTAAATTCGTGACCTACAGTGATGGATTAGAATTAAAGGGAAAAGACAATAAAGGATTGATCTATAATTACATCTACGAGCAACTTCAGCAGTTCGACTTGGGGTTAAAAGGCAATGTGGATTTCCCTCAACAGCGAAAAATTTCGACAAAGATTGCTCTTCTATCAGATCTTATTGACGAAGCAGAAAAATATGCTGCTTCCAAAGGCAAGAAGATGTTTTACAATATCGAGACTAAAAGTAATGAGAAGAAGGACAATGTGGCACATCCTGAGCCAAAAGAATTTTCGGACCTGATGTTAAAAATCATTTTGGATAAAGGCATAGACAAGAGAACAGTTATACAGTCTTTTGATAAACGTACTATCCAATATATAAACAAACAATATCCAACAGTTCGTACATCCTATCTTATCGACGCCAAAAACACCAAGACAGTTAAAGAGTTGGTAGAGGAGTTAGGTTTCAAACCTTTCATTATCAGCCCTAATTACAAAATCGTAACCGAGCAATTCGTAAAAGATGCCCATGCCATGGGTATAAAAGTTCTTCCTTGGACCGTAAATACTAAAGAAGAAATAGAGAAGCTAAAAGCATTGAACGTAGACGGAATTATTAGTGATTACCCTAATTTATTTTAAGAACAGAAGATAACATGTTAGGATTTTTAAAACCACCAAAACACAAAGAATTATTACCAGAACACCGTATAGATCCTGAATACAGAAAGCTGAGAATTCAAGTTTTCATAGGCATTTTCTTAGGATATGCGGCTTATTATTTTGTTCGTAAGAACTTCTCTTTTGCTGTCAAAGATTTACAAGATTCTTTAGGCTATTCCAAGGCGGAGCTGGGCTTTGCCATGTCAGCCATATCCATTGCATATGGGATAAGTAAATTTATGATGGGAAATGTTTCTGACCGAAGCAATGCCCGTTATTTCTTGGCTCTGGGTCTTGTATTATCATCGCTGACGATGATTTTCATGGGATTTTCATCCTTCGCCACCTCTTCCGTACTAGTCATGTTCATCCTTCTATTCCTTAACGGATGGTTCCAAGGGATGGGCTGGCCTCCATGTGGTCGTGTGGTAGTACACTGGTTTTCGATCAAGGAACGCGGTACGACTATGTCTATATGGAACCTAGCGCACAACGTAGGAGGTTTCTTGGTAGGCCCCTTAGCCATCCTCGGGGTAGAATTATTTATTGATTGGCAAGCTAGACTGTATTTTCCGGGCTTAGTGGCTATCCTTTTCGCCATTATTGCGGTACTAACGGTAAGAGACACCCCACAGTCTTGTGGCTTACCTCCTATCGAGAAATACAAAAACGACTATCCGAAGACCTATGAAGAGTCCCAAGAACAGGAGCTTACTGCCAAAGAAATTTTCTTCAAATATGTTTTCAACAATAAGATGCTTTGGTTTATCGCTATAGCCAATGCATTTGTTTACCTGGTGAGAAACGGTATTGTCAACTGGGCTCCTACCTTTTTGCAGGAGGCCAAAGGCTATTCGTCATCGGAGGCCGCATGGGCAGCCTCTATCTATGAGCTTGCCGCAATTCCTGGCACTATCCTTTGTGGTATCATGAGTGATAAGCTGTTTCAGGGTCGTCGTGCTCCTGTTACCATTATCTTCATGGCAGCCACCTTCATCGCCGTATTCTTTTATTGGGTTACGCCAGGCTCTTCACCATGGATTATCAATATTGCTCTTTGGGCTATAGGCTTCTTGATCTACGGTCCGGTGATGCTTATCGGCGTGCAGGCCCTAGATCTCGTTCCTAAGAAAGCTGCAGGTACCGCTGCTGGGCTTACAGGCCTCTTCGGCTATTTCATCGGAGATATGTTGGCCAATGCGGCCCTTGGAGGGTTGGTAGACAACAAAGGTTGGGATATTTCCTTCGAAGTGATTTTAGCTTCCTCTATCCTAGCGATTGTATTCACCGCCTTTACATGGAAAAAAGAAAAAGAAATCCTTAATGCATAAGGTTTAACCAAAATATATATTCCTTAATATTCCAAAAAAGTCTTGTGAACATATCACAAGACTTTTTTGTTAAATTAGATATCACAAGTCAGAACTTATGAAGAAGAAACTTTTCAAAATCCTAAATGCTTTCAATAAGGCGGTCTTACCTAAATACAGCAAAAAAGACCCTTCCAAATTATCTAAGTTTCAACTAGCGATAGTAGCATACCGTTACTATGTGCTTACCCGTTCCTTGGATTAACCGACTATATCTTTTGGCAGATTTTTGATATGCATTTCCGTTTGCGGATAAGGAATTGTGATGCCTCTTTCATCAAGAGCCATTTTAATTTTCTCCTGAAGATGATTATATATATCCCAATATTCATCACGGCTTATCCAACCCCGTACCGTCAAGTTTACTGAGCTGTCCCCTAGAGAACCCACAAATACTATTGGAGCCGGTTTTTTCAAAATTGATTTTTCTGCATGAAGAATATGGAGAATCGCTTCTCGAGCGACTTTAATATTATCATCGTATCCTATCCCTACTACAATTTCAAATCTTCTTGAAGTAATTTTTGTATAATTCTTGATTACAGAATTGGCCAATGTGCCGTTCGGACTGAATACACTTATTCCATTGGCGTCCCTAAGAATGGTGTATAACAAATCAATCTTTTCCACCGTCCCACTAGCGCCGTTTTCACTATCGATATAATCACCAACTTCAAAGGGGCGGAATAAAAGTATCAAAACCCCTCCCGCGAAATTGGATAGACTTCCTTGCAATGCCAGCCCTACCGCTAAGCCAAAAGCAGACAATACCGCTATAAAGGATGTCGTCTGTATACCTACTGTACTAGCAACGGTTAGAATTAAAAGCGTATAACATACAAACTTTAACAAACTGAGAATAAACCCTCGAATAGAAATATCGATATTCCTTTTCTCAAACCTGGATTTTACAATCTTTAAAATCAAGCTAATAACGTATCGGCCAATAATTAGAATTAATAGACCCGCAATTATCTCCGGCACTTTTAATACTAAGAGGTCTATTAATTTTTCAATTCTTCCTTCATAATTTTCCATAAAGTCTTGCTATTAATTTTCTGTATCCAAAGAATATACAACTTTCAAATGAATAATACCTAGTTTTTAGATAACTTTATCGTATGATTTATCTGGACAATAATGCTACCACACGGGTGGATGATGCTGTATTGGACACTATGCTTCCCTACCTGAAGGAGGACTATGGCAATGCTTCCAGCTTGCAGCACAGACTAGGACGTGCGGCCAACCATGCTGTGGAAACCGCCAGAAAACAGATTGCCGCATATTTTGGAGTATCGACAAAGGAAATTTTCTTTACCAGTGGCGCGACAGAGTCCATCAATATGGTATTGCGGGGAATCTGGGAGAGATATCAACATCTAGGAAAACATATCATTACTACCAAAGCGGAACACAAAGCGGTACTATCCACCTTGGAAGCTTTACAGAAAAAAGGAGCCCGGATATCTTATCTTTCCTTAGATAAATATGGGAATATTTCTCTCGAAGAGTTGGAACGTTCCATAACCTCAGACACCATATTGATGTGCTTCATGCATGCCAATAATGAAACCGGTGTAATACATCCCGTTGAGGAAATCGCCAAGATAGCCACCCAGCGGAAGGTTATCTTTTTTAGCGACACGACGCAGGCTATAGGCAAACTACCCTTCACCTATGGTGATTCGGGCATAGATGTATGTTGCTTTAGTGCTCATAAACTACACGGTCCCAAAGGTATCGGTGGTGTTTACATTCGACGCAAGT
This sequence comes from Sphingobacterium thermophilum, assembly GCF_039541675.1. Classification (NCBI taxonomy): domain Bacteria; kingdom Pseudomonadati; phylum Bacteroidota; class Sphingobacteriia; order Sphingobacteriales; family Sphingobacteriaceae; genus Sphingobacterium; species Sphingobacterium thermophilum. The sequence goes on along the minus strand of NZ_BAABGR010000006.1, from coordinate 213,733 downwards.
CCCGCCCCATACAGATTGAACCTCTCATCACAGGTGGTAAACAGGAAAATAGCCTGCGTGGCGGAACATACAACACTGCTGCAATAGCGGGTATGGGCAAAGCTTTTGAAATGCTCAGTGAGGCCACCCCCGGTGATATCGAAGCGAAAAGAAAGTATTTCGAAAACAGACTTATTGACGAGATTGAGGAGACGACTATACATGCAGCGCATGTACCAAGACTTTGCAACACCAGCAACATTCTTTTCAAATATGTACGGAGTGTGGAGTTGATGAGCAAATTGCCTGACATAGCTATATCATCGGGTTCGGCATGTGTGTCGGGAGATAGAGAACCTTCCCATGTACTTACAGCTATGGGCGTAGATGCCGAAGACGCGCTGTGCAGTATACGCTTCAGTCTTTCCAAATATACCACAAAAGAGGAGCTCGACAGCGCCATTGAAAAGATAAAAATGGCAGTACAATCTATCCGAAACAGCTCTCCAATCTGGCAGATGTATAAGGCCAACCTCTTATAAAAATGACAAAATTAATACCTTTTGCTATTGTCCGTTGCAAATTATTTACGAACTTTGTTTCAATCTTAAAAGATTAACAATTATGGTTACCGTAACAGAAAAAGCGAAAGAAAGAATCCTCCAGATTATGAAGGACGAGCAGTACGACGATAACTATTTCGTGCGTGTTGCCGTGGTGAGTGGCGGATGTTCCGGACTTTCTTACGACCTTAAATTTGACAACGAACAAAAACAAGGCGATCAGATCTTTGAAGACAAAGGCATAAAAATATGCCTCGACATAAAATCATATCTCTATCTGGCAGGAACAGAATTAGATTATTCTGACGGCTTAAATGGAAAAGGATTTGAATTCCACAACCCAAATGCTACAAGAACATGTGCATGTGGTGAAAGTTTTTCCGTTTAAGCAGCAACAAAATATAAAAAACAAGGAGCTGCATATATGCAGCTCCTTGTTTTTTATATTCACAACAAAAACTTTTTACAATTATTATTTTGATTGATATTGTATTATTTTATTACATTTATCACAAAAGATAACCAATTAGATTTAATAACTGAATGAGCAGAGATTTATTAAAAAGAGAGCAGGCTATAACATTTGTAAAGGATACTTTTTCGACATATCTAAAAAAAGCACTAAACCTAATTCCTATTTCATCACCCTTAATTGTCTTAGATGGCACGGGTATCAACGATGACCTTAATGGCATTGAAAGACCGGTATCATTCCCTATCAAAGCATTGAACGAGCAGCGTGCCGTAGTGGTCCATTCATTAGCCAAATGGAAGCGCATTCGTCTAAAAGAACTGGAATTAGAACCGGGTGAAGGTATTATCACCGACATGCGTGCTTTGCGTCCTGACGAGGATTACTCTCCTATACATTCCATATATGTAGACCAATGGGACTGGGAGAAAGTAATCTTGCCGGAAAATAGAAACCTAAGCTATCTGAAGCAGACAGTCAAAGCCATCTATCAATGTCTGGTGCAGACAGAAAAAGATGTAGAAGCCCAATACCCACATCTGAAAGCCGTTCTACCGGAAGACATTACTTTTATCTCCTCCGAGGAGCTGTTGCAACGTTATCCCGATCTGACACCTAAAGAGCGCGAAAATGAGATTGCAAAAGCTTATGGCGCGGTATTCATCTATGGTATTGGAGGAGTGCTCTCCAATGGTTTTGCCCACGACGGGCGTGCTGCCGACTACGACGACTGGAGTACACCGAACGAAGAGGGCTACGAAGGACTTAATGGGGACATATTGGTATGGAACCCCGTGATCCAAAGTGCATTCGAACTGTCTTCTATGGGAATACGAGTGGATAAGAAAGCCCTTCAGCGACAACTTGAAATACGTAACTGTCCGGAAAGAGCCTCATTAGCCTTTCATCAGATGCTATTGACTGATCAACTCACAGAATCTGTAGGTGGAGGGATTGGCCAATCGCGCGTATGCATGTTTATGTTGAAACTATCCCACATCGGGGAAGTGCAGGTAAGCATTTGGGACGAACATAAAAAGAAAAAATTGACGGAAGAAAATATATACCTATTATAAGAAGAGCTGCCTATGGCAGCTCATTCTATTTCAACAGTTTTACAGAATATAAATCCTTACGGCGGTCTTTGAGATTTTGTACCGTCCCATATTCATGCAGGTCGCGCAAAGCATATAAATCTACGTCAGCGATCAACACCATTTCGGCATTAGGGGTAGCCTCCGCCTTCACCGCATTATTCGGAAAGGCAAAATCCGAAGGCGTAAACACCGCTGACTGTGAATATTGAATATCCATATTGTTGACATGCGGCAGGTTGCCCACAGAACCGGCAATAGCCACATAGCATTCATTTTCAATGGCTCTGGCCTGTGCACAATGCCGTACACGCATATATCCATTCTGCGTATCGGTCATATAAGGAACAAAAAGTATTTTCATCCCCTGTTCTGCCAAGATACGTCCTAACTCCGGAAATTCTACATCATAACAAATCAATAAACCGATCTTGCCACAGTCAGTATCGAACACTTTGACTTCGTTACCTCCCACCATTCCATAATATTTGAGTTCATTTGGCGTAATATGTATCTTACGGTACTGGTCTACATGCCCATTACGATGACACAAGTAGCTGGCATTATATAGTTTTCCGCGTTCGTAAAGGGGCATAGAGCCTGCAATGATATTTACGTTATAAGAGACGGCAAACTTAGAAATACGCTCCGAAATTTCTTTAGTGAAGCCGGCAAGCTTTTCCATGGCCATCCTCTCCGGAAGGTCGTTATAAGGGCGCATCAGCGGAGTATTAAAAAATTCCGGAAACATAATAAAGTCGGCACCATAATCACTCACCGCATCCACAAAGAACTCCACTTGGTCGTAGAAATCTTCCAAATCTTCGAAAAGACGCATCTGCCACTGCACTAACCCCAAACGAATGGTTTGTTTCGTAGCTGAACTAGCCCTGGCATTAGGGTCGTAATAAATGTTGTTCCACTCCAGAAGGGTGGCAAATTCTTTGGATTCCGAATCTCCGGGAAGATAATTCTTAAGGATTTTCTTCACATGGAAATCATTAGACAGCTGAAAGGTAAGTGTAGGGTCATATATTTCCTTACGTTTTACCTTTTCGATATATACGCGCGGACTCATCTCATCCGCATAATTATAGTAGTTTGGAATACGTCCACCGGCAACTATGCCTTTGAGGTTCATCTGCTCACAAAGCTCCTTGCGGCTATCGTACAATCTTCTACCGAGTCGTAGGGAACGATAATCCGGATGTACGAACACCTCTATGCCGTACAGCGTATCACCGTTGTAGTCGTGCTTGGTAAACTTTCCATCATCCGTGATTTCCAAATAAGAATCTTCAATAGACGTTTTTTTGGAATCTATTATTATGGAGAGCGCACAAGCTACGACATGGCCATTGGCCTCCACACAAAACTGACCTTCAGGAAAGATATCTATAAGGTCTACAATATTTTCCTTAGACCATATCCCTCCAATACCATGATATGCCTTCGACATGGATTTCCGCAAATCAGCATAATCCTTTTTCGAAAGCAATCGAACATGAATATCCATAAATTGAATAATATTTTTGGTATAACAATTCGAACTCTCAAATTGTTTGTTATAAAACAATAAAAAAAGTAACCTCATCCAATTGATGAGGTTACCTACCCAAAGCTAGTTAAATTTATTATTGTTTATTGATTTTTTCTTCTAGCATTTTGATGAAATAGCCCCCCACTACCGAACGGGCTTTAAAGCCGGCACGAACTGGCTTATCCGTATAAATCCAATCCGACATTGGCAGACGGTCTGTGGTCTCATGCATAAAGTTATATACTGGAGTGATAAACTTCCGGAAAGTATCTATGTCTTCAGCCATGGTAGCGGTCCACATAATCCAATCTGTCTTCGTGTAAGTACGTCTGTTATCCAAAGGCAGACCATACTTATTTTGTTTGGTAAGATAATATTGGATTTCCGTCTGAATGATGTCTTCATCAAAAATATGCATCCCTAAAATCTTATCCCAGACCAGATTATACTTTTGGCTCCAGGTCCCGGACTTATCGAAGGTAAGCTTATAGTGGTCGCCATCTGCCGCCATCACTTTCCATATTGAAGCCATCTCTTTGGCTTTAGCTATATATTTTTTCGCCACATCATTCATTCCCAACATTTTGGCAAGATGACCGTAAGCAGCTATGGCTACAATAGCTTTTACAGAAAGGTTGGCATTATGGGCAAAATGGCCTGCGAAGTCATCCGTACACAGCTGGTTGTCGGGATCCTGTCCATGTTCGACAAGATAGTCTGTCCAGGTGGTCAATACTTCCCAATGTTTTCTGGCATATTCGGCATTCTTCTCCATGCGCGCTATCGCATAGGTTAGGATAACCATATTTCCGGACTCTTCCACAGGCATATCACCCCCATAGGTCTGTCCATTGGCAAGCGGATAAGTGCCGACATCATGCGCCGCAAAAGGCTTTTTCCATCGCTTGCTTTCACTATAGTAAAATATGTGGTTGAGTAAGCCTTTAGCCAGCTCAGGATTATAATATAAATATAGAGGAGCTGAAGGATATGTCACATCCACAGTACCTATAGAGCCATTGCTGTCATTCTCTTTGGAAAGCCACAGCAAATCATCATTAGGAGCTTTTACAAGTTTATGGGCAGCAATAGACTGACGGTAGGCGAGCGCTGTCAACGATGCATATTCTTTGCCGCCTACACGCATGGCCGTGTTCCACAACTCCACATCAAACTTTTCACAAGCGGTCCTTAATGTTGCAAATTCTTTATGGGCAGCTTCGAATTGTTTCTCTATAGAGCTATCTTCATTTCTATTCCAATAGGGCCTTAAATTCTGTCCGAAATACTGAATAGAATATATATCATCATATCCCAACAGGATCTTGTCGGAATAGCTTTTACTCACCGCAAAGTTTTGCGTTAAGACCAGCTGTCTTCCTTTATCTGAAGAGTCCAGTTTGTTGTCATTCATAAATGCTGAGCGTAAGGTTAGTCCATCTCCTGTGGCGGTTCTTGTCTTGGAAGCATCGGCAGCCATATAAAAATATCCCCAATCTATACGGAGATCATCCCCCTTCTTGCCGAGGATTTCCTGACTTTTGCTACCAGTCTTAACATATGCCAATCCTCCAGACTTATATTGTGCCAACGTGGACTCTTGCAGAGGATGGTTTAGCGCCCAGTTAGTAGAGGCTTCCACATACAGCTGTACCTGGTGTTTTTTCCCGTCTAAGGATTTCACTGTGTAGGCCAAATAGTTTACAGGACGAGACACCAAATCCAGATTTTCCAGCAATAGAGGTGCTATAAAAGAAACCTCAAGGCGTACGGGGCCACAATCGAACTCGTAGTGCGTTTGTGTGGCCTGCACATTTACTGACAACTGTTTGGCTGCCTGAGGAAATATCACACTATTCTTCTTTTCTGTATATAGTCCGAAATCGAAATAACCATTAGCTACGCGGTTATAACAGTATCCGGCTAACACATTTTTGCCCTTTTTAAGAGTTTTTACCGCAGCTTCTGGCAGTTTTACCCTTCTATTTTTTCCTGTCGCCTGTCCGGTGTTGGCCACTTCTATTCCATTTACATAGATAATGGCATCATCATCGTGGGTAAACTCCACGTAGACAGGTTTCCCCTGCAAATCCTCATTCAGGTAAAACTCCCTACGTACCCATATTTTTGGTTCCTGCCAATCTGTTTTGGCTGCAGGCTCTTTATCCTTTGTTCCGAAAGGAGCTTCTCCTCTTTTCCATCCTTCATCCGAAAAGTCAACATTCATCCAGTCGGCGGAAGGTTCTTGCATCGTAAATTTTGCGGACCACCCAGCCTGTTCCGCCATTTTGGCGATGGCTTCCAGCTCAATGTCTTCCTTTCCCATAAATCTATATGCTACGCCGTCGACTTTCAGTACTCCCAATAGCGGAAAAGGCTTACCTGTCCAATGACGCACTGCATCATCGTATAGGTTATCACTATAGGACCAAGCACTGGTATTAGGATCAATGGTTATCAGCGGAAAGGCAGGAGCACGAAGCTCATTTCTGTTTGCCTGCCTTTGTGCTGATACCCCTAAAAAAGCACACAAAAAGATAGCTACAAGTGTAATTTTCAATTTAAAATTCATGATATCATTTAATCTTGAGACCGGTTTAGGTTTTAATGTTTGTATAATTTACTATGCACTTTAAATAGCTCACTTTCCGGAATTTTAATGACCTTTCTGTCGTATGTCATCAAGCCATTCGTTTCTACCTCTACGTCCGTAGTCTGCGTATACACGGCTGCAGAAAGCCCCATAGGAATTAATTTATCCAGCTTATCGATCAGCTGTTTATAGCGATTAAATAATTCTTCTTTATTTTTGAAGGTCTGGTAACCCCAATTGTCTTTTTGTTGCCATGTATGACCTTCCACAGGCAGTCCTAATCCACCAAACTCTCCAAGAGCCAAGATCTGCTTATCGCCAAAGACATGTGGGTCAGGCATAGCCGCATCAGGATAATTGTGAATGTCAAGGATATGTCCTGTATACATAAAGTTTCCGCCGCTGGCACTGTTTACCAGACGTGATGTATCGAAGTTCATGGTCCACTCCGTAATCTCTTTGGTTTTGAATTGTCCCCAAGCTTCATTGAAAGGCACCCACACGACAATTGACGGATAATTGTGTAAGGCCTCCATAATATTTTTCCATTCCTTACGATAGTAGCTTTCAGATTCCGGCGAACGTTGCTTATCTCTGTTATTTCCAGAAATTTTTCCCGGCTGCATATCCCAAGCATTACCTCCTAAATCTCCACTTGGCATATCCTGCCATACCAATATTCCTACGCTGTCGCAATGACGATACCAGCGTGCAGGTTCCACCTTTATATGCTTGCGGATCATGTTGAATCCCATTTCTTTAGTTTTGATAACATCGAATTTCAATGCCTCGTCCGATGGTGCTGTATGCAAACCATCCGGCCACCATCCTTGGTCTAAAGGTCCAAACTGAAAGACAAATTCATTGTTAAGCATCATACGTTGAATGCCGTTTGCATCTTTCTGCATCGAAATTTTGCGCATCGCGAAATAGCTTTTGGCTTTGTCTATAACCTTACCTTTTCGAAGCAGTAGTATTTCCAAATCATACAGCTTAGGATTAGAAGGAGACCAAGCCTGAAGATTAGGCACATCGATTTCCAAAGCGGTATTGACAGTACCTGTCTTTTGCGTAATCTCTTGTTGTCCGTCGAGCACCACTACCTTTATCTGGTCACCTGCATTTTCATTGGTGACGAAAGACTCTACAGTCAGTTTCTTTGCATCAAATTGCGGAGTATGCTTGGTCTTAACAATATAGGATTTAGGCACACTCTCGACCCATACCGTTTGCCATATTCCAGTAACTGGGGTATACCATATACCATGCGGATTTTTTATCTGCTTACCACGAGGTTGAGGACCATCGTCGGTTGGATCCCATACTTTTAATATTATATCCTGTTTAGCACCCTTCTTCACAAAGGAAGTAATATCCATGGTAAAAGGATCAAAGCCGCCCTCATGCGTTCCTACATGCTTGCCGTTGACATAGACGTCACAGCGCCAGTCTACAGCACCAAAATGTAAGAGTATATTATCTTTATTGACATTCTTGTTCAAGGTTATTGTACGGTGGTACCATAAAGCTTTGTCTTTCCCTACAGTTTTACCTACCCCTGACAGGGCCGATTCTACGGCAAAAGGCACTAGGATTTTACCCTCCCACTGTTCCGGAAATGCTGTTCTGTCGGCATCAGTGATGGCGTAATTCCACAATCCATTAAGGTTTTGCCAATTGTTTTCTCTGACCAAGATAGGTCTTGGATATTCCGGATGAGGATTTTCGGGGTTCACCTTTTCCCCCCAAGAGGTCATAATTTTGGATCCTGCAGGCTTCCAATCCTGGGCAAAAGAGAACTGCGAAGCCAGCAATAAACATGCTAATAAAATCTTCTTTTTCATCTGAATACTTTAATTGTAATAATGTTAGTTGACTACCGGGAATGCAGATACTCTGAGGCGTGCTGCTCCCATAGGTATGAGTTCTATAAGTTGTTCTTTGGTTTCTGTAACGATAGGGCTTTCCGGCAGTTCTGCCGTAAGACCATAACGGTCTATACCCCATTCCTTTAGTTGCTTGGCCTTCACAAAGATGGATATAGGTACAGCATCCGCCTCAAAAGGAAAGGAATCTTTTGGCCATTCGCGTGTTACGACTTTGAGCTTATGGACATTTTGCAGCTCACTTTCCACAATACCGAAGTTCCATTCGCTGCCGGGTAGGATTTCGTAGGAAGGCCATTTACTGGCGTCGGCATCTTCCTGCCATCGCGAGTCCCCTATAGCCGAAGATTTACTGTCTTTGGGTACATACTCTTCTTTGATCTTGAGTGAATAGGTTAAAGGGCCACGGCTTATACTTACCGATTTTTTATTCTTTTCCCACCTGTTGAAGGTGATATGCATTGGCAAATGAACTATCACTTTATCGCCATCCTGCCATGCACGATCAACCTTAAAATATTTGGCTCCCTCTCTCACACTATAGACTTTACCATTGACCGACACCTGAGGATTTTGAGCCCATTGGGGGATGCGAAGGTAAAGAGGAAAATTTACTCTCTTTCCTTTGGTTATCACTTCAAAGCGGATGCTTTCCTCAAAAGGATAGTTGGATATTTGCTTTATCTGAATTTCCTCTTGTCGAGCTACTTTGACATTAACTGTCGAAGCCGCATACAGCACCACTGCGATGCCATTATCATTCGTCGCCATATAAAGATGTTCGGCATAATAGGGCCATCCTTGACTGTGATTATGTTGGCAACACCTCGAACTGAAAGGATTCATCATCAGGAAAGGGCCACTATTTTCTATACCTGGAGCGTGATTGCGGCTGTCGCTGATAGTCATATTAGGACTAGTGATATACCTTAGGGCTTTAAAGTCTGCTGTTACCGCAGCAGGATAGGTGTTGAAGGCCACCTCCTCCGCATGGTCTGCCCAAAACGGATCTCCCGTTATTCCCAACAAAATTTCGTCGGAAGCCATCTGTTCTACCATTCCACAGGTTTCTACGCCTTGACGTGGATCCGTGTATCCCGGACGGGCATTCTCATCGGCGCCAAACATACCTCCCGGCACCTGTCCGAAAATCTCCCTGACAAAATTAAAGTTACGATAGGTCGCCAACAGGTCTTCTTGGGCATGACTTTTCAGAAAATAAGTCGCCGGCTCACGAAAGCCTTGAGCTATGTTGACATTATGCCAATTGGGAAGATCGTTATGCTTTCTCCAATTGGCCGTATTGCGATGAATCTTATCTGCCAGTTCTAGCAGCCACTCATTACCTTCCGTTCTGTTGTAAAGCCAATATACCGAAAGAAGATTGTCTCCTCCTCGACTATTTTCCCAATAATCTTTCAAGAAAAAACTATCCGGAAGACTATGCTGCCATTTAAAATATCTGGTCATCAGCGTTATCACACGTTGGTCTCCGCTATATTCATAATACGATTGCAGGCACCATAGCATGATCATGTTGCCCCAGAGGTCCGGCTTGTTATGTTTTAAAATAAGAGGTCCGAAATAACCATCTGGTCGCTGGCTGTTCAAAGCACCTTCTATCCATATTTGCGCCTCCTTTAGTATCTGCTCATCTCTCAGGATATAGCCTAAATGGGCATATCCTTTTAACCAATAAGGTACTTCCTCCCAGCCGTAATCGCCCGTGCCGTCCTTGCTGAGCCAAGCGTTATTTTTCTTATTAAGCCAAGCACTAATCTCTCCAAGCTTTCCTGTCAAGCCATCCCGCTGTAATTCTAGGTATCTTCCTAACCATCCTGCCGGACGTATACTTCCTACCGGAAGTTTAATCAAAACATTTTTACGTAATGGAGCCTTGTTGTTGACATAATTGACATTTGTAGGGGTAATAGGCAACGCATAAACCGACTCAGCACTTTCCTGCTGACCCCGGCTTACAGCACAAACAAGGACCATAAATACACTTAAAAATGTAAGTCTTAGCATGGATAGAAAGGTTTATAATTAGTATCTCTATTGTTTATCAAAGATAATCAGCCATTAGCAAGGAAAAATAGCATTTTATCTCAAAAAAATATCTTTTTGTATCAATACGTTTTTATCCTTGCAATTCCTTTTTTAATTAAAAGGATTATCTATTTTTGAAATAATAGACATCACGAAGAAAAAGTTTATCACCAATTATAAATCAACAGCCAGATAGATGTACAGACTAAAGATATGGTTTTGTTGGGTCATATTCTTGGGATGTTTACCGCACGGTAAAGCCCAGCCCTATTATTTCAACCGTTATCAGATAAACGACGGGCTATCCAACAATACGGTTATCTGCAGTATGCAAGACAGCTTTGGTTTTCTATGGTTTGGAACAAAGGATGGTCTGGACCGTTTCGATGGCAACAATTTCAAACATTTTGACATTCTCAATGAGGTAAGAAACACCATAGCCAACAACATCATTTCTTTGGTTGAAGATGAGCATAAAAATATCTGGATAGGCACGGACCAAGGTATATACATCTACAATCCATTCAAAGAATCTTTCCGGTTGCTAAACAAAGAATTTGCAAATGCGGATGTGCCTGTCATCGTCATTGATAACCATAATACTATTTGGTTTATTGCTGATGGTATAGTTCATCATCATATACCACAAAAAAACGCTACCGAAAGAATCCATAACCGTATTTCGGCCACGGCTCTTCACTGCGGGAAAAATGGACAAATATTTTTAGGAACCATAAGTGGACAGATTTTCGCCGTCAGCGATAAAGGTTGCTATACCGAAATCATTGACTTTTCAAAACTTTACGGCAACTCAGATTGGTACAGCATCCAAAAAATAACGGAAGATAAGGACGGCAACCTTATCATCGGCACGGCAAAGGCCGGGGTTGCCCGATTAACCTTATATGACAAAAAAGTCGATTGGTTTTTAGGATTACAGCAGCTGAATCAATTCTTATATGTGCGTGATATCCTTATAAAGAACGACCACGAATACTGGTTTGCCACCGAATCGGGATTGTTTATTTATCATACGGATACAAAAAAAATTACCAATATCCGCAAGTCGGAAGACAACCCTTGGGGAATTTCGGACAACGCGCTCTACAGTATCGTTAAAGACAGGGATGGCGGCATCTGGCTAACAACCTACTTTGGTGGCGTCAATTATTATAATGAAAACAACAACCTCATCGAGAAATTCATGTCTTCCAAACAAGGGGGGCAGCTTTTAGGTACTGTAGTACGTATCATAGCGAAAGACAAGCAAGGCAATATATGGCTAGGAACTGAAAACGGAGGGCTTAGCAAATTAAATCCCTCGACAGGAGAAATTGAAAACTATAGCGAACACAATGCTGCTCTCACCAACAATAATATTCATGGGTTACTTCCACTGGACGAAAAAATATTGCTAGGCACCTTTGTATATGGCATGGACATCTTCGATACCAATAAGAAAAGGGTTGTCACCCACATCGAACCCGATGGTAAGAACAATTCCGGCCTGAAAAGCAACTTTTTATACTATTTCTACACAAACCGTAAGGGAGAAGTGTTGGTTGCTTCTACGCAAGGACACTATAAGTTCGATCATAAATCCAACACCTTCCAAGAGATTACCAACGTTCCCTTGAATAATTCCTATACCACTATTACGGAAGATTGGGAAGGAAACATATGGCTTGGTACCTGGAGAGACGGTATTTACATGTATAATCCCGACAGTCCGGGGCACATACATTTTGTTCATGACCCACAGCAAGATAATTCTTTACCTAACAATAAGATTAACTGCCTATTTCAAGATCGTAAAGGCACGATATGGGTAGCCACAGAGGGAGGAGTGGCAAGAATCATCAAAGATAAAAGTGGGAAGCATCAGCTGAAAGCGGTGAACCTCCATCTTCCCAGCAAAATTGTACTGGCTATCCTAGAGGATCGACAAGGCAACCTTTGGATTAGTACTTCCAAAGGATTAATACGCTATAACCCTTCAACACAACATCATCGCCTGTTTAACTTAGAATCCGGGCTACCTGCTATACAGTTCAACTATAATTCAGCATTCGATGATGGAGAAGGTACCTTTTATTTTGGCACCATAAACGGGTTAATACGCTTCTCTCCCGAAAAGCTTAACAAAATCAATTACAACCCAAACACGCCGATTTTCATTACCAAACTATTGGTAAATAACAAAGAAATAGACCTCAGAACAGAAAACACTGTTCTCACACAATCCATTCTCTTTACGGATGAAGTGGTATTGAAATACGATCAATCATCCTTTAGTTTGGATTTTACGGCCTTACAGTATGATGCTCCTAAGTCCATACGTTATAGCTACAAACTTGTAGGCGTCAATACGGATTGGGTGACAGTGACGCAAGCCAACAGAGCACATTTTACCAAAGTATTGCCCGGAACTTATGAGTTTGTCGTGAAAGCAGAAGACCCTAACGGCAACCCCATCTCTTCTATACGAACACTGAAAATAAAAATTTTACCTCCTTTCTGGGCTAGTATACCAGCCTTTATCATATATGCTCTTCTGTTCATCGGGCTGATAGCATTTATAGCTTATCACTTCAAAGAGAAAGTCAAACAAAGAAACCAGCAACACCTGCTGAAAATCCAAAACCTTCGTGAACAGCAACTCTATCAAGCTAAAATGGACTTCTATACCGATGTGGTACATGAAATCAGAACGCCGTTAACCCTGATAAAAGCACCTTTGGAGAAGTTAATCCTGAAAATTCCTGCTAATCCCGTGACGGACAAATTACTCCAAACAATTCAAAACAACACAGAGAGGCTAATAGAATTGAGCAACCAATTGTTGGACTTCAGAAAGGTAGACAACAAGGCATTCAAATTCAAATTTGAGAAAAAAAATATAGGTCTGCTTACCCAAGATATAATAACCGATTTTAAGGTAACGTTGGAATCTCAAAATAAAACCCTGCGCTCTTCCATTCCTCAACATCTGGAATGCTATATAGATGTAGAAGCTTATGAAAAAATTTGCACAAATCTATTGAACAACGCTCTGAAATATTCACATGCGTATATTGAAGTAGTACTGCAGCAAGATGACAAGCGAGAGTCATTGATTCTCACGATAAAAAACGACGGAAAGGTCATTCCTCCAGATGATAGAGCCTATATTTTTGAACCCTTCAGCAGATTGAAACGAAGCAAAAGCATTCCGGGAAGCGGCTTGGGCTTAGCATTAAGCCAATCCTTGGCACTTAAACTCCACGGAACGTTAAAATATGAAGTAGATAATAAAAATTTGAATACCTTTACTTTAGTACTACCACTAAACCAAACTCATATCTATGAATACGAAAGCTAATCTCTTGTTGATAGACGACCATGTCGAATTATTGGAATTTATTGCCGACGACTTGGCAGAAGATTATAATATCACCAAATGTACAAGTGCGGTAGATGCATACACCTTGATGGAACAGGAAAACTTCGACCTCGTAATCAGCGATGTGATGATGCCCGAGATGGATGGCTTTGAGTTTTGCGAAAAGGTAAAATCCAACATGAGCTTAGCACATATACCTATCGTCCTGCTTACAGCAAAAAACACACTGGAATCCAAAATCAAAGGTCTTGAACAGGGCGCGGACGCCTATATTGAAAAGCCATTTTCATTAGCCTTTCTAAGAGCACAGCTGGCCAGTCTTCTGAAAAACAGAACCCGCATCAAAGAATTCTTCATTAAAAATCCTACTTCGCAAATACAACAGATTGGCCAAAATCAAAATGACAAGGAGTTTCTCAAAAAAATCGAAGAAATCATACTCCAAAACTTAGACAATCCCCAATTCAACGTGGATAAAATGGCTGATATCCTTTGTATGAGCCGTCCTACCCTCTACAGAAAGATAAATGTAGTTTCCAGCCTTTCACCCAATGAGTTGATTAATCTCACAAGACTGCGCAGAGCCGCCGAATTACTTGCCCAAGGTAACCTTAAGATATACGAAATATCCAATATGCTCGGTTATAGCTCGGCACAGCATTTTTCGCGAAACTTTCAAAAACAGTTTGGTATTACGCCTAGTGAATTTCAAAACAAAAAATCATAACAGGCTATACCTGACTAAAGATAAGTGGCAAACAACGCATATTGGGTTACATACGAAAACATAAACATGCCTTCTACATTGTTCTTCCGGGAATCCTTATCCCAGCCGCCTAATAAATCCCTAGGCAGTATCCCATCCTTATAATAATTAGAATAAGCATAGTTGAGGTTTGCCCGAAAAGCCTGCACATATGTTAATACCGAAGGATCGTAGGGCAGCAAAGCTGTATAGCCTTTTAGCAGTACGGTATGAAACCAATTGTTAAAACCATCCGTAGGAAAAGAATAGTACCCTTTGAGCTGCTTGTCTGCCTTTGCAAAATAAAGGAAACTGGCTTTTGCCAGAGCCTTAGCATCGTCTAGATAATCTTTTTGCTTAGTCACCCGATAAAGATCGGCGGCTCCGGAAAGCATGGTCCCTGAATTGTAAGAGTATGGCTTTCCTGTTGCCTTCAACAATTGTGTGTGCCCCCTATATCTCTGTCCTCCTACCTCTTCATAACGAATCTGACAATCCGGCGCACATTGCCCCATCATATCCCAATAAACACCTTGGTCATTCAATAAATGTCTTTTCTGCCAATGATAAATTTTCTTAGCAAACATTAAATAATAGTCTCTCTTAAGAAGCTTCTTTACTTTCCGAGTCTTTCTGTCTCTCGAATCGATATATCTATAGACTACCTTATCGTTCTTTTTCTTATATAGTTCATGTAGCCAGACCAGAGCACTGATCATAGGCCCATTGCTGCATGCATGTTTTGTCACATAGCCCGGCCCCCATGATATTCCTCCATGTTCGTTTCCTTCTTCATCGCGAGTAGCATCCCAACCGTCTAAAACATATGCTGTAAGATATTCGGCCTGCTCTAGATATTTGCTATTCTGTGTCAAATCATATGACTCAAGGAGTTCACGTACCAACCACATTTGATCGTCGTATACATTCAATATACCCGTCACATTGGCTTTTCCTTTTTCTTCTGCCCTATTGACCGCATAAACCGTCCATTCTTTGGTCTGTGTAAAAGAAGTATATGTGAAAGTCCCCAGATAATAAGCAGCATTGTCATACAGCTTTTCTAAAAGGCCTTCATAATAAGCAACTTTACGAATAGAGATAGAATCTTTATGCTTATATAAAGCCCTTAATAAAGAGTTTGTGGCTTCTATGGCAGAGGTGTACATCCATACACTCGCCTTCTCTCCTCCCCGCACCTGTTCAAATGGATTATAGTATCTATACATTATAAATTGTTCTGAGACAAAAAAGTGCTTCAAGGCCTTATCATAAAGATTTGCGCCTCGATAGAAATCATCAACCGATATACTACTATTTAATTTTTTATCACTTAAATTAAAAGAAGATAATCCAATTGTTGCTAAGCAAAGGAGACCATACAACCACCTGCGGGCGATACGAACGCTCAATTTCATAATAAAATATATTTAAGGTTTACTATCCTGCTAAATCGTATTTGGTTAACCGAATGTGGAATATAAAAATAAGCATTATTTTGCTAAGATATTTGAAACAAAATAACTCTCTAATGAGAAAATTTGCCTCTCATCTCTCTTTCATTATACTTTAAATTTGAGTAATCAATTATAAATCCTAGCACAAAGACATTTTAGCTATAAGTATTTTAAATAAACTGTAACGCAAAAGAAATAATTATATCCCGATATAATCTGTCGGTAACCAATTGTAAACATTACAGAACGCACATTCGATATCCTATCTATTGAATGACTAGTGATAACCAATTATAAGTATATGAGAAACAATGATATGTTCAATGTAACTCATAGTTCTCGTAAATACATAGTATTATTCATATGGATTTTAGGACTATGGTCATGTAAATCGGAAGAACAGAACACGACTTCTTCCTCTGTACCTTTCGACCCCATGCAGCCCGTTGTTGTCGAAGACTTTCAACCTAAATCGGGAGGAATGGGACAGCGCTTAATCATCTACGGTAAAAATTTTGGAACGGACCCGTCTATGATAACGGTGCTGATTGGAGGTAAGGAAGCAAAAGTAATTAGTTCCACTGGTGATGCTTTGTATTGTCTTGTACCACGCAAAGCCTTCAGCGGTGATATTGAGGTGCGTGTGGGGCCTAAAGACAACAAGGTAGTAGGAAAAGCTACAACACGCTTTCAATATGAACGCAAAATGGTCGTTTCCACAGTTATAGGTTACCGCAACGAACGCGGTGATGAACCTTGGAAAGATGGTAAGTTCAAAGATCCTGATCCAAACAAGATGGCTAGCGGTTTTTGGAATCAATCCTTTTTCAAATTCGACCCAGCCAATCCCAAACATCTTTGGGCTGTGTTTGACTTTAATAATGGATTGTATCTCTTCAACTTTGAAGACAGCACCGTGACTAAGGTACGATCCGATCTAGATAGACCTCGCAGTGTAGACTTTACCCTAGATCACAAGTATATGATTGTGGCCGAAGACCGTGGTGGCGAAAATGACCGTGCGACCTATAGACTATCGCGTGACAGAAACTGGCAAGATCGAGAGGTATTAACCACCTATAAGCAGTGTAATGGTGCTTCCGTACACCCTGTCAACGGTGAGCTATATTTCAACAGCTATGAAAAAGGACAGTTTTTCCGCTTTGACCTCAACAAATACTTTGAGTCGGGACTGGGAGTAAAAGATTTTGAGCAACTTTTCGTTGTCCACGACCCACAATGGGAATACAAAATCATCATTCATCCTACAGGTAATTATGCTTATATAGTAGTTATCAACCAATCCTACATCCTTCGTGTAGATTATAATTGGGAGAAAAAAAGATTCAACCAACCCTATTTGGTCTGTGGACAGGTAAGAGGCCCCGGCTATGCGGACGGTGTAGGCTCTTCCGCACGACTTAACCAACCCTATCAAGGAGTATTCGTCAAGAATCCGGACTATGTAGCTGCAGGGAAACCCGATCAATATGATTTCTATTTCACCGACCAGCTCAACCACTGCGTGCGTATACTAACCCCTGAAGGCAACGTAACCACCTTTGCTGGACGAGGAAGCTCCAGTCTCAACAATAACCCTTACGGCTATGTGGATGGAGACCTCAGACAGGAAGCCCGCTTCGACAGACCTACAGGAATAGCATACAACGAAGAAGAAGGCGCCTTCTATATTGGAGATTATATGAATCACCGTATCCGAAAAATAGCGTTGGAAGAAATCGATTAATAATTCTTTAACCTAAGAATCATATGAAAAGCACTTTTGTACTCTATATATTACTGTTGCTCTGCACTTTTCAACTTTACGCGCAAGAGAAGTTTGAATTGACCGGTGTGGTGACAGACCAAAACCAGAAACCTTTGCAAGGCGTCAGCATCTTTATCAAAGATGCGCCCGGCTTAGGAACTGTATCTGATGCCAAAGGACAATTCAAGATTAAGGTCGAACAATATAAAACTGTAGTCTTCAATTTTATTGGATACAAGAAGCAAGAGGTGCTTCTTGTGAATCAAAAAACGCTGAACATAGTATTAGAAGAAGCTGAAGCTAGTGTGCTCGAAGAAGTAGTCGTAACAGGAACAGGAACACAAAAGAAATTGGTAACTACAGGGGCCGTAAGCTCCGTAAATGTCAATGACCTTAAATCCAACCCTACTTCCAGTATTACCAACGCCCTAGCAGGAAATGTTCCGGGAGTGATGGCTATGCAGGTGTCCGGACAACCAGGAAAAAACATATCTGAATTCTGGATTCGAGGAATATCCACTTTCGGTGGAGGAACGAGTGCCTTAGTGTTGGTGGACAACATAGAACGTGATATCAACGATATCAATATTGAGGATATAGAATCGTTCACCGTACTGAAAGATGCTGCCATGACAGCCATATATGGATCCAAAGGCGCGAATGGTGTAATCCTAATCACTACCAAACATGGAAAAGAAGGACGTGTAAACATCAATGTCAAAGACGAAACTATCTATAATACGCGTACGATAACACCGGAATTTGAAGATGGTTTTACCTATGCCAACCTACTGAACGAGGCCCGTATTACTCGCAATTTTGAACCTATCTATCAACCGGAAGAGCTCGAAATCCTTCGCTTAGGATTAGATCCCGATCTCTATCCTAACGTAGATTGGAAAAAACTGCTATTGAAGGACGGTGCTATGACCTATAGGGTAAACCTCAACATGAGTGGCGGAGGAAGTACCGCCCGCTATTTCGTTTCGGGCAGTTACGTAAACGAAGGAGGAATGTATCACACTGACGAAACTCTACGAAAGGATTACAACACCAACGCTAACTACTATCGCTACAACTTCAGGTTAAATACGGACGTCAACCTGTCGACCACTACCATTCTGAAAGTAGGAGTAGCTGGATCTTTGGGTAAAAGAAATAGCCCGGGCCTAGGAGATGTAGACTTTTGGGGAGTACTTTTTGGCTATTCCCCAATCCGGACACCCGTAACTTACTCTAACGGTTACGTTCCAGCCGTTGGGACAGGTCATATGACCAACCCTTGGGTCATTGCGACCCAAACCGGTTTCAATGAAAACTGGACAAATAAAATCCAGTCCAACGTAACTATAGAACAAAATTTAAACTTCATCACCCATGGATTGAGAGTGAGAGGAATTATAGGATTCGATACTCAAAACAACAACAATATTCAGCGTCGCAAATGGCCAGAACAATGGCTGGCAGAAAGAACAAGAGATGAGAATGGAGAATTGGTTTTTCGTCTCATTGCCGGTCCGCGTGAACTTTTCCAATCCAGCTCTGCCGATGGCGAACGTCGTGAATTTTATGATATACGCTTCAACTACGATCGGTCATTCGGAAATCATAATGTAGGTGCCGTAGCCCTATTTACACGCGATGCATTGGTACGTACCGTAAACCTAGGAGACGACATCAAAAACGGTATTTCGCGACGAAATCAAGCGCTAGCAGGACGTCTTACATACAACTGGAAGATGCGCTACGTCGTAGATTTTAACTTTGGATATACCGGTTCTGAAAATTTCGCCAAAAATCACCAATACGGATTTTTCCCGGCGGCTTCCGCTGCATGGAATATATCTGAAGAGCCGTTTATCAAAGATAAGTTATCATGGCTTAACCTTTTAAAAGTCAGATACTCTTGGGGAAGAGTGGGCAACGATCAGCTAGCGGGTGGAACACGTTTCCCTTATCTCTACACTATAGGACAGACATCCAGCAACGTTTATCAATGGGCAGATTATGGTTTGGATCGTGCTTATTTAGGTATGCGGTTCACCCAAGTGGCTTCCCCGTATGTAACCTGGGAAGTCTCTGAAAAACAAAATCTGGGACTTGATATCGCTCTTTTCAGAGAAAAATTCATCTCTTATATAGACCTTTTTGATGAGAAAAGAACCGGTATTTATATGCGTCGGGAGTTCCTTCCCGAAATTGTAGGGTTAGAGAGCGTTCCTAGTGCCAACGTAGGAGCTGTAAGATCTCGAGGCTTCGATGGACGTTTTGAGTTTAGACAACGCCTAGGGGAGGTAAACATCACCGCAAGGGCCAATATGACATACAGCAAAAACGAAGTCTTGAAACGAGATCAAACTAACAATGTTTATAAATATCAAAATATGGAAGGCTATCGCGTGGATCAAAATGTAGGTCTCATAGCACTAGGGCTGTTCAAAGATTACGACGATATCCGAAATAGCCCAAAACAAAATTTCGGAACTTATCAGCCCGGAGATATCAAATATAAGGATGTCAACGGCGATGGCGTCATTGATGATGGCGACAACGTGGCTATTGGATCTACGCGAAGACCTAACCTCATCTACGGGCTAGGAACCTCCGTGAGTTACAAAAATTTTGACTTCAGCTTCCACTTCCAAGGAGCCGGTAAGTCCTCCTTCTTCACCTATGGGAAGACTGTATATGCCTTTAGTGAAGGTGAATGGGGACAAGTTCTTAAAGGTATCATGGGAGATAACAGATGGATTTCGGCCGATATTTCGGGAGATCCTTCTACCGAAGATCCAAACGCTTCCTACCCTCGTCTGAGCTACGGCCCTAATCCGAACAACTTCCGCAATTCCACATTCTGGCTCCGTAATGGACAATATTTGCGTCTGAAAACATTGGATATAGGCTACAGCCTACCTAAGACGTTCGCAAACCGCATAAGAACCAGCAATATCAGACTGTTCTTTGTAGGAACAAACTTGCTGACATGGGCAAAATTCAAACTATGGGACCCAGAATTGGCTACCCCTAGAGGTGAAGACTACCCTCTGGCAAAATCATTCACTTTTGGTATCAACGTCAATCTATAATAAGATGATTATGAAAAGAAATAAACTAACCTATATATTGGTAAGTCTAGCCTTGTTAACTTCATGCAAAAAAGAATACTTGGAATCCGATCAGTATTTCAAAGACAGACTTACCATAGAAAAAGTCTTTAAAAGCAAAGAATATTCGGAACAGTGGCTAGCGCACATTTTCGAAGAATTCAAAGGTGAAAATGCCGATGTAGCAAGTAAAGGCTATACTCCACATTGTTTTGCCGACGATATGTTCTACGGCGACCGCGACAAAGATTATGATCCTTCAAAAAACGAGTTGTCTTACAACATGTTTAAGATGGGACTTTATACCGAGAATGATAAACAAGGGACTTGGGTTCAATGTTATCGAGGTATACGGAATGCCTCTACATTTATCCACAATATACATCTGAACACCGAAATGTCAGAACGGGAGATTAATGACTACCGCGGACAGGCCCGCTTCGCTAGAGCCTACCTCTACTGGCTATTGCTTCGCAAGTACGGCCCCATTCCTATTCTTCCGGACACCGAAGTTGATTACACACAAAGTTATGATGACTTGGCAATCCCTAGAAATACCTATGACGAATGTGTAGACTTTATCGCCAACGAAATGTTGCTTGCCGCTCAAGAAATGCAGGAGTTAGGCATGCTGCGAGGACAGGACGGATCGGCACGCCCTACGGTGGGGGCGGCGCTGTCAGTACGCGCCAAAGCCTTACTCTATGGCGCCAGTCCTTTGGCCAATGGCAATAACGCCGGCTTTGCTGCCCTGCTGACGGATAAGCAAGGTAATAGGCTTCTCTCCAGTCAATATAATGAAGAAAAATGGGCGCGTGCCGCAGCCGCAGCACGTGACGTTATAGAACTGGGAATATATAGACTTTATACCGTAGCTTTTCAGGCTACAGGAGAAGATGCTACCGTCGTCCCTCCCTATGACCCCAACTTTTCAGACAAAAACTGGCCGGAAGGATGGGCTAACATAGATCCGGAGAAATCATATGCCAGAGTCTTCGACGGCACACTTCCGGCATCAGGAAACCCTGAACTTATATTCACACGCGGTAACAACCAGCTTAGTGAAGGCGTGGATGCTATGGTTATCCACCAGCTACCTCGCTCTGCAACAGGATGGAACACTCATGGACTGACTCAAAAACTTGTAGATGCTTACTATATGAACGACGGCACCGACGTTCCCGGAAAAGATAAAGAGATAGGGCGTGGCAATGGCTCCGAACGTGTGAAAGGCTACGTCACCCAAGAGGATTATGAAGCCGGAAGATATAGACCTCTACTTCCCGGAGTATCCTTACAATATGCCAACAGAGAACCTCGTTTCTATGCTTCCGTAGCATTTAACGGCAGTATGTGGAAACTATTGAATGAGTCTCAGGAAAGAAATAGAAACCAACAGGTATTTTATTACCGCGATAACGACAAAGGTAACGGCTTCAACTCTTCGAATGCTTATTGGCTAAGAACAGGCATCGGCATGAAAAAATTCGTCCACCCCAACGATACATACGAAGGTGGCAATAATGCAAAGGTAGTACCTAAGGCAGAGCCTGCAATACGTTATGCTGACATCTTACTCATGTATGCCGAAGCACTAAACGAACTGAACGGATCCTACACTATCCCTTCCTGGCGAGGAACAAACTATACTATCTCTCGAGATATCGCGGAAATGCAACGCGGCATACGGCCAGTTCGTATTCGCGCTGGATTACCAGACTACAGTGCTTCCGCTTACAGCAATAAAGATGAACTTAGAAAGCTTATCAAGCGAGAAAGATTTATTGAACTCATGGGTGAAGGACAACGTTACTATGACCTCAGAAGATGGATGGATGCTCCCGAAGAAGAATCCCTACCCATCTACGGCTGCAATGTGCTGATGAACGAAAGTCAACGTGACCTCTTTCATCAACCAGTAGCCGTATGGGCCTTGAAAACCACCTTCTCAGACAAAATGTGGTTTTGGCCTATAAAACATTCCGAGTTGAAAAGAAACAAAAATTTAACCCAGAATCCTGGATGGACATATAACGACTAATCCAAAAGTGAAAAGTATGAAAAAAACATATATTCTATGGCTTATCCTCCATGCCCTGCTCCTTTCCGCTTGTAATGATGAATGGAAAGAAGAACAGTATGAACGCTATATTTCCTTTAAGGCACCTCTCAACAATGAAGGGGTAAGTAATATTTTCGTACGATATAGAGGCAATGAGAAAACCACCTTCCAGCTACCACTCATTGTAAGTGGAAGCACCACCAACGATCAAAATATCTCCGTAAATATAGGTCTGGATATGGACACGCTCGAAACATTAAACTTCGAACGTTTTCAAAATCGAACAGACTTTTATTACAAGATTCTAGACAAAAACTTCTACTCCCTACCTTCCAAGGTTGATATAAAAAGTGGAGAGAATATAGCCTTACTCAATATAGACTTTACACTTAAAGGTATCGATATGGTAGAAAAATGGGTGTTGCCTCTCACCATACAGGAAGGACCGGGCTATAACGCCCATCCGCGAAAACATTATAAAAAGGCTCTTCTACGTATCAATCCTTTTAATGATTTCTCCGGCACATATAGTGGTACAGCGCTCAAAATAGCCATGGATGGCTATGAAAATCAAACTCCTATAGTAAAAAGTGAAATACGCAGCTATGTAGTAGATGAAAACACCATCTTCTTCTATGCCGGAAATATTGACGAAGAAAGAAAAGATCGTGGACTATATAAAATCTATGCTAATTTTACCCCTACGGGATCCATCACATTCTATTCTGACAACCCGAACATCAACTTCAAAGTGAATAGAGATGCCAGTTATACAATAACCGAACAGATGGATGCCGTCCGTCCTTACCTCTTGCATAGGTATATAACTATCAACAATATAGACTACGAATTCGTAGATTATACCATGGTACCCAACGTGAATTTGTTATATAAAGTTTCGGGATCGTTAATCTTGGAAAGAAAACTGAACACCCAAATTCCGGATGAAGATCAGGCTATAGAATGGTAATGGTAGATGTTGTGTTTCATGAAAAAAACCTATCCGCAAGGATAGGTTTTTCTTTTTCTTAAGCCTCTCCTTTTGGATGTAGGTCCAAAGGATAAGGAACATCTTTAGACACCTGCTCGCCATTCGGGTTGTTTGATGCCGCAGCCTTCAGTTGCGCCTCAAAGCGGTTGAGGTTGTCTTGAAGTGCCGCCAACAGACGCGCCGCATGCTCCGGAGTCAATATAATTCTGGATTTTACTTTAGCTTTAGGAATTCCCGGCATTACGCGAACGAAATCCAACACAAACTCTGTATTGGAGTGTGTAATAATTGCCAAATTAGAGTAAACTCCTTCTGCTACTTCCTCTGATAGTTCAATGCTCAATTCATTTGGCAAAGCCTCTTGTTTTTTCTCACTCATATCTTTCTATTCTAAAATTATTACTTCGTAAATGTTCTAAAATCTTGTCCGTCCTCTATTGTCAGTAATGTCTCGTATATCAAACGAATAACATTGTCCACATCTTCCTTATGCACCATCTCTACCGTAGTATGCATATAACGCAAAGGCAAAGAAATCAAGGCTGAAGGCACTCCTCCGTTGGAATAGGCAAAGGCATCCGTGTCCGTACCGGTATAACGCGAGGAGGCTTGACGTTGGAAAGGAATTTCATTTTTCTTAGCTACATCGATTAGCATCTTATTCAGGTTGATCTGAACAGCTGGAGCATACGACAGTACTGGTCCTTTCCCACAGGCCAGATCCCCTTGCGTAACCTTATTGATCATTGGCGTCTGGGTATCGTGCGTAACATCCGTGACGATAGCCACATTAGGTTTTATATAGTTAGCTATCATCTCCGCTCCTCTCAAACCTATCTCCTCCTGTACGGAATTCACAATATATAGTCCGAAAGGCAACTTTTTACTATTCTCTTTCAGCAGACGAGCCACCTCGGCAATCATAAATCCCCCGACACGATTGTCTAAGGCTCTTCCCACATAATAGCGGTCGTTAAGCACCATAAACTCATCTTCGTACGTCACGACAGACCCTACATGAATACCCAACTCCTCTACCTCTTCTTTTGAGGTACAGCCACAGTCCAAAAAGATATTTTTTAGCGATGGCGCCTCTTCCTTCTCACCAGAACGGGTGTGAATTGCAGGCCATCCAAATACTGCCTTGACAGGTCCCTTTTCGGTATGGATGTTGACACGTTTTGAAGGTGCTATCTGATGGTCCGAACCACCATTGCGGATGACATAGATAAGTCCGTCTTTGGTAATATAGTTTACAAACCATGAAATCTCATCGGCATGAGCTTCTATAACTACTTTATATTTAGCTTCAGGATTGATAATCCCTACAGCAGTCCCATAATTATCAATATAGGTATCATCGACATAGGGTTTCAGATAATCCAACCATAGGCGCTGCCCCTCCCACTCAAAACCTGTTGGCGACGGATTATTAATATATCTTTCTAAGAATTTTAATGACTCTTTCGTCACTACAGCCTGATGCTGTACCTCTTTGCTCTTCTTCTTTGTCATACTCTTTTGTTTCCGTACAAAATAAAAAATAATTATTCTATTCCAAAAAATTAATGATTTCGATTTTCCAATGATGAGAAATAAGATGCTAGAATAATTGTAAAAACCGCGGCGTATCTCTGCCTTGGTGATCAAATCTTCTGTTATCTGCAATTTCTAACAAACTTCCCCGCAAAAAAAGTTGGGTTTCTCTTACAACTGTATCCTAAAACGAATTTTAATTTTATCTTTACAAGTCTAAAAAATTAAGTATGGGTTTTATATATAATCTGATTGAGTGGTCAGGGGCCGAGACGATTTTCAATATAGGCTCTTTTGGCATAAGATATTATTCGATGTGCTGGCTGCTAGCTTTCGTGGTTTCTTACGTGCTGATGCAGCAAGTTTTTAAGAAAGAAAACAAATCTCAGGAAGAGCTGGACAAGCTCACCATGTATATCTTCCTCGGAACAATTCTTGGAGCTCGTCTGGGACATTGTCTCTTTTACGAATTCGACTATTATATACAACATCCATTGGAGATGCTCCTTCCGCTTCGCAAGGTAAATAACGAGTGGCAGTTTACCGGATATCAAGGATTGGCGTCCCATGGTGCTGCAATAGGAATTTTGCTAGCGCTGTATCTTTACGCGAAGAAGACTAAAACCGACTTTATGTGGATTACAGACCGCCTGATTTTGGTAGTGCCTATTGCGGGAGCATTCGTCCGTATCGGTAACTTTTTCAATTCGGAGATTATTGGTAAGCCGATGGAAACCATATATCCTTGGGGTGTGATATTTACCAAGGTGGACAATGTGGTAAGACATCCTGGCCAACTCTATGAAGCGGTAGGATACACCATTCTATTTATCTTTTTGTGGCTATTTTACAAGAAGAGTACGACGCCAAAGCCAGGGCTTCTTTTCGGCATATTTTTGGTATGCCTTTTCAGCATCCGCTTTATTGTAGAGTTTTACAAAGAGAACCAAGAAGAATTCGAAAGCGGCATGTTAATCAATATGGGGCAGCTGTTGAGCCTGCCATTTATCCTTGCAGGGCTATATCTTATTTTTAGACCAGTCCAACAACAACTGAAAAAATAAAGACCCTTTAATATAGCCTCTTAAACTATTAAGAGGCTCTTTTTTTTCAATGATATTATGAAGACAAATAAAAGACTTATTCTGCTGATCCTAGGATTATTATCTGCCGTAGGCCCTTTTTCCATTGACATGTATCTGCCGGCCTTTGACACCATTGCCAAAGGGTTTGGCACAGACATCGAAAAGGTGCAGCTCTCCCTCACCTCTTTCTTCATTGGCATTGCCGTGGGACAGATGATTTACGGTCCACTGTTGGACAAATACGGACGTAAGAAACCTTTGCTGGTAGGACTTACGATTTATGCTGCTGCTTCGCTGTTGTGTGTGATGACACGTAATGTGGAGAGCCTTATCCTCATCCGCTTTATTCAAGCATTAGGTAGCTGTGCCGGCATGGTTGCCTCACGGGCTATGGTGCAAGATTATTATGCCGGTAAAGAAGCGGCACGCGTTTTCAGCTTACTCATGCTCATCATCGCCATATCCCCTATATTGGCTCCATCGGTAGGAGCATTCTTGTTAGAACAATTCGACTGGCACTATATTTTTATAGTCTTATTCATTATAGGTCTTATCATCCTGTTGAGTTCTATTTTTTTTCTTCCTGAAAGTTTTCAAGGGAACCGTACATTATCTCTTGCGCCGCGATCCATCATATCAAAATATTTTGAGGTATTTACGAACAGTACTTTTCTGCTTTACTGTCTCATTGCTTCCTTTGCTTCTTCAGGTCTATACGCCTACCTTGCAGGCTCTTCGTATGTACTGCAGGAAATTTGTGGACTCACACAAAAAGAATATGGCTTGGCCTTTGCTTTCGTAGCCTCAGCCCTTATCCTATCCACACAGCTTAACAGATTGGTACTTAAAAGATGGTCTATGCAAAGCATTTGTATGATTGCCAACATCTGTCAGGTAGGTGTAGGCATGCTGATGGTGGCCACCCTGTGGCTTAACATGGTCAACCTGCAGAGCATCCTAGGTCTTGCCTTCTGCTATCTGTTTTGCCAAGGATTCATCTTTCCTAATGCATCGGCGATGGCCATGTTTCCTTTTAAGACCAATGCCGGCAGTGCTTCCGCACTCCTAGGCTTCTTACAGATGGGATTGGGTGCCATCAGCTCTGCTGCCGTAAGTCTTCTGCATAACCAATCAGCTCAGCCTATGCTGTATGTTATGTGCATAGCTGCAGCACTATCGTTAGCTTTCCATCTCATACGCAAAACCTTCTATAGCGAGAGCATTTAAGCCTGAATCATAAATAAGAAAGGTCGTGCATGGTTTGCACGACCTTTCTTATTTATATACAACTGTTACCATCTGTCGAAATCTTGTGGAACAGGTTTTTCAAGTAGATTCTGATAATAGAATCGCACTCTCTCTTTGAAATCGTATTTTAATTTGTTGCTGGTCCATCCATGGCGGCTTCCCGGATAAATCATCAACTCAAAAGGTTTATCCCTATTGGTCAATGCATCTACCAATTGTATAGTATTCTGCATGTGAACGTTGTCATCCATATCGCCATGTAAGATACGAAGGCCACCTTTATATTTATCCACATAGGTCAGGATAGAACCATTTTTATAGCCTTCGGGATTGTCCTGTGGAGTATCCATCCATCTCTCAGTATAATGCGTATCGTATAGTTCCCAGCTTGTTACTGGTGCTCCGGCGATTCCATAATCAAAATAATCAGAGCCTTTGGTTAATGCCAGACAAGTCATATATCCGCCGTAGCTGTGTCCGGTGATTAGAAGCTTATCCTTCTTCACCCATGGTTTCGCCTTCAACCACTTAGCGATGGTGATGTAGTCTATAAGCTCCCAATGTCCAAGATTACGGTGCATCAACGCTACCCCCTGCTTTCCGAAATGTCCTGAGGCACGGTGATCACACTGCACTTGGATGATACCTTCATTTGCCCAATATTGTGACATGCCGCCATAAGGGCTTGCCGTCGTTGGCTTCCATGTGTCCATCACGGTGCCGGCATCAGGACCTCCGTAGATGTACATTATCACAGGATAAGATTTATTTTCATCAAAATCCACCGGATAAGTGATAATCACCGGCAAATCAAATTTTCCATCATCTGACTTTACAGTGATATACTCCGTTTTGCCATACTTAAACGCATTGAAGTTAGGCGATTTAGAATCAGCTAGTTCTTTAAGGATTTTTCCTTTATTATCTACCAAAGCTACTTTATTTGGCGTACTTACGTTAGAATAATTCGTGATAAAGTATTTACCTCCCGGTGCTACACTAACCTGATGTGAATAATCCCCAAAAGTCAACCTTTTCAGGTTTTTGCCGCTATAATCTACACGGTAAAGATCTATTCGTGCGGAGTTCTCCTTACGGGCAGTAAAATAAAGCACCTTATTCTTTTCATCAATATACTGAATAGATACTACCTGCCATTCTCCGCTGGTTATAGGGTTCAACAATTTACCGTCCAACGTATACAGATAATAATGTGCCCATCCTGTCTTGTCGGATTTCAAGATGTAGTGCTTATTATCTGCCAGATAGGTTATACGCTCATCATGATCCAAATTGATCCATGTAGGCTGCTTCTCATCGTATATTTCTTTTTTGGAACCGGTAAGAGGATCCACGGTATAAAATTTAAGATTATTTTGGTCGCGATTCATCCACTGAACCATAATAGACTTACTATCGTAACTCCAGTATGGCTGACCAAAATATTGATCATCTTTCTCGTTAAAGTCTGCCCATACCACACCTTGTTGTCCTACCTTTACAAATCCTACTTTCACCTCCGGATTAGGTTGACCTGCTTTAGGATAGCGTGTCTCTTCCACATAACCGTTTTGTCCTTTGGAAACGTAGATAGGGAACATAGGCACATTGGTGTCATCGAAACGCATGAAGGCTAGCTGCTTGCTATCCGGGGACCACCAGAATGCTTTGTACTTGGTAGGTCGTCCTAAGATTTCCTCATAGTATACCCATGAGGACCACCCGTTGTAGATAACATCAGTACCGTCGAAAGTGTACTGTACCTCCGTCGGATTTTCTACACTTACGGTAAACAGGTTGTTGTTTCTGGTGAATGCCACATATTTACCGTCCGGAGATAATGTTGGATTCTTTTCTTCCACATCCGGACTATTGGTAAGTTGGCGCACGGAACCGTCAGCAAAACGGATAACAATATCATTATCCTTGACAGCAACTTCTGTCTGCTTGGATTCTGCCGGCACATATACTTCACGATGTCCCGTTTTTACATTCACTTTATACGTGCGGTTTTCCGAACGTACGTACTCTAAATAATGTTCCTCATCAGCCCACCCCTGATAGTGGCTGATAGGCTGTGTTAGTGTAGGTTTTCTGCCCCAAGCTTCATCAAATGTCATTCTTCGCTGTGCATACACAGACGAGCTGACCAACAGAAAACCAACAAAAGTAAGTTGGATATATTTCTTCAACATAGTCAAAAATTGGTTATAATCGATGTAAAATAACGGATTATCTATAGGTTAAAAAAGTACAATTTGTAACAACTTTAAAACCAAAAAAGCCACTATCTGTAGTGGCTCTATATCTTCAGTGTCTAATTGTTAATTAGAATGAGAAATTGTCTTTTGCTGCCAACTCATCGGTAGTGTCTTCGTAGGCTGCAGCATCCTCTTGATTTGGTTCGTATCTTTTCTCTACAACTTCTTGATGAGCTTTTATGTAATCTACTACTTCAGACAAGCCTTCGGCGAATTTCTCAAAATCTTCCTTATACAAGAAAATTTTATGCTTTATGAATTGACCATCTTCAAATCGCTTTTTGCTCTCTGTAATAGTCACATAATAATCATTCGATCTGGTAGCCTTTACATCAAAAAAATAAGTACGTTTTCCAGCTCTCACCTTCTTTGAAAATACTTCTTCACGTTCTTTGTTTTCAAAATCTCCCATTAGTCTTGTAAGTATTTAAGTTTAAATCCTATATTTTAATGTCATAAATATATAATATATCTTACGAAAGAACCAAATTTTTTGTGAAAAATAATTATTTTTTATAAACATGGAATTTTATCCCATATTTAAGGCGTAAATTTTCACCGACAAAATAGGCCCATTTACCGAAAAAGCTATTGTAAACGCCTAATTCAATATATTGTTGATGCTTTAACGTCTTAATTTTGAGGTATAAAATTTTTAGTGATGGAAAAGAAAACAAATAAAAGACAAGAAACACCGATCCCACCTAGCAGCAATAAATCGTCGACTACGGTAGGAACTATCATCATTCTGTTTGGTGTGTTTCTATTACTTCGAAATCTGGACTTGGGATTTTTATTCCCTAACTGGTTATTCAGCTTTCCGATGATACTGATCATCATAGGTCTTGTCATTGGTGTGAACTCCAAGTTCCAGAAAAAAAGTGCTATTATTTTGCTTCTTGTAGGTGGGGTATTGCTCATACGGAAAATTTTTGGAGGATTCAATCCTTTCGAGATATTGTTCCCTGCTTTCGCCATAGTCATAGGTATTTATATTATCAACCGCAACCGTAAGGCCCCGGTGATTCCAGAAGTACCTACGCCGGACCCTACATCACCTGCGGATGAGTTTGACTGGGACAGACGTGTGACTGACCTAAATGAAGATATATCCTCTGAGACGTCAGAACCAAAAAGTGAACAGAAGTTCCACACGCATCAACAATTCCAATACGCAGAAAATTATCTGAAAGTGGATTCTATCTTCGGCAATG
The DNA here is from genome assembly GCF_039541675.1 of Sphingobacterium thermophilum. NCBI lineage: Bacteria > Pseudomonadati > Bacteroidota > Sphingobacteriia > Sphingobacteriales > Sphingobacteriaceae > Sphingobacterium > Sphingobacterium thermophilum. The sequence continues at coordinate 182,704 of NZ_BAABGR010000006.1, read as the reverse complement.
CCAACAAAATCGTTTTATCAAAAAACTTTTTGGGCGGAACTATTACCAATATCTTTGGCAGCTCGGTTATCAACCTATTACAAGCCGACATCCAGCAACCTGTGGTAATAGATACTTTCCAGCTCTTCGGAAGCATTAAAATTATCGTTCCTCCACATTGGATGGTAACCTCTTCGGTATCTTCGGTAATGGGAGATGTAGATGATAGAAGGGTGATGATAAGCCATCCTTACGATGAATCGAAAAAAGTGTATTTGACAGGAACCTCCATTTTCGGTACGGTAACGATTAAAAATAGCTAAGCGCCATGTCATTTCCACAGATCAAGATTCAGTCCAAAAGCGCATTAATCCTCCTCAGCGTGGGGATTATTTTCGTTTTGTACTTTTTGGTATCCTATTTTTTGTTGTGGTGGGAATTCCGTCCTATGCATGTATCCTGCATAGAGCCGTTGGCCAGCTCCTTGACGATGAGCCTCTGTTGTTATCTCATCTTCAGCTCGATGAAGTACTACAATCCTTCGAAGAGGCAGTTTTTCAAGAGCATACTTTTCTGCCTGGCTCTGACCATCATCAGTTTAGGAATAACCTTATTTATTCTTCATCAGTTTTTTGACAGGCCTTCACTAGCTCATTACTATCAGCGTATTCCTTACAAGTTTATTATCAACTTTTTGGTAATTTCTTGTATATTAATCATAAATATTTTTTGGAACGTTCAGGAGGAAGCTATTGAAAATGATAGAAGAAAGCTGGAAATAGAAAGGTTGGTACGGGATGCAGAGTTGTACAACCTACGACAGCAGCTGCAACCTCACTTTCTATTCAACAGTCTCAACTCTATCATTGCCCTTATCGGCGCTAAGCCCGAGCTGGCCAAGAAGATGACATTCCAGCTGTCGGACTTCCTACGCGGAACTATGCGCAAGGACGATAAGCAGCTTATTCCACTAGCGGATGAAATCAAACATCTAGAGCTTTATCTGGAGATTGAAAAAGTACGTTTCGGCCATCGATTGAAAACGAACTTTGAATACGACGAAGAGGTTTTGCAGACCAAAGTTCCAGCGATGATCATTCAGCCACTTATGGAAAACGCCATTAAACATGGACTTTACAATATCGTAGGAAATGTAGAAATAAACACACGGATATGGCTGGAAAACAACCTCCTTCATATCGAAATAACAAATCCTTACGATACGGATCAATTTTACAACAAGAAAGGTACAGGCTTCGGCTTGTCAAGTATTCAACGTAGATTATTTTTGATATATAGCCGAACCGACTTATTACACATACATAAAACAGAAAATCAATTCACAGCCCAAATAAAAATTCCGCAACATGATTAAAGCAATAATAATAGACGATGAGCCCCTCGCTCGTATGATCATACACGAATACTTACAAAAGCAGGAGGGCATTGAAGTGGTAGCCGAATGTGGCGACGGCTTCGAAGGTGCCAAAGCCATCCAGCAGTTTAAACCGGATTTGGTATTCTTGGATATCCAAATGCCAAAGCTGACAGGTTTCGAAATGCTGGAAATTATCGACGAACTTCCGCATATCATCTTCACCACCGCCTTTGAAGAGTATGCCCTGAAAGCCTTCGAAAAAAACGCGGTAGACTACCTATTGAAACCTATATCCGAAGACCGATTCAACCAAGCTATCCAGAAGTTCTATTCGTTATATAACACACAACAAAAACAGGAAAGCATCAACGCCCTAAAGCAGGACTTGGAAGAAGAAACATTAGAACGCATAGTCGTTAAAAACGGCACGCAGATAAAGCTGATTCCCGTACAGCAGATCATCTTCTTAGAAGCTTATGATGATTATGTAAAGATTCACACCAAAGACGGTATGTATCTGAAAAACAAAACTATGTCATCTTTCGAAAAACAATTGGACCCTAAGCAGTTCGTCCGCGTGCACCGTTCATATATCATCAAGGTCGACCAGCTTTCCAAGATCGAGCCAATGGAAAAGGACAGCTACAAAGCTATTTTGCTGAACGGAGAAAAGGTCAGCATCAGCAAGTCCGGATATGCTAGATTAAAACAAACAATTGGCTTATAGCCAATTGTTTGTTAATTTTGCAGTATGAATCACAGAATATTAGTGCTACTTGTATGTACTTTTCTATCGCTCAAGAACTTACATGCCCAATCTCCTGCCGAAAAGCTTAATCGTGCAGTATTCAATCAAATTGAATATTTTTTCAATATTAATCAACCGGATTCCATCTACAATTTAGCTTCAGAAAGCTTTAAGCAAAATATTGAAAGACAAAGTTTTATAAACTTCTTATCAAATCTTTACACTTACGGAAAAATGTCCGGCGTCACACCGGCTACATTTTCAAACAATACCGCAGGTTATAATGTTCTTATTGGAGATCAAAAATTTTCCATCCATCTTGCGGTAGACTCTACCAAGAAATTCAACTATTTTCTGGTAAAACCTAATCACATTGTCGACCCGCGCATCACGCCTATACAGGCCAAAGTCAATAAGCAGAATAGCCTAGATGAATTTATAGATTCTATTGCTAGGGCATACCTTACTCATCCGAGTACGCAATCGTTGGCCATAGGCGTACTGAACAACGGTCAGGTCAACACTTTCTTCTACGGGCAGCTCGACCCAGCAGAGAAGCTCTCTATTCCGAATGAACATACCCTTTATGAGGTAGGGTCATTGACCAAGCTTTTCACCTCCGTACTTCTTGCTCATCTGGTAGAAGAAGGCTCCCTATCATTGGAAGATTCCATAGCTAAGTTTCTTCCGGATTCGGTGAAAACAAATCCCTTTATCCGTAAGATTACGTTCAAACAGCTGGCCAACCATACCTCGGGTCTTCCTCGCCTTCCGTCAAATCTGGATAAGGTAGCCAAATTTTCAGCAGCTAATCCATACGCTAACTACACACGCAAGGACCTTTTCCACTTTTTGAAAGATTTCAACGGTCAAAATGAACCGGGGGAAAATTACGAATACAGCAACTTAGGTTTCGGCCTCCTAGGAGAACTAATCTCTATAATTACCAACAAGTCTTTTGCACAAAATATCAAAGACCTCATCACCGAACCGTTAGGTATGCACAACACGGTAGAAAAGATCAATCCTAAAAACCAAGTACTGGCCAAACCCCATAATGCAGAAGGCAGACAGGTGCCTGCTTGGGACTTCCTTGCTCTTGCAGGTGCGGGAAGTTTAAAATCATCCGTTCATGACCTGCTACGCTTTGCACAATTTCAGTTTAAGTTGCCGGAAACTACCCTTGAGAAAGCTATGATGCTAACTCGGGAGTTTACCTTCTACCTCCCACCAAACACGGATATAGGTTTGGGCTGGCATATGAATATGCTTGAGGATGTCGTGCAATACTGGCACAACGGAGGTACAGGAGGTAGCTCATCCTTCTTAGGGATTGTGCCCGACAAAAAATCGGCAATAGTGGTCTTGTCCAACAGCGCCATATCCGTAGATGAGATAAGCAGTAAAATATTGGAGAAAATTGCCGTTTCGAAATAAAGCGACCAGCTATAATGCATTTAAACTGTTAAATTCTTATATTTGAGAAAAAATAAAATAACAACGTGAAGAAACGCATTGCTATTTTCGCTTCGGGTTCTGGCTCCAATGCTCAAAAGATCATGGAGCACTTCAAATATTCGTCCGACGCTGAAGTCGCCATAGTGCTAAGCAACAATCCGGAAGCTTACGTACTGCAAAGAGCCGACAATTTTGAAATTCCTACCCATATATTCGATAGACATGAGTTTTATTATACCGATTCTGTGGTAGAGCTGTTGAAACGATTGAATATAGATTTGGTGGTGCTTGCAGGCTTCTTGTGGCTTGTTCCTCAAAACCTGTTGACAGCATTTCCTAACAAAATCATCAACATACATCCTGCTCTTTTACCTAAATTCGGAGGTAAAGGCATGTATGGGGATCACGTACATAAAGCTGTGATGGCAGCAGGCGAAGAAGAACATGGCATAACTATCCATTTCGTAAATGAAAACTTCGACGAAGGGGAAATCATCTATCAAGCCAAATTTAAAATCGAGCCGGGAGACACACTCGAACAGATAAAATTCAAAGGCCAACAGCTGGAACATCAACATTATCCTAAAGTGATAGAAAACCTTCTAAAGAAATACAACCACTAATTAAAAGGAGCATCTCTTTGATGCTCCTTTTTGTTTGGAAAGCTGCAAATAATAGCTTTCCACCCTATGAAATCCACAGTATAATTTTTACCTTTGCAGCTCCAAACAATAGACAATGAATCATCCTGTTAAGATCAAAAATGCGCTAATTTCTGTCTACTATAAAGACAACTTAGCTCCTCTCATTCAATTATTAAATAAGTTCGGAGTAACTTTCTACTCTACAGGCGGTACGGAAGCTTTTATCCGCGACTTAGGCTTCGACGTTCAACGTGTGGAAGATTTGACCGGGTATCCATCCATCTTGGGAGGTCGTGTTAAAACATTACACCCTAACGTTTTCGGAGGTATCCTGTCTCGCCGTCCGTTGGAAGATGACAAAAAGCAACTGGAAAAATACAACATTCCGGAAATCGACTTGGTCATCGTAGATCTTTATCCTTTCGAAGAGACGGTAGCTTCCGGAGCTTCTGAACAAGATATCATTGAAAAAATAGACATCGGCGGTATTTCATTGATTCGTGCGGCTGCCAAAAACTTCAACGACGTAGTAATCATCGCTTCGAAAAATGATTATACTGAAATTGAACAAATCTTAGCAGCACAAGACGGTATGACAACGTTGGAACAACGTCGTGCCTTCGCAAAACGTGCTTTTAACATATCATCACACTACGATACGGCTATCTTCAACTATTTCAACCAAGAAGATCCTATCCAAGTGTTTAAACAGTCAGAACAAAAAGCACAGGTATTACGCTATGGAGAGAACCCTCATCAGAAAGGTGTGTTCTTCGGCGACTTGGATGCTATGTTTGACAAACTTAACGGTAAAGAACTTTCATACAACAATTTGGTAGATGTGGATGCTGCAGTAGCCATCATCGACGAATTTGAAGAGCCTACCTTCGCTATCTTGAAACACACTAACGCTTGCGGGGTAGCTTCACGCAGCACCATAAAACAAGCTTGGATCGATGCGCTGGCATGTGACCCTGTATCTGCTTTCGGTGGTGTATTGATCACCAATGGTGAAGTGGACGGAGAAACGGCAGCAGAGATTAATAAGTTGTTCTTCGAAGTGTTGATCGCTCCTTCTTATTCGGAAGAAGCTTTGACTATCCTTACGGAAAAGAAAAACAGAATCATCCTTCGCCGCAAAGAAGTTAAACTACCTACACAACAGTTCAAAACATTGTTGAACGGTGTAATCCTTCAAGATAAGGACAATACGATAGAAGGTCCTGAACAAATGAAAGCTGTAACAAAAGTCGAACCTACAGCAACACAGCTGCAAGACCTTTTCTTCGCCAATAAAATTGTAAAGCATACAAAATCTAACACCATAGTATTAGCAAAAGACGGTACTTTGTTAGCCTCAGGTGTAGGTCAAACCTCACGTGTGGATGCCTTAAAGCAAGCCATAGAAAAAGCCAAATCCTTCGGATTTGACTTGAACGGTGCCGTAATGGCATCCGATGCTTTCTTCCCATTCCCTGATTGTGTGGAAATAGCAGGAGATAACGGCATTGCAGCTGTATTGCAGCCAGGAGGCTCCATCAAAGACCAATTGTCTATAGACATGGCCAACGAAAAAGGTATGGCTATGGTGATGACAGGTGTACGTCACTTCAAACATTAAAAGAAAAGAGAAAATCTATTCTTTAATAACATAAAAGCCTTGTAACATTGGTTACAAGGCTTTTATATTGAAATTAAACTATATATTATTTTTTCCTTTCATCCCTCTCCCATTCATAGGCCTTGATAAGATTATACATCATCACATTATAAGGGGTAGGTATGCCCAGCTTCTGTCCTTGGCGAATAATTTCTCCTGCAAATATCTCAACCTCTGATTTACGTCCCTGTTCTCTATCCTGCACCATAGACGTCTTGGCCTTCGGATTTATCTTGCGCATCGTTGCAATCATATTATCAATATCCGCTTGCGAGAGGGCTATGCCTTGCGCGTTGGCGACACGAATAACCTCTTCTCCTACTTGCTGTACCAGAAACAGCATATATGGATTATCCTGCAATCCTTCATATCCGGTATGCACCATGAAGGTCAGCTGATTACCCACTACATTAATAAGAAACTTTTGCCATAAAGCCAGCAACATATCCTCCGGTACAACATAGTCTATATGCATCTTATCAAAGAAGGAGCAAACAGCCTTCACCCTATCCGACAGAGATGTATTTCTCGTCTCACCGAATACTACCTTTCCTCGATGACCATAGCTTACCCTATTCTGCACTTTGACAGCATCCATATACACTACACTAGGTAAGGCTACATCTTTTCCCAGCTGGTGATTAATCTTAGCAGCTGTTCCGATACCATTCAATAAGGAAATTATGACGGTATCCTCCTGAACAAACGGTCTTAGTCTCTCAATAGCTAGCTCTAGATCCAACGACTTCACCCCCAAGATAATCAGATCTGCCGGATAATCTTTGTTAGGTTCGGTAACATAATCAAAAGCATAGGGACGGTCGTTGACAAAAATGCCCTCACGCTGGTATCTCTCTTTACGCTCCTCATCCACAATGATGTGAATACATGCAGGATCCACATCATAAATCATGGAAGCGTATTTGGCTCCAATAGCGCCTAAGCCCAACACATATACATGTTGAATTTCTCTCCTCATCACTTAAATAAATTACACTACTTACGCTTGCTGAAAAGTATAAACGCAAGGGTAGCTACCCCTGTTAAAAAAGGATAGTATAGATTGCTTATTATATCAAGAGGTGATAGTGCTGTCTTTCCTGCTGAGCCCAACACCATGGCAGAGGCTGCCAATGCAGCCAATATCTGGGCGCCATAAGGTATTACCCCTTGTACAAAGCACGATACGGTATCCATGATGCTGGCCACCCGTTTCCCCTGCAGTTGGTATTTATCCGATATTTCTTTAGCAAGAGGTCCTACAATGACAATAGTAATCGTATTGTTGGCTAAAGCACAGTTGACAACCGCCGTAAGCACTGCTATGCCCAGCTCCGCACCCTTTTTGGAATTTATATTTTTTAAAACAGAATTTAATAGAAAATCAATACCTCCATTATACTTGATGATACCTACGACACCACCGATAACAAGACAAAGTATACTTAATTCAAACATGCCCGCAAAGCCACTGTTTATGCTTTGAATGCTGCCCAACAGATCTATAGCACCTGTAGACCAACCTATAATTAAGCCGGCTAAAATGCCTATTCCCAAAGTCCAGATAACACTTAATCCCATAAAAGCCAGAAGGAAAACCAACGTGTAAGGGATAAGGTAAATCAACTGATAATCTTTGACATCTATATTCTGAGCTTCCTGCACAAATGCCGCCCCTTGAAAATAGTATAGGATAAAGACTACTAACGCTACTGGAAATACAATCCTGAAATTAGCTCTAAATTTCTCATGCATCTCCACCTTCTGCGTTCTTGTAGCGGCTATTGTGGTGTCCGAAATAAAGGATAAGTTATCCCCAAACATAGCTCCTCCCACCACCGCAGCCAATGTTAAAGCAGCAATGCCAGGAATATAGGTTTCAAAGCCTACAGCCAAAGGTGAGAGAGCAACGATAGTACCTACGGACGTACCCAAAGAAATAGAAACAAAGCAGGAAATTAAAAATATACCGGAAACAATAAACCTAGGAGAGACATACGTCATGGCAAAATTTACTGTAGACTCCAAAGCTCCAATAGACTTTGAAAGCTCACTGAAAGCGCCAGCAAGCAAAAATATCAAAATCATGACCAAGATATTTTCGTCTCCCGACCCTTTTGCAAAACTTTTTAGCTTCTCCTCAAAACTTTTCTTTGGATACTGAAGAAAAGCCACGAAGAGCGCAATAACAAACACTACCAATACCGGAAGAGCATAAAAATCACCCAAATAAAGAGAACCACAGAAGTATAAGATAACAAAAACAAACAATGGCAGTAAAGCCCAAAAATGTCCGGTACGGTCTTGCTGTGTCATATTACGATTTTTCTCTAACAATTATTTTTCTTCTTCCCAGAAGTCTGCATTTTTAATATTTAGCTCTTTAGGATGAAATGTTGGCGATTCAATTCCTTGCTTACGCTGCCTTTCATAGTCTTTCCATACCTTCAGACCTACTCTACTCAACAGTAGGATAGCAATGATATTCACCCAGGCCATAAGACCTACTCCTATATCTCCCAAATCCCAAGCCTGCTTTGCAGTCTTGATAGTACCGAAATATACCGAGAAAAGGAACACAATACGTAAAACCCAAATCATCGGCTTATAGTTCTTGCCTTTAAAAATATAAGCTATGTTGGTTTCAGCAAAATAGTAATATGCCATGATAGTCGTAAAAGCAAAAAAGAATAAAGCTATAGCGACAAACTGATTTCCAAATGACGGAAAATAGGATGATACAGCAGCCTGCGTAAAGCCGTCGGCACCTATATCTGTGGAAATATGCTTCGCAATATATGTCACTTCTCCCGTTTCACTTACACCTCCCAACACATTATATTGATCACTAAACAAGATCATAAAAGCTGTTGCCGAACAAACAAACAGCGTATCTACATATACCGAGAAGGCTTGCACCAATCCCTGTTGAGCGGGGTGCTTCACATGTGCCGCCGCAGCAGCATGCGGTCCTGTACCTTGTCCCGCCTCGTTAGAATAAATACCTCGCTTCACTCCCCACGATATCGCCGTACCAATGATACCTCCAAAAGTGGCATCCAAACTAAATGCCGAAGAGAATATCAACTTGAATACGTCGGGAATATGATTAAAATTCAAAACAATGATAATCAATGCCATCAGAATGTACGCTCCAGCCATAAAAGGGACTATCAGCTCCGAGGCTTGCGCTAACCTCTTCACCCCTCCTATGATGATGACCCCTAACAAGATAATGACGATAAGCCCTACCCAGCTTACGGTCATATCCGTCCCCCCTAGGGAAATTACCTGATTAGAATAGTTAAAAGCATTGGAAATGGTGCCGTTGATCGCATTACTCTGAACCCCCGGAAGCAGAAATCCTGTACTAATAACAGTAATAAGCGCAAAAAGCAAAGCATACCACTTCACGCCAAGTCCTTTCTCTATATAGTAGGCCGGACCTCCCCGGAAGATATCGCCCTCTTTTTGTTTATAAACTTGCGCTAAGGCAGATTCTATAAATGCTGAGGACGCCCCCAAGAAAGCAATAGCCCACATCCAAAACACCGATCCAGGACCTCCCATATAAATCGCTGTCGCTACACCTACGATATTTCCGGTACCTACACGTCCCGAAATGGCCAGTGCAAAGGCCTGAAAGGAAGATATTCCTTGATTGGATTCATTTTTGGTGAATAACAATTTCACCATGTCTTTTATATATCTAATCTGTAGAAATCCGGTTCTGATAGAAAAGTAAAGTCCCACACTAAGACAGAAATAAATAAAAAAATCACTCCATACGTAACCGGAAATCGTCGATATAGCTTGCTCCATTATTCTTTAATGCTTTATAATTTACGTTAATAAAAAGGTTATTAATTTACTAGCTAAAGTAATAAATTCTTAAAAAGAAAAGACTCCTAATTTTCATTTGGAGTCTTTCGTATGCATAATTTTTACAATATTGCCTGACGCAACTTTGTCAATTTCGTTAGCAATCCTTCCAATAAATCCAAGTGAAGCATGTTTGCTCCGTCAGACTTGGCATTTGCAGGATCAGGATGTGTCTCTATAAAGAGTCCGTCTGCTCCCACCGCTATCGCCGCCTTGGCAATCGTTTCGATGAGTTCTGGCTTACCTCCTGTCACCCCTGAAGATTGATTAGGCTGCTGTAAGGAGTGTGTACAGTCCATCACTGTAGGCACACCAAATGAACGCATAGTAGGGATTCCTCTGAAATCCACAATCAAATCCTGATAGCCAAAGCTATTTCCTCGGTCTGTGAGAATAACCTTATCGTTGCCGGAATCTTTAACTTTTTCTACTGCAAATTTCATAGAGTCCGCAGAAAGGAACTGCCCCTTCTTGATATTCACCACCTTACCTGTACGGGCTGCCGCTACGAGAAGCTCTGTCTGACGGCATAGGAAAGCAGGTATTTGCAACACATCCACATAGGCAGCAGCCATAGCGGCCTCGTGGCTTTCGTGAATATCGGTTACCGTAGGAATACCGAACTCTTTGCCCACCTTCTCAAGGATTTTAAGAGCTTTCTCATCACCAATTCCAGTAAAAGAATCTACTCGTGAACGGTTGGCTTTACGATACGAACCCTTGAAAATATAAGGTATATTAAGCTTATCGGTAATTGTTACTATCTTCTCCGCTATACGTAATGCAATCTCCTCACCTTCAATCGCACAAGGACCAGCCATGAGAAAAAACTGATCCGAATTTCCGTTTTTAATGTTCGGCAAATATGTGTTTATCATCTGTTTATTAGTTTCCAAACTCTGAAATAAATTTAATACGCATCAATTGAATATCTTCATAGGTATAATCTTCTTCACCCAGTTCCTGCAGAGCCTTATCGATGGAGTCGTCCTCCGCCTCACGGAAATAATCATATACCTCATCTTGACGGACCTTATCAATCATCTCATCAATAAAATAATTGATGTTAAGCTTCGTTCCGGAATTGACGATAGATTCAACTTCTTTCAACAACTCTTCGTAGCTTATGCCCTTCGCATGAGCGATGTCATCTAGCGCGATCTTGCGGTCAATATTTTGGATAATGCTCACTTTCAAGGCTGATTTATTGGCCGTGCCTTTTACTACGAAGTCCTGCGCTCTCTCGATGTTGTTCTCTTCCACATACTTTTTGATAAGCTCAAGGAAAGGAGCACCAAACTTCAACGCTTTGCCTGCACCTACGCCGTGAATACGTTTGAGCTCTTCCATGGTAATCGGATAGTGGATACACATCTCGTCCAAGGAAGGGTCTTGGAAAATGACAAATGGTGGTAAAGATTTCTGCTTGGCCACCTTTTTGCGCAAATCTTTCAGCATCTTCAGCAGGTTAACATCCAAGGTACCACTACCTTGTGATGGTTCATCGCCATCCTCCTCATCACCTGCCTCCATCTCTCTGTTCAAGATATACTTGATATTGTAAGGATTCTCGAGATACTTGCGCCCCTCATCGGTAAGCATCAAAAGACCGTAATGATCTATATCTTTCTTCACGAAGTCCGACAGTTCGGCTTGGAGAATCAGCGAATTCCAATAGTTATATCCTTTATCCTTTCCTGAACCGAAGAATTTATGTTCATCGTGCTTATAGGCTGAAATCGGTTGGTTATTCTGGCCCATAAACACATTCATGATATGCTGGTCATCAAATTTATCTCCCTCTTCCTTAATAAAAGTTAGAAGTTTGATAAGATCTTCCTGCGCATCGAAATAGGTTTTGGAAGAGCGACAGTTGTCACACATGTTGTTACATCCTGTCTCATCGAATTTTTCTCCGAAATAATGTAGAATCTGTTTACGACGACACACGGAGGATTCAGAGTAGTCCACCACCTCTTTAAGGATTTGTGTTCCAATCTCTCTTTCCGACACCGGCTTGTCTTTCATAAATTTGAGTAGCTTATCCACATCTTTCTTCGAATAGAAAGCGAGACAATGCCCTTCTCCACCGTCGCGTCCTGCACGTCCTGTTTCCTGATAATAGCCTTCCATCGATTTTGGGATATCGTGGTGGATGACATAACGCACATCCGGCTTGTCTATTCCCATACCGAAGGCTATGGTTGCCACTATCACTTGGACATCTTCCATCAAGAATTTGTCTTGCGTTTCCGCACGGGTTTTGGCATCCAGGCCGGCATGATATGGTAAAGCTTTGATACCATTTATGTTGAGAATCTCTGCTATTTCTTCTACTTTTTTACGGCTTAGGCAGTAGATGATTCCCGTCTTTCCGGGATTATTTTTGATAAACTTTACAATCTCTTTGACAACGTTTTTCTTAGGTCTTACCTCGTAGTAGAGGTTGGAGCGGTTGAAGGAAGACTTGAACAGTGTAGCGTCCGTCATCTGCAGGTTTTTACGTATGTCGGACTGCACCTTAGGGGTTGCTGTAGCCGTCAGTGCGATGATAGGAATATTGTCTCCCACCTCATTGATGATAGTACGTATCTTACGGTATTCAGGCCTGAAGTCATGCCCCCACTCCGAAATACAGTGGGCCTCGTCCACCGCGACAAAGGAAATATTTACCGTCTGCAAAAATGCCACATTGTCTTCCTTGGTCAGCGACTCCGGCGCCACATAGAGCAACTTAGTCTTTCCGGACGACACATCGGCCTTCACTTTGGTGATCTCTCCCTTGGTAAGGGAAGAGTTTAGAAAATGTGCTATGCTTTCCCTTCCTCCAAAAGCCCTTAGCTGGTCCACCTGATTTTTCATCAAAGCGATAAGAGGCGATATCACTATCGCTGTCCCCTCACTCATCAAAGCAGGTAACTGATAGCAAATGGATTTGCCTCCTCCGGTAGGCATGATGACGAAAGTATCTTTTTTGTTTAGTATGTTGGTAATAATGGCTTCTTGGTCTCCCTTAAATGTGTCAAATCCGAAGAACTCTTGAAGGTTGTCGTACAAAGATTTTTCTATTTCCATCAGCGCAGTTACAAAAATATAAGTAGACTATTGCTCCTCTAAAAATTAAATACTCTATTTTTGTCTAAAAATAAGAATAAAAATAAGGAGATTTTCCGTGAAAAACAATTCAGAAATTAAAAAAGAGGCCATAGATGTGCTGCTCTTGGAAGCTAAAGCACTAGAAGACATGACGAAAAGAATTACAGACGATTTCGCTGAAGTTGTCAACACCATATTAAATCTGAAAGGTCGTGTTATTGTTTCAGGAATAGGAAAAAGCGCCATCATAGCCCAGAAGATTGTAGCTACCTTAAATTCTACCGGAACGCCAGCAATTTTCATGCATGCCGCCGATGCCATTCATGGGGATTTGGGGATCATCCAAGAAGATGACCTGATTATCGTCATCTCCAAAAGCGGAAACACTCCGGAAATAAAGGTGCTGATTCCATTCCTCAAGCAAACAAAAAACAAGCTTGTCGCCATCGTAGGAAATCTAAATTCCTTCTTGGCGCAACAAGCTGACTTTATCTTGGACACCACAGTAGAACGTGAAGCCTGCCCTAACAATCTAGCTCCTACTACGAGCACTACAGCACAGCTGGCCATGGGTGATGCACTAGCCGTATGTCTCCAGACTCTTCGCCACTTTACAGACCGCGACTTCGCCAAATATCATCCCGGAGGGGCATTAGGCAAGCAGCTTTACCTGAAAGTTAAAGACGTACTATCAATCAATGGCAAGCCGGAAGTGCCTAGCAACGCCTCTATACGCGATGTCATCATCTCCATTACCAAATTTAGGCTGGGTGCTACCGTAGTGACCGACAATAACCAGATAGTAGGAATCATTACCGATGGAGATATACGCCGTATGCTGGAAAACCATCAGGACACCTCCATATTGTCTGCCAAAGACATCATGTCCCAAAACCCAAAGAACATCGAACAGGATGAACTGGCTATCAACGCTTTCCACAAAATGAAAGAAAACAGCATCTCGCAGCTGATCGTCCTTGACCAAGGAGAATACGTCGGAATCGTACACCTACAAGATCTCTTGAAGGAAGGCATAATTTAATATTGGAATATGAATATATTCAATGTAAAATTATTGTGGTTTTTAAATTGTTTGCTATTTTTAGACGTAACTTTGGCAATATAATTGCAAAAAGTAGTCAAACAGAAACATCTTTTACAAAGGAAGAACTATGAAAAAATTAGTATATACTGCTGCCACCATCATTTCGTTTATCGCCCTCACTTCCATGACTTTATTGCAGATGGGAGAATTTAAGTTCGAAAGCGAGTCACATGATTTTGGCACCATTCCATTCAACAAGCCTGCATCCCATGAGTTTGTGTTCACCAACGTAGGAAAAGCTCCTATTATCATTTCGGAGGTAGCCCCTTCCTGTGGCTGTTCGGTAGCAGACTATTCCAAATCGCCGGTAAAACCGGGAGAATCGGGTAAAATAAAAGTTACTTACAATGCAGCGGCGAAAGGACCTTTCACCAAGTCTTTCGTGGTGAAGTCCAACACCAAAACCCCGGTTAAGACCCTTACCATCAAAGGTAATGTAGAATAATATTAACGACTATAAAATTTATGATAGCCGTATCAAAATGATTTGATACGGCTATTTTTTAACCTATATTTGTAGCCAGAAAATAATATTGAATACTATGCCAAAGATTTCTCAGAAAGGCATTAACATGCCTGCTTCACCTATTCGTAAACTTACTCCTTTTGCTGACCAAGCTAAAAAAGAAGGGAAAAAAATATATCATCTAAATATCGGTCAACCTGACATCGAGACTCCTGAAGTAATGCTTAACGCTTTGAAAAATATAGACTTCAAAGTATGGGCTTATACTCCTTCGGAAGGTACCGCTTCTTATCGTCAGAAGTTGGCGCAATACTATAACAAATTAAACTATAACATACAACCTACAGATATTTTGGTGACCAACGGAGGTTCGGAGGCTATCACCATAGCCATGCAGGCTTGTCTTAACCCGGGAGAAGAAGTGATCATCCCAGAGCCTTTCTACGCCAACTACAATGGCTTTGCCTGCTCGGCAGATGTAGTCGTAAAACCTATCATGTCCTACATCGACAACGGCTTCGCCTTACCTCCTATCGCAGAATTTGAAAAGCTGATCACCGAAAAGACCAAAGCTATCGCTATCTGTAATCCTAATAACCCTACAGGATACCTTTACTCGCGTGAGGAGCTAGAAGCACTGAAAGGGCTGTGTCTGAAATATGACCTGTACTTATTCTCCGATGAAGCTTACCGTGAATTTTGCTATGATGGCCGCGAGTTCGTCTCTCCAATGCACTTGGAAGGCTTGGAAGACCATGTGGTAGTATTTGACACCGTATCGAAAAGATACTCTGCTTGTGGTGCACGTATAGGCTGTCTTATCACCAAAAACAAAGAACTTTATCTTACAGCGCTGAAGTTCGCTCAAGCCCGTCTCTCTCCATCTCTTGAAGGGCAGATAGCATCGGAAGCTGCTATTGACACTCCTGATTCCTATTTCGAAGCGGTATCCAAAGAATATACAGCAAGACGTGACACGCTTGTCCAAGGTCTTAACGCCATCGAAGGCGTTTACTGCCCTAATCCAGGAGGTGCCTTCTATGTGGTAGCCAAATTGCCTATTGACAACGCAGACAAATTCTGTCAATGGATGTTAGAGAGGTTCTCTTACGAAAACGAAACAGTAATGATGGCCCCTGCAACAGGATTTTATAGCACACCAGGAGCAGGACAAAATGAAGTACGCCTTGCTTATGTCTTGAAGCAGGAAGACCTTAAAAAAGCATTGGTATGCTTAGAAAAAGGTTTGGCCGCTTATCCGGGCAGAACATTATAAAATCAAAAGTCAAAATATTCTAATAAAAAGAGGCTTATACGTAAAAATTGTATAAACCTCTTTTTTATTTTTATATAACTATTGTACACTATATATGAAAAGAACAATCTTTACCCTATTTGCTCTGTTGCTTGTAGCAACCTGCTTTGCTCAGTCTAGCGCTGCCAACGACTTTACCCAGACCGTGAGAAACAATGGAATAGGATTAGGTTCCGCCATAGCCGTTGTGGCCTCTTGGGACCGTAACAAGTCCATATTATGGGCCATAATACACGGTATTTTAGGATGGTTATACGTTATTTATTACGCCATCACAAGACCATAAGAGTGGAAGATATAACAAGACAATTGCTTTCACTTCATAAAAATCCTGCGTATCTTTGTTAGTAATGAATGTAGAAAATTTATTGGAAAGAGCATTAAACTTCGAATTCCTCACCAAGGAAGAAGGGGTTTTCCTATATCACAATGCTCCCACAGCGGATTTAGCATATGTAGCTAATGATCTGCGTAAAATTCAGGTACCGCACGGCAAAGTAACTTGGCAGATCGACAGAAATGTCAATACCACCAATGTGTGTATTGCCAACTGCAAATTCTGCAACTTTTTCCGCCGTCCGGGACACCAAGAGAGTTACATCACCGACATAGAAACGTACAAAAGGAAGATCGAGGAAACATTTAAATACGGAGGAGATCAGCTCTTGCTACAAGGGGGGCATCACCCGGATTTGGGACTAAACTTCTACACTACCCTGTTCAAGCAGCTTAAAGAGCTGTATCCCACCCTTAAGCTACACGCCTTAGGCCCTCCGGAAGTGGCACATATCGCCAAGCTGGAAGGCATGTCACATATAGACGTACTGACAGCCCTCAAAGAGGCAGGAATGGACTCGCTACCGGGTGCCGGCGCAGAAATTCTTAATGACCGTGTGCGCCGCCTCATTTCCAAAGGTAAGTGTGGAGGTCAGGAATGGCTAGACATCATGCGCGCTGCACATCAGATTAACCTTCCTACCTCGGCGACAATGATGTTCGGACATATAGAAACTATTGAAGAACGCTTCGAACATCTAGTGTGGATCCGGGAAGTCCAAAGTGAAAAGCCGGAAGGACATTATGGCTTTATCGCATTCATCCCTTGGCCTTTCCAAGACGACGGCACCTTGTTGAAACGCCTGCGTGGCATATCTAACAATGTTACCGGCGACGAATATATACGTATGATAGCGTTAAGCCGCATCATGCTGCCAAATATCAAAAATATACAGGCCTCTTGGCTGACCGTAGGTAAATCCGTCGCGCAACTATGTTTACACAGCGGTGCAAATGATTTCGGCTCCATCATGATAGAAGAAAATGTTGTCTCCGCCGCAGGAGCACCTCACCGCTTCACCTCGCTCTCCATTCAGGAAGCCATCCGTGAGGCCGGTTTTGAGCCACAGCTGCGCACACAGACTTACGAGTTTAGAGAACTGCCTGAATCCATGGTCGAACAAGTAATTGACTACTAAGTGAAAGATATCTTACTCAACATAGAAGCAATAATTTTTGCTGCTGAAGACGGTGTTTCGGCAAACGAAATAAAACATATTCTTCAGGATGCCTTACTCATCACCATCAATAAGGAGGAAGTTATGTCCTTTATAGATAAGATACAGGCAAAATACGAGCAGGAAGATTATGTTTTCAGCTTGAAGATGATTAACAACAAATATCAGTTTCTTACCAAAGAGACCTTTCATGACGTTCTCAATCAGCTGCAAGCCAATAGGGATAAGAAAAAACTTAGTCAGGCCGGCTTAGAAACCTTGGCAATCATCGCTTACCGCCAACCGATAACAAAGCTGGAAGTGGAACAAATACGTGGGGTAAACTGCGATTATTCTATACAACGTCTGCTGGAAAAAGATCTAATAAAAATCGTTGGAAAAGCAGACACTATAGGAAAACCACTGCTCTATGCCACCAGCGACACATTTATGAACCACTTCGGCATCAACTCGGTCAAAGATTTACCGCAGCTTAAAGATATCGTCAGCGAGGAAAATAGCATAGGAGAAATCATAGAATAATTTTTGACTTTTTGATATAAATTTAAAAAAATAAAACACTGTAAATCAGCACTATATTTTTTAAAAAAAATTTTAAGTTTAATATTTGTTATATAATTTTACAGTATAATAATCAATTGAAAGTAATATTGCTATGATGAACGAAACTATCGAAAAGTTAGAATTGGATGAGCATTTAATCAATTTTAACGGTCCAGACGATGATGATGATGATGACTTCGATGATGACGGCTTTGATATCGACATCGACTCAATTGGCAGCTTTGACGACTTTGATGAAGATGACGATTTTTAAAGAGTCTTTAGTCTAACATAAATAAGTCTACCTTAAAGAAAAAATAAGGGCAATTTCTTCTGAAATTGCCCTTAAAAAATTTTATTCAAATTCTTTTATGATTTTTTGTGAAGCTGTTCGTACAAATCAATAACCTTTTTTTGCAACTCAATAACTTCAGCTTCTCTTGCTTGCAATCTTTGTTGTAACTCGTTGATTTCTGCAAATTTCTCTTTTTCTTCATTTGCATCGGAAGTGGATAGTAATTCCACTAACGATAAGTTAAACAACTTTGCAATTTGATTTAATCTCGACAAATTTACATCTGTAATTCCTGTCTCGATTTTTGAAAATGCTGGAATGGAAATGTCCAATCGCTTTGCGACATCTTCTTGACTCCACCCTTTCTGGTGTCTTAATAATCTAATTTTTTTCCCTAAAGTATTCATTTGGTAAATGTTTTTATTATTTAGCGCGCAAGTTAAAAAAAAATTATTAAATAATAAAGTCATTTATTCAGACTTTTTGTCCCTTCGAGACAAAAATTTGTCCGCAAACGTTAAAACATTTGCACCAGCATAATTATTGGAGGTCATAAAAAGGGAGTTAACCCCTTGAGAATCAAAACTCTCTAAAAAATCTTTAAGCTCTGTAATATCTAAGAATATGTCTAGTTTTGGATGCTGAAAAGTATCCTTAATCTTTGCAACAATTTCGTTAAGGATAATATTTTTTTCTTTGATGCTATTTTTATTTACAAAAACTACAGCATAATCTGCCTCATTCATCGAGCGACAATATAAGGAAAGCTTGTCTCCTTCAAATACATCGTAAGGATTTAACTCGATAACAGTCAACAACTTTTGCAAAGGAAACTGCTCCTTCACAGCATGAATACTTGAGCGAAGCTTGGCGGGGGTATGAGCAAAATCCTGATACACTACCGACCCTCCCTCACTCTTAACAAACTCTAAATAACGAATAGAGCTTTTGAAATCTTTTATTGCTTCATAAAAGTCAGTGCGGCGGATTCCCAGCCACTCACATACCGTATATGCTCCTGCTATATTCGACAGGTTCTGTCGTCCTATGACAAGAAGAGGAATGTCTTGGCCATCATTATGAAGATATGTCACGCCTTTATTTATCGTATAGGCGGGAAGCTTATAGCCATGACGGTTTATCTTAAGCTCTTTGGTTTCATTCACCACCTTCACCACATTGGCATCTTCTTTATTATATACCAACGTTCCTTTCGGCACTATAGTATATATAAAATCTCTAAACTGCCTATAATAATCTTCCTCTGAGATTTCCATGTTAAAAGAATCCCAGGAAATATTACTTAATAAAGCTATGTTAGGGTGATAATAATGGAATTTGGAATGGGCGTCGATGGAAGAAGCATAATATTCATCGCCTTCGATAAGGATGATGCGTGCTGTGGAAGTCAGGCGAATCAGGGACTCAAAACCTTCGATTTTAGCGCCAATGACGTAATCGAAATCCTTTTCCATTTTTTTCAGCACATGCATGATCATACTGGTAATGGTAGTCTTCCCAAAAGTCCCGGCGATGACCACACGAATCTTTTCTTTGGATTGCTCGTAGATAAATTCCGGAAAAGAATAAATCTTGATATTGAGTTCCTGTGCTTTCAGCAACTCGGGATTGTCTGCTGCGGCATGTTTTCCAAGGATGATAGCGTCTATATCTTCTGTAATTTTATCGGCATTCCACCCTATCTCTTCAGGATAAAGACCTGCTTCGATAAGCTTGGATTTCGATGGCTCGACGATCTGGTCGTCCGACCCGGTCACCTGATGTCCCAACTTAGCCAAACTTATAGCCAAATTGTGCATCACACTACCACCTATTGCTATAAAATGTACACGCATAGCAAGAGATTATTGTTTAATAAACTTCGCCGCACACCAGTTGTCCAGCACTTTATGGCTTTCATAGGCTAAGGCATGCTCTTCACAACATTGCTTCAAGATTGGCAAGTCCTCTTCGACATAAAAGCCGGAAATATAGAGCTCTCCGCCTTTCTTGAGGTCAGCAGCATAGGTTGCCATCTGGTCCAACAAAATATTTCTGTTGATATTCGCCAGGATAGTATCAAACGCCATACCGGCAATAGCTTCTTTGGACCCCAAACGGGATTCTATATTCGAAATATTGTTTAACTCACAGTTTTCTTTGACACTGTCTATGCATACAGAATCGTAGTCTACCGCAAGGACGGATGAAGCTCCTTTTTGAGAAGCCAAAATAGCCAAAATCCCCGTACCACAGCCCATATCCAACACTTTCTTGCCTTCAAAATCATTTTCCAAAATATAAGAAAGCATCATAGATGTCGTCTGGTGATGTCCTGTACCAAACGACATCTTAGGATCAATGACTATTTCATAAGTATACTCCGGTTTTGCTTCGTGGAAGGTAGCTCGGACATAGCAACAGTCGTCCACTACTATAGGATTGAAGTTGCTTTCCCATAGAGCGTTCCAGTTTTGCTCTTCGACATCCTGGATTTCATAATCCAGATGATAGCCATCTACCTCTCTTAAGAGCAGGGTTTCCAATGCCTGAACGTCAAAGTTAGCACTGGGAACATAGGCTGAAAATCCTTTTTCCGAATCCTCAAAAGAATCAAAACCTATCTCTCCCAGCTCAGCGATCAACAAATCCTTCTGCCAATCTTGAATATCCGAACTCACAAAGTGAACCGCAGTATATTTCATGATATATTATTATGCATTAAAAACTTTAACAATTTCCAAGAAATCTCTGGATTTCAAAGAAGCTCCTCCGATTAAACCTCCGTCAATATCTTGTTGAGCAAACAAAGTAGCGGCGTTGGAAGGGTTACAGCTACCCCCATATAGTATTGTAGTACTCTCAGCCGTCTCTGCGTCATATTTGTCTGCGATAGCCTGACGGATGAAAGCGTGCACTTCTTGCGCTTGCTCAGGACTTGCCGTGAGACCTGTTCCTATAGCCCACACCGGTTCATACGCCAACACTATATTTGCGAAGGCTTCCTTACTTAAGTGGAACACTCCTCTGTCCAATTGGTTTTTGATAATGTCGAAGAATTTTCCGGACTCACGCTCTTCTTTGGTCTCGCCGATACAGAAAATAGGTTTTAAATCATATTTTAATGCTGCATTAACTTTTTCTGCCAACAGCTCATCTGTCTCACCGAAATAAGCTCTACGCTCCGAGTGGCCAAGGATAGTATATTCTGCACCTACCGACTTCACCTGTGATGCCGAGATCTCTCCCGTATAAGCGCCGGACTCCGCCTGGTGAATATTTTGAGAGCCGATTTTCACGTTGGAAGCATCTTGCGACAACTTTGCCACTGAGGAGAGATGAATGAACGGTGTACAAACAATTACTTCTTGGTTACCACGAACTTCATCTTTAACCATATTCACCACCTCCGAAAAAAGGCTTAACCCTTCTTCGTAAGTTTTGTTCATTTTCCAGTTTCCTGCTACGATTTTTTTACGCATCTTCTTTTGTATTTAGATTGATTAATAATTTCTTAAATATTCAGTCTTTTCGTAGACAGCACTAAGGATAGCCTTATCTTCCTTCGTCAACATCTCTCCTTTCATCGAGCTTTTCCGTTCGAGCATGTCCATAAACTTTTCCAAGATATAACTTGTCGTCCTATGTTCAGACATCCAAGTAAAGTCTGGTACAAATTTGGGAATAAAATTCGATATTGCAACCTGCACTCCCACGCCCAAGACTGTGCCGGTAGTGATCTTAGACTGGATAGCCAACATGCTGTGATCACCAATAAAGACTCCGCACTTCTTCAGTCCCGTATTCCTAAAGTCATGGGCTGCATACGAATAAATCTTTATCTCGCCCCAATTGTTCTGCAGATTGGAATTTGTTGTGCCTGCTCCCAAGTTACAACCTTCACCCAACACGGCACAGCCCAGATAGCCATAATGCCCTTTGGCGCTGTTGCCCCAGATGACGGTATTGTTGAGCTCGCCACAAACCGTAGAATGATCTCCCACAGTCACATTTGGATAGAGTATTGTTCCTGACTTGACACGCACATTATTACCAATCACACAAGGACCATGGATCACACACCCCGGCTCAATCACCGCATTATCTTCTATGATTATCGGACCTTGGAGAGCATTCAGATAAGTTCCTTTGGCTATAGCGGCAGATGAAGAGATATAAAGCTTTTCCCCTTCCACTACATAATCATGGCTTTGCAACTTATTCAACCTATCCATATAAAACAGGGAAGCGTCAAAGGAAATTTGTGCGCCATTGGTAACAAATATATCTTCTAATTCCTGCAGGACAATAGTTTTTTGCTCGTAAAGGACGATATCGTAGTTGAGGTCAGTAATACATTGCTCAAGGTCTTCGGCAGCCTGGTTGGTAGTCAACAAAGCAATCCATTGCCCTTCAGCACCTATAAGGCGTTGTCCTACCTGCAACGTTTTAAGCTTTTCCAACAGAGAAACTTCCGGTAAGATATGGGCATTGACAAGTAGAACAAGATCTTGGGTAGGTGTATACGGATACTTACCTGCCAGATGGTCCTCGGTAAGGTAAGAAACGTCCGTATGGAAGAGCTTGGCCCACTTATCGTTGAGTGTGTAAGCTCCTACTCTAAGGTTTCCAACAGGCCGTGTTGCCACCAAAGGCAACAGTTTATTCCTTTCAGAAGACCTGTCATACAATACAATGGAGAAACTCATTGTCCTAAAATACAAAAATCCCGATAAAGCTATCGGGATTTCCATATATAATCGTTAAATTATAATTACTTCTTGTTGTAACGGCTACGGAATTTGTCGATACGACCTGCAGTATCAACTAATTTCATCTTACCAGTATAGAATGGGTGTGAAGTATGAGAAATCTCTAATTTTACTAATGGATATTCATTACCATCTTCCCAAGTAATAGTCTCTTTAGTTTCTACACATGATCTAGTCAAGAAAGCATAGTCATTCGACATATCTTTGAATACAACTAATCTGTAGTTTGATGGATGTAAGTCTTTTTTCATTTTATCTTATGATTACAATATATGCTAATATTTGAGGTGCAAAGATAATTTATTTTATTTTAAATCCCAAAATAATATTTATCTACACCTACAAAAAATTATCAACACTTTTACCACGAAATATTCAGAACACAAAAGTATATATTTTTTATATATTCCATCCACCAAAAAACATAATTTCTTACTTTTGCACATTATTTAAAATATATCGACAATGAGTATTTCACTATCCGAACAGGAAATTCAACGTAGAAAAAATTTACAAAGTATCATTGACTTGGGGATCAACCCTTTCCCTGCCGATGAATACGAGGTAAACGTTACTGCGGCAGATATACTGGAAAACTACGAAAGAGATAAAATAAACTATAAAAATATCCGTATCGCCGGACGTATCATGAGCCGTAGAATCATGGGTAACGCTTCTTTTATAGAGATTCAGGATTCTACAGGACGTATACAAGCCTACGTAAAGCGTGACGACCTATGTCCGGGCGAAGACAAGACCTTTTATAATACGGTATTCAAAAAATTGTTGGATATCGGCGACATAGTAGGTATCGAAGGTTATGTGTTCACCACTAATACGGGTGAGATTTCTATACATACGCAGAAGTTAACTCTTCTTACCAAGTCGTTGCGTCCACTTCCGGTAGTGAAAGAGGTCGACGGCAAAACGTTCGACGCCTTCACCGACCCTGAGCAGCGCTACAGAATGCGTTATGTGGATTTGATTGTAAACCCACAGAACAGAGAAATCTTCATCAAGCGCACGAAGCTCTACAACGCCATGCGTCAATTCTTCAATGACGCAGGCTATATGGAAGTAGAAACACCTATCTTGCAATCCATACCGGGTGGTGCTGCAGCCCGTCCTTTCATTACGCATCACAATGCGTTGGACATTCCGCTATACTTACGTATTGCAAACGAGCTGTATCTGAAACGCCTTATCGTTGGAGGCTTTGACGGTGTGTATGAGTTTGCGAAAAACTTCCGCAACGAAGGTATGGACCGTACGCACAACCCGGAGTTCACCGGCATGGAGATTTACGTAGCTTACAAAGACTACAACTGGATGATGGATTTCACCGAACGTCTGTTGGAGCACTGCGCCATCGCCGTAAATGGCACGACAAAAGCTACCTTCGGTGAACATGAAATTGACTTTAAGGCGCCTTATCCGCGCATCACGATGACCGAAGCCATCAAAAAATATACAGGCTTCGACATCACTGGCAAGTCGGAAGATGAAATCCGTGAAGCCGCAAAAAGTATGGGCATCGAAGTGGACGACACTATGGGTAAAGGTAAACTTATCGACGCCATCTTCGGCGAAAAATGTGAAGGCAACTTTATCCAGCCTACCTTCATCACCGACTACCCTATAGAGATGTCTCCTCTTACCAAAAAACATAGAAACAACCCGGAACTTACCGAGCGTTTTGAGCTTATGGTATGCGGTAAAGAGATTGCCAATGCCTATTCGGAGCTTAACGACCCAATAGACCAACGCGAGCGCTTCGAAGAGCAGTTACGTCTTTCGGAGAAAGGCGACGACGAAGCCATGTTCATCGACCACGATTTCTTGCGGGCATTGGAATACGGTATGCCTCCTACTGCAGGTCTGGGAATCGGCATGGATCGCTTGACAATGTTCTTGACCAACAATGCGTCCATCCAAGAGGTACTGTTCTTCCCTCAGATGAGACCGGAGAAAAAAGAACCTGCCGTACAGCTTACGGAAGAAGAAAAAACGGTACTAAACATTCTCAGCGACCAAAGACAGACTCTTGCAGAAGCTAAAGAGAAGTCCGGGCTAAGTGGTAAAAAATGGGATACAGCTACCAAAAGCCTACGCCAGAAAGATATGATAGACATCATCATCGAAGGAGATAATAAATTTATCACAAAAAAATAAAGAAAGGGCTCTTAAGAGCCCTTTTGTTTATCCAAACTTTCTTTCCTTCCAACTGTTAAACAAGTAGGTAAAGAGATTATTACTATTTCTTCAGAATATTATCATATAATCATTTTTATCACATTTTTGCAATAAAATTTCTTACCTTTGTGTGCTTTTATCCGGCTCTGTAGGTCGGATTTTAAAACATTAAATAGATACAGATGAAATTATCACAATTCAAATTCCACTTACCTGAATCTCTATTAGCGACTGAACCTTCTGAACAACGTGATGAATCTCGTTTGATGGTACTTCACAAAGATACCGGTAAAATCGAGCACAAAATCTTCAAGGATGTTATCGATTATTTCGATGACAAAGATGTAATGATTTTGAACAACACCAAAGTATTTCCGGCACGTTTGTACGGAAATAAAGAAAAAACAGGCGCTACCATAGAAGTTTTCTTATTGCGTGAGTTAAACAAAGAATTACGTTTGTGGGATGTATTAGTAGATCCGGCTCGTAAAATCCGTGTTGGAAACAAGCTATACTTTGGTGAAGATGATTTATTGGTTGCCGAAGTTGTGGACAACACGACTTCTCGTGGCCGCACTATCCGTTTCTTATTCGATGGTACTGATGAGGAGTTTCGCCGCAACATTGAAATTTTAGGAGAGACACCTCTACCTAAATATATCAAACGCAAAGCAACTCCGGAAGACAAGTACCGTTATCAAACTATCTACGCTAAAGAAGAGGGGGCGGTAGCAGCACCTACGGCAGGTCTTCACTTTTCACGTGAACTGATGAAACGCCTAGAGTTGAAAGGTGTTGACTTTGCGGAGATCACCCTTCACGTGGGGCTGGGCACCTTCCGTACAGTAGAGGTGGAAGACTTGACAAAACATAAGATGGACTCTGAGCAGTTCATCATCACAGAAGAGGCAGCAAAAATCGTAAACCGCGCCTTAGACAACAAACGTCGTGTATGCGCCGTAGGAACTACTTCTATGCGTGCCATAGAATCTTCCGTATCAGCAGACAAGAGACTTAAACCTGCTGCAGACTGGACAAGTAAGTTTATATATCCTCCTTACGACTTCAGCATCGCCAACTCTATGATCACCAACTTCCACATGCCGGAATCTACCCTATTGGTGATGATCGCTGCATTCGCGGGTTACGAAAATGTGATGAACGCCTATGAAGTAGCGGTGAAAGAGAAATACAGATTCTACAGCTACGGCGATGCCATGTTGATTATTTAAAATTCTGATATTATTTCAATATTTTTGAGCGTGATTGGACAACAGTCACGCTTTTTTATTTTATACCATGAACAAACGTATTGTCATCATCGCCGCCGGAGGAACGGGATCACGCATCAATGCTGACCTACCTAAGCAGTATATGCTGCTCAATGATAAACCCGTACTTATGCATACTATAGCTGCTTTTGTAGAGTGCAGCGACCTTATCGTGGTGGCTCTTCATAGCGATATGGTGCAATATTGGACAGAGCTATGCCTGAAATATGACTTTGCCGTGCCACACGAGATGGTCATAGGCGGCAAAACCCGCTTTCAGAGTATACGTAATGCTATCAACTTCATTGAACAACGGTTTCCCGAGGTATTTTACGAAGAAGGAAACAGTATTGCCGTACACGATGCTGCACGACCTCTAGTGGACAAGGAGCTCATCGAAAAATCCTTTGAACTAGCAGAAAAAGGACAGTGCAACGTGTTGGCCACACGGAGCACCAACTCTATACGTTTGGGCGGCGTAGCAGATAACAAAGCTGTGGATAGAGATACGGTATGGCAGATACAGACCCCTCAGACCTTTCCGGCACACCTTCTACTGCAAGCTTACCGTCAGCCCGAAGAACCTCTCTTTACGGACGATGCTTCCGTAATAGAAAAAATTGGCTATCCCATACATCTTCTTGAAAGCAGCCCTAAAAATATTAAGATTACCTATGCAGAAGATTTTGAAATAGCCAAAATTTATATGAAGTAAGTGGTAAATGCCGTCACCGTTAGGCATTACCACGTATTATTCGTAATAGCACAACTATTACAGCTATCACCAATAATATATGGATGATACCTCCTGTAGCATAGCCACCTAAAAAGCTGATTGCCCAAATTATTACTAGAATAACGGCGATTAAATAAAGCAGATTTCCCATAGTCTTTTTGTTATTAAGTTTATAATTAGAGTTGTTAAAAACTCCGTGACTATAGGAATAACAATCTTGAAAGCAAAAGGTTTAGCTATCCCACATTAATCTACTTCCAAGCACAGTTGGTCATAAGCGGCAAACACATTCTCCGGAAGAATATTACAGATATACTCATGGGTGCCGAAGCGGTGACTTATATGCGTAAGATAGGCTTTCTTAGGATTTATCTCCTGTATGAAGGCCAATGCTTCTTCCAGTGTAAAATGCGAAATATGAGGCTGCTCCTGCAGGGCATTCACCACCAGTACTTCCACTCCTTTCAGCATATCTTTGGTGGCGTCGGAGACAGTCTTCGCATCCGTAACATAAGCAAACTTGCCTATGCGGTATCCTATGACGGGCATCTTGTAATGCATAACTTCAAAAGGCTGTATTTCCACGTCAAACAGCTCGAAGGGCTGCAAGGGACGGATTTCCTTGAGTTCCAGCTGTGGTGCTCCTGGATATTTCACAGCAGAGAAAGCATAATAGAATTCTCTTTCCAGCGCCTCTAACGTGGCAGCATTAGCGTAAATGTTAATAGCACGCTGTTGACGGAAGTTGAAAGCCCGCACATCATCGAGACCCGCGATATGGTCTTTGTGCGAGTGCGTCATCAGCACGGCATCTAGGTGTGTCACCCTCTCACGAAGCATCTGATAGCGGAAGTCAGGACCAGTATCGATGACGATGTTCTTACCATTATCCAACTCTATTAACACCGACGAACGCAGACGCTTATCATGCGCATCGGTAGACACACACACCTCACAGTTACAAGCTATCACAGGTACCCCCTGTGATGTTCCCGTTCCTAAAAATCGAATTTTCAATGCTCTCCTAGTCTTTTTTCGTTAAAGTCTTATAAAAAGTCCACTGCTTCTCGTCAAGCATATCTTTGGTAACTTCAAATTCCCTCAACAGCTGGATCAGCGAGTTGATTTTGATTTCGAGGTTCGAAAACTTATTGACCACGATAACCTTAGTATTTTGTATTACACATGCTCCTGTCTTAAAGTTACCTTTTTCGTAACGAACCTTATAGCCAAGGTCCAATAGAAGCTGCTCAATTTTATCTAAGTTGTACTGTGTAATTGAAACCACTGTCTTCTAATTTATGTTCAAAACTACTTAGAAGTATCTTTCTTTAGCCAGATACGGTCTACATAGTTGGTCAGAAACCCTGTCCCATAGGCTATAAGCTGCGTGTAGGCTGCCACAACACCATATACCCCTACCTTCAGGCTTTTTGTCGTAAGTATGGCGTGTACCAGCAACAGCAATGTATAGCTTATGATAAACAAATTCCCTACCCTGACCAGAAATTGCAGCCACACCACATCTGTAAATATCATAAAATTGATGATATTAAGCACAATTAAGGTGATTAGTCCTACGGTAAATGCCGCAGGCAGCATATGGACGAGCTTCAATTCTGAGGGATAAAGTATAGAAATATCTATACGTCCTTTGCCAAAAGCATTAGTCTGCTTATAGAACTGAGAAAAACTTGTTCTGCGCTTATGATATACGAATGCTTCCGGAATAAGCCCTACCTTAAAACCAGACTGTATCATGCGGATACTGAATTCGATATCCTCCGAACGACGTGAAAGCTTATATCCCCCGGTCTTCTCATACACTTCACGTGAAATCCCCATGTTGAAGCTGCGCGGATGAAACTGACCTACATGCTTCTTGTTTCCTCTTATACCACCAGTAGTAAAAGGACTGGTCATCGAATAGCTTATAGCTTTCTGTATTGGAGTGAAAGATTCGTGCGCTGCATCTGGCCCTCCAAAGGCGTCCCAGCCGTTACGTGCTATGGCATCCTTAACCTTCTGCAGATAGTCCGCAGGTACAAGTATATCGGAATCAAAGACAATGAAGAAGTCGCCCTTGGCACGTTCAAAACCATAGTTGCGGGCCATGCCCTGCCCCTCATTTTCTTTGAAAAAGTATTTGACATCCAATCTGTCGGCATAGCGTTCTATGATATGCTTGGCAGGTCGTGTAGAACCATCCTCCACGATAATGACCTCAAAATCCTGGTACGTCTGACTCAACAAAGAGTGCAGCAGCTCCTTGATTTCGTCCGATCTATTATATAAAGGGATGATAATTGAAAAAAACATGCAACTAAATTACTCTTTCGATATGATACTTGTTTCGCTCCGAACTATTGCGGGACACCAATTCAGCGATAAAACCGGTAAGAAACAGCTGGGTACCGATCATGATAGCCAGCAAAGACAGATAGAACAAAGGCTGATCTGTCACATTTCGGTACACTGTACCGTTGGCTATGCTGATAAGCTTGTCGGCGATAAGATATATGGTGATGAAAAATCCTATAATAAAGCTCAACACCCCTACCGGACCGAAAAAGTGCATTGGTCTTTTGCCAAACTTGCCGACAAAGACAATAGACATCAAATCCAGAAAGCCCTTGATGAACCTTCCGGGACCGAACTTGGTCTTGCCGTACTTGCGTGGATAGTGCTGCACGACCTGCTCCTGAATATTAGAGAAGCCTGCCCACTTGGCAATCACAGGAATGTAGCGATGCATCTCTCCATATACTTCTATGGTTTTCACCACATCCTTCTTATAAGCTTTCAACCCGCAGTTGAAGTCGTGCAGATTATGAATACCTGACACTTTACGTGTTACGGCGTTGAAAAGCTTGGTAGGTATGGTCTTCGAAGGCGGATCATAACGCTTCTGCTTCCATCCGGACACCAGATCTGCTCCCTGATTTTTTACGCGATCGTAGAGCTCAGGAATCTCATCCGGGCTATCTTGCAGGTCGGCATCCATGGTAATGACCACCTCGCCCTGTGCAGCTGCAAAACCTACATTCAAGGCAGCAGACTTACCATAGTTGCGGCGAAACTTAATTCCTGAAATCTGGTCGTGACTTTTCTTTAACTCCGTAATGATATTCCAAGAACTATCGGTACTTCCGTCATCCACAAGAATAATCTCATAATTGAAATTATTGGCATGCATGACCCTGCGAATCCAATCCGTCAATTCCGGCAGTGATTCCGCTTCATTATATAGAGGTATGACAACCGATATATCCATATATTGTTAGTACTATTAATTGTTTGTCATCTTATTGGTTTGCAACAATTTCTCGTTTCTCGTTATTGCCGCCAATATCAAGGAAAAGATAAATTGCATAAGGATAGATATCATCAAGCCACGGAACACATCCTTGAAGCTGATATGGCCAATGGCATTCATTTGTTCTTCCAGAGCGGCCACCCTAGAGTCTATAACCTCATTTTCTACGCCACTATTCTCCATCTGCTCTATCGTCAGATTTATCGTATTGCGCAACACGTCCTCCTGAATCCCCGGATTGATCACATGCACATACAGCATGGTGCTCAAAGTCGCTATGACCGTAGAGATCAACAGCATGAGGAATGTAGACTTCAACGCTATGGAAAAATTCCATATCCCCCCATTTCTTTTGCGTAAAGAATACGTAAAAAAGAGGGCGATAACCATATACAAAATGGTGTTTATCCCAAACGATAAGGCGGTCAACACCCAAAACGATTGTACAGCCTTACTGATATACAGAACCAATATGCCCAACACTAAAGAGATTACGCCCAAAACAATTCCATATTTGGTGCTTTCCGTCTTGTTGAACCGTGCGTTAAATCCTGCTTCTGTAAATTTTGATTCTGTCATTATTGTTTATTGAAATTAACGATTACTTCGTAAATAGCCGTTTCGTACGACCTGTTGGCAGCATGTGAGGCGAACTCTTCCACCTGCTGTGCTGAAGGATTCGGCTCGAAGAAGAAAGCCATCAACGGATAGAACAGCTCATACAGTTCCTCCATAGGCATCACCGACTTCGACACACGCGCGATTTCAGAATAATCCGACTCTACCAAAATTTGGTTTGCAATAACTTTTTCATAGATACGGTACTCGTCTTGAAATTCATCTTCTTCCACCAAAAGAAACTCTTTCAGATAATCTCCCAACTCAGGCTCGATGGATTCATCGGCACATTCTCTTAAATATAAGAAAATATTGAGTAATTCCGTTCCACGATCTATGGTATCCTCTTCGATCTGTTCCCATTCCGGAGATTCAAGATAGTCGTCTTCCAGCTTTTTGACATCTTCGGCGAAGAAGTTAATCATCAACAGGTCGAAAACCACTTCACGCATTTCTTCGAACTCTTGGTAGTCGTCGAAGACTTTGTCCATGGCTTCCACCTTTTCCATAAAAGGAGCTTCTTTTTGGAAAGCCTCCTTCACTGCAGATACAAAAGCCGCGCTGTCAATATTTTCATATTTGGCATAAGCCGCAATTCCGGCTTCCAATGCCTTGTTAACTTTTTTGTCTATCATGTTAATTATTTTCTATCAATTGATTGTTATTTACAATCAACTTCACTTTACCCACCAATTCTGTTCCAAACAATGGGTTATTTTTGGATTTTGACTTATTCGTCGTTTCGTCAAACACCCACTTCTCTTTAGTGTCAAACACCACCAAATTAGCTTTTTCTCCTTTTTCTAGTTTAGGCACCTCAAGACCTACGATTTTACGAGGGTTCAAGGCCATCTTCTCCACGATCTGCTCTTCATCAAGACCTGCCTTCAACAACAGCGGGAATGCCGTTTGAAGACCTGTGATACCGTTTTTGGCGATATGGAACTCTACATTTTTGAATTCCACCTCCTGCGGAGTATGTTGAGATACTACGGCATCGATGACCCCATCCTTCAAACCTTTCAACAGCGCTTTCACATCTTTCTTGGCACGTAGCGGAGGACTCACCTTATAGTTAGAGTCGAAGCCTACCACATCCTCATCCGTAAATACTAGGTTATGTGCCGCCACATCGCAGGTCACCTTAAGGCCTTTGGCTTTAGCCTTTTTGATCAGCTCTACCGATTCTGCTGTAGAGATTGTAGTGAAATGTATAGGTGCGTCATTATATTCAGCCAAATAGAGGTCGCGCGACACCATCAATGATTCAGCGAGATTAGGAATACCTTTCATGCCGAGGTATGTACTCATCACGCCTTCATTCATCTGATTGCCGCCGGCTACCGACTCGTCCTGCGCAAAAGAAATGATAAGACCACCAAATCCTTTGGAATACAACAATGCTCTTCCCATAAGGCCGGCCTGCTGCACACTGCGATTGCCGTCCGAGAAAGCTATGGCTCCTGTCACCTTCATGTCGTACAACTCAGCAAGCTCGTTGCCCTCTCTCTTTTTGGAGATAGCTCCTATAGGATATACATCAACGGCATTACCTTTGGCAGCGTTTACCACCAAAGCCACTTCCGCACGGCTGTGTATAGGAGGATTAGTATTAGGGTGTACCGCAATGCCGGTAAAGCCTCCCGCCGCTGCTGCCGCCGTACCCGTAACAATATCTTCTTTGGTCTCGTATCCCGGCTCACCTATATTGACGTTAAGGTCGAAAAATCCAGGTGCCACACACGCTCCTGATGCATCGATAACCTTAACATTATTTTCCACTTTTATGCTTTTGTTTATATCGGCAATTACTCCGTCTTTTATCAGAATATCTACTTGTTGTTGATTAAAAATATGTCCTGGTAAAACTAATTTAGCAGAAGTAATTAAAAATGTACTCATGAGTAGTTTTTGTTGAAAAGTTTGGGATTATGGATTTATACGAATGAGATATATTTTGATGTGAGACTGCAATTCCACCTAAGCATTCAGCATGAAATATGCCCGATAGATCAAAATATAGTGAGTGTATCATCAAAAGACAAATGTAAGGAAAATTGCGTAGATAATTCTTAACAAAACACGATTAAACTACGAATTTTCACCCCAGCGGAAGCTGTCTATCTTTAGGTCCAGCAGAGACAGCACACGGTCCACCACTGTGGCGGCAAGCTCTTCCATAGTTTTTGGTCGACTATAGAAAGATGGAGATGCCGGACAGATAATACCTCCCGCCTGTGTTACAGTAAGCATATTCTGAATATGGATAGCGTTAAGAGGAGTCTCACGTGTCACCAACACCAGCTTTCGGCGCTCCTTCAAGATCACGTCGGCAGCCCTAGTCGTTAGGTCCGAAGAGGTTCCCGTGGCAATACGTGCCAATGTACCCATAGAACAAGGACACACCACCATACTTTCATACTGTGCCGAGCCCGAGGCAAAAGGCGCCATGAAGTCCGTTTTTGAATAAAACGTGAAATCATAATCATTGTAAGAAGTATTTCCCAGCTCATATTGCCATACATCCTTGGCATTGTCGGACATCACCACCCCCACAGCCTCCAGCTGATCGTGAAGCAAGGAAAGCTTATCCAACAATACTTTGGCATAAATGGAGCCCGAAGCACCCGTAATGGCTACAATGATTTTCTTCTTTTGCATAAACAAAAATACACAAAAAGCCCCGCAACGACGAATTTTTGCTGCTTATCATAAAGAATCACCATAATCACAAAAGAAAAGGGTCGAATAGAGTTATTCGACCCCTACATCTACCTATGAAAAACATGCCCCTGGGGAGGGCATAACAAAATTACACAAATGAATATTAACTAAAATAACAAACGAATACATTCTAAAAATTTTGTAGAAAAATCACTACAAAGCCCTCTACAAGCTCATAAAGCCACTTTTTTCAACTTCTTCCTTCAAGCTTACATTTAACACATTTAACTTTTAAGAAAACATATATTCACATGTATTTATTTTATCCACATATACTAAAATTTTTCGGATTTTTTACTTACTTAGCTGTATAGAAACAAACCTAACATGAGCATAAGCATTTTAGAACAATATATTGAAACGGGCAATCACTTAGACCTAGAACATCTGCTTAACAAAGATGCTTCGATCCTAAAGGAGAAAACCAGCCACGATATATCGCCTTTGCTGCTGGCTTGCTACTACAACAAAGACAATGTAGTACAGACCATCCTTAAGTTTACCACTACGATTACTATCCACGAAGCTTGTGCTGTAGGTCTTCTTCAACATGTACAGATGATGATTGATCACAAAGCCGATATCGTCAATGAGCTTTCATCGCATGGCTTTACACCACTAGGTGTTGCCACCCACTTCAATAAAGAAGATATAGTAAGACTTCTTTTGACCCATAAAGCCGACCCTAACTTATGCTCTCAGAATGGATTTAATGTATATCCCCTTCATGCTGCACTGGCCAACAACAACAGTGAAATAAGCAAAATGCTTATCGAAGCGGGGGCCGACGTTAATGTTGTACAGCACGGAGGATTCACTCCTCTCCACCTGGCTTGTCAACATGGAAATATAGACCTTATCATCATCCTCTTAGAACAAGGGGCATCCGTAGAAGCACGCAACCAAAACGGAGAGACACCTTCCGACTTGGCGCTGCAAAAAGGTTTCCGCGAAATCGCCGACATTCTTAAAGTTTAGCCTACCGGAGACAGTAGTACCCTAAGGCGCAGTCGAGACAGCGTTTCACCACACAGTAAGATTTGTACAGCTGAATGATGGCCTGCCCGTCTCCCGCTGAGCGGCTCTGCACGCCCAGCTCCCGGAATTTACGTATGATGTTATTATCCTCTGAAGGCAGCAGCGACAGCCATTCCACAGCCTTATCCTTCAGTCTTTCGTCGCCTAAAAACCTTCCATAGGCAAATAATACGGGAACAAAAGTATTGACCACCAGATGTGTTACAAAGCTTTCCGTCACCGTTGTCGGATGAACCTTGGTCACCTTCCCAAAATGAAAATGTTCATTCCAATAGGAAGCTACCTCTACCTCTCTGCATGCCTGCATAACGGTTTCCAGACTGTTTTTCCGTATATATTCGAACCATCTTACGCGCTGTCTTAGCAGTGCACATAGCTGCGCCAACCGGATGGTCGGGAAATTATAGGGCCGCATACGCATAAACTTCCAGCTTTCCTTCTCCATGGGCTGCAGTCGATGTAGCATCTTTAGATACTGGAACTCCTCTTTCAGCTTGCGGGCATAACTATCTTTCATCTCCGACATATCCAACAGCCCAGCACAACCAAACAACAGTGCTTCCAACTTATCTTCCTCTTCTGCATATTTGTATATAAGATTGAGGGGAATACTTTTCATCAGTCGCTCAAAAGCATGTTGGTTTATTGCCATACCAAAAGAGCGGGCCAAGGAAATGATGGTCACCTTCTCCCAGTCGTTAGCGGTTTGCTCCAACCATTCTTCGATAAGTAGCGACTTAGTTTCCAAACGCTCGATAAGCACCCTATCCAGCCAGCTGTACACATGAAAAGAGGCTATTTGTGGCAGTCTATAAGCACAGGCAATAGGATGCTGCTGCTGCATAAGTTCCATATACCTTTCCGGCAAGGAAGGGTCCACAAAGTCTTTCATTGCCAAGGTAGGGATTTCGGTACCATCTTGGCGCAGCACTTTCTCTCCCTCATCCGCTTCCCAAACCACATGGAGTATGGTCGTATTGTAACGCGCATCGTGTTGGTGGTTGTGTCGGTTCCAGTCCTGTGATTCCACATGCATTTCCACATTTCCTGCCCAGACGGACCCGTTGAGTCTAATTTTGGCAAATTCGAAGTCCGCTCCGGCATCAGTATTGTACTGGCCAAAGTCCAGAATCTGCAGCTCCTCCCCTGCCGTGGTCTTAAGATTTTGGGGATTAATAAGTTTGTAACGCCATATAAAATGAAGCAACTTCTCCGGATACCTCATTTCACGACAGAATTAACTTATTGAATATTACTTATTAATATAAATATTCAACACGTTACTTCCAACTTTTAATGTTTCTTTGCTGGCTACAGGCAACTTAGGAGAAGGAATGCCGTCGTCCCAAACGACATCACCTGTGATGACGCGTGCCTCATCCCAAAGGTTAGCATCAATAAATTGCTGAAGGGTCTTCGCTCCTCCCTCGATGATAAGGGACTGTACGTCCATTAGAAACAGTTGATATAATATGTTTTGCGGAAGATAGAAGTCAAAATTTTCCAACTCTATATACTTGAGGTGTGCTTTCCAATCGGTCTTCACCGCATTGAAAATGATTAAATCCGAGTTAGTGATAGAAAACAACTTGGATGTCTCCGGCACTTCCAGATTTTTGTCTATGAGCACGCGCTTCGGCGATTT
This sequence comes from Sphingobacterium thermophilum, assembly GCF_039541675.1. NCBI lineage: Bacteria > Pseudomonadati > Bacteroidota > Sphingobacteriia > Sphingobacteriales > Sphingobacteriaceae > Sphingobacterium > Sphingobacterium thermophilum. The sequence goes on along the minus strand of NZ_BAABGR010000006.1, from coordinate 146,308 downwards.
ACCTTTCCAGAGGCGCGTATTCAGCGAAGGGTTGTCGATAAGAGCTGTACGTGTGCCGACGAGGATGGCATCCTCCTCCGAGCGCCATTTATGTACCAGCTGCTTACTCGCCGGACGCGAGATCCATTCCTGACGATCCGCCTTGGGAGCAAAATAGCCGTTTTTTGTTTCTGCCCATTTAAGAATCACATAGGGGCGCTGTTGCGTGATACGCGTAAAAAAACGGCGGTTAGCAAATCTACATTCCTCCTCCAGTACCCCTACTTCCACATCTATGCCGGCGTCACGGAGGATCTGAACTCCCTTGCCATTTACTTTGTCGAAGCTATCCAAGCAGCCTATGACCACCTTCTTCACCGGAAAGGAAGCTAACATGTCCGCACAAGGTGGTGTCTTCCCGTAGTGGGCACAAGGTTCTAACGACACATAGACCGTAGATTGACGAAGCAAAGCCTTCCCTTCCTCCTCTCCATAGTTTGTTAACACCTCTTGGATGGCATTTACCTCCGCATGCGGTCCTCCGTAGGGAGAGGTAAAACCTTCTCCGATAATTTTATCCTCGTATACGACCACCGCCCCTACCATGGGATTGGGACTCACAGACCCGGCACCTAACACCGCCAGATCCAGGCACCGCTTCATATAGCGCTCATCTACCGTCATAGTGCAAACTTAACATTTTGCAGATTTAAAAGAAAAGAGCCTTTGAATATTGTAGTTTTGTAATATGCAAAGAACATGGAAAGACATAGAAAGCGCCTACATCAAGATCTTGGCATCCCTTTACCCCGAAAGTGAGAGCAGAGAGCTCTTCTTCCTTGCTGCTGAAGAGGTTGGCGGACTTCGCAAATATGAGTTTTCACTCCTTAAAAATGAAGCCGTCGCGCAAAACATCGATAGCCGCCTGCTACAAATCCTCGACCAGCTTGCCATGGGAAGACCTATTCAGCATATTTTGGGGAAAGCGCCTTTCTACGGTCAAGAATTCTTTGTCAACGAACATACCCTCATCCCACGTCCGGAAACCGAAGAGCTTGTGGACTTGATCATTCGGGATTGGCGGGATGCCTCCTCCATCAAGCTTATAGACATAGGTACCGGCACAGGATGTATTGTCCTTTCCTTAGCAAAGCACCTTAATGCGGACAGCTGGGCAGTAGACATCTCCGCTGAAGCTATTGCTGTGGCCAAGAAAAACGCCCAAGCCCTGAAGACGGACGTCAGCTTCATACAGGCCGACATCCTGGAATGGGAATTTATGTTTTCCGAAAGACAAAATTTTGACATCATCGTCAGCAACCCTCCCTATATTACACCTGCAGAGAAGGAAGAAATGCACCGCAACGTCTTACAGTACGAGCCCCATCTTGCTCTTTTTGTAGAGGAAAGTGCTCCCCTTCTATTTTATGACCATATCGCCGACTTTGCCTTACACCACCTCGTCGAAGAAGGCACGCTATATTTTGAAATCAACCAGTTTCTAGGAGAAGAAACGGCAGATTTGTTGAAGAAAAAGGGGTTTAGCGCGGTAGAACTCTTCAAAGATATCAACGGCGCAGACCGCATAATACGGGCAAAACGCAAAAAGAGCCTTCAATAGGCCTACAACGACCTTTTTAACAATATTTTTTTATTCTGAAAAACAAATAGTTAAAGAAAATATTCAAAAATAAGCGTCGAATATTTTGCAGCAGAAAGATATTTTCCTACCTTTGCAGCACTTCAAACGAAGAAAGTAACCGAAAGGTTAAAGATTCCGTAGCTCAGCTGGTAGAGCAATACACTTTTAATGTATGGGTCCTGGGTTCGAGTCCCAGCGGGATCACCAAAAAAGCTCAATCGAAAGATTGGGCTTTTTTTATTACCATTACAGAAAACAAACTTATCGAACTAGGACAGACAGTCTTCAGAAAACCGTAGAATTTTTATTAACATCTCTTTTGAAGCTGCTCATAAATGTGAAGACAGAAAGCTAAAGCTTGCTTCGCAACGGTTTTTGGGGTAAAAAAGTGAAGTTTGCGTGGTAAATTATTATTAAATCATTTTCTTTACAGAATAGTATGTGGTAATAGTGTGATAAACCGTTTCCGCGTCGCAATATATTAAACGAAAAAACATGTGGTGGCAGTACGCTTTAGTCTTTGTAGGTGCTTTATTGTTTGATATAGTACCTTTTCCTTTCCTACCTGCATTTACGGTAATGGTATTTTTGCAAATCACCTTCGGTCTGAGCGTTTGGCCCGTATTGATTATCGGGGTAATAGCTTCCGTCTTGGGCAGATATACCCTTACTCTGTACACTCCCCTTATCGCCAACAAATATATCAATAAAGCCAAGAATGAAGATGTGGAATTTTTGGGATCCAAGATGAAAGAAAACGTATGGAAAGGACAGCTGTTTGTCCTTGCTTACTCCTTGCTGCCGCTCCCTACCACACCTTTGTTTTTAGCTGCAGGGATGTCCAAGCTAAATGCCAAATATATTATCCCTGCCTTCTTCGTCGGCAAGTTTACCAGCGATGCCGTAGCCCTGCTATTGGGGAAATACGCTTCGGAAAGCATAGATAGCATCACAGACAACCTGCTATCATGGAAATCCGTTGCCGGTTTTGTGTTCGGCCTGATCCTCATAGGCTGCATATTCTTTATTGACTGGCGCACACTGATACAGCGAAAGAAGCTCTTATGGAATTTCAAGATCTTGAAATAGGAGAATCCGTTATTGCCAAAAATTTAGCATCATAATAGAGCAAAGCGGCCAGAACATCTTTTTTTAAAACCATTTCTCAAAATCGTTTTATAACCATTTACTTTGACAGAAAACCTAATTATATGTCAAAGCTATTGGATAAAACGGTCGATATCCTAAAGGGAGAGTACGCTAATATCTCAGGATTACTAATCGCCAAAGACGGAGAAATACGCTATGAGTTCTTTGCTCACCCCTCCGAAAAAGATAGAAAGCTTCATGTGGCTTCCGTTACCAAAAGTATATTTTCTCTTTTGGTAGGTATTGCCTTAGATAGGAAACATATAGCAAGTGTCCACGAGAAGGTAATAGATTTCTTCCCCGAACTGAAGATTAACAGCAGAAACAAAACATTAGCACAGCTGGAAATTAAACATCTGCTGACGATGACTGCACCGTATAAATTTCGCTCGGAGCCCTATAGTAAGGTCTTCTCCACCCAAAACTGGGGACTTACTGCACTTCACCTGCTCGGTGGTAAGCGGCCTATAGGTGAATTTCAGTACACTACCGTAGGGATTCAGGTCTTGGCCTCCCTCCTAGAGCGAGCTATAGGTATAAACATTCATGCCTTTGCCACAAAATATCTCTTTGAGCCGTTGAACATTACTACTCCCGAAACACTCACAATAGACAGCAGGGAAACTTATTTCCACTTCATCAAAAACCAATATGCCAACTGTTGGGCGGCGGACCCGCAAGGTACCAACACTTCCGGCTGGGGATTGATGCTTTCCGTTTACGATATGCTGAAAATAGGTCAATTGTGTCTCCAACAAGGCTGTTGGGAAGGGACAACCATAGTGTCCCCGCAATGGATAGAAGTAAGCACCTCCCCACACAGCTCCTGGGACAACAAAAACTACGGCTACTTATGGTGGATATTGGACAAAGGGAAGTTTGCTGCCATAGGTGATGGAGGAAACATCATATACATCCACTGCAAGAAAAGGTTAGTCATCGCCATAGCTTCTCACTTCGTGCCCAAACCCAAAGACAGAATCGATTTTATCGAGCGCCACCTTATCCCTTTATACAAGCTGTAAAAAACTTAATAAAGCATCTCAAAGCGTCTTTAAAGTAACAGGTCCGCCACATCGAGATGAATCAGAAAAATCCAAGCTATAGATAAATATTGAAATTCAACTGACATGGCGATATTCAAGGTTTTTATACTTTGCATTAATTTAAACTTGCGAAAAATTAAAGAAAACTAGTGAAATCCATAAGAAAGATGAAGAAAATGAATATCGATAAGGCTACAGAAATCATGCGACATGCCCTATATACGAATTTGGAGGCTATAGAGAGTTAAGAGAACTGCAAAACTAGGAATAAAAAAAACAGCAGCTTACATCGACCCGGCTATACATGCTATTATTCAAGCCAATTGAATTTGCATTACATTTAATTCACATTATCACCAAGTCGTAGGATTTTATCTTTTACAGAAAAACCGTAAAACATTGAAAAGTACACTATACTATCCAAGGCCAGAGCTGCAGAACTTGATACAATCATACCGCATTATAGAAACGGATGAGGATATCGTCAATAGGGTTTTGCCTAATTTAGGCTTAGCTATCGTATTTACCGTTCAAGGACAGATTTCGTTTGTTGAAGAGAGAGGTTATCGTCCTCTTTCTTCTTCCATCCTTTCAGGAATAAGAAAATCCATAAAAAATATCCATTATGCGAAAGGTAGCAAATCCATTATCGTGTTGTTTACGGAAGTTGGTGCCGCTACCTTTTTCAAAAATCCCCTCCATGAATTGTTCGGAATCAGTGTAGAGCTAGAAAATTTCGTTCAACAGGATGAAATTAAAAACCTAGAAGAAAAGCTATACCATGCCCGCACCGATTCGGACCGTATAAAAGAAATTGACCAGTTTCTGCTTTCCAATATTACGACAGCGGAAATAGATAGCTATGTGCATAGGGCTGTTGATGAAATAAGAAAAACGAAAGGCTTAATTAAAGTCTCCTCGCTTCCCCACATGCTGCATATAAGTCAAGACGCCTTCGAAAAACGCTTTAGAAAGGCCGTAGGCTGTTCGCCGAAGCAGTTTGCCAATATCACACGTCTAAAACAAATCATCACACTTCCCAACCGTTCGCCTCTAATCCATATTGCATTGGAACATGGCTATTACGATCAAGCCCATTTCAATCGCGATTTCAAAAATTTCACAGGACTTAGTCCTGCCGATTTCTACAAATCAGGATTATTTTGGTAATCAATGATTTTTTACAAGGATTGGTTTTCATCTTGTACGAATTTTGTATAAAAAAGATGAAACCTATAATTCTTGTATGTCTTGTTTTATCTGTCTGGATAAGTCAATACATTTTTCCACAAAGTAATTCTTCATTTAAGTCAAAAGATATGGAAACGGAGTTAAACAAAAAAGCAGTGCGAACTTTATATGAGCACATCCTGAACACACGAAAATTTGACGATTTAGAGAAAGTCGTCTCCCCAGACTACCTTAATGCGCAAGGCGATAAAGGCATTGATGGTTTCGCCAAATCAGTTATGGTATTTGCTCATGCATTTCCCGATGCTACATGGACCATAAAAGAGATCATTGCCGAGGGAAATAAAGTTTTTGTAAAACATAAAGTAGAAGGCACCCACCGCGGGGTGTTTCAGAATATAGCTCCCACACAAAAACATATTGAAGGAGAAGGGATGGCTATCTACAAATTAAAAGCTAGAAAAATCATTTCCCATCAGGTAATAACTAATCAATTAAGCTTCTTACAGCAACTAAACGTTATCCATCACACCTTATGGGCCCCTAGCAGCGAACGCGTATATTTTGTGGATCGATTTACCATGCCACAATCTTCTGTCCAAGAATTTACCGAAAAGATGGAAGTCAACAGACGACTAATAAGAAAACTTCCAGGTTTTATTCAAGACCAAATCTTAGTTAGGGAAGATAACGATGGACGAACAGTAATACTTACGATTGCCGCTTGGGATAATCAGGCCTCTTTAGACAATGCAAAAAAAATAGTGCAAGATGAATATAAAAAATCAGGATTCCACCCGCAGGAATTCTACCGAAAGCTTCACATACAAATGGAAAGAGAAACATTTCGCTGCTTGACAGAGTAACCACCGAAGCGGCCTTCAAGTAAGTTTTACTTTTATTTTTTAAATTTATGGGAAGTCTGGCAATCTGGCGAATTTTAGTATTGAGCTCCAGCTTCTTTCAACAAAAAGCTCTAGCTCTATCTGCATGTCGAATTTTAAGTAGTTTAAGGATATGATTAAGGTAGTAAATGAATTTCAAACCGTAATCAAGGAGTTGTTGACTGGCCTGACTTTGTTTTCAGATGAACACTTAACAAGAGTCCATTTCCCGAAAGTTGGACTGCAGGACAAGTAGGAGACCACCTATTTAAATCTTTTAGCGCGTGGACTATCATTAAGGGAAATACAACATCTGTGGAAAGAGCATATGACCTTAACTGCAAACCATTAAGTGACTTATTCTTAGACTATAGCATTAAAATGTCTGTCAATCCTTCCGACTTTAACTATCCTACCAATGACTATATTTCCAAAACTAAACTTATTACTGACATCAAAAAAGTGACAGAATCCATTATTAATTTCTCGAATAAATGTGACCTAAGCCTGCTCTGCACAGATTTTGAGATAGTAACTGCATATGATTACCCTACGCGAGATCAGAGAAGAAGACAGCGCAGCCCTGCTGCAACTCAACAAAATGCTGGACCGGGAAAGCAAGTTCATGCTGTTGGAGGCGGACGAGCGCAAGCTGACCGAAGAGCAGCAGCGTGAAATGCTACGCGACATTATCCGCTCGGACAACTCCCACATTTTCGTGGCAGAAGCCGAAGGGCAGCTTGTCGGGCGCCTCTCCGTCATGGGAGGTAACACACGGCGCATCCGCCATCGCGCGGAAATCGTCATCGGCATCCTCCAAGAATATGGCGGGCAAGAGATTGGCCGTAAGCTGTTTGAAATGGCCGAGCGGTGGCGCCAAAACACTGCCCTGACAAGGCTGGAGCTCACCGTGATGACACATAACAGCAGAGCCATAGCGCTGTACAAGAAAATGGGCTTCACCATAGAAGGACTGAAAAAGCATTCCATGAAAGTCGACGGCCGCTATGTTGACGAATACCTTATGGCAAAAATTTATGAGGACCAATAATAATTTGTAATTTGAAGCCCCAAATCACTACTATGAAAACTTTATTTACCGACCGCCATATTATCTCTGTTCGGCACAGGCTGCCTTATGGCTCAACAGCAGGGTATCGCCAGAAAAGATCTTAATCCCGCCGCCGTACAGCAGTTTGTCAAGACCGTAGAAATACAGGAGATTACCTTCCCTGCCGGGACATCCTACATTTTGACAACGCCTCCGACAAAGAACCTATGACGTTCGTGGCCTTCTACCTTAAGGAAGAACAGGAAGAAAATGTCAAAATGGTGAAAGACTGAAGCGCACAAAATGTCACTAACGTTATCTTCAGGATATCCGTACGAAAGAATCTTAGCCTTATGAAACAAAATTTCTTAGAGATAGAACATTTCGTCCTGCAGCAGCTGAATGTCCAGCCGCTGGAGGAGAAAGATATCCCTTGTGCCGTTTTTCATATTCGCAAGGATTTGCATTCCATAGACAGCCTGAAGCTTAACTTTCATTGGGTCCTTCTATGCAAAAAAGGGCATTGCACCCTTTCGGTAGGACATCACGACTTTGTGGCAGAAGCTTCCTCCATCTCCATCATACCACCGCATACCCTCCTTTCAGCTCACAACTTCAGCTCCGACTTTGAAGCCTACTTCCTGCTCTTCAAGTCCTCATTCATCAAAAAGGGATTCGTGAAAAGCGAAATCATGGAAGAGCTGCTGTTCATCAACCCGGATTATCCACCCACCTTTCCCCTCGAAAGCAGCGCCTTCGACGACACCGCCTATAAGTTTTTGAAAATCAAAGAAGAGATAGAAAACCAACAGCCTTTCTGTCTCGAAATTTCACGCTTATATGTGCTACAGATACTCTTCGACTACAACAGGGTCTGCGAAATATGTCTGCTTAATTCCGACAAGCTCCTAAACCGTGAGTATCAAGTCATGTATGAGTTCCGAAAATTGGTAGACCAACATTTCCGGAAGCATAAGACCGTGAAAGAATATGCCGACATTATGTTTTTATCACCCAAATACATCAGTGAGTGCGTAAAAAATCAGACCGGCATATCGGCCTTAACCCTTATCCACCACCGCCTTGTGCTGGAAGCAGAGTTCCTTCTTACCTATTCTTCTCATTCTGTCAAGGAAGTCGCCGACCAGTTGGGCTTCTCCTCCGTATCTACCTTTTCTCGCTTCTTCAAAGAGAAAAAAGGAATCTCTCCCGCCCAATACCAGCAGAACCGGAAAAATTGACAACATAAACCGCCTTTCAGCCATTGATAGCCCCGCGCGGGAACGTGATCTTTGCTTTAAACATTAAAGTTTAAAGATATGAAACATAAAACCTTACCTCTATTGGCTCTTGCAGCAAGTTTGTCGCTGCTGCTCGCATGCAACAGCGCCGATACCGACAAGACCAATCCTGAAGTCTCAGTAAAGGCTGTGCAGTTCAGAATCGCCCGCCCTACAAATCAGTTGAAGGAGGTGGTGAATTTCTACAAAGAAGGACTGGGGCTGCAGGAGCTCGGACATTTTGAGAACCATTCCGGATACAACGGCGTCATGCTGGGACTGCCCGACAAAACCTACCACCTGGAATTCACACAGCAAGAGCAAGCCTCACCCCTACCAGCCCCAACAAAAGAGCACCTGTTGGTTCTCTATTACGACAATGAAGAGGAATATAAAAAAGCTAACGACAGGCTGCAAAACTATGGAGCACATCCCGTAGAGCCGGAAAATCCGTATTGGATAGGTAAAAGCGAAACCTACGAAGATCCGGACGGATGGAGGATAGTGCTATTCAACGGCACCTACACACCATAGACTTACTCATTCTCCTTTCCACAGCTGACATATTGCTGAAAATCCATTTACCGACTACCGACGTTTTCGAGCGCACGCTTAGCCATGAAAACATCGGTAGTTGTTATTTATCTCCCTATTAAGCAACTTTCCTGAGCAGGCTCCCTAATCATCTTTAGCGCTACCAAGAACCAATAAATTATTCTGCTTTTCACAAAGGTTTTCTGATAAGAAAATAGTAATTTTCACTTGTCATTAAATACTGTCATTCCATGCCTTCATACAATATCCCTCCGGATTTAATCGGTCTTTCGGCTGAAGAGCTGAACGCTTCGCACAGCAACTATGGTTTTAATGAGCCGGCAGAGCTCAAGAAGGGTGCTTGGTACACGCTGTTGCTGGACATCCTCAAGGAGCCCATGTTGCTTCTGCTTATCGCCGTTTCCATCATTTATGTCATTGTGGGCAACTACTCCGAAGCCTTATTCATGCTGGGGGCAATTATCGCTGTGTCAGGCATATCCTTTTATCAAGACAGCCGCAGCAGGAAAGCGCTGGAAGCACTCGAAAAGCTCAATGAGCCGCTAAGCACGGTCGTCCGCCAAGGGAAGATCATGCAAATCCCTACCCGCGAAATTGCTGTGGGTGATCTATGCCTCATCGAGGAGGGAAAGATGATCAATGCCGATGGAGAAATCGTCTACAGCAGCGACTTTTCGGTCAATGAAGCCGCGATGACGGGAGAAACCTATTCCGTATTCAAAAGCACGGATACGGAAGACAAAAAAGTATATAGCGGCACCCTCGTAGTATCGGTCATGGCGGTATTCAGGGTAGAACAGATAGGAAGCCTTACCAAGCTGGGAAAAATAGGAAAGTCTATCCACGACATCAAAGAGGAGGCTTCTCCCCTGCATCTTCAGATTACGCGCTTCGTGAAATGGATGGCTGCCATCGGCATCGCCGTATTCCTATTGGTATGGGGCTACAGCTTCTGGCTGTCGCGCGACATCATCCAAAGTCTGCTGACAGGACTGACGCTGGCCATGTCCATCCTGCCGGAGGAAATTCCGGTGGCCTTCACCACCTTCATGGCCTTGGGAGCTTGGAAGCTCATGCAGGAAGGTATCATCATCAAACGCAGCAGCGTGGTCGAAACGCTGGGCAGCACTACCGTCATCTGCACCGACAAGACCGGAACGATTACCGAAAATTCCATGCAGCTGAAGGCGTTGTACGACTATAAGACCGACCGTATCTTCGAAGGCGATGCGTTTGACGCTCCCGAACTGTCGGAACTAATCGAAAATGCCATGTGGAGCAGCGAGCCCGTCCCTTTCGACCCCATGGAGAAGACCATACACAGGGTGTACGAAGAGACGCAAGCGCAGGACCGACCTAAGGATTTCCGTATGATCCACGAATACCCGCTGGAAGGTAAGCCGCCCATGATGACACATATCTTCGAAGATGCTGCCGGAACACGCATCATCGCCGCCAAGGGGGCTCCCGAAGCACTATTGGAAGTTTCCAATCTTTCGGATTCTGAAAAAGAAAAGTTGCGACGTAAGATCAGCGATCTCGGAAAGCAGGGCTACCGCCTCTTGGGGGTCGGCAAAGCACAGTTCGAAGGCGACAGCTTTCCGCAAAGACAGCAGGACTTTGCTTTCGAATTTTTAGGGTTTACGGTGTTCTACGACCCTCCGAAGCCAGGCATCCAGCAGGTTTTCCGGCAGATTTACGATGCCGGCATCAAGGTCAAAGTCATTACTGGCGACAATGCCGACACGACGAACGCCATCGCCAAGCAGGCGGGCATCATAAACGACGGCATGGCGGTAAATGGCGCCGACGTCGTCCAGCTGCCACAAGATAGGCTGGGTGTGATTTCCCGTGAAACGACACTCTTCACCCGCATGTTCCCCGAAGCAAAACTGGCTACCGTCAATGCGCTGAAAGAAAACGGCGAGGTGGTGGCCATGCTGGGCGACGGCGTGAACGACGCCCCCGCCCTCAAAGCCGCACATATCGGCGTGGCCATGGGTAACAAAGGAACAGAAATAGCAAAAGCAGCAGCACAAATCGTCATCACCAACGACGACCTGGGCAAACTCATCACCGCCATAGCCGCCGGAAGACGCATCTACGCCAACATCAAAAAGGCAGTCCAATACATAATATCGATACATATACCTATTATTTTGACAGTGTCTCTGCCGGTACTTCTCAACTGGATATACCCCAATATCTTCACGCCGGTGCATGTCATCTTCATGGAACTTGTCATGGGGCCTACCTGCTCCATCGTATATGAAAACGAACCTATGGAGAAAAATACCATGCGCCAAAAGCCACGCAAGATGACCGAAACCTTCCTCAACATACGCGAATTGGGGATCAGCATCATCCAAGGGGTGGCCATCACCGCAGGAGTCTTATTCGTGTACCAATACGCCGTACATCAGGGACAGCCCGAAGAGACTACACGTGCCATGGTGTTCACCACCATGATCTTCGCCAACGTGTTCTTGTGCCTGGTAAACCGCTCTTTTGTATATAGCGTATTCGAAAGCATGAAAAACAGAAACATGCTCTTCCCCCCCCCTTGTCATTGGCGTCACCTTATCCTTACTTTTCGCCTTCTTGTACGTCCCCGCTTTTGCCGCTTTCTTCCAGCTGAATAGCCTAAGTGGCCAAGAATTAGGATTTTCTATCCTCATAGCCGCCGTGTCGGTACTTTGGTTTGAAGGTTATAAGGCGCTGAAGAGAAGACGACAAGAAAAATAACCTTGATTACAATGCAATTTTTTAATATTTTTCGATAAGATTGTCTTCCAAAAAACAGCGTTTAATTCATGATTGAAAGATTTACCTCATATCAAGCGCAATATTTTGCCTATGAGAACATACGGCTATGGCGCCATGCGAGGAAAATAACAAGCGGAAGATAAACTGAATCTTAGAACGCATTTGTCTAACTAAATTCTATTTTTGTAAAACTTGAAAACAAGAGGAAATATATTTCAAGTGGCATAAGTGAAATTATAAGTAAGACATAACAATGACCATCAATAAATACCAAGCCAAATACTACGCTTACGAGCTATCAAAAAAAGCATCTTCCGATAGTTCGGAAAAATTTGGAGCAACATTATTAGATGCTAAAGTAGAACTTAATCCTCACCAGGTAGAAGCAGCTTTGTTTGCCTTTAAATCTCCCTATTCCAAAGGAGCTATCTTGGCTGATGAAGTGGGCTTGGGTAAAACCATTGAGGCGGGCATTTTATTAAGCCAATTCTGGGCTGAAAGGAAAAGGAGAATCTTGATTATTTGTCCCTCGGCATTGCGTAAACAATGGCTGAATGAATTGGTGGATAAATTCTATCTGAAAGCCGAAGTAATAGATAATATTTCATTTAATAAAAAATCCAAAGCGGGTATTGTTAATCCTTTTGATAGTACGGATACGATAAAAATTTGCAGTTATCAATTTGCACGAAAAAAGGCAGAAGAGATTCAGTTGACAAGCTGGAATTTGGTGGTTTTGGATGAAGCACATTATTTGAGAAATGTGTACAAGTTTGGCAATGTTACAGCCAAAACCATTCAGAATGCAATCCGAGACTATAAAAAAGTTTTGCTAACTGCTACACCCTTGCAAAACCGTTTGGATGAATTGTATGGTTTGGTTTCTTTTATCGATCCGGAAATTTTTGGGGATATAAAATCTTTTCGGAGAAACTTTGTATTGGAATCAGGCAGTCGCGATATTGAAGGTTTGAGAGAACGCTTAAGTCAAGTAGTACATCGCACGCTGAGACGTGATGTGAGAGAATTTGTACCGTATAGAGAACGTATTCCGATAACACAACAATTCACCCCAACAGAAGAGGAGCAAGATTTATACAATAAGGTGCTGGATTACCTTCGTCAAGAAAACACATACGCTTTTCCTGCTGCTCAACGCCACTTGATGCAGTCTGTGATTTTTAAATTATTGGGTTCTTCATCTTTTGCAGTTGGTAAAACCTTGGAGGCATTGATCAAAAGACTTAAACAGCTCTTGGAAAATTCCAAAGTGGTGGAGGATGATTTGTATGAACTTCTGCTTTCGGAATATGAAAATTTGGATGATGAAAAGGATGAATTAGAGGAAGAAGAGCAAGAACCTGAACTTAACGAAATTACTTTAGAGGATAAAATCGCCATTGAAGCCGAGATTAAGCAATTAGAGGAGTTTTTGGTTTTAGCGAATAGGATTGAACATAACCAAAAAGGAGAAAGTTTATTAATCGCTCTTGAAAAGGGTTTTGCTAAACTGAAAGAAATCGGTGCACGAGACAAAGCGCTCATTTTTACCGAATCTACACGTACTCAACAATATCTTTTTGAGCGTTTATCCAAGGAAAAGTATGCCGGTAGAATTCTACTTTTTAATGGAAATAATGCAGATGCATTGTCCAGTCAAATCTACAAAGATTGGTTGGCCGACGAAAAAAATGCCGGAAAAATAACTGGTTCTAAAGCGGTAGATATTCGTCAGGCGCTGGTGGATGCCTTCAGAAGCGACCAATATCAAATTATGATTGCTACCGAGGCGGCAGCTGAAGGTATCAACCTACAGTTTTGCAGCATGATTGTCAACTATGATTTACCTTGGAACCCGCAGCGGGTAGAACAACGCATAGGACGCTGTCATCGCTATGGACAAGAGTTTGATGTGGTAGTGGTCAACTTCTTGAATGCTTCCAATGCTGTAGAAGCAAGAGTATTTGAGCTTTTGGAGAAAAAATTCAGACTCTTTGAAGGGGTCTTCGGTTCTTCGGATGAAGTGTTGGGTACAATTGAAAACGGTGTTGATTTTGAGAAACGCATTGTTGAAGTTTATAAAAAGTGCAGAACAAAAGAAGAAATTGATGCCTATTTTGAACAATTAGAAAGAGAATTTGCGGCTGAGAGAGATGAGGCGATTAGAGAAGTACAAACAATATTGTTTGAAAACTTTGAAGTTCCTGTAATTGAACGCCTCAGAATAACACTTTCCGAAACCAGGGTTTTCTTAGAAAAATTCGAAAAATGGTTGTGGGAATTAATCCGCTTTTATCTGCATCAAAAGGCGAAGTTTATTTACGATGATTACACCTTCATTTTAGACAATGGTGAAAAATACACGCTAAACAAAAACAGAGAAGATGCCAAACGTCTGTTGCTAAATGGTCCAATTGCTCAAAAGTTCATCGAGCAAGCCAAGAAAGAACATACTCCTTTGGCGCATTTGGAATTTAACTTCTCCGGTCAAAATAAGAAATACCAAGAATTAGAAAATCTACAGTCCAAAAGAGGATTCCTCAAAGTCAGTCAGTTAAATGTGTCTTCTGAAATAGAGTCACACTCAGTATTGATTTTTGCAGGATTAACAGATGCCAACGAGCAGTTAAATGATGAGATTTGCCGATTTATTTTGAGTTTGGACAGCAAGGTATTTCCAGGTAACCATAGAATCCAATTGGATGAGATAGAAGGTTTACATACAAAAATCAAACAAGAGCGATTAAAATATTTGGAAGACACCGATGCAGCCTTGATGCAAAGGGAGTTTATGAAATTTCACAATTGGGCCGACGATAGAATCGCTTTTTTGGAGGCTGAACTAAAGGAGGCCAAAAAAGAAGAAAGGGAATTAACAAGAGCCTCTATGCAGGAGGGATTGTCATCGGCAGAGGTTCTTGAGCTGCAAGAGAAATTAAACAAAACCAAGAGAAAAGTTTCGCGTTTGAAAAGAGAAATGTTTGAACGTGAAGATGAAATCAACGAACAACGTGATCAAATGATTGCAGAGGCAAAAAACAAATTAAACAGAACGATAACCGAAGAAGAAATATTTACCATTTCTTTTGAACTGGTTTAATATACACAATGATATGATGCAACGGTTAAAAAATAGAAAATCGCCGAGAGCCAAATGGTGGGATTATTCCACCCCGGCAGCCTATTTCGTGACCATCTGCACCAAAAACAGATTGCATCTGTTCGGAGAAATAAGAAACGGCAAAATGCAATATTCCCCCTCAGGAATTATTGCCAATATCATGTGGTACGAAATCAAAAATCATTTTCCCTGTGTCGAATTGGACGAATTTGTGGTAATGCCCAATCACGTGCACGGAATTATTATCATCAAACCACCCGTTGTAGGGACAGGGTCCGTTGTAGGGACAGGGCACGTTGTAGGGACAGGGCACGTTGTTGTAGGGACAGGGCATGCCCTGTCCCTACAACAACAAACACAACCGACCCTATCCACCATTGTGGGTTCGTACAAATCGGCGGTGACCAAACATTGCAACCGTATGGGATTTCCGTCAGGATGGCAAACCCGGTTTTACGATGTCATCATAAAATCGGAGGCAGATTTCTATCGCATTCAAAATTATATTATACAAAATCCCGAAAATTGGGAAAATGATGATTTATTTAAAGAAAATTCATAACCTGAAATAAAAATGAACAACTACGACAACCTACAGAAGGTTTTAAAAGAAATATTCGAGATGGATAAGGCGGATTTGGATTTTGGTATTTACCGCATTATGAACCAAAAACGCCGCCAAGTAATGGATTTTATAGAACGTAAATTACCTGAAGACATTAAAAACATTTTGGCACAAACCCAAACGAAAGATTCCATTACCCTCCAAAAAGAATTGGAACAGGTAGGCAAATCCTTGGACGATGCAGGGGTGGTTAGAGAATCTTCGCCTAAATATCTTGCACTGAGACAACAATTAGCAAACGCCGTCGATACCAATGCCCTGGAGCAAGAGGTGTTTTCGCATTTGGCCAATTTTTTCAAACGCTATTACAAAGACGGCGATTTTATCTCTTTGCGCCGATATAAAAAAGATGTCTATGCCATTCCTTACGAAGGTGAGGAGGTCAAACTGCATTGGGCCAATCACGACCAATATTATATCAAAACATCCGAATATTTAAAGAATTATACCTTCAAACTCAAAGATGGTAAGTCTGTTCATTTTCAGTTAAAAGAAGCCTCTACCGAGCAAAACAACAACAAAACCCAGGGCGATAAGGAACGCCGTTTTGCCATTTATGCCGAGCAACCGGTGGAGGTGGTGAATGGTGAATTGTACATCAACTTTACCTACGAACCACAGCCAAAATCAGTGAAGCAGGACGATTTGGCAAAAGAGGCTTTTGACGTATTAGTGAAAGCTGTTCCCGCTGAGTTTGCATTGGCTTTTGACAAAGCACCTACGGAGAAAGACAAAAACCGTACGGTATTGCAAAAACATATCAACGATTTTATTTCCCGCAACACCTTCGATTATTTTATCCATAAAGACCTGGGCGGATTCTTGCGCCGCGAGCTGGATTTTTATATCAAAAACGAAGTCTTATATATTGACGACATCAACGACAGACAACCCGAATTCTTTACGGCGCAGCTGTCTAAAATTAAAGCCATCAAAACCGTAGCCGATAAGATTATTACCTTTCTGGCACAGATAGAAGATTTCCAAAAGAAGCTATGGCTCAAAAAGAAGTTTGTCATTAGCACCAATTATTGCATTACACTCGACCGAATTCCGGAAAAATACTATCCGGAGATTGCAGCCAACCAAGCTCAATTGCAGGAATGGAAAGAGCTGTTTGACGTAACCATTACCACAGCCGAACAATTGGCATTTGAACCTTATTTGGTTTTGGATACCAAATTCTTCTCCGAAGAGTTTAAAGACCGCCTCATAGGCGAGTTCGACAATCTGGACGAAGAATGCAACGGCTTACTCATTAACTCCGAAAACTTCCAGGCACTCAACTTGATGCAGGAGAAGTATCAGGATACTATAAAAGCAATTTATATAGACCCTCCATATAATACAGATTCAAGTGAAATAGTCTATAAAAATTCATTTAAACATTCTTCTTGGTTGTCCTTAATGCATAATAGACTTATCAAGTCAAAAATGCTTCAACAAGAAAATGGATTTTTGTTTATTGCAATAGATGATTTGGAGCTATTCAAACTAAATGAATTAGTTGAATTGTTATACGAACGGGAAAATTTTTATAGCAAATATTAGCGTAGTTCACAAACCAGAAGGTAGAAATCAAGAGAAGTTTTTTGGCACATCAAATGAGTATATGCTTGCATATTCAAAAAATAAAAGTATTTCTGACTTTTATAATGTAATATTAGATGAAAGCATAAAGGATAAATTTGATTTGTTCGATAGAACTGGTAGTTATAAAAGGAAAAATTTTATTAGGCTGACAGATGGTAAATATGCTTTGCGTGAAAGCAAACCTGACTTTTTCTATCCAATTTATGTTTCTAATGATTTAAAAGTTGTGTCAATAGAAAAATTTGAAAATTCAATAGCAATTTTACCAATAACTGATCAAGGAGTTGAAAGAACTTGGAAGACAAAACCTGATACTTTTATGCAATATTGGAAAGCAGGGAATATTGAAATTGTTAAAGAAGGTAATAAGTATGTAGTTTATGAAAAATTAAGAGAAAGTCAGGTTATAAAAACTCACTGGACTAAAAAAGAGTATCATTCTTATCATTATGGAACTAAACCATTGGAAGAAATTTTAGGGGAAAAATTATTTGACTTTCCTAAGTCAATAGAGACCGTAAAAGACACTCTTAAATTATGTACTAAATATGATGAAAAAATCCTCGACTACTTCGCCGGCTCCGGCACAACCGGTCACGCGGTCATCAAACTCAATCGAGAAGATAGCGGCAACCGTAAATACATCTTGGTAGAAATGGGTACGTACTTCAATACTGTTACCAAACCGCGTATCCAAAAAGTAATCTATTCTGATAACTGGAAAAACGGCAAGCCACAAGATAAAGCAGGTATTTCACAAATGTTCAAATATCAGGTCTTGGAGTCGTACGAAGATACACTCAATAACCTGCAAGTGCCTGCAGAGAGTAATGCGGCATTGCTCCAATTTGACGAGCACGCACAGGAGGAGTATCTACTGCGCTATATGCTGGATGTAGAAACACGCGACCACCTGTTCAACATCCAAATGTTCCGCAATCCTTTCAACTATCAGCTCAAGGTCGCCGAAAACAATGAGCTGGTACCTACAAAAGTAGATTTGGTAGAGACCTTTAATTATCTCATCGGCCTGTATGTAGAACGGATACAGCGTGTAGGCGATATCAAATTTGTAGAAGGCAAAACCCGTGAAGGACTTAAAACCCTCGTTATCTGGCGCAATCTCGAAACCACTACCCACGAAGAGGTGTTAAGGATATACCGCAAACTGTATGACAGTGTTTACTCCCGAGAATTCGACCAGATTTACATCAACGGCGACCACCATTTCCAAAACTTCCGTACCGGTGAAGATAAGTTCAAGGTCAAACTCATCGAAGAAACCTTTTTCAAGAAGATGTTTAATGTGGAGGAATTGTAGAAGCAGTTTGTTTTGATGTAAAAAATAAACTTATAAGTTGATTTTATGAAAATTGTTCCTATCTTTGCAGACAAATTATTTGCCTTCCATTACGATGGAGAGGTGGATAATGAGTATGACAGATTGTTGGAACTATGGACGGATACGGAATATGTGAGGGCATTTTTACAGGAAAACAAGGAAGACATTCCTCCCAATTACAGTATTAGACAGTATGTAGCATTTATCCGGGAAGATGCCATCGAGATAGATGAACAATTAATAGCAATCGCAGAATCAGGGGATGACCAATTGGAACAATTTTTTCAGCCATTACGCAACAGTGAATACCAAATCAGGGTTTTGTCCTCGCAGAAAGGTAGGAAAAACTGTTTGCGCCTATACGCGATACGCATAGATGAAAATGTATTTGTTATCACCGGCGGAGCTATAAAATTACCGCGTCAACATTGTATGGAGGACAGAGAACACACCAGAGTTGAACTCAGAAAACTTGAAAAAGCGAAAGATTTCCTGAAGTTAAACGGAATATTTGATGAAGATTCCTTTTTTGAGTTTTTAAAATATTAATCTATGACAAAGAAAGAAAAATTTTTGGCTTTGGTTTCCCAAGAAGAAACCAAGACGTTAGAAAGAGCAAAAGCTCGTTTAGCCAAAAAGAGCTACACTAAAATTTCCGGTCAAATTGCCTTTGAAATATTGGAGCGTTTAGACGAACTACAATGGAAGCAAAAAGATTTGGCAGAAAAAATGGGAGTAAGCCCCCAGCAGGTCAATAAATGGGTGAAGGGCAATGAAAACTTTACCTTGGAAACATTAGGAAAGCTGAGTGAGGTATTAGGAATAGAATTGATCCAAGTACCAACTATGAAAGATACTAAATTGACGGCAGAATCTAAGTGTATATTGAACACTTCACGGTACGAGTCCGATTATGTTGTTTTTTATAAAGAGTACAGTTGTGAAGCTACTGCAGTATAATTAAATTAGCGATGAGCAACAAACAATTACCCATACCTTTCAAGCTAGTGCAAATTGAAGAAAAGCAGTTTGCAACATTTGAAAATGTATTGGAAAAAGAAAGCCCTATACAGCAAGAGGTAGGATTTGGATTTGGGGTAAATATAGAAAATCACGTCATTGGTGTTACGATGGATTATACCATAACGAAAGAAAATGCCCCAATGGTGAAGCAAACGGTTTCTTGTTATTTTAAAGTAGAATCCTCGGAATTTGAAAAACAATTAAAAAAAGAGGATGCTATTGTATTGCCTTGCGGATTTGGAAAACATCTAGCAATGATTACGGTAGGTACCACCAGAGGAGTATTGTTTGCCAATACCAAAAACACGCCATTTAATCAGTTGATCTTAGGATTGATTAATGTGGACAAAATGTTTGAAGAGGATATCGTCATCAAATTCTAATTTTTCTTTCTCTACGCTATGGCTAATTTTCACGACAAGCTCGTTTTAAATAAATATATGCTGTCACTCTTCGGGATTGACAGCATTGGTAAAAAATAATCGGCAAAAACGGTGTAGAAATTTTTACGGAATTAAAATTGTCTTCCAACGAAGGTTATACCGAAGAGGGCAATACCAAATATCTGCAAACCTTGCTCGGTCATCTCTACCAGTCGGAACATCTCACGCCCACGATGTTGCAGACTTACGATGAGAATATTGTGCGCTATACCAATCAAATTTCCGATAAGAGAGGAGAGACGATCGTTTGGAAGTATTTCCAATACCTATCGTTACTGTTCACAGAAGTGTATCTGGATAAATACTTCAGCAATAAAGTGAAATTGTTGGCAGACCTAAATGAGTTTGTCAAAGAATTCAATCTGAAACAAGCCGAAAAGAACGTTGGTAAGAAAAAAGCCAAAGACATTTTCATTGCCGAACCGTTCACACTGGAATGTCTTAGTAAATTAGCATTTTGGAATGCCACCGGTTCCGGAAAAACCTTGTTGATGCACGTCAATATCAAGCAGTATTTGCATTATGCATCCTTATATAATCAGCATCATCAAAACAAGGTATTGTTAATTACCCCGAATGAAGGACTAAGCAAACAGCATTTAGAGGAATTTAAGTTGTCGGATATACGTGCCAATATTTTTTCCAAAAATGACTCCGGTATGTATTCCGGTAAGCAGGTGGAAATATTGGAGATTACTAAGCTTGCTGAAAATAGTGGAGACAAAACTGTAGCTGTAGAGAGTTTCGAGACCGATAACTTAGTTTTGATAGACGAAGGTCACGGGGGCATGTCGGGGGATACCTGGAAGAAGTTTCGTGATAAGCTAAGCGAAACAGGTTTTGCATTTGAATATTCCGCAACCTTTGGGCAAGCCATCAATGCCGCGTCAGGTATTAAGAAGGCTGAATTTACGCAAGAATATACCAAGAGTATCCTGTTCGATTACAGCTACAAATACTTTTATGAAGACGGCTATGGTAAGGATTATCGTATTCTTAATCTGAAAGATGACGACAAAAGTTATCGCAACCTTTATTTAACGGCCAATCTCATTTCCTTTTATCAGCAATTATTGATTTACAAGGAGCAGAAATTTGTTTTAAGAGATTTTTTATTGCATAAACCCCTTTGGATTTTTGTAGGAGGAAAAGTAAATGCCGTACGAAAAGAAGGCGGAAAAGAGGTTTCGGATGTATTGGAGATTATTTATTTCCTGACTGATTTCCTGAAAAATCCAACCATTTCTATTCAGAAAATCGATTCGGTGGTGCAGAACAAAGCTGGATTGGTGGACAAAAACGGCAATTCCATTTTTGAAGCATCATTTTCTTATCTGCATAAGCAAGGATTGGATGCTGAAACTATATTCCAGCAAATCAACGAACTGGTATTCAACAATACGACCATAGGTGCTAATCTCTATTTGGATAATTTAAAGGGCGCAGAGGGCGAATTGGGGCTTCGTGTCGGCAATAATGATTATTTCGGTGTCATCAATGTAGGGGACGAAACCACCTTGTATAAATTGGCCGTAGAAAATGATGTTTTAGGAACCGAGCGGGATTTTTCGGAATCTTTGTTCAAGAAAATAAATGATGATGATTCAACCATCAATTTATTGATTGGTTCTAAAAAATTCACTGAAGGTTGGTCTTCCTGGCGTGTTTCCTCAATGGGCCTAATGAATGTGGGAAAAAGTGAAGGTTCACAAATCATTCAATTGTTCGGGCGTGGTGTACGTTTGAAGGGGTATTATTATTCATTGAAACGTTCTACAGAGTTAGATGATTACCAGAAACCTTCTAATATAAGGGAGTTAAGACCCTATTTGAGACATTTGGAAACACTCCAAATATTTGGTGTAAAAGCCGATTATATGGAGAAGTTTAAAGAATTCTTGGAAGAAGAAGGCTTGCCCAAGAATGACTCATCGTGGATTTCCATCAAAGTCCCGACTATTCAAAAAGAAATCGTTCAACAAAATAAATTAAAGCTCATTGCAGTAAATGATTCGGAGAATTTCAAACAAAAGGTAATTCTGCCGCTTACTTACAATCCAGATTTGTTTCACAATCGTTTGGTAGAGGTCGATTGGTATCCCAAGATTGATGTATTGGAAAAAACAAAATCCGGTACAGCCATTGAAAAACATAAAGGATATTTAAACGATGCCCATCGCGCCTTATTGGATTGGAATGCAATCTATTTAGACATTCAAAATTTTAAGGCAGACAAAGGATATTATAATCTCTGCATTGAATTAGATGCCTTAAAAACAATTTTACAAGAAATTTCCTGGTACAACCTCTTGATACCGCAGCATATTTTAGAATTCAATGAATATTCCAACGTTCGCATTTGGCAGGAGATAGCCATTGCATTGTTGAAAAAATACATTGAACAGTTTTATCTATTCTATAAAAATCAGTTCAGCTCAGATCATATAGAAGTTGTCAAGCTCAATGGTTCTGATGACAATTTCGTTTTGGAATACGATTTCAGATTAAATACGCAGGAAGAAATTGAACAATATCAAGCTCAGATAGAAAAGTTAAAAACAGAAGTTGTTGATCCTGAATTTAAAAAGATAACTATTGGAAATGAAGTTTCTGCATTCGACAATCTATTGCATTTGTACAAGCCATTGGTCTATGTAGGAAAGGGTTATCAGGAAAAACTACAAGTTAGTCCAATACCTTTGGATACCTCCGAGCGACAATTTTTGGATGATTTGATTACGTATGTAGGATCAAAACCGGCATTATTAGAAGGTAAAGAAGTGCACGTATTGAGAAATCAAAGTAAAAAAGGATTAGGGTTCTTCACCGATGGCAATAACTTTTATCCCGATTTTATATTATGGGTAATTGAGGGCGAAAAACAGAAAATCAAGTTTATTGACCCAAAAGGAATCCGCAATTCCAAAGGAATAAACGACCCAAAAATTCAGTTTTTCAAGGTATTGAAAGAAAAAATTCAACCTCAAGTTGCCGGTTCGGGAATAGAGTTGGATTCGTATATAATATCCAACACCAAACTAATGGAAATCCATTGGGCTAAAGGAATAAGCAAAGATGAGTTTCATAAAAACCACGTGTACTTTCAATATGAGGATGCGGATAGTTATATTGGGGAGATACTAAAATAAGATTCAGTATCTTACAAACCTCTCCTCCACACCAAGAAACTTCCCCCTTCATTCCTTTATAAGCAAAATGAACGTATTCCGGCCCGCTCTGCGGGCATATATTTTTTTTACTTTGATTTTACCTTTCATTATCCCTGATAAGTAAGCATTCAGAGACTAAAGCGGCAGTATTTTCATCAAAGTATGGAAATAAGATAGCAGAAAGACCAAAAAAGCAAAACATGCCTTAGTAAATACATAAGCTGATCTACCCCAACCCCAAAGGACAAATTTCCTCCAACAAAAGACTGTATACAATGGAGGTACGACAAAAATCGATTACACGAATTTGTCGTAACACCAACCCTATACACAACATTTTAGAAATAAGGGCAAGAGTAAATGCGATGAAAATAGTAAGGATTACTCAAACCTACAGCTGTCCAGGCAGTACATCCACACATACTGATACCGCCTTATTCGCTAAGCTCTGCCAACCTTTCGTATTTTTTACCTCGGTTGGCGTACACAAAACGCATAAGTCCAATCTCTGAAGCACTCCTCATCAGCTCCACATTAAGCCATACCACTACCTCCCGAAACGGGCGGTCCGACATCGGAAAGCGGGAAAGGTCTTTAGCCTCCAAAGCTTCCGCTGTCATACCAGAAAGATGGGACAACCAAATATCTTTTAACTTCTCCATCCTCCACCGTATATACTCTACCGAAGGTACCCACTCTATACTTTCGTGATTCCACGTGCCGTCACCAAAAGAATGGTTGATGACCAGAGACCACCAACAGTCCAGCCTCCAAGTAATCCATGCTATATTCGGAACCTCCATTTCCCCACCATCCGTCGGCAGGAAAGAGCCTTCATGCCTGAAATCATCAAATCCCCTCACACCTCCCCCATGGTCGTTAGGCCGCCACAAGCATTCCTCCAAAGTCAAACCCTGAAGGTGACGGTTCAGCTGCTGCCACGCATTATCAAACTGAAGAAGCAAGCCCAAAGCCAAGTCATTGGTAGTCTCTGTGTTATTAGGTTTTATCATTTTTCAATAGGTAATTAATATATAGAACGGGACATAAAGGCAAATTGTGACTGTAAATTTCAAAAATTTTATTTAAAAATTAATTATTTGTTTTAAACATAAAGGTATATAAAACAAATTATCACGCCATGTCAAAAATCTCTGAATAAAAGGGAAAGCTTAGGAAGTTATTGCTAAAGTTAAAAAGGAATATCACATTATAAATGCGAAAAGGAGGTTCCCCTCCTTTCAATATCGGCGTAAGGTGATCATCGATGAGTTACCTTCATAACTTTCATCTCCCGGGCTCCATTCCGATGTTGCGGGATAATAGCCCTCAAAGAAATCCACATAGTCATCACCGTTGGCCTGCAATATGTGACTTACCACTTTACCAAGCTCTATGGCGGCATCCTTGATGAGGGATATTGTCGAAGCTGTCACTCCTGTTGCTGTAGCGATAAGATGGAACAGCTGGCTGAGTTGAGAGTTCTGCATCATATTCGCAATGTCGCCCACCACCTTCCCGAAGGTACGCATATTCTGGTCGCATTCCCAGAGCTGGATGCGTAGAGCAATGCCGCCCTTGACCTTGCGCTTAGGAAAAAGGTTGATACCTTCTCCTATAAATTCGCGCAAACGCCCCACTTTCATGGGGATGATGACATCTTTGGCCTCTATCCCTTCCCCCGGATAGTAGTTTATCTTCTCGCCGCTGAGATCCCAAGCCCACGCCACAAAATATACTTCCTGCGTGGCGTCAAAGAGATTGGCCAAAAAGCCTTCAAACCCCTCACGCAGCGTGATGTTTTTCAAGGTAATGCCTCTCTCATCGGGCGACAGACTAAGTTCAAAAGAATCGGGTTCTATAGTCAGAGAGGCTGCCTCCAACTCGTTAAACCTTCCTATACAACGAAGAGCTCCTCGTCTTAACAGCACATCCGGCTTGGCACAAACCGAAAAATCATTGATACTTCCTACTTTTATCAGGGCCATAACGTCTCATATTAAGTTATACCTACTCTTTATGGTTTTCGGTATCCCCAATTTCAACTTATTGCCTTTCTGTAAATTAAGGAATCAATCTTTAGGTAGATTTATAATATACTAAATTTCCGTATGGAAATCAAGGTCATGTTTATCGCAAAAAAACAAAAGGAGGTTAATACCTCCTTTTGTATGTATAAAAATAAGGGTTATTCTCCTCCAATCATCTTGGAAGCTATGCCTTTCCCATCGGTCTTTTCTGCCCGCCAGATACCCACAAAGTGCACGCCCACAAAGGCGGGAAACCGATTATGGGTAAAAAGGTAAACATTAATATAGAAAAGCTGGAAGATGCATTGAAGAACATTAAGGCCAGGTTTGAATGCGGACAAATCGCACACATGAAAGAAATCACCTCATCCAGCTTCTATGTAAACGGTATGTACAGGGCCTTGTCCATGGGTAATGACACCTTTATCTCCCGTTTCAACAACCCTGAAGAACTTACCCTCAACGATATCCTTAAGTTGGCAGATAAGCATCTTACCGTTAAGCTCTATGATACCGCATGTTACTTTTATCATTACAAACTTCTTTAGGATACTCCATACGAAGACCATTTCCTGAGGAAATAGCACGATAAATATAAAAAATGATTTTATGGAAATTAAAAGTATTATCTACATGCTTTTGAAGGACGGCGGAATCCTGGAATCCTACGGGTACCGCATCTTATCTCCACTATGCCATAAAGCTTTTTCTAAATTGAAGAGGAGTTTGATGGGTCTGCACCTTAAACAGCTTGCTGAACGACTGGGGATGCTCAAAGCCTAAGGAGTACGCGATCTCACTTACGGTGAGGTCTGTAGTGGAAAGCAGTTCTTTGGCTTTATCTATGATAAAATGCTGGATATGCTGCTGTGTACTCTGTCCGCTAACCATACGCAACATCTTTCCGAGGTAGCCGGGCGACACATGCAACTCCTCAGCGAGGTATTGCACAGTAGGTAAGCCTTTAAGAATCACGGAAGAGTCCTTAAAATAATCTTCCAAAATATGGTTAAGCTTATCTAACAGGTCGTGGTGTTTCTTCTCGCGTGTGATAAACTGTCTATTGTAAAACCGCTCGGAATAGCTCAGCAAAGTTTCAATATGCGACAGAATGATATACTTGCTATAAGCATCTATATTGGCGGAATATTCGTTTTTGATATTTGCAATGATGTCGTTTAAAATCTTTTCTTCCTTGTCCGATAGGAAGAGGGCTTCATGGACATCATACTCAAAAAAGTCGTAATGCTTAATGCTTTTGAGCAGGTGAGAATTCCACAAAAAGTCAGGATGGATGAGAAGCAACCACCCTGAACGTGCCGAAGCATCGTTCAGGGAATGGTTGACTTTCAGCATCTGGCCCGGAGCCATAAAGTACAAAACCCCTTCGTCAAAATCGTATTCCTGTTGGCCATAGTACAACTTGTTGACACCTCTTTTCAGGGAAATCACATAGATACCCAACAGAAGCCTATCGATATTGCCGTAATTGTCTCTGTGGAGATCGGGATAACTCACCACACTAATCAATGGATGGGATGGCTGAGACAATCCATGCAACCGATGGAATTCCTGAATAGTCTTTACAGGATATGGGTCTATTCTATTCATGGTTTACCTGTTAGGATTCTTTGGGTTCGTCAAATGCGTATTTCCCCGCTCCAGTAAAAAATAAAGCTATAAAAACCAAAAAATACAGAATGGCCAACTCTTTCTTGGCGAAGGAGTCGCTGCCATGCACAAGGAAGGCAGCGACAATCATGGTAACAATCATTGGCAACACGGCCCAGCGTGTTTTCAGTCCTAGAATAACAAGTATTGGTGCTATAATCTCGCTTATCAGTGCCAGTACCAACGAAACGGTTGGACTGACACCTAAAGGATCTGGAAAACTACTCGGATCAGATAGCAACGGCAACTTAGATACTCCATGATAAATCATCAAACTACAAAAACCTAAACGTAAAACAAGCAATCCAATATCAAATCTGTTATCCATGAAATAATTTAATTTATAAAAACATCGTAAAACTCAATATTTTATAGTGCCAGCCCTCCGGACACTTCTATCCTCTGCCCATTGATCCAATAAGCATCTGGCGAACAGAGGAAGGCCACTACCCCACCTATATCCGAAGGCAGTCCGGCACGTCCCAAGGCCGTAAGAGCAGCAATATGCTCATTTATCTCCTTATTGTCCCGCGTACGTCCTCCTCCAAAGTCAGTCTCTATAGCTCCCGGAGCGACAACGTTTGCTCTGATTTTTCTGTCGGCCAACTCCTTCGCCAGATATCGAGTAAAAGTCTCTACTGCCGTCTTGATTGACGCATATGCCGACGACCCCGGAAAGGTAAGTCTTGTAAGACCGGAAGAAATATTTACTATACCTCCTCCGGTATTCAACAGATGTAGCAATTTTTGTGTGAGGAAAAATACACCTTTAAAATGGATGTTATAAGCATCATCCAGCTGCTGTTCAGTAATCTGTTCTACCCTACCGTATAGCGCCGTGCCGGCATTGTTGATTAGATAGTCCAGCGCGGAATACCCTTCTTGCAGCAGATAGGCCGACAGATGCTCTTTAAAAACATCAAAAGTCTTTACATTGCTGGTATCCAGCTGAAATATGGTTCCTTTTACTCCTTTTTCTTGAACAAGACGCAACACCTCTTCTGCTGCTTCACGCTGCGTATGGTAAGTGATGATGACGTCTATTCCCTTATCTGCTAAGCGGAGAGCTATATCTCTTCCGATGCCACGACTACCACCTGTTATCAGGGCTACTTTGTTTATAGAACTCATAGTAATCAAAATTTAGATATTAACGGATAAGCAAAAATATTGGTGAAATAGAAGGCATTTTTAGTCCCATCACTCCTATTTGTAGTCGTATCGAATCAATATAGCTGCCGCCAGCATAGCTTTTCCTATATTTTTATGATGCACACCTGTATGGCAAAGCATCTATAATCTTATCTTCTCTTTCCAAACAATGATGGGCTCCTTCCCAATCATCTTTTTATATTTAAATCTGAACAATTATCCTTTTTCCTCCCCCATCTGCTGTCCATGCGTCTTCCACATCTTCCAAGTCGTACTCCAGAATATCTATTTTCAGCTTATCCTCTGCAGCAAGTACAAATGTTTCGGGAAGAATCTCGGAGAAAAACTGTTTCAGCTCAGCGTCGGTCCAGGTGCCTAAACCTGAGCCCAACAGCTGTATGTCTGTACCTCGTAAGATCGAGGAAGACAATACAATACTGTCTCCGGCAAGAGCTCCCACGGTAAGATAGCGCGTGCGGTGCGAATAACCTATATTGCCGGACAGTGCTGTTAGGATCTGTTCTGCAGTGACTCCCCACAGGTAATCTATCACCACATCTATAGGGGTCTGCGCATGTATTCTTTTCACTGCAGCGACAAATGCTGTGGCATCCCCATTCAGCGGAATTATTTCATCGGCGCCAAGACTATGCAGCTCATCAAACACTTCTGCATTACGTCCTGTGGCGACCACCTTCTTGGCTCCATAATGTTTGGCCATCTGTATGGCCAGCTTTCCGGTAACGCCTGTAGCACCATTGATTAGTACCACCTCGCCCTCCTTTAATTGGGCTCTGAGACGCAAGGCCAAGCCGGACCCCATGACCGCATTGGGAAGGGCGGCGGCAACAGCATTGCTGATACCTTCCGGCAGCTCCAACATATTATCCTTGCTGACAATAGCCTTCTCCGCCATCATACCCTTATTGCCTATGGCGTACACCCTTCTGCCATCCTCCAAGACTCCCACACCGTCCGTACCCACCACAAAAGGTCCGTCAATCTTCTTCATCGAGTAATGGTTGCCACTGGCTCTCAGCTTATCCAAATTTTTAATGGCTGAAGCCTTAACAGTAAGGATGACTTCATCGTCATTTTGTATTTTCGGCTCTGCAAAATCGGAGTCGTATTTAGGGAGTTGTCCCTTCTGATATACTACTGCCGCTCTCATATGTTCTTATTTTTTAATAAATCACTTCTTATCCTTTTCTAAATCTATCGATGGAGGCCTGCAGCTCCTCTTCGGTTTCTGGCAGCTGATACCGCTGTCCCTGTACGATGCGGGACTGTATCTCTTCTGCAAACGGTTTGTGTATGTCCTGATACCGTGCAAATGCCGTATGGTGGTCTCCATATTCAATTAGCGACTTGGCAAGTCTAGCAGCACCAATCATCGCAAGGCTCGTCCCCATACCTGTGAAGAAGCTAGGCGCATGCGCCGCATCTCCGACCAAGGCGACTCTTCCCTTGTGCCACTCCGGAACATGTATCTGACATACCTCATCAAAATAAAGGTTATCCGAAAGAAGCATAGCTTCCAATATCTCTTGGGTCTTCCAATCCGTAACCTCCCCAAAAACATCATGCAAGATCTGTTTATGCTGTGCTTTATCCCTAAAGTCCCAGTCCAATTTTGGAGAGCGGAACATCAAAACGCCGTTGGCTCCGTTCATAAACTGATAGAGCAGCACCTGCTTGCCTAGCGTGCGGTAAAATACCCCCGTATTTTTAGGGCGACCACTATCCACCTGATTCACTTCGGCAAAGGCAAAGTATGCTCCAAAAAACTTAGAAAATTGCTTCTCATCCCCAAAGATGAGCCTTCTCACCATGGAGTGAGTGCCATCAGCACCAAACACATAATCGAAATGCTGGGAGCTGCCATCCTCAAAAACTACAGCAACACCATCGCTCTCCTCCGACATGGAGGCAATGCTAGTGCCGAAAAGAATCTTCACACGCTCCCTAGGAATAGCTTCATAAAGAATATCCAACAGATCACCACGATGTATTTCTATATCTCCCAGATATTCCGGTTGGGCATTCAGCGCAAAACGAACCAAGGTCTCTCCATTAGCATCAACCATCTCGTCAGAATGTATAAACTCCTTGGCTTTAATCTTATCCAAAAGCCCCATCTCTTGAACGATATGTAAAGCTTCTCCCCGCACATCAATAGGCGAACCACCTCTTCGCAGACCGTTGGCATACTCTACTACCGTCACATCAAAACAAAACTTGTCTAGCCAAAAAGCTAAGGTCAAGCCCGCAAAGCCTGCCCCAGAAATTAAAACGCGCTTTTTCATCTTTTCTATGTTTTGAGTTAACAAGACTACTCCTTTTGGAGCTTTTTGAATTTCTACGAGTCAAAATTATTCATACATTTACGTTCAAAATAGTCGTACAACAACTAAAAATAGTCGAAAAATGATAAACGAAACCGAATGTGACAGAAAGCTGTTTAAAGATTTCGCTAAAGAAATAGGGTACGAAATGGACGATGCCTCCTTAGAGAATTTCCAAATCAAATTCCAGAAGGCATTCACTTTTTTGCCCGAACTGGCTGTCTTTGCCGGAGCGTATTCCGTAAAGAAAACGTTCCAAAGGCGCACCGTACCTCCTAAAAACATAAGGAACAACATCCGGATATTTTTCCATAACATCATCAGCTGTGAAGCCCTTACCCAAGGGCATAAAGACATACAAATACCCTACGTAAAAATTTTGCCCTGTACCATGTCCCATAACAGCACGTTCGTAGAAGGAACACATGCCAACGTAGTCCTCGTAATCATTGATATC
Organism: Sphingobacterium thermophilum; assembly: GCF_039541675.1. Lineage (NCBI taxonomy): Bacteria > Pseudomonadati > Bacteroidota > Sphingobacteriia > Sphingobacteriales > Sphingobacteriaceae > Sphingobacterium > Sphingobacterium thermophilum. The sequence goes on along the minus strand of NZ_BAABGR010000006.1, from coordinate 115,793 downwards.
GATTACCTTAAAAGTTTTCTTAAAAGCGATATAGAACACTTTCCTTTCCTTACCCGAAAGGATCAACATTTTCTGATAGAAGAAATCATGAGTGACGACATCCTGCGTACGGTCAACGAAATCATTTCAAACCGCCAAACGGAAGGATTGGAAGATTTTTTCTATAAGCTGAAGACGATGGAACTTCTCTATTATCTCTTTGAAAGTCTTACCCATCGTGATAAAAATGCCTCTAATCTGAAGCTCAGTGAAAAAGATATACTATCCATCTATAAAGTGCGTGACAGAATAGCTTCCAACCTGTCTCAACCTCAACCGATAAACGAATTGAAAAAGCTGGCAGGAATGAACGAACTGAAGATGCGCAATATTTTCAAGCAGATTTTCGGATTGGGGATATACGAATATTACCAGCATCTCCGAATGACGGAGGCTGCCCGTCTGTTGCGCGAAGAAAAACTTTCCGTATCAGAAACAGGTTATGCCCTAGGCTTTGAAAATCTCAGTCATTTCACCCGCGTATTCGAACAACATATAGGTCTCAAACCCAAAAAATACAGCAGTCAGTTTCGATAATAAAAGCTACTACTCATAAAACGATTTTATCTGAATTCGTAGCATTTACAATATCATTTCTAAATGCCGAGTACTGCCTTTTCCAAAGCAAGTCGCAATCTAGAAGTTCTATCCGGTACCTACCACTACAAAGGACAGAATCTTACACTCTCCCTGCATAAGACGAAAACAAAAAAGGACATTCTATCTATGAAACCATAGGTCATCGGCAGATTTTTTACTTGATAAATTTTGTGAACTGCAACTTTGGGACGTTTGATAAGCTCTGATTAAGGGTAGCTGCTCACCACAAAATTTAGTGATAGACAATAAATTTAGTGGTGCTAAGTAAATAAAGTATATTCGTCTAAACCTTATACCGGTTTCGTTGAAAAAATTCGGCAAGAATCCTCGTCCGGGAAAGTTCAGCAAAACCCACAAGCTTTGGGGTAAAATAGGAATGTGGGATATGGCTGGTGCTGCCTTTACTTACGGTTCTTTTTCTGCGGCTTTTCCTTGGTGAGGGGTGGCACAACCTTAAAATAAGACCGCTTTTCCGACAAAATATAGCTTGGTATTTACTTAGTCTTTTCGCTTTTCCCACAGTCACACTGCTCATGGTCCTTCTCGGCAAAGTATGCGGATGGACAGACACAAGCGGCTTCTCTACCTCTCTCTATCTAGGGGTGCTGGGCTCCTCCCTCCTTCCCAACTTCATCAAAAACATTTTCGAAGAATCGGTCTGGCGCGGCTATCTTGCGGATAAACTTATACAGCTAGAAATAAAAGACAGATGGATATACCTTATCGTGGGAGGCATTTGGGGATTCTGGCACTGGCCTTATTATATGTATTTCCTTCCCGAAAGTATGCTTGAACAAATTCTTCCCGTAAATAAGATAACCTTTGCTTTTGTTGCTGTAGCTTCCATGACTTGCTGGTCCGTGCTGTTTGTCGAACTTTTCAGGATTACAGCATCCCTATGGCCGGTCATCATACTTCATGCCGTCGAAGATTCCGTGGTCAACCATCTCATCCTTGACGGACATATCCATATTTCGGAAGGCAAAGAAATCCTCATCTCTCCGATTTGCGGTATCATCACGTCTTTACTTTATTTGGCTATAGGGCTATGGCTACGACGAAAACGCTTACAGCCCCAAGTCTAAGAGGAAACAGTATTCTTTTCGGGCGTAGAGAAGATTTTGTATTTTTGATGTCAAATCGACCTTCTTCATGCTGGATACTATACTCAAACGCATCGTTTCTTCTCCTGTTCTTATCTACGCCATAAGATGCTTTATAGGTTTCTTGATAGGCTATCAGTTGTACGTCTATTTTCCTGAATTAGAACTCTTCTGGACCTTACTTTCCATTATTCTGGTGATATCTCCGGAGGAAAAAGACACGAGAAGGTTGTCATTAGAGCGTTTCAAGTCCAACTTTATCGGCTCTGCTGTAGCACTAGGATTGTTGCTCTTCGTTGAGCCCACCATCTACACCATTATGTTTGGTATCCTGCTTACCATCGTCGTATGTCGCCTCTTTAAAGTGCTGAACATGGCACGCGTAGCTTTGGTTGCCCTGCTCATCATCATGGTGGAGCCCCATGACACCTCTTGGGTAGAGGCCCCCTTCTTCCGCTTCGGCACCGTAGCCTTAGGCTGTATCATAGGCTTGCTCATCGTGGTCCTCACCTCCATGATCTTCAGACCCCTGAAAAAAAAATACGGAATACCGTATTAGTATTCCGTATCCCTAAATATTCCTAAAGGTTATTTTCAATAGCTTTCACCTCTTCCCTATACAGTTCTATAGGCTTGTCTAACAGCACGGCTACCACAGTCATGTTTTTATCCAGTCTCTCTGCGGGAAGGTCTATATAAACTATGCCGGGGCGGTCGCTCCAATACAGCTTGTTATGTACCTTATGACCTATCATGGAGCCTTCCCCCACAATACGCACTCGCGCTACACCATTTTTAATACCTTTCAGTGCCAGCGGTCCTGTAGGTTTTCCTTCCACAAAAAGATATAAGGTTTGCCTGTCGGCCGATAAGGCAGAGTAGCCGGCATAATGGTTTCCGTCAATACCTCGATGAGCATCGTGCAACACTTCGGCATGCTTCTTTACCCAGTTTTTTACCTCTTCTGAGGCAAAGATAAGATCGCTATCCATCACACTGGCGTCATCGTTCATCTTGCCTTTAAACAAGTTAAAACCATTTGACGTATATTCAGCAATAGTTCGTATGGATTCCTCTACATTTTTTGATTTAGCTATTTTTTCCAATGCACCGGTGCTACTCAATGGAGGGAAGGGAACAAAATTAGGCTTCTCATCAAATTCTAAAGCAATGACGGTTACCGCCGGATCGAAGTCAATGCTATTCAAAGAAATATCTACATAAGATTCAGCATAATCAAAGCTTAATTTTTTATCGCTTCCCACTACGCGGACAGATTTAGGTTTGTTTAAAGATACCCCGGATAGTACAAGCTTCTTTTTAACATTTTCGAGATAGAGATACAAGGTTTTGCCATCCTTGGAAAACGCATTTTTCTCCAAGACATAGTCTGCACTCACCCCTGCCCTTGTTCCGTATACGGCTTCAGCATGTTTTTTGGTCCATCGTCCTAACTCCTTGAGGATAGCCACCTGCTCCTCTGGGATTGTTCCGTCTTCTCGGGGTCCTATGTCAAGCAGGAGGTTTCCTCCCATCGCTATACAGTCTACCAGCGTGCGGACTATCATGTTGGGTGTCTTATAGTTCTTATCCAGATGTTGGAAGCCCCACGAGTCATTCATCGTGTAGCATAGCTCCCAGTAGCGGCTCTGCGGACGCACGACGGGAATGCCCTGCTCTGGCGTCTCATAATCGCCATGGCTGTTCAACCGTGAATTGATGATGATGTTAGGATTATAGCGCCGGAGGAGTGTCAAAGTTTCTTCGGCCTTCCATTCTTTCGCACTATGCTCCCAGTCTCCGTCAAACCATAACAGGTCCGGCGTATATAGCCTAGAGAGTTCGTCCAGCTGTGTCTGGTAGAACTGCACAAAGCGGCTCCAACGCTGAGGTTCTTCGCGGATGTCATAACGTTTTTGCGTCCTTGTACGGACATCATAATAAGGATGACTCCAGTCGGGCAGAGAGAAGTACAATCCTGTCTTCAGCGAGGAAGTCTTCACCACCCTAATGAAAGGGGTCAGCACATCTTTGCGTACCTGTGCGTCCTTTGCCGTGGACAGCCCTTTCTCAGCCTGTGTGTCCCAGAGTGCCACGCCGTCATGATGCTTGGACGTGATAACCGTATAACGAGCTCCTGACTCTTCGATGAGCTTCACCCATTCCTGCGGGTCGTACTTTTGGGCTGTGAAGCCTTTCAGCTGTTGGAGATAGTTCTCTTGGCTGATATAATTGTTGAAAAAAGCCCAAGACTCGGAGATGCCGTCCACGGCATAGATTCCCCAATGGATGAAAACACCTAGCTTGGCATCTTCAAACCACTGCATCTTCTGTTCGGAAGGGAGAGGATTGACCTGGGCCATACCAAGAAAAGTATAGCACAAGCTTATTCCCGCAAGAAGTATTCTTTTCATAAAACTAAAAGGTTTATTCTCTAAAATAATCATTTAATCCTTTGCTACCGAAATATTGGCTTCCAAAATTGTATTTTTGTAGACGATGATAGAACTATACACAGACGGCGCTTCCAGTGGAAATCCCGGACCCGGAGGATACGGCACGATATTACGTACCATCTATACGGGAAGCAACCCTGAGTTTCATGGGAAACTTATAGAAAAAGAGTTTTCGGGAGGATACCGCAAGACGACCAACAACCGCATGGAGCTGATGGCCGTAATCGTAGGATTGGAAGCCCTCAAAAATCCCAAGCAGAAAGTAACCATTTATTCGGACTCAAAATACTTTATCGAAGCCATAGAAAAGGGGTGGATATACAATTGGATGAAGAAGGGCTTCGCAGGGAAGAAGAACAAAGACCTGTGGCTGCGCCTGATGAAAGCCTATGAGCAGCATGATGTTTCCCTAGTATGGGTTAAGGGGCACGCCGGACATCCATTGAATGAGCGTTGCGACAGGCTCGCGGTAGCCGCCTCCAAAGATGCCTCCAAATGGCAGGTAGATACGGTCTTTGAAGCGGAAGAAAGTCAAGGTTTGTTATAATATTTACGATGGTAAAGCAATCTTTTCCTCCCGTACTCCCTACCTTACCTCGGATATTGATATTGGGTTCTTTGCCGGGCGACCTGTCTTTGGCGCAACAGCAGTATTATGCGCATCCTCAAAATAGATTTTGGAAGGTGCTCTTTCGTCTTTTCGAAAAAGATTTTTCTCCCGACTATGGCGCAAGGATGCGTCTTCTCCATACACACGGCATAGCCTTATGGGATGTATGTGCGTCGGCCATACGTCCCGGCAGCATGGACACGGCAATCACGGACGTCATCCCTAACGCCATAGACCGCCTGCTGACGGAAAATCCTTCCATCCAGTCGGTATTCTTCAATGGACAGAAGGCACAAAAGCTTTTCGATAAACACTTCCATAAAGAAGAGCATCTCCACTACATCACCCTGCCCAGCACCAGCCCGGCCAACGCTCAGTTCTCCCACGACAGGCTTATCCAGCACTGGCAAATCATCAAAGGATAACATTCCTTACCCTTTGTAAAAAACTTTTAGCTATAATCGTATCCTTTGATTATTTTTGTGGCAAGATGTCAGACTTAAAATACAACCAAAGAGGTGTATCCGCTGGTAAGGAGGATGTACACAACGCCATAAAGAATATTGACAAAGGTTTATATCCTAAAGCTTTCTGCAAAATCATTCCCGACATATTAGGAGGTGATGAAGAGTGGTGCAACATCATGCATGCCGATGGGGCCGGTACCAAATCTTCATTGGCCTATGTGTATTGGAAAGAAACCGGTGACAAATCCGTATGGAAAGGTATTGCACAGGACGCCATCATCATGAATGTGGACGACCTGCTCTGTGTAGGTGCTACCGACAATATCCTTCTGTCGTCGACTATAGGTCGTAACAAAAACAATATTCCGGGAGAGGTCATCGCCGAAATCATCAACGGTACGGAAGAAATTCTTGCCGAATTGCGAGAGCTTGGCATAGGCATCTATTCCACAGGAGGTGAAACCGCCGACGTGGGAGACCTAGTGCGCACCATCATCGTGGACAGCACCGTAACATGCCGCATGCGCCGCGCCGACGTCATCTCCAACCACAACATCAAACCAGGAAACGTCATCGTGGGATTGGCATCCTACGGCAAGGCTACTTACGAAAAAGAATATAATGGTGGCATGGGTTCCAACGGACTCACCTCGGCACGCCATGATGTATTCAGCAAATATATCGCAGAGAAATATCCGGAAAGCTATGACCCTGCAGTGCCTTATGACTTGGTATTTGCGGGAGGAAAAGCTTTGACCGACATCATAAAAACAGAAACAGGAGAGGAAATCACTGCCGGAAAGCTGGTGTTGTCGCCGACAAGAACCTATGCTCCTGTCATCAAAAAGATTCTCGACAAATATCGTGCACAGATCGACGGCATGGTACACTGTTCGGGAGGTGCTCAGACCAAAGTACTTCATTTCGTGGACAACGTTCATATTATCAAAGACAACCTCTTCCCTATCCCGCCACTATTTGAGTTGATTCAAAAAGAATCGAATACAGACTGGCAGGAAATGTATAAGGTGTTCAACATGGGACACCGCATGGAACTTTACGTTCCGGAAGAGATTGCTGCAGACATCATCGCCATATCGGAATCCTTCAACATTCCGGCACAGATTATTGGCCGTGTGGAAGCCAGCGACAGAAAACAAGTGACCATAACATCTCCTTATGGCACATTTCACTACGAGTAGTAGTATAGCAGATAAAACATCATTCTGATGTCATTAGCGTTAAATCCATAAAAAAAGAGCAAGCCCAACGCTTGCTCTTTTCTATTACAACGGGAGTAAAAAATTAAATTTTCTATTTCATCAAAAATCCACCACCTATCAAATCATTACCTTCATAAAAAACGGCAGACTGTCCGGGAGCAATACCTTTCACCGCATGTGGGAAATCCACCTGCATGATATCTCCCTGCTGCGTGATGATAGACTGTGCTCCTGGGTCTTTATAGCGTATTTTGGTTACCGCTTCCATAGGCTCTTCCAGCGAAGCATATTTCACCAGATTGATGTTACGAACAAATGCCTGCGTTTTCTCCAGTTCATGCTCTTCGCCCAACACCACAGAGTTACTTTCCGGTAAAATTTCTATCACATACATAGGTTTTCCAAGCGCTATGCCTAAGCCCTTACGTTGTCCTATAGTATAATAAGGATACCCTTGATGCTTACCTACCACAGTACCATCCGACAAAATAAAATTACCTGGGCCGATTTCATCGTCCAGTGTAGGTCTGCGGTGTCTTAAGAATTCGCGATAGTCGTTGTTCGGCACGAAGCAAATTTCATAGCTTTCGGACTTGTTGGCCAGCTCTTGCTGTCCCATATCCATGGCCATCTGTTTAATTTCCGACTTACGGAAAGATCCCAACGGAAACTTCGTACGTGCCAAATTTTCTTGAGATACGCCCCACAACACATAGGACTGATCCTTGTGTTCGTCTAACCCTTTGGAGATTACATACCGACCGTTGTCATGCAAACGAATATTGGCGTAGTGACCTGTAGCGATAAACTCGCAGTCCAGTTTGTCGGCACGCTTGATCAAAGCCTCCCACTTGATATGCGTATTACACAGCACACAAGGATTCGGCGTACGACCGGCAATATATTCGTCCACAAAATTGTCGATGACATAATCACCGAACTCATTACGTATATCCAAGATATAATGAGGGAAGCCGTAGTTCACTGCCAATGCGCGGGCATCGTTGATACTGTCCAAGCTACAGCAGCCTGTCTCCTTCGAGGTGCCACCGGAACTGGCATAGTCCCATGTTTTCATGGTGATGCCAATGACCTCATACCCTTCTTCATGCAACATGACGGCCGCCACGGAACTGTCCACCCCACCACTCATTGCGACCAAAATTCTACCCTTTTTACTCATATCAAAATATTAATGTGCAAAGATACCCTTATTTTACAGATAAACGTGTTTATTTGATGTAATTTTATCTCAATCAAAATCAAGGAATTGGAAATTTAGGCAAAAATAATTCGTATTATTGTTTTAGAATTAAAAAAAAGACGCTACATTTGCATCGCAACAGGAGATAATCCTACAGCAAAAAAAGGTGCCATAGCTCAGTTGGTAGAGCAAAGGACTGAAAATCCTTGTGTCGCTGGTTCGATTCCAGCTGGCACCACCACCAAAACATAAACTGACAGTAACAGTTTTCAAAAAGTACTGACGGTGCCATAGCTCAGTTGGTAGAGCAAAGGACTGAAAATCCTTGTGTCGCTGGTTCGATTCCAGCTGGCACCACCACCAAAACATAAACTGACAGTAACAGTTTTCAAAAAAGTACTGACGGTGCCATAGCTCAGTTGGTAGAGCAAAGGACTGAAAATCCTTGTGTCGCTGGTTCGATTCCAGCTGGCACCACCGCAAAGCCTCTCCATTCCAGAGAGGCTTTTTTATTTTATTTCACCCCCCACAATATATCACGTAAAAATATAACATTCCTCATATTTTGGTTGTTTAACCAACTATACTTTTGTGCTCGCAAGTTATCTATGAAAAATGGAAAAACAATTGAAAATGATTATTTCCCTATTGATTAAAAAAACAAAATCCAAACATTTAAGTTGGAAAAAGCTTACCGAATCCTCTTATTATATCGATTTCAACGATTGTAGAGTTAATATTTTTTGTCAACCTGTCTCCTATAAAGAAAAGAGAAGGATTAGATTATTGATTTACAATTCACGACAGGAAGTTATTTCTACTCTTGAGGAAGAAAAGTTCAAAGACTTAAAAGAATTATATGAGCTTGCCCACAACAATTATTATAGCTTCGACGAGACGTTAGAAATGATTATCAGACAATTGACTTAAACATTATCCTAAAAATCCTAGAAGATAGTAAAGGATGATAAAGACTATTATTGTTCCGAAGCAGCCAAGTCCCATTTTCTTTGCGCCCCACCCTGCTATAAGCGTTCTAAAAAGTTTGTTCATGATGTTTATGATATGTTCTTGAAGGAAGAACAATCGGCAGTCTGGAAAGTTTGGCACCTAACAAAAAAGCGAGGAAATGATTTCCCCGCTTTTTGTTTTCAGAAGAAAAAGTGTTCTGAAAGTATATGGTTGTTTTAAAAATCGTCCTCTCCTTTTGCCAATAATTCTTTATGGTTACTAACTAAGGTTCTTGTCTTTGTTTTATGCTTGTTAATCTGCCTTCTCAACGATTCTACAGCTAAGTCGGTAGCCTCCTCAAAACTCTTAGCCTGAGCTTTAGCAAATAACTGCGAACCAGGAATATTAAATTTCAGCTCTACAATTTTGTTTGCTTCATCTTCTACATTTTCAAGGCGCAAATAGCAAACCCCTTCGATGATGTTGTCCAAAAATTGCTCGAGCTTACTTGTTTTTTTCTTGATAAATTCGATCAATTTTCTGTCGGCATCGAATTTGATTGATTGCACAGTTACATTCATGTTATCCTCCTTTTTTTTAAGCTTTTGGATGTGCTTGTTTATAAATGTTTTTTAATCGCTCCACGGAATTATGTGTGTAAATCTGGGTTGCCGACAAGCCGGCATGCCCTAACAGCTCTTTAATCGCATTGAGATCGGCTCCATTGTCTAGTAAAGTTGTCGCAAAACTGTGTCTTAGTATATGAGGACTCTTTTTCTGTTGAGAAGTTATTATACTGAGATACTTGTTTACCACACGATATACTAGCTTAGGATAAGCTTTCTTACCCTCTTTAGTAACGATTAAATGTTCCGAAATATTGTCAAAGTGCTTTTCGTTTTTTTTCTTCAAATAACGCTTGAGTTCTTCAATTAAGGTCGAATGTATAGGAACAAATCTTAACTTGTTCCTCTTACCTAATATAAGAATTTTTTTGTTTAAAAAATCAATATCTCTTTCTTTTATTTCCAACAATTCGGCAAGACGAATGCCTGTGCCGAAGAGCAGCTCCATGATGATGAAGTCGCGGCTATTTTCGAAAGAGTCTTCCATAGTTTCCATCTCCTCCAGTAGCGTCACCATCTTTTCCTTTTCTACTACTACGGGAAGCTTCTTGCCCACCTTGAGTGCCTTGATCAGATGCACGGGACTGGAAGACACCATGCCCTCACGCTGCAAAAATTTGTAATAGGACTTAATAACGGAAATAGCTCGGTTTACAGAAGTAGCACTCTTGCCCTGCTCCTTCATCGTCGCAAAATAATATCGACAGAATTTGTAGTCCACTTCCTCGAATGGCATACCTTCTGCTTCCAGAAAATCCAAGTATGCCTGCACTTCCATCTCATACGCCTTGATAGTATGGGGAGAATATCGCTTTTCGTATTTTAGATAATTAATAAAGCTACTTTTATACATAACTCCCAAACTTTTTCTTAATATAACTATTAATACGGAAATAAACCATGCTTGTAATCACAATATTCAAAAATCCAATAATTATAACAAAAGCATGAAAAACTTTGTACGCCGCTATCGTTAAGAATGGCGAATTTTGGAAAGATAAAAGAAGAAGACCATGCACAGACATATATACGATATCACGGGGATGACCTGCAACGGCTGCAAAAACATCGTTGAAAAAAAACTTAACGAAATTCCCGAAGTGACGGCGAAAGTGGACCTCATAAAAGCCACAGCCGAAATCTCCAGTCCTTCACATATTCCCCTTCAGCTCTTGCAGGAAAAGCTGCAAGAGCTAGGAGGTCAATATCAGATTCATGCTCATGGAGAAGGTTCCCATGCCCCTCTGAAGACGCCGGACGACCTTCCGGACTCTCCCTCTCAACAGTACATATGCCCTATGTTCTGTGAAGAAAAAGACAGCATCTATCACGAAAAAGGACGTTGTCCGGTATGCCATATGTTTTTGATGCCTGTAGAACAGGTTGACTTCAATGCCAAAATAAAACACCAAGGTCCAGACCTTTCTAAAGCCGGGAAATACTATTGCCCTATGATGTGTGAGGGGGACAAGGTGTATGACGAGTTTGGCAGCTGTCCTGTATGTGGTATGAACCTCGAAAAGATTCCTGACACGAGTATGAAAATCACCTTCTCTTGTCCTATGCATCCCGAGGTGGTATCCGACAAGCCGGGTACATGTCCTGTATGCGGTATGGATCTCGTCGCCAACATGCCCGAAGAGGAAGAGGATGTGGTCTACAAGGATTGGCAGAAAAAACTTATTGTCAGCATAGCCTTTGCACTTCCTGTATTCATCTTATCCATGGGCGATATGCTGCCGGGGCAGCCCATCAGCAAGATTATCTCTCCACAGCTCAGCGGGTGGGTTCAACTGCTGTTGACCTTGCCCGTAATAGGTTATACGGGATGGACCTTCTTTGTCAGAGGGTGGAACTCCTTCAAGACATGGCACTTAAATATGTTTAGCCTCATAGCATTAGGCACCAGCGCCGCCTTTATTTTTAGTGTGGTGGCTCTTTTGTTTCCTAGCGTCATGCCTATCGAGATGCAGGGACATCACGGTCAGCAGCATCTCTATTTCGAATCGGTGGTTGTCATCATCACGTTAGTCATCTTGGGTCAGCTGCTGGAAGCCAAGGCCCACAGCAAAACCCATTCCGCCATCAAGGAATTGATAAAGCTGGCTCCCGCCGAAGCGGTATGGCTACATGACGGTGTGGAAGAAAAAATAGCCGTATCGGAAATCCGTAAAGACTATATCCTCCGCGTAAGACCGGGAGATAAAATTCCCGTAGATGGGGTCATCACCTCTGGCCGTTCTTCCGTAGATGAGTCTATGATAACGGGTGAATCGCTGCCCGCAGAGAAATCTAAAGGAGATAAAGTTATCGGCGGCACAATCAATGGAGACCAAAGCTTCGAGATGAAAGCAGAAAAGGTAGGTCATGAAACGGTACTTTCACAAATCATCCATCTTGTCAATGAGGCTAGCAGAAGTCAAGCTCCTATACAAAAGCTGACAGATAGAATTTCCCAAATATTCGTTCCGACGGTGATAGCTGTGGCCATCGTTACCTTTGTCATCTGGTACTTCAAGGCGGGAGACAACAACCTTGCATATGCTATCACCACGGCTTTATCCGTACTAATCATTGCCTGTCCCTGTGCATTAGGACTGGCAACGCCAATGTCGGTCATGGTGAGCATAGGCAAAGGGGCAAAAAACGGCATACTCGTTAAAAAGGCAGAAGCATTGGAACAGCTCCATAAAGCTCATGTACTGGTAGTAGACAAGACAGGCACCATCACGGAAGGAAAACCGCAGGTGGTTGTTTTCAAAGGCACAGAAACTTTCAAAGACAGAGACGTCCTGCAATTTGCCGCATCGGTCAACAGGCATAGCACCCACCCACTGGCACAGGCGATAGTACGCAAGGCAGAAGAAGAAAAACTCACCTTCATAGACATCACCAACTTCAAAAATATTACAGGGAAAGGAGTCTCGGCCAATATCTTCCATCTACAAGCTACTCTAGGGAACCAAGCTTTGATGGAAGATGAAGGCATACAACTTCCATTGGAACGCATGAAAGAGATTAACACGCTCCAGCGTGAGGGATGCAGCATCTCCTTTCTTGCCATAGACAGACAGTTCGCAGGGTATATAGCCGTAAAGGACAAGTTGAAAGAAGCGGCTAAAGACATTGTCAAACACCTGCATGAAGAAAATATCCAGGTTCATATGCTTACGGGAGACAACGAACTTACCGCAAAGGCTGTCGCCACAGAAGCTGGAATACAGATTTTCAAGGCCTCACTCCTGCCTCAGGATAAACTGGATGAAGTCAAAAAGTTGCAGCACCAAGGTTCCATCGTTGCCATGGCAGGGGATGGCATCAACGACGCTCCAGCATTGACACAGGCTAATATAGGGATTGCCATGGGCAATGGTACTGATGTGGCCATAGAAAGTGCCGACATCACCTTGTTGAAAGGAGAGCTCAAAGGGGTATCCAAAGCGTTCCACCTCAGCCACCTCATGATGCGCAACATCAAGCAAAATCTGACCTTCGCCTTCTTATACAACGTTATCGGCATCCCGTTGGCAGCAGGAGTTCTTTATCCATCGTTCGGCATTTTACTTTCACCGATGCTTGCTGCAGCAGCTATGAGTTTAAGCTCGGTATCCGTCATCGCCAATGCGCTGCGTTTGAATTTGAAGAAGCTTTAACTATCTTTAGAAAAATATTTAGCTTATGAAATTCGGACAAGTGCCAGACCCTTCGATAATAGATTTTTCGATTCCTCCTACGCCAAAGGAAACGTTGGAGCTGCTCGAAAAACACAGGAAACCTGACCAAAGCCTAGAGGTATATGTAGGCTGTGCCAAATGGAACAAGACCGACCTTAAGGGGTTCTATCCGCGAGGCACCAAAGATGAGCTGGCTTACTATTCTACACAATTCAACTCCATAGAGCTGAATGCTACCTTCTACAATTCACCAAGCAAGCAGCAGGTGGAAACCTGGAGAGATAAGACTCCGGCAAATTTTAAATTCTTCCCCAAAATTCCACAGTCTATAAGTCACTTTTCACGGCTATTGAATACCGAAGAGAAGGTAAAAGACTTTGTAGATGCTACCGTACTCTTCGAAGATAAGCTAGGGATGGCTTTCCTTCAACTTATCGACAACTTTAAACCTAAGGATTTTGACAGGTTGGAAAAATTTCTCCGCAATTTTCCGAAAGGATATCCGTTGGCCGTAGAGGTACGCAATGAAGAGTGGTTTAAGCCCGAAGTAGCCGAAAAGTTCTATGAGCTTCTTAGAGATACCCAAATGACCAACGTGCTGGTGGATACCGCGGGACGTAGAGATATGATGCATATGCGTCTCACCACCCCCACAGCCTTCATACGTTATGTAGGTGCTAACCACCTTAGCGATTATACCCGTCTGGACGACTGGGTCAATACTATCGTGCAGTGGAAAGAAGCCGGTCTGCAGCAACTCTACTTCTTCATCCATCAGAATGTAGAAGTGGAATCTCCTCTGTTGGCCGCCCACTTTATCGAAAGGTTGAACAAGGCTATAGGGACTAACCTGCATATCCCACAAAAACCGCAACAGCCTAACAAGGGTAGCACCTTATTTTAAGAAATATGAAGCTCAGCAAAGTACACCATATTGCTATTATTGTCAGCGACTATGAGCGTTCCAAGGAATTCTACACCCGCATCTTGGGCTTGGAAATTCTTCGTGAAACATACCGTCGAAACCGACATTCGTATAAGCTCGACCTAGCATTAAACGGCGAATACATTATTGAGCTTTTCTCCTTCCCAGATTATGTTCCACGACCTTCGTATCCCGAAGCGTTGGGCTTGCGCCATCTGGCCTTCGAAGTGGAAAATATAGAACAAACCGTAGAAGAATTAAAGCAGCATATTTCGGTAGAAGCCATACGGATAGACAGCCTTACCGGCAAAAAATTTGTCTTTTTTACTGATCCGGACGGCATGCCTATAGAATTATACGAACGTTAGTCGTTCTGCTGCCATCTATCATCCCATATACCTAGCTTATGCTTGCGGGCATATTGCTGTGCCCGCAACAGACGATTTTCGTATTTTACATTGGGCGGAATGGTCATCAGCGTGGCATACCCTTCCTTAACCAGCAACTCATTGAGAAAAGTGCCATCATTCAGAAAGGCATAAGCCAATGTTCTACCATATCGATCCAAGGAATCTACATCAAAGGTAAGCTTCAGATAAGGATTTCTGGTCAGCACGCTATCCAAATAGACTTTGGAGTGGGCTCCAAAAGGATGCTTCCTCTTGTTAAAAGCATTTCTGTCTTCCGGCGCATCAATACCTATAAGACGTATCTTAATCCTACGCTGATCTTTGTTCAGCACCCAAAAGGTATCCCCATCCACAAATTTATCTACAAGAAAGATAGAAGGATCGTGATACATAGCCGCCTCAAAGCTGTAATCAAAACTCGTCCCCGAAGATGTAAAGCTTTGGGATTGGCAAGCCAAAAAATATAAACTTAGTAAAGGTATTAGAAATCTTTTCATCCGAAATCTTAATAAAACAAAGATGCGCTAGTAAATACGGTAAGATAATAAAAATAGCAAAGAGTAGCTAGGCTCTTGGCTGGAATATTATAATCACAATATTATTTTAAAAGTGATTGATAAAATGTCGGCTAATTACTCAATTCACTAAGTCTAACAGTACGAATACTTACTCTTCTATTTATTGTCACAATGGTTCGTAGCAAGTGGATAGCTATATCTAAATGTTTAAATATGACTATCCCTAAACTCCTGAAAAATTCTTTGTCTTTTAATAAATAAAGAAATCTAGAATCCAATCAGTTATCGCGTTCCATTTTTCTTTCCAAAGACTTATAAAAGTGTGTAGAAGTTTAATTTAAGCCCATTATTGCTTATTAAAAAATAAATTAAGAATCACTCACCAACTTTTCCAACATTAATTTCTTTTGATTGAGTTGATGCTCCATTATTAAATCATAATCAGATTGTGTCTTGTCTGTTTTACTAAATACCACAAAAAGTTCCAAAAAAATAAAAAATAATAGAAGAATCAGATAAAAAATTAGTGCTACAAAACTCTTAGAAAGAATCTTAATCATAGCATTTAACTCTTCCAAGAAACCTTTTTTAGCCTTTAGCTCATTTCTTAAATCACTTTCTACACTAAGCATTTTATCATTATACTCTTGTAAAGATTTGCGCTGACTTTCTAATAATTTTTCATTCATCTCTACCTCTTTTTTTCGAGGATTCTCTATAGGCGTTTCATTAAATGTATATTGAGGTTCATTTGTGATGGTGCCGTCATCGTTTCGTAAAACAACATGAGTTACACTTCTTGACTTCATATAAATAACTGGCCTTGAAGCTATCTCCTTATTTAATTCCTGATTTCTCAATTCAATTGAATCGATACTATTTCTTAATTCTTTAATTTTTTCACTAATGATTCTAGTTCTATCACCAATTTGACTATTTACTTGTTCATCAATTATAGCTATCTTTTCTTTTTCGATATCGTCCTTGAAAATAATCTGATCTAGGATGACCGAACCTAACAGCGCCATTATAATAGCAATAATTATCCGTGCAGTATTTGACCAACCATTCTTACCCACATTAAGAATAATCTGTCTTTCTATTTGGATAACTATAATAACAAATATAACTGCTATGCAAACTGACTTTATAGTTCCTGCTTGAAGATAAGTTTGAGCAAAAGAAAACCCAACAAAAGACCATATAATAATCAAAATAAGGATTGCAGAAGTATACTTTTTCAACTTCTTTCTACTGGCTTCCGTACAATTTTTCAGAATATCATAATTCCATCCAGTTAAAAAACAACCTAATTTTATCCACCAATCTCGCATGATTAATCAATTTTTAAATTATCCAACGACAGAGATGCTAATCCTCTACTAAAACCGACTTCATATGAATCAAAAATCCCCATAATGTATGGTTCTTTTCTTTCCAAATCACTTTTCATCTTATTGATTTCTTCAAGATGATTCTCATATGTCTGCTTTTTACTCTTTAATAATTCAACCAGATCCGTCAATCCAGCCTCAGAACGACTTTTAATATGGAAATCTACATTTCTTAACATATCTTCATATTTCAAAGTCACCTGCTTAAATTTTATTTCAATATTGCTTTTTATAATAGAGAGATTCTTTTCCTTATAAGATTTATCCGGACTTATAATTGCATCATTATATCCTTTCTGCTCATAATCTTCTTTTAGAAACGCATATATTAAGTCTATCGGTAATTTAGTACCGAACTCAATCTGGAACGTTGTTGTAGACGGGTCCCTGTCCTCAATAAAAACTTCTTTTTTAATTTCTGGCAAATCATTATCCTGCTTGGAATTTGCATCAATAGAGTCTGAATCTTTATTTCCTTTAAACCAATTAAATAATTTCATAATATTCATCCTATATTACAATTAAACTAAATATACTTTACTGGTACCTCATATAACCTATGACCTCTAGAATGACAGCTTTCACATAAGGTTATCAAAAGGTCATCAGTATAATCCCAGGGGTCCACATGTTTCTGTAAACGCTTATTGAAATGATACTGACGATGATGGACAATAAGCTTCACATCACTTCTCTCACAAATGACACATTTATTTCCATCTCTTTCCAAGATTGCTTTACGTTTTTCTATCCAACGTCTATCAAATAGTTTCTCCCCGTAATAAACTTTAAACATAAACCATTTCGATTGCTAACTACATCAAAGCTAAGGCTATACTTCAGCCATTCCTTACGGTTTCCCGTAAAAGTGAAAAAAATGTAAAAAAAGTAGACCTGTCGGTCTACTTCATGAGTTGGTTATAATTGGTAGTAGTTAACTTCAGATGATGCCCTTGTCCTTACAGTAGGCAATGAGCTGCTCATTCTTGGTGAAGGAAAATACTTCACGCATGGTGTTAAGTCTTTTCTCTACACTGCTGAGGCCGGAAGGCTTGAGGTTTTTCTGCTTCAGACGCTCCGGAATATCTTTTTGCTTTACACC
This sequence comes from Sphingobacterium thermophilum, assembly GCF_039541675.1. Classification (NCBI taxonomy): domain Bacteria; kingdom Pseudomonadati; phylum Bacteroidota; class Sphingobacteriia; order Sphingobacteriales; family Sphingobacteriaceae; genus Sphingobacterium; species Sphingobacterium thermophilum. Next base: position 98,491 of record NZ_BAABGR010000006.1, on the reverse strand, counting down.
ATCAGCAAGTAGCTGGATAATAAATATGTCTACGGCGCTGAATTCGTAGACCTGATGTTCCTTAATCTGAGGTTTGATATCTGGAGAGATATAGCTACCTCCCTTATGCAGCTGTAGGAAAGCTTCTTTGAGATGTTGAGCATCATGACGTGCCTTACGCACATACGCATCGATGCCATATTTATTAAATAAGCGGTCGATAACAGCAGGTCTACTTTCTCCTGAGAACACCAAGATCTTTATATCCGGCTGTATGACTTTAACGGCTTGTATCAAATCAATACCACTTGTTATGCGCTGCTTATGATGATCTTCTTCAAATGACAAATCTGTTATCAACAAGTCGTAGGGACTTCCTTCCTGCAATGCACGACTTATCCATGCCAATGCGTCATCGCAGTAATATACATACTTTGCTTCTTCCACCCCCAAATCTTTCAGCGTGCGTTGTACAGAAAGATTGGCTATCTCATGATCTTCGGCAATTAGTACTTTATTAAACATACCTTACAATTTTAGTTTAGAGGAATGATAACCTGAATGTGTGTTCCTCTTTTAGGTTCTTCCCCAAAAATAACCTGTCCATTCAAGTTATTAATACGGTTTCCCGTATTTATCCAACCATTTCCTTTTTTCATATCGTGAGGGAGCCCTACTCCATTATCCGAATACGACAGCGAAAGCTGTCCCTCTTCGATTTGGAACTTAAGGATGACTTCGGTAGCGCCGCTATGCTTATTCATATTCACCATAAGCTCTTGGATAATAGGAAAAAGCTCTTTCTTGATGACCGGCTTTACAAAGCTCCACACATCATCATTGCCCACAATCAATACCTTCAGATTATCACGACCGAAAGATTTTATCAATGCTGCAATTTCCTGTGCAAAGCTTACCTCTTCCTCTCCCTGTTCTTCTTCCTCCTGTTCGTAAGATATATCTCTGGATTTTTCATACAGCACTTCCAGCTTGTCGAGCAGATCTTCTCTGTCCAGCTCTTCACCGTACTCTATTTCCGACATGACGCGATAGATGCCGTTTGCGACCACGTCGTGCACCTTTTTGGACGTTTTAAGTTTGTTTTCCTTGATTAGATTTTCTGCTTCCAGTCGAAGTTGTTTTTTATTTTTGTCGTTCCAATAGAGAAAAAACGCCATGGTGCAGATCCCCAGTACAGTCATGCCAACGACGAGAGCCCTTTGTTTTGCCATCTTAAGATCTCTATCCAACACGGCATTCTGAAGTATGGCATTTTCTTTTTTGCTTTTTTCAACTTCATAACGTATCACGGCAAACTGATTGCTGGCTTTCAGGCGTGCCACACGTATGCTGTCTGTCAGTGCCGTATACATGCTGAAATAATACTTTAGGGAGTCCGTCTTTCCCACCCGTATTAACCTATCCAAAGCATTGATCTTATCGTTAGGATTTCCCAGTTTATCCGCCAACTCATAACTCATTTTTGCATAAAAACGTGCAGAGTCCGGATGACGGTTTTTGTGAAAATTGTAAAGATGCGAAACACTGGCACTGACCCCCCAAAGGTTGTTGTTGGCCCTTCGAATGGACAAAGCCTTATGCAGGTCAGGTAATGGATTATATTTCTTGTCTATGTGCCATCGGGTGTTGGCATAATTGGATAAGGCTCTGGCGTAATCTAGGGTCCCATCAGCCGTATTTTTTAGCACTTCTTCATATATAGTATAAGCCTGTTGATACTGTTTATCATAATAGTATGTTACAGCCTTATTATTAAGATAAGTAGCTGAATTGTTCGCATCACGGCTATATTGAATCGCCAAATCGTAGTACTGTATCGCTTTATTGTGATTGCCATAACCTGATATAGCATTTCCTAGACAGTTATAATTCATCGCCATAAGGTTATGGTGGGCCGTATCCGTTTTGTCCAACAACTTGTCGGCTTCAATAGAAGTCTCTTGTGAACCATAATAATCGCCTTCGTAAAATAGAGTAATGGCCATCTGTACAAGGCAGGTTGCGGCCATCGTGCTGTCCTTCTCGGCGAGAAACTCCCCTTTGGCAAGCTCAAAATAAAAGAAAGAGCTGTCGCTCACATCAGTATCCAGAAATTTAAGAGCTTTATCATAATACATTCGGCTCTTCCTAACCTCATCTCTTGGGGATACATTCGTCACTTGGCCCTCCTTCCCTTTCATACACGAAGAAAGAAACCAAATAAGCAGTGGTATAAATACTAAATTTCTCAAAGGATATAATAATTGGCTTATTATACAATAATAATAAAATAAACAGACAGGTAAAACAATACCTGTCTGTTTAGGAACTTACTCACTTATTAACGAGTGCGTAAGATTTTTACTTTAGGTCGTGGCGTACCTTTATCTCCCGTATTTTGGTCGTTATTCTCATTATTGTCCTCTTCATTGTCCGCAGCTTGTGCCACAACAGTATGTTGTACTACAGCAACCGATATTTCCCCTACCTGATGAAATAACATTGCTAGAAATAAAATTGTCTTCATTTTTAGTTTAATTGAATAAAGAACTCCTCTTCTGTCGCAGTTGTCCTTACTGCGACCAGCATTTTATTTCCAGAAGGCCTTCTGAATGGTGGGAAGAGATATTCCTGAGAGCAGCTATTTATATCTTCCCGGCTTTATAGACAGCCACTCTACAGGTTTACCATATGGAATCCTTTTCCTATCTTTATGCTGTTAATGCACTACGGATAGGCATGATTCGTGAAGCAAAATTATTTCGCCAAAACAACTGATAACCAAACCTTTCCGCTATTTCCGATATTTCTGATTTTTCCGTTGTGAGGAGGCGAGAAAGATGTTAGGATATAAGGTGAATTCCAATATTTCCGGTATGTTCGATTTTGAGTTATTTAAAAAAGAAGTTTTAGAACACTATCATATTCAGAAAGAGCAGGGTAAGCTCCATATCTATCTAGAAAATCCATCTCCTGCAAATCTGAGAGATTATACGCTCAAGCATGTAAGAGAAGGTCTATCCAAAGATGATGAACGGGTATTGAATGATTTTTTTGACGAGGGCCGTAAGTTTGAGCATTTGGGAAAGGCTATTCAAAAATGTGATCTGGGGAAATTAAAGTCCTTACAGAATTTCATTACAGGGCATACAAAAAATCCTAGCGAACTTATCGTAAAGGTATTGGCTATACTTGCCGACTTTCAGCCGCGCCCCTACCAACGCTGGAGGGAAGAGCGTGCCGGGAAAGCGCCGGACGGGGACACCGAGGCTGCACACGTTTTCGAAAAACAGGACTCCCATAAACGTGAAAAAAACAGAGATGCATTACCCCTCTCCCGGCCTACATTCACCAAAAATTTGTTGTGGGCTGCTGCCGGTGCAGTAGGTCTCAGCGTCGGCGTAGTGCTCTTGCTACAATCCAAGGACAAGGGCTGTGCTTATTGGAACGGCACAGAATACGTCCTCACAGCATGCGAGGATTATAAATCAGAATATGATGTTTTCTTTGTCACCCGCGAGACGGACCTTACTCTAAAAAAGATTACCAGACCCGATACTCTGTCAGCCAAAGATGAACATAAAGTTTGGTATTATAAACACGACAGCAGCAAGGTAGAGTTTTTTACAGGCCCTGGATATCATCCTGTGTATAAAAACAAGCCCCTGAAAGCGGCAACAAAGTATATTATAACGAAGTATGGAAAGAGCAACAAATATTGAAGACATAAATTTTATCCTCCATACATATAACAAATTGAAAATCTGTTATCTCGGCATCAAAATTGAGCGCTTTTTATATACCACTGAGCATAGATTATGAAGCAGCTAACATTCATCATGACCGTAATGCTATCCTTACACCTGTGGGGATGCAGCAAAAGCGAGGAAGAAATTGTCTATCCTACCCACACGGATCTCATATTGGCCGATATAGCATATGGTCCTCATGAGCAGAATAAAATGGATATTCTGTTACCGGCAGGAAGAGATGCCACCACTACAAAAGTTTTGGTTCTCATACATGGGGGTGGATGGATAGCCGGAGACAAAAGCGACTTCAACAGCATATTGGATACAGAAAATATAGAATATCTGAAGAAAGAGTTTCCTGATATGGCGTTGTTTCTGCTCAACTACAGGCTTGCACTCTCTACAGACTCCCAATATCCAGCAGCGGAAAACGACATTAAAGCAGCAATGGACTTCATATACAGGCAAGCTGAAGCCTATCAGGTCAATGGAAACGCCGTCTATCTATTAGGAGGAAGTGCAGGAGCTCATCTTGCTGCACTCTATGCATTGAAAAGTCCTACTGACCGCATCAAAGGTGTTATAGGCATCTCCGGACCTTATGATCTCCCCATGCTTTACCTAGACGGAAACGATGAATCCCGAAATATCCTAAGGACGTTTATGGGGGGTACTCCACAGAAACAAGGATTTCAGTATTTCAACGCTTCACCTTATAATTTTGTACATCCTGTGCCTACAAAATTCCTGCTACTACACGGCAGACAGGACAAGCTAGTTCCTCTTTCACAAGCCCAAAAGCTGGAAGCTGCACTCAAAGAAGAAGGGGTAGAAGTGAAAACCTACTATTATGATGGTGAACATGGCATACCACCGCAGCACATCGGTCAAAGCATTGAAGAAATCAAAAAATTCCTAAAATAATATAAAAGGTCCCCACATAGTGGAGACCTTCGTCTAGGCACATAAGCCACACAGTTTTTCCAAGTGTTGGTATTCTATTCCAAAATACGCTTTTGTTACTTTTAGTTTTTGAAGAATTTCGGCCTGACGGTCCGGTGTGATGCTTTTCTTCACCGCTATTATCATCACATTCTTCGGTGTATGTGTATCCGAAATAAATTGCAAGACTTTGGTCTGATAGCCGTAATACTCCAATATCAAAGCACGGATGCCGTCTGTAAGCATTTCTGCGTGCCGTTCCAGAAAGATACCGTGTTTGGTCATGAACGAAAGATCATTCTTAGCTTTAACCTTTTCCAGCTGACGGCGCACCTGCTTATGGCAGCAAGGTGCTACCACAATAAGGTTAGCATTGTATGTAATCCCCTTGAAGATGGCGTCATCGGTAGCCGTGTCGCAGGCATGAAGAGCAATTAAAATATCCAAATCCGACTTCGGAACATAATTTTCTATAGTCCCCTCTTCAAACTTTAATTCCGTAAAATCACTTTTTTGGGCAATGTCATTACACAACGCCACAAGATCTTGACGGAACTCCACCCCATCCACGTGGCTCTTGCGGTGCAACACATTGTTTAGGTAGTCGTAGAGCGCAAAGGTGAGATACCCCTTGCCGGCGCCCATATCCACCACTTGCAAGGTTTCTTTGTGCGGCAACACATCCAACTCCGCACTCAACAGCTCTATATAATGGTTTATCTGCTTCCACTTGTCCTGAGCGTTTTTGTACACTTTGCCATTTTCGTCTGTCAGACGCAGCTCTTTAAGGTATTGTTTGTTGGAATCCCCAACCTTACGTTGCTTGATGTTATCATGACTGCGGGAGACAGGTTTCACGGCTGTGGCCTTTTGACTTTTGACAGACCATTGCTGTTTTTTGTTCAGCTCGCAGGTTACATTTTCGAATGTAGTGAAAAGTGTAGCAATGCGGAATCCCGACATATCCATGAGGGCTTCCACCTCTTTCAACCCATCCTCTATAGTATAGTTTTTCGTGATATCTTTTGTCTGATAGCGATACGTGAAAGACAGCTTAAGCTCTCGTTTGATTATTGCAGCCTTAATATAGATATTTTTCAGCTGAGGAATGTTTCCCTTATAGTTACCTAAAGAAAGTTTGATAAAGCACTCATCTTGAATACTTTGCTTTATCTGTTGCAAATATGCGGGTAAAACGGTCATGAGGTCCTTATTAATGATGGGCAAAGATACGAAAAGCTCCTCCTAAGTTGAATTTTGAAGAATATCTTTTTACTTTTGGGACATAAAATAATATTATGCAAAATCCAACGATTCAAGCCGTTTTCTTCGATATTGATGGTACCTTACTCAGTTTCAAGACACACGAAGTAGCGGCCTCCACAGAAGAGGCCATAGCCCAACTACAAGAAAAAGGCATAAAAACCATCCTATCTACGGGCCGCTCGATCAACAGTATTGACCACGTCCGCTACCTCAATTTTGACGGATACATTACCTTCAATGGCGGCTACTGCGTAACAAAAGAAGGCTTGATTCTTTTCAAGCAGACCATCGACCCTCGCGATATCCAAAGTCTACTGGACTATGTACAGGAGACACCGTTGAGTTTCTCTTTCATGTCAGAAAAAGAAATCACTATCCATGATGTCACTCCCGAGATTGCTGGCATGTATGCCCATCTCAATCTTCCTGTGCCACCTCCTGTAGATCTTACCAAAGTAGATATCCATTCGGTATTGCAGACCAACATCTTCCTAGGTCCCGAAGAAGAAAAAGAATTCATGGCCAAGGTTATGCCTAACTCCCTATCATCCCGTTGGTCGCCCCTCTTTGCCGACGTAAATCCCAAAGGACAAAGCAAAAAGGTGGGAATAGATATTTTCTGCCAACATTTTGGTATTGAACGTTCGCAAACTATGGCCTTCGGCGACGGAGGGAACGACATCACCATGCTCGAACATGTGGGAATAGGCATCGCCATGGGCAACGCCAACCCTGAAGTAAAAGCCATAGCAGACTATATTACCGATGATGTGGATTCCGATGGCATATGGAACGCTTTGAAACATTTCGGCGTACTGTAACGTAGCATTCAATAGAAAGTATACATAAAATGAAAAAGCTCATCGAAATATCGATGAGCTTTTTATATATATAATGCACTAGAATATTATTCAGTGATGCTTGGCACGTTTACCACCTCATTGGTTTCCGCCTCGTAGTTGATTTCTGGGAAGTTGAAACCGAAAAGGTTGAAGAAGTCATTACGATAGCCTACAATGTCGGAAATCTCTTCCAAGTTTTCCGTTGTAGCCTCTTTCCACAATTTTGCCACCTCTTCTTGCACATCCTGACGCATTTCCAAATCGTCAACACGGATACGTCCTTTATCATCTACCGGAATCTGGCCATCAGCAGTATAAAGACGCTCAGCAAAAAGACGCTGCATCTGCTCGATAGTTCCTTCGTGGATGCCTTTTTCTTTCATCACTTTGTACAATAAAGAAATGTAAAGAGGCACCACAGGAATTGCCGATGAAGATTGGGTTACCAACGCTTTGTTTACCGACACATATGAAACACCGTTGATATCTTTAAGAATATCGTTTATTACTGGTACGGTAGCCTCTAAGTCGTCTTTAGCACGACCTATAGTTCCATTACGGTAGATTGGATACGTCAACTCAGGACCTATGTACGAATAAGCTACGGTTTTTACACCCTCTGCCAACACACCGGCCTCTTTCAACGCTTCCATCCAGAACTTCCAGTCTTCACCACCCATCACCGCTACGGTATTAGCGATATCTTCTTCCGACTCTACCGGATTGATGGTGATGTCCGACACCACACCACTGTGGAAGTCTACAGTCTTATCGGTGAAAGGCTGGCCGATAGGCTTCAATACCGATGAGTGCAACACGCCTGTCTTAGGATGAGTACGACGTGGCGACGCCAAAGAATACACCACTAGGTCTATCTGTCCTAAATCCTGTTTTATCAATTCAATGGTTTTGGCTTTCACCTCATCGGAGAAAGCATCTCCATTGATACTTTTCGCATATAAACCTGCAGCATGCGCTTCTTGCTCGAAAGCTGCTGAGTTGTACCACCCTGCTGTAGCCGGCTTGCCCGGAGCGGCAGGCTTCTCAAAAAACACACCTATCGTCGCAGCATCAGAACCGAAAGCCGCCGTGATGCGCGATGCCAAACCAAAACCTGTTGAAGCTCCCACAACAAGAACTTTCTTAGGTCCGTTAGCAATTTTACCTTTTGATTTTACATACTCGATCTGGTTTTTAACATGTTGCGCCGTTCCTTCCGGATGGGCGGTCAAACATATAAAACCTCTTACACGTGGTTGAATAATCATATTATAGTATTGTAAGGTTATTTACTTTTCTAAAACCTGTGCAAATTAACAGAATTTTCTAAGAATATAGCATTATTATCGATAAAAACCATGATAATTCTTAGAGAAATAAAGCTTACACTATTTTACTATATTTGGAAAAGAACTTTCACAATCATCCAATGAAAAAATTTTTATTAGCAATAGCTTTGATGGCTTCCTCCTATGGTGTACATGCGCAGGAAGCTGTATCTCCCTTAAACAAAGGAAATTGGCTCATAGAAACAAGCCTTTCTCCTTTTTCGTTAACAAATACCAGTGGATTAAGTTTTAAATACAATGACAAAGATTACGAATGGTCAATCGGTGGAGAAGGAGGATATTTCATCCAAAACAACTTAGCCTTGAAAGCTGGATTAGGTGTATTAAGCATCAACAACACTATTGGAGATGGTAGCATCACTGATACCTACCTCAGCTATAAAGTTGGCGCCAAATACTACTTCAAGCATGTCATCCCACTGCAAATCGATTTTGGAGGTATTACAACCTCAGAAGACAACTCCTTGTTTGCCGGAATACAGGCCGGATACGCTTGGTTTGTCAAAGACAATATAGCCATTGAGCCTAGCCTCCGCTATGACCATGGCCTGAACAATACGGCCAGCGATATACGAACTGTATCTGCCCGTATAGGATTCAGTCTGTTCTTCTAAAAACACCAAAGCGAGGAAATTTCCTCGCTTTGGGTTTATTTTAGGTGTGCACGAAGCATCCACGCTGTCTTCTCATGCTGTTCCATCAATCCTACAAGGAAGTCTTCGGTACCGGCGTCACCATGCTTATCTACCGCTTCCAGACTCGCTCGTATAGAAATGATCACAGCTTCAAAGTCACTCAACAACGCTTTGATATAGCTTTGACTGTCATTTTTCGCAGGCTTTGCTTCCGACAGTTCTGTCAGTTCCAAGAACTCTTTCATAGATCCCACCGCATAATGACCAATAGAACGAACACGTTCTGCGATGTCGTCGATATTTTCGGCTAAAGCGTCATAAATTGTTTCAAAAAACAAGTGTTGCGCATGGAAATCAGGACCTTCTACATTCCAATGTGCGTTTCTTGCCTTTATGTAAAGAACATTATGATCAGCCAATAGTTTATTTAATATCTCGGCTACCTTTGCCGTGTCTTTTTCCTTAATGCCAATATTTGTTTTCATGACTCTTATTTTTAGTTAATATTTACTTGCATTATTCAATTTTGATAGCTCTTCTTCCGACAATTTCAGAGTCAACGCTTCCACAAAATCTTGTATATGAGACGATTTTGTAGCGCTTGCTATAGGCGCCGTCACAGCTTGCTGAGCCAGAAGCCAAGCTAAGGCTACAGCCGACGGAGACACCTGACGTGCAGAAGCAATGTTAACCAATACCCTTACAATATCCTTGCCGCGCTCGTTCCAATATTTCTTGTATATACCTTCTCCTCTTACGGATTGCGAAAAGTCGGATTCCGACTTGTATTTACCGCTCAAAAAGCCACTAGCCAACGAGTAATACGGTATTACGGCCAGCTTCCGCTCCACAGCTATTTTTTGATAAAGATTTTCGAATTTGGCGCGATCATACAAGTTGTATTCCGGCTGAAGGCTGATGTACGAAGGAAGTCCCTTTTCCGCTGCCACGTCAAGACTTTCTACGAGGCGCTCAGGGCTGATGTTTGAAGCACCGATATAACGAACCTTGCCTTCTTTAATAAGATCTTCATACGCCCGTAAAGTCTCCTCAACCATAGTCACCTCATCATCGTAATGCGTCTGATAAAGGTCTATATAGTCCGTCTTCAGGCGACGTAGTGAATGTTCTATCTGTTCTTTGATATAAGCACCCTGCGTATTCGGTTTGGAGTCGTAACCGAAACGTCCCCCAACTTTGGTCATAATCATCACTTTGTCACGATTTCCGCGACTTTCCAGCCAACGGCCAATGATGGTTTCCGACTCACCTCCCTTGTTTCCTTCGGCCCAGTGTGAATAATTGTTCGACGTGTCAATGGCATTGAAACCTTTATCCACAAACTCGTCCAAAATATTGAAAGAACTTTGCTCATCCAATGTCCAACCAAAAACATTACCTCCAAAAATCAAAGGAACAATATTTAAATCTGACTTTCCGAACTTTATCTTCTCAAATGCCATACGTAGTGTTTTTATATTCTAATGTACTCAAATTGTATTGCAAAACGAAAAAAAGATAAACATAATATTGTCATAAACACTGAAATCTGAAGTGCGGCATAATGCTTTTTTCTTAGTATTTTTGCAGCACTAGACAACATTGCAATGCCATCAAAAGATCCTTATTTACATACCTTCCAAAAAGATATTTCATCGATAGAAAAGCCCGAAAAATTTACCTATCCTTTTTGTTATGAGCCTCACCCATTAAGTGTCATCGCCGCCGAACAGGTGCAGGAATATCTAACTACGCAGCAGGACTTTAGACACAATTTCGGTTTGGAGGAAGGGCTAGAAGGATTGATTATAGGCAAGATGTTTGGTGTCCTTGTAGTGGAAGACACGGAAGGCGAATTAGGCTTTTTAGCAGCCTGTTCGGGCAAGTTGGCAGGGACAAATAAGCACCGCTATTTTGTGCCTCCGATTTTTGACATGCTAGACCCGGAAGGCTTTTTTCTCAAAGAAGAGGCTACGATAAATCAGCTGAACCGCGACATTGAGTTGATGGAACACAATCCGCGTATCGCCGAGCTAAAAGCTGCGTGGAACTCCTGCAAACAGGAAAATGAAAAACTGCTGGCAGCCTTGAGAACTCTGCATAAAAAAAATAAGGCTGAACGTAAAGCTATACGAGCAACTCAGAAAGAACTTCTCAGTCCCGAAGAATATGAGGAATTGGAGAAAGACCTTATCAAGCAAAGCTATCGCGACCAGCACGAGTACGATGTGCTGAAAATGCGCTGTAAGGAAAAACTAGCTCTTATCGAAGAAGAATTAAACTCCCTAATAAAAGAGATCGAGCAGAAAAAGGAACTGCGTAAATCCAAATCTGCAGCCCTACAAAACAGGCTTTTCGACCAGTACCACTTTCTTAACGCCAAAGGGGAAAGACGTTCTGTCATTGATATCTTCCAGGAGGCCATACATATGCTCCCACCGGCAGGTGCAGGAGAGTGTGCTGCCCCTAAACTATTGCAGTACGCCTACCTACACCAACTAAAACCTATATGTATGGCAGAATTTTGGTGGGGTGCGTCACCGGCATCCGAAGTACGTAAACACAAATATTTCTATCCTTCATGTCGGGGTAAGTGTGAACCTATCCTAGGACATATGCTGCAAGGACTTGACGTAGATCCCAACCCTATGTTGCACCATCAAGGCAGACCTTCAGACCTAGACATAATCTTCGAAGATGAGCATATCCTCGTCGTAAACAAGCCCGCAGAATTTCTATCGGTGCCGGGAATCCATGTGCAGGACAGCGTACAGACGCGTATACAGGACCAATATCCACACCTCACAGGCCCACTCATCATTCATAGACTAGACATGTCTACTTCCGGTATTCTCGTACTGGCGAAAAACAAGGAAGCACATCAATTTATCCAAGATCAGTTTATTCGTCACACCGTAACCAAACGCTATACAGCCCTACTCGACGGTGTCATCCATCAACAAGAAGGATTGATAGACTTGCCTCTGCGGGTAGATTTGGATGACCGACCTCGGCAGGTGGTATGCTATCAATATGGCAAGCCGGCACAAACAAAATTTAAGGTTGTAACCATAGAAGGTGACAAAACACGAATACATTTCTATCCGCTGACAGGAAGAACCCATCAGCTCCGTGTACATGCAGCACATGCCAAAGGGCTGAACACCCCTATCGTTGGAGACGACCTCTACGGTAAAAGAGCAGACCGCCTACACCTCCATGCCGGATATATAGCCTTCATACATCCTTCTACAAAAGAAGTCATCTCTTTCGAAGTGGCAGATCCATTTTAAAAATCCAGGTCGAAAACCTAACTTACTTATATTTAACAAAAATATATGACCCTTCCACTGATAGAAGATAAAGCTTTCGCGAAGGAGAACTTTCAGGAGAGAGGATTTCCCTTAGCGGCTTACGAATATTGTCGGTTTGAACAGTGTAACATGGAAGCCGCAACGCTTAGCGGCAGTAAATTTATTGACTGCTCCTTTGTAAACTGCAACCTCAGCCTTGCAAAAATAGAAAACACCATGTTTCAGCAATGCTCCTTCTCCCATTGCAAGATGTTAGGACTGCTATTTACCACAGCCAACCCTTTCAACCTGTCTTTTTCCTTCGAATCTTGTATCTTAGACCACTGTTCTTTTGCAGCACTGAAATTCAAGAAGATAAGATTTGACCATTGCCATATGCATGAGGTAGACTTCCAAGAATCTTCCTTTAAAGAAGCTATCTTCAATACATGTGATTTGTTGCGCTCTCAATTTTCACATACTAACCTCGAAAGGGCCGACTTCAGCAGTGCCTATAACTTTCTCATCGACCCCGAAGAAAATCAGCTCAAAGGCGCTAAGTTCGCTTTGGACAGCCTTCCCGCATTATTGACGAAATACAAAATTCATATTGTTGCCTGATGGATACCACGAACAATCCTATTATGCCACAAGAAGAAAATCGTGTACGCATAGCTCTGGCCGAAAAAGAAACACTCTTGCTGCGTACGCTTGCAAACCATAACCTTCAACATGATGCCCTGAACATCCTTATCATCGCTTATAAAGATGTGAACAGGTTAGACCTGTATGCCAAATCCTGCAATAAGCATACTTATCTGCACCTCGCTCAGTATAAAATATGCGGCCGCTCCGGAACCTTAGGCCCCAAAAAGGCGGAAGGAGACAAGCAGGTACCCGAAGGCTTCTACCATATTGCCCGCTTCAATCCGAAAAGTAAATTTTACTTATCGCTCGGAATTAACTACCCCAACGAACTTGACAGAGCTCTCCAGCATACGGGCTCCGATATTTTCATCCATGGTAAATGTGACTCCAAAGGATGCCTTGCCATCGGCGACGACAACATCAAGGAAATCTATTTATATGCCCTCTGGGCTAAAGAGTCGGGACAAAGCTCCATTCCAGTCTATATCTTTCCTTTTGAGATGACGGAAGAAAATATGCAAAAGTACCGTCCGCAATTCGAAGAGAAGACCCTAGCATTTTGGAAAAACCTTCAGCAAGGTTATAGGATGTTTCGGCAAACAAAGAAAGAAATCCGCTTTCACGTGGAAAGCGGAACATACCTCTTCACACTTTCTTAGGTTTGGGAGGAATGGATATCGCACGCTTTACGGTCTCTTCACCATACTTATTTCGCAGGATGTCCATAGCCTGATACAGCCGCACCGCCTCTTCCGTATCTTCGAAAAGACTAATCTGATGGGAACCGTGCACCAAATGGCTGAAACGAACCCCAATCAAACGCACCAGCATACGCTTTTCATACAGCTTGGCAAACAGCTCTTTAGCTTTGGCAATCAACACGGTGTCCGAGGCTGTATAGGGAATTACCATCTGTTTGCTCACCGTATCAAAGTTGGAATAGCGCAGCTTCACCGTCACACAACCCGTCAGCTTCTTGCTCTGCCGAAGCTGGAAGGCAAGCTTCTCGGTCATGCGAATCAACTCGCTATTCAGAAACTTCATATCTATAGTATCCTGCTGAAATGTCTCTTCTGTGCTGATGCTCTTCTGTTCCGAGTAGGGCACGATAGGCGTAGGATCTATCCCATTAGCCTTACGCGACAACTCTACGCCATGCTTGCCCAGCAGGTTTTGCATCATAGGCACCGGAATCTCACTCAGCGTCTTAATCGTCCGCACCCCCATCTGCTGCAGCAAGGTAGAAGTTTTACGTCCTATGCCCGGCATACGATCTATAGGCAGCGGAGCTAGATAGGACTTTTCTTGGCCGTGCGCCACCTCCTTCTGTCCATCCGGCTTGGCATCATCCGTAGCAACCTTGCTGACCAGCTTATTGGAAGCCAACGCATAACTTATCGGTAGCCCCGTTTCCTTACGGATACGGCTCTTCAGCTCCGACATAAACTTACCACATCCGAAAAAACGATCTACCCCCGTCAGATCTACATAAAACTCGTCGATACTGGCCTTCTCCATCACAGGAACGGACTCCGCAATAATATCCGTCACCAGACGTGAATAGTAACTGTAGCTCTCCGAGTCGCCACGCACCACAATAGCATGAGGACACAGACGCAAAGCCAGCTTCATCGGCATGGCACTATGTACTCCAAACTTACGTGTCTCATAGCTGCAGGCAGCCACCACTCCCCTATCACTTAATCCTCCCACAATCAAAGGCTTCCCCATAAATTGGCTGTTCTTTAAACGCTCTACGCTGACGAAAAACGTATCCAAATCCAAATGCGAAACAAACCGTTTACTATCCTGCCAGTCCATATTGCTATCTCTTTTCACAAAAATACTAAATTTTTTAGCAAAAAAATTATAAAATTTCCCCACATAAAATATTTACTCTCAAGAGTATGACTATTGGCGTCACTTTTGATATATTTATAATACTCAAGAGCAACCTCATGAAACATACGCACACATATGCCGCCGAAGAAAGTGCTTGCTGCTGTTCGGAGTCTACCACTTCACCAAGTACGACCGAACACAACCATACGAATGCTTCCAAAGTCTTACCCAAATGGAAACTCTTTTTCCGCCCAATATTAGCGTTTGTTATATTGTGTTCCGCTCTAGCAACGGAACACCTATTCAAAGCAAATTGGTTTGAAGGACGTATCGCTCTTCTATGGTACGGGCTCGCCTACCTTATTGTAGGCTTTCCGGTGATGAAAGATGCTTGGAAAAGCATCAAAAAGGGAGATTTTTTCTCCGAATTTCTGCTGATGAGCATCGCTACACTAGGAGCTTTTGCTATTGGTGAATACCCCGAAGGAGTGGCTGTCATGCTCTTCTACTCCGTAGGAGAAGTGTTACAGTCTCTTGCTGTATCGAGAGCTAAACTTAACATCAAAACCTTGCTGGACCAACGCCCCGAGACCGTCACCCGTATAGAGAATAACGTACAGACGTCCATCAACGCGGCCGAGGCGTGCATAGACGACATCCTACTTCTGAAGCCAGGAGAAAAGGTAGCCCTAGATGGGGAGCTTATGGATGAAAAGGCTTCTTTCAATACAGCAGCGCTGACAGGAGAAAGCAAACCCTCCACGAAAAGAAAAGGCGATTCTGTATTGGCCGGTATGATAAACCTTGAAACAGCCTCCACCATGCGTGTCACCACTGCCTACAAGGACAGCAAACTGAGTAAGATATTGGACCTCATACAGCATGCTTCCGCGCAAAAGGCCCCCACGGAACTGTTCATACGCAAGTTTGCCAAAATATACACACCTATTGTAGTGGGGCTAGCCGTTCTCATCTGTCTTGCTCCCGCTCTCTTTGTCAGTCACTATGTCTTCAGCGAATGGCTGTACCGCGCCCTCATCTTCCTTGTCATCTCCTGCCCTTGTGCCTTGGTAATATCTATTCCTTTGGGATATTTCGGTGGTATAGGAGCTGCCAGCAAAAATGGAATACTATTCAAAGGATCCAACTACCTTGATAGCCTTGCAAATATTCGCCATGTCGTCCTAGACAAGACCGGCACCCTGACACAAGGCGTATTTTCTATACAGGATATTCAAATAAAGAAAGAATTGGACAAAGAATACATTCTTCATTTAGTGAATATGGCTGAAAGCAACAGTACCCATCCCATTGCTACGGCTATCCGCGAATATGTAGGACAGGAAGCCCCCTCCTATTCTGTCACCCACATTGAAGAAATAGCAGGACACGGTCTGCGCGCCCTCATAGACGGAAGACAGCTGTTAGTAGGCAACACCAAACTCCTAGACAAATTCGGCATCTCCTACGACACAGAAATTAAAGATATCGTATATACTACCATGGCTATAGCCGTGGATAACGAATATGCAGGATATATTACCATTGCCGATCAAATCAAACCAGAGGCAAAAGAGGCTATACAGGCTCTTAAAAGCCATCATATCGACTGTACGGTACTTAGTGGAGACAAAAATGCTATTGTACGGCATGTTGCCGAAAGCCTAGGCATAACAAACTACTTCGGTGATTTGCTGCCCGAAGATAAAGTAACAAAATTCAAAGCCATCAAACAATCGACAACTTCTGTCGCCTTCGTGGGAGATGGTTTTAATGACGCCCCTGTACTTGCCCTGAGTGACGTGGGGATCGCCATGGGCGGGCTGGGCTCCGACGCCTCCATACAAACAGCAGACGTGGTGATTCAAGACGACAACATCGCTAAAATCCCTATGGCAATAAAAATTGGGAGAGAAACAAAAAAAATTGTTTGGCAAAATATTACCTTAGCTTTTATAGTCAAAGGTGCCGTACTCCTCCTAGGTGCCGGAGGCATAGCCACAATGTGGGAAGCAGTCTTCGCTGATGTAGGGGTATCGTTACTGGCTATCCTTAACGCTATAAGAATACAGCGCAAAGTCTTTTAACCCATTTCCAATAAAAAAAGAAGCAACCTTATGATTGCTTCTCTTTTTGTACTTTTGACGGAAAGCCTGAATTAAAGACTTTATCCCAAAATGCTGAACTCACCCCAAATCCTTTCTCCGGATCCGAATAGTGGTGCAACATATGATGATCCTTTAGTTTCTTGAAAAAGCCTGATTTGAAGTTGGCATGGTGCATCGCGTAATGACATTCATCATAAATCAAATAACCTAAAATGAAGCCCGCAAAAAATGCCGCCAAATTATATTCCGAGAAGAAAATATAAAATATAAAGTATATGATAGTGGCCATAGGAATACTTGCCGACAAAGGCATCACCAAACGTAATCTATCTTTCGGATAATCGTGATGCACTCCGTGAAATATAAAATGTATACGTTGTCCCCATTCACTTTTTGGGTGATAATGGAAGACCCAACGGTGCAAAATATATTCTGCCAAGGTCCAAAATGCCAACCCAAACAAGAAATAGCCTACAATATGTGATACGGGTAGCTGACCCACCACATAAGCTTTACGAACAAAATAAATCATCACCGGAACCCAGAAAATTATAGGTACTGAAAAATGCACCTTCGTTAAGGCCTCAAGAAAATCATTCTTGAACATTCTAGGGCTATCCGTAGAATTGGAAACATAATTACGCTTTGCCATACTTCAATCTTTCAATCACAATAATAGTTAAAGGTTTTCGCTTTCTTTAACAAAATTAATATCTTGGTAAGATGTTTAAAAATAACATTCGTCATTTTTTTGTACTTTCTGACTTTTGATTAGAATTAGTCAGCCGTAACGCTTCCCATTCCTTTAATTGTCTTACAACCAAAGGCAGTGCTGGTGTCAGCATACCGTGGTCATACCCCTGAAATTCAAGAAGTTTCACATCTTTATGACCACATAACTTCAACATACGCGCCAGATAAGCATTTTCTTCATAGCGGCCGAGCATTTCCAGCTCCCTATCTCCTGTCATTAACATGATGGGGAAAGGTGTATTTCTCACCCAATAGAGAGGAGCCATCTCATCCACTATGGGCTGCGTATCGCGGATATGACGACTTTGACGTTCGGTAAAATGTGTGATGGCTTGTCCCGAACAGGAGATGACTCCCAACAGCTGATCGGCATCGACACTGTGTACTGCAAGATATTCCTTTCGCAAGGCCAGCATCAGCGCCAGATACGCTCCCGCGGAATAACCACCAATTACCACTTTCTGTGTATTTCCCCCATAGTTAGCAATATTTTTCATCACCCAACTTATGGCTTCTGCACCATCCTTTATGATGTCTTCCACCCTGACCTGTGGCGCAAACCTATATCCTACGGATACCACCGCAAAATCCCCGCCCTTAAGCCTCTCAGGAATAGCCCTATTCCCTGAGGTGAGTCCTCCCCCATGAAACCATATCAACGTAGTAAAGTCTTTCTTGTCCTCGGGATAATAGAAATCCAATAGACATTGCTTCTGCACATAACTGTCCTTAGAAGAAGAATAGGCTATCCCTTGAATTTCCTTGTAACGCAATTCCTGAGCTTGAACGTCTAACAGGCTGAAAACAAATAAAAAAAAGGCAACAAAGTATCTCATAAGGAAATATAAGGTTTATAAATTATACTTAGATAAAGATAGCAATCTGAGGGGGATTTCTCATTTTTAATGGACGAAAATTGAAGAGAAATTGTAATTTTACCAAACTCAGAAACTTGAATCTGTATAACAATCAAACACAAAAAAATAGATGGTTGACGAAACGAATAATATAGAAGACCAAAATCAAAATCCTTCATCGGAAGATCAGGCAAGTAACATTATTCCGATTTCGGGATTATATGAAAATTGGTTTTTGGATTATGCTTCTTACGTAATATTAGACCGTGCCGTTCCTCATATCAATGACGGATTCAAACCCGTACAACGAAGAATTTTACACTCTTTCAAAGAGAAAGATGACGGCAGGTTCAACAAGATTGCCAATATCGTAGGTCACACCATGCAGTATCACCCGCACGGTGATGCCTCAATTGGCGAAGCTATCGTACAGCTGGGACAAAAAGATCTGCTCATAGATACCCAAGGTAACTGGGGTGATCCGGTGACAGGCGATTCGGCGGCAGCACCCCGTTATATCGAGGGACGTCTGTCCAAATTTGCTAATGAGGTAGTCTTCAATCCAGACACTACGGAATGGCAGCTCAGTTACGATGGCCGAAACAAAGAGCCTATCACCTTACCGGTGAAGTTCCCTTTGTTGCTTGCCCAAGGGGCGGAAGGTATTGCCGTAGGTCTGGCAACCAAAATCATGCCCCATAACTTCTTGGAACTTATCGAAGGCTCTATTCAAGTGCTCAAAGGCGAAAGACCCAACCTCTATCCGGACTTCCCTACCGGAGGACTTGCCGACGTGACCAACTACAACGAAGGTCAACGCGGAGGTAGAGTACGTATCCGTGCCAAAATCGAAGAGCGTGACAAGAAGACTTTGGCTATCACCGAAATCCCGTATGGTACCACGACGGGAAGCCTCATCGACAGCATCGTGGCGGCCAACGACAAAGGAAAAATCAAAATCAAAAAAATAGAAGATAATACCGCCCAGAATGTTGAGATTATCATACACTTGGCACCGGGAATATCGCCAGATGTGACCATAGACGCACTTTATGCATTCACAGCCTGCGAAACTTCTATTTCTCCGAATACTTGTGTCATCAAAGACAACAAACCACACTTCATGAGTGTGAACGACATCCTGATCGAAAACACCTTGCAGACTAAAAACCTGTTGAAACGTGAACTAGAGATCAGGCTGGCAGAACTACAGGAGAAAATTTTCTTCAACTCCCTACTCAAAATCTTCATCCAAGAAGGGATGTATAAACATCCGGATTACGAAAATTCGGGCGATTTCGAAACCGTCGTAGAAGTGTTGAACAGATTGTTTACCCCTTTCTTCGACCAGTTCTATAGGGAAATCCTACCTGAGGATTACAAAAAACTTATCGAAAAGCCTATGAGTAGCATCACACGTTTCGACGTGAAAAAGTCGGACGAGCAGATGAAGGCTTTGAATGAAGAAATCGCTGAAGTAAAGAAAAACCTAAAGCACCTGACAGAGTATGCTATACGTTGGTTCGAATACCTTCGCGACAAATATGGCAAAGGTCGCGAAAGGAAGACAGAGCTTCGCGTATTTGACAAAGTTGAAGCAGCCCAAGTAGCGCTAGCAAACACCAAACTTTATGTCAACCGTGCCGAAGGATTTATCGGCACCTCAATGAAGAAAGATGAGTTCGTCACCGAATGTTCGGACATCGACGACATCATAGTATTCCGGGAAGACGGTAAATATACGGTGGTCAAAGTGCAAGATAAAGTATTCGTGGGTAAAGACATCATCCACGTAGCGGTATTCAAAAAAGGTGACGACCGTACCATATATAATGCCATCTACCGCGATGGTAGCAACGGCAACAGCTATATCAAACGTTTTGCTGTGACGGCCGTGACACGTGAAAAAGAATATGACCTCACCAAAGGTACTAAAGGCTCTAAGGTGCTTTATTTTAGTGCCAACCCTAACGGAGAAGCAGAAGTAGTGCATGTACAGTTGAAACCACACAGCAAGCTACGTAAGCTTACCTTCGATATGGACTTCGCTTCCATAGCCATCAAGGGTAAAGCCTCCATGGGTAATCTGGTGACCAAATACCCTGTCAAGAAAATCACATTCAAAAGTGCCGGAAAATCTACCCTGTCGGGCCGTAAAATCTGGTACGACGATGTGCTGAAACGTCTTAACGTGGACGAAAGAGGTGTCTACCTTGGCGAGTTCGAAAGCGATGACAAGATTTTGATGGTCTTCGAAGACGGATCTTATGAGCTATCAAACTTCGACCTCAGCAACCATTTCGATGACAAGATGATTCGTATAGAAAAATTCCATCCTGAGCATGTCTATGCAGCAATACATCGGGACGGTAAGACTGGAGCTTATTACGTCAAACGTTTTGTCTTTGAGGACATCCCATTGGGCAAACGCGTAAAATTCATCAACGAGGAGGCTGGCTCAAAATTAATCTTGCTGACTAATAATCCAGAACCGGTAGTAAAAATCCGCCAGCTGAAAGGAAAATCGCAGGTGGAAGAAATCCTCGAACAGCCGCTCAACGAGATTATTGATGTCAAAAAAATCAAAGCGCAAGGCAACAGACTCTCCTTCCACAATGTACAGGAAGTAGAAGCATTAACCCAAGAGATAGACCTTGCTCAGCAGGATAATGCCCAAGAGCAGCAAAAAGAGCCTGAAACCACGGCACAACCGGAAAATAAAGCTCAAGACATCCCGTTGGAAATTACTAATCCGGAAGATGTTCAAATCGACGACGACGGCCAAATAGGATTATTCTAAACTACTCTTTCATAAGCAAAATCCCTGTATTAGAAAATACAGGGATTTTTTTTCCAATAATATAATAAAGAAAAAAGCCGTCCACGCAATGACGTGTAACGGCTTTTATTGTAAATATAGGATATTACTCTTTACACTTCCAACAATAAGCGTGCTGGATCTTCTAACAATTGTTTTACACGTACCAAGAAGCTTACAGACTCACGGCCATCAATAATACGGTGGTCGTAAGACAAGGCAAGATACATCATCGGACGGATTACCACTTGACCGTTTTCAGCAACAGGACGTTGGATAATGTTGTGCATACCTAATATAGCTGACTGTGGAGCGTTGATGATAGGTGTGGACATCATCGAACCGAAGATACCACCATTAGTGATAGTAAATGTACCACCTGTCATCTCTTCTATAGTCAATTTATTTTCTCTAGCCTTTGTTGCCAAATTCACTATCTCTTTTTCGATTTGGAACAAAGACAAGGACTCGGCATTACGGATTACAGGAACTACCAATCCTTTTGGAGCAGATACTGCAATGGAAATGTCTGCAAAATCCGAATACACAATTTCGTTATCTTCGATACGAGCGTTTACGGCAGGCCATTCTTTCAATGCTGTTGTTACAGCTTTGGTGAAGAACGACATGAAACCTAATCCTACGCCGTGTTTCTCTTTGAAGATATCTTTGTATTTAGCTCTCAAGTCCATGATAGGCTGCATGTTGACCTCATTGAATGTTGTCAACATAGCTGTTTCATTTTTCACTGCCACAAGACGTTTGGCAATAGTCTTACGAAGAGAGCTTAACTTTTCACGACGCTCGTTGCGTGAGAAAGCAGTATTTACCACAGGAGCTGAAGCTGGCGCCGCCGGTGCTGCTTTTTCTGCTGCCTTAGGAGCTGCTGGCTTAGCTTGAGCCTTCTCAGCGTCTTCTTTCGTGATACGTCCGTCTTTTCCTGTTCCCTTGATTGTAGAAGGGTCAATACCTTTTTCTCTTAAGATTTTTGCCGCAGCAGGAGAAGCTGTACCAGCAGCATAAGAGTCAGGGTTTTCTGATGGCTCTTCTTTTTTCTCTGCAGGAGCTGCTGCCGCTGCTGGAGCATCTGCTTTCTTCTCGGTCGCAGGTGCGTCACCATCTTCGATCGTACATACTACAGCACCAATTTCCAAGGTATCGCCTTCTTGTGCTATGATGCGAAGGATACCTGCTTTTTCTGCTGGTAATTCAAAAGTAGCTTTATCAGATTCCAATTCGGCGATATTCTCGTCCATCTCGACATATTCGCCATCTTGTTTTAGCCATTGGGCTAGTGTTACTTCGGTTATAGACTCACCGACTGCTGGGACTTTTATTTCTAAGCTCATGTCTTTAATCTTTAAAACCAACGTTGTAAATAGTAAACTATTTACAACGCGTAGCTTTTATTATTGTTTATGCAAATGCTTGATTAATAATTTTCTCTTGTTGTGCAACGTGTTGCTTCATATAACCTGTGGCAGGACTTCCGCTTGCGCTACGGGCAATGAAATCTGTAAATTCAAGCTCTGTTTTTCTGAAGATACGGCAGAAGTGAGGCCAAGCTCCCATGTTTTCGTTTTCTTCCTGTACCCAGATAAACTCAGTAGCTTTTTTGTATTTCGCACGTATAGCTTTCAGCTGTTCTACAGGAGTAGGATAAAGCTGTTCTATACGCACTATCGCCACGTCTTTGCGGTTTTCTTTTTCCTGACGTTCTAATAGGTCATAATAGATTTTTCCGGAACAGAACAACACGCGTTTTACATCTGCTGCTTTTACTTTGGCGTCGTCCAACACTTCTTGGAAGTTTACTTCGGTGAAATCTTTCAAAGAAGAAACCACCTTAGGATGACGCAACAAGCTCTTCGGCGTAAACACTACCAATGGTTTGCGGAAATCACGAACCAACTGACGACGTAATAAGTGGAAATAATTAGCAGGAGTTGTACAGTTAGCAATGATAAGGTTGTCATTAGCACACAACTCCAAGAATCTTTCTATACGTGCCGAAGAGTGCTCCGGACCTTGACCTTCCATACCGTGCGGAAGCATCATCACAAGGCCGTTAGAGCGTTTCCATTTTGTTTCAGCAGAAGATAGATATTGATCTACAACGATCTGTCCACCATTGTAGAAGTCACCGAATTGTGCCTCCCAAATGGTCAAAGAATGAGGATTTGCCAACGCATATCCATACTCAAAGCCCAGCACACCATACTCTGACAACAGAGAGTTGTAAATGCTGAACTTATCTCCACCTTTAATCTGTGCTAGTGGTACGTATTTCTCTTCCGAATCTTCTAAAGTCAAGACAGCATGACGGTGAGAGAAAGTACCTCGCTGCACATCCTGTCCTGAGATACGTACACGTTTACCTTCATTCAATAAGGTAGCATAAGCCATCAGCTCTCCCATTGCCCAGTCGTACGAATCCTTGTCTATCATTGCTGCACGGTCTTCGTACAGTTTGGAAATCTTACGGAAGAATTTCTTGTCTTTAGGAAGAGAAGTTATTTGTTTTGCTAAAGAGATAAAGGTGTCCTTATCTACTTTAGTATCTACTGGTTTGAAGATATCTGCTTTCTTCGCTGGGCGAAGGCCTTTCCACGCACCACCAAACATAGGCACCTCATCCACGATTACCTCTACGGCTTTCGCAGCATCCAGCTGCGTTTGCAGATAATCTTTGAACTCTTTCTCTAATTCTTTAGCATATTTAGCGTCAATAACCCCTTCCTGCTCTAATTTCTTAGCATAAACTTCTTTAGGGTTAGGGTGTTTTTCGATAAGCTTGTACAACAACGGTTGTGTAAACTTAGGTTCATCTGCCTCGTTGTGTCCGAAACGACGGTAACACAACAAGTCAATGAATACGTCTGTTTTGTATTTCTGACGATATTCTACTGCCATATTGATGGCGTACACTACCGCTTCAGCATCGTCACCATTCACGTGGAATACTGGAGACGACGTGATTTTCGCTACGTCAGTACAATATGTTCCCGAACGTGCATCTTTATAGTTTGTCGTGAAACCTACTTGGTTGTTGATTACAATATGGATAGTACCACCTGTTTTGTAGCCATCCAACTTAGACATCTGTGTCACTTCGTATACCACCCCTTGACCTGCAATAGCTGCGTCCCCGTGAATAAGGATAGGTGCTATCTTCGAAGAGTCTCCGTCGTATTTCATGTCGATCTTCGAACGTACCATACCTTCCACCACAGGATCTACAGTCTCTAGGTGTGAAGGGTTAGGTGCCAAAGATAGGTGGATGCTTTTACCATTGTCGGTCTTGATGTCTGAAGAGTAGCCCAAGTGGTATTTTACATCACCACCGAACTGCAATTCAGGATCTTCCTGCTTGTACATTTTACCTTCAAATTCCGACAAGATGGTTTTGTATGGTTTTCCCATGATGTTTGCCAACACGTTCAAACGACCACGGTGCGCCATACCAATCATAAATTCCTGGATACCTAGGTCTGCACCTTTCTCGATTACCGAATCAAGGGCAGGAATTAAGCTTTCCGCACCTTCCAACGAGAAACGTTTCTGGCCTAAGAATTTTGTTCCTAGGAAGTTTTCAAAAACTACAGCTCTGTTGATTTTTTGAAGGATGCGTTTCTTCTGTTCTGGGGTATATTTGGGCTGGTTGCGTTCCGCTTCCATACGGTCTTGCAACCACTTTATTTTTTCCGGATTACGGATATATTTGAATTCAACTCCTATCGAGCGGCAGTAAGTGTCTTCCAGCAGCTGACGGATGTCGCGCAGCTTGGCAGGGCCTAAGCCCACTTCAATTCCAGCGTTGAACACAGTATCCATATCGGCTTCCGACAGCCCAAATGTTTCCAGTTCTTTACCCGGATAGTACTTGCGGCGCTCACGTACAGGGTTAGTTTGCGTAAAGAGGTGACCGCGGTCTCTGTACCCATGAATCATATTTAGTACATTAATCTCTTTACGGGCATGTTCTGAGATGTTCTCATCATCGATGACTACTCCTTCAGAACTCTGACCAAATTCGAAACCTTCGAAAAATTTCTGCCATCCAAAATCTACAGAGTTTGGATCTTGCTTGTAAGCTTGATATAATCCGTCAATATAACTTGAATCGGCATTACTCAAATATGTCAGTTTATCCATTATTATGTTATAGTCTAAATAATTCGCCAAATTTAGAAATAATAATGAAGTTATTGGTATTGAATTTTAACATTTTGGATTATCCAAAGTCATATTTTTTCTTTTGAAACTTTTTTGACTTTATTGGATAAATGAGGCTGTGGATTTACTTGTTCCAGCGCTTTCTTCATTTTCAACCAATCGTCTTCATTACGGTTATGCTTGAGGCTTGTCCCTCTGCCTACGATATGCGACCAGAACCCATAATTCGTTGCCGGTGCATAATCTATAAGCTGCTGCTCGAAGAATGAAGCGCCATAGCGCCAGGGCAGCTTACGCTCATAGACAAAGTACATGGCCACCAATTCTTTTTCTAATCTATTGAGCATGCCTGTATCGTTGAGTCTTTGTACCAACTCGTTGATGTCCGAATCCGCTGTTTTACCCTGTACAAAAGCATCAAAGGACTCCTTATCCGGCTTACCTTCTTCTACGGTCTTGAAGAAGCAATTCGGATATTTTTTCAGCATAAAACGATAGTAATCTCTCCACAACAATCCTTCCAAAACTGAGGTAACCACCTTCTTTTTTGTTGAAGTCAGATGTTTTTGGAAGAAATGATACACCTGTGCAGGAGATAAGATTCCCAAAGAAAGGTAAGGACTCAGTTCGCTAAACAAGTCCTGAGTAAGCTCCGCCTGAGTGATAAGTTCTTCCATACGTTGCTTTGCCCAACCTTCACCATAAAGATAAAGATTTTCTTCATCCACTTCCACATCAAAAGGGGTACGCTCTACATGAGGAGGAATAGCCACATGGGTCACGTCTGGAATACTTTCTCTGACAAAACTTTCTTTAGATACCTTTTTCTTAAAGGTGTTATAATCATCCGGAATGTCTTTTATAGGAAAAGGCAGATCTTCCTTATGGTACAAGGTATGTCCTATGAAATGTTTAAGGTTACGCTTTACTAACCACAACGACTCTTCGACCAACTCCGAAATTCTGGTTTCCCTGCGTGCAATCTCACGATGGTGATACACCTCATCAACATCGTATTTCTGCACCAAACGAGGGATAATCTCTTCGGGATATCCTTCGAAGGTTAGCAAATCTCCCCCCAGCTTCTGCAACTTGGATTTCAATGCTGCTACAGAATTAAGGATGAACTGCCGGCGCAGCGCTCCCGTATTCTCAAAGCCGTACCTATTGGTCGTATAATACCTCGGATCAAAAATATAAACTGGTATAACAAAATCTGATTTCTCAATAGCCGAATACAGAACTTCATTGTCACTTGTACGCAGATCATTTCGAAACCAAACCAGTATAACCTTTTTATTCATGATAGTGTGCGAGCCTCAAGATGGTGATATTTTGTCTGTAAAGATATTGTTTTTGTCTATATTTCCGCCATAAACCAAATAATATTTACACTATTCTAACAAACAAAATGACAATTATAAATATTTCTATAATAATTGATTTTATTTAGATTTAAACGAACTATGAATGCGCTCGTCTGTGGACTTAACACCTACCTTGGAAAGGCCATACTCACTTCCTTGCAAAGTGAGAACCTTCACGTTTATGGCATTATGCGGGATGCTTCTCTCTTGGAGGCCAGAGGCGCAAATCCCATCAATGCAAAGCTATTCAATGTAGATATTATCCGACTGTCGTCATTAACCTTTCCTATCCCTCTTCCGCAGATTGATGTCTCTTTCTACTTTACACAGATTCCAGACCTCGCAGACGAGATAGGCATACAGTACGAACTACTATCGCTGAAAAACTTTATACAACTAAGCAAGAACAATAACTGCACGCGCATAGTCTACTTCGGACGGGTATACGATAAAAACAATATTATTTATATACAGCAGCTTTTTGAGAAGGAAGGCATACGTTACACTATTGTTCTGAAAGATGTAGCTATTGGAAATGGCAGCGCATTCGACAGATTCATGCAGCAGATGATGACCAATAAGCTGATCTTTCTATACAAACCTATAGAAAAGGTCATCTTACGTCCCGTGTGTCTTTCAGATTTTATACAATGGGTGAAGCAGGTAGACTGGCAACATGACTTTATCAACGAATACTTGGAGTTCGGAGCACAACAAGCCGTAGAAATAGAAGAACTCATGCAACTATACTTAAGCAAATACAGCTCTCCGCAAAAACATAAAATTATAACCATTCCCTATGAGTGTCTGGCAAAGCTGCTGAACCGCATTGTATCCAAGGTTTCTTACGACCATTACGCAGACTATATCAACACCATGAGTAAAAGAACCTTAACAGATAATTCTAAGTGGACCAACCTTATTCCCTTTCAATATTCAAAGATTGAGACAGCCGTATAGGTATGTCGGTTCTCCATAAGTGAAATATTCTCTTATTTTTGCAATTCACTAAGATTTCAACGACTATGGGATATCCAAGCTTGGCAGCCTGTGTAGCCGATTTAGAAAGACACGGTCATCTGGTACGTATAAAAGAAGAAGTAGATCCATATCTGGAAATGGCAGCCATCCATATGCGCGTCTTTGATGCCGAAGGACCGGCACTGCTATTCGAGAATATCAAAGGATGCACTTTTCCTGCCGTCTCTAATCTTTTCGGTACACTCGAACGATCGAAATTTATGTTCAGGGACACGCTGGATCATATCAAAAAACTTGTCGATGTGAAGATGGATCCCGCCTCAGTGTTGAAAAAACCTTTCGACTATATCGGCTCGTCGGCAATAGCCCTTGGGGCCCTTCCCTGGAAGAAGAAATCCAAAGCCCCTATCCTTTACGGCAAAACCCAAATCAGTAAGCTCCCCCAAATCGTGAATTGGCCTATGGATGGAGGAGCTTTCATTACGATGCCACAAGTGTATACCGAAGATATTACACAGCCCGGCATCATGAAAGCCAACTTAGGGATGTACCGCATCCAGCTATCAGGCAACGACTACATCATAGATAAAGAGGTAGGTTTACATTACCAACTACATCGCGGCATAGGTGTACACCAACAGAAAGCCAACGCTTTGGGAAAGCCACTTAAGGTAAGCATCTTCGTAGGTGGCCCTCCGTCCCATCCTCTTTCTGCCGTGATGCCTCTGCCTGAGGGGCTGTCGGAAATGATATTTGCCGGTGCGCTGGGCAACCGCAGGTTCAGGTATTTCTATGACGAGGAAGGATTCTGCATCTCCGCAGATGCAGACTTCGTAATCACAGGAACGGTATATCCGGGAGAAACCAAGCCGGAAGGACCTTTCGGAGATCATATTGGCTATTACAGTCTTACCCACCTCTTTCCGGTGATGAAGGTACACAACGTTTATCATAAAAAAGACCCTATATGGTCATTCACCGTAGTGGGACGCCCTCCGCAAGAAGATACCAGCTTTGGAGCTCTAATACATGAAATTACAGGCAATGCCATTCCAAAAGAAATAAATGGACTAAAGGCGGTGCATGCCGTGGATCCTGCCGGGGTACACCCTCTGCTGTTCGCTATAGGCCGTGAATCATATACCCCTTACCAAGAAGTAGAACGTCCACAAGAAATTCTGACCATTGCAAATCAAATATTAGGAAAAAACCAACTAAGTCTGGCCAAATACCTTTTTATTTCGGCAGAACAGGACAATCCTCAACTCGATATTCATAATATCGAAGCATTCTTTACGCATATATTCGAAAGGATAGATCTGAGCAGAGACCTGCATTTCCAAACGAATACGACGATAGATACGTTAGACTATACAGGAGATGGATTGAATGCAGGTTCCAAAGTAGTGTTTGCCGCTGCGGGCCGCAAAAAAAGAGAATTAGCCAAAGAGCTACCTCCGGCTCTCGCGCTGCCACGACCTTTCAACAAAGTTAAACTGGCCCTGCCAGGTATTGTTGTAGCCGAAGGTGCCGATTTCACCTCATACGAAAATGAAGAAAAAGTTATGGAAGCATGGACAGCTGCCGCCAAAGATGTCAACTTCGACGGCATACAGCTTATCGTATTGGTGAATAATGTCGATTTTGCTGCAGCAAACGTCAACAACTTCGTCTGGGAAACTTTCACCAAATCCAATCCCGCCTACGATATCTATGGCGTCCGATCCTTTACTAAATTCAAACATTGGGGCTGCCATGGACCTGTCATCATCGATGCGCGACGAAAACCGCATCATGCACCGGACTTAATAAAAGATGAAACGGTAGAACGTAAAATTGACAAGATTTTCGCCAAAGGCGGATCTTTGCATGGAATAATCTAAACATACATAAAAGGTCATCCTTGAGGATGACCTTTTATGTATGTTTATTTATTATTATCCTAAAAAGCTAATCCACATCGCTAATGGTTTTATCCTGAAAAGAGGTACTTCCATTTTTTGGTTCTCCAATTCGCTGCTTGCGGTAAATGCTTGTATTACCGGAAAAGAGGTACGCTGTAAAGCAAGCTATAGCAATATAGACAGCCCCTTCAGCTCCAAAAAGCTCTATTCCCATCAATGTACACGCTATAGGTGTATTTGTAGCCCCAGCAAATACGGCAACAAAGCCCATACCGGCAAGCATAGCTGTAGGCAAAGGAATAAAAAAGCTCAATGCATTACCCAAAGTAGCACCGACAAAAAATAAAGGCGTCACTTCCCCACCCTTAAATCCAGCGGACAGGGTAACGACCGTAAACAGTAATTTTAGTGCGAAGTCATAGGGCAGCTGCTGCTGTTCAAATGCGGACACAATGGTAGGTACCCCTAAGCCTATATATTTTGAAGTCCCCAATAGATATACGCCTAGAATGACCAGCATACCTCCCATGAATGTACGCATGGGTGCATAAGCTATTTTATTCTTCCAAAACACAGACATTCCTTTCATCGCCTTGCTGAATGTTGCAGCACATAAGGCAAAGAGAAGTCCTGCCACCAAAGCCCACCCTATCCCTTGCCAAGTCTGCAGGGGCACTACATCTATATGATAATGCGTATGGTGAGCATTCCACATCCTTGCTACCTGATCCGAAAACACAGCCGTCAGCAGTGCCGGAAACAGTGCATGGTAACGCATGCGACCTATAAAATAAAACTCCAAAGCAAACACCGCTCCAGCCAAAGGCGTTCCAAATACAGAACCAAAACCACCGGCAACGGCAGCAATCAGCAATATACTACGTTCTTCCTGAGACAGCCTCATAGGCCTCGAAAATTGATCTGCTAAAGCTCCGGCCATCTGCAGAGCTGTTCCCTCTCTTCCTGCCGAACCGCCGAAAAGATGCGTAAGAATGGTACCTCCATACACCAAAGGTGCCATACGAAAAGGAATCTTATCTCCCCCTTCGTGTATAGTGTCTATAATCAGATTGTTTCCCCGGTCGGCATTCCCGCCATATTTTCCGTATATCCAGCTTATTAAAAAACCGACGACAGGAAGAAAAAATATAATCCACAGGTGCTCCTCCCGGAAAGAAGTAACCCACTCCAAGGAAATCAAAAATCCGGCAGAAGCCGAACCTATACATATAGAAATAAGGAAGCTTAGAAGAAGCCATCGCAACGCATAAAATGTCGTCTGCTTAGTCGATGACAAAAATACTTTTCCTGAAAAATCGTGCTGTTTATGTTGATTTGCTGACATAAAAATACCTGTACAAATTACAAATTCATTTTATCCTATAACTTGCCAGGTGTCATCAGCTTTTTTCAAGCGGTTGGGTAAGGAAGAACACCATTTCCTTTTCTTTTGACACAAAGATACATCTTCAGAGGACTTTATCCATAATTTTTTGTGCATTTAAGGAATTAAACTAACGATAGCTTTGGTTTACGGGACGATTTTCTATTTTTGTTATAACAAAAACATACCAATGAACTTATCCAAATTACGTATTCTTATCCTAAGTTTAATCTGCACTATTGTGGTACAGCAGTCTTATGCTCAGGAGGTAGGTGCTAAGGTAGACTTCTTCGGCTATGCTGACAACAGAGAATATACAGCTCCTTACACTATCGACAAAACGTATTTCGGCACTATAATCTCTCCACAGTTGTACTTTAAGCTGAACGACAACCATGCGCTTATAGGAGGCTTACATTATAGACAGGACTTTGGCATTACCACCGAAAACAAAAGTAAGGTTGCCCCTATAGCTTATTATAAATACACTTCATCGTATATAGACTTCGGCATAGGCTTTATGCCGCGGCACGAAAAGCTAGTAAACATTCCTCTTCTGGTGCTGTCGGACACACTTATGATTGAAAGACCTAACCTAGAGGGTATGTTTTTCAAGTTCAACAACCAACATATCACCCAATCCATATTTATCGATTGGCTCAGTAAGCAGGGAACAGAAAACAGGGAGCGCTTCATAGCCGGCATCAGTGGTCTTTACCGCTTTGGAAAAGCTTATTTCGCCAACGACGGCACCTTATACCACAACGCTCTAACCCTTCTCTCCGACCCTGACAGCCATATCCAGGACAATGCCGTCCTCGTATTACGACTGGGACTGGATCTGTCGGAAAGCACATCTCTGGATTCCCTGACCATTGATGCCGGCACAGTGTTGGGATTTGACCGTGTCAGAACAGAATACGAAAAAAAGAGCAATGCCTTCATCAGCAATATCCATGCGCAATACAAAAATTTCTTTCTTCACAATACCTTATATATGGGCAACGCCATTTTCCTGCCCAACGGAGATTCTTTCTACCGAAGGGACAAGTACAACCGCATTGATATAGGCTGGATTCCTTTCCGCAATAAAAATATTGATGCCAAATTTACGGCTTCGTTTCACCTACGACAGGGTGGAATAGATAATCAGCAGGCCTTTACCATCCGATATAGCTTTGACCGAATAATTAGAACCAAATAAAAAGCTCAGTCCGCTCTTGAATCTGTTTCTATTTCCTTCTAAACCCCGAACTCTCATCTTTATCTAATTAATGACATATTCCTAACATGGATTATCGTATTTTAGGGTAAACAACAACAGGTATGGAAGGGATTTTAGAAAGACAGAAAGCCAAACTCAAACGTGCAGCCAAGCTGATGCAAGTCCTATCGAAGTATGGTTTTGAGGATTTAAAAGCAAAAATCGATAGCAGTAAGGGTACTGACAACAAAGAGACGGACCTCCAGTCGACGCAGGACACCGCCTTCTACCAAAGAATACGCAAGGCTATCGAAGAGCTGGGACCTACCTACATAAAATTTGGACAGACACTTTCCACAAGAGAAGACCTCTTCCCCTCCCCTTTGATTGTGGAATTCAAAAAGCTGCAAGACGACGTAAAGCCGGACGATATAGACCTTATCGCACTATTGGAAAAGGAGCTGCAAATTTCGGTAAGTGACTTTTTCAGTGAAATCGACGACACCCCTCTAGCTTCGGCCTCCATAGCACAGACCTACAAAGCTAAACTGCAGAACGGCGAACAAGTTATTCTAAAGATTAAAAGACAAGGAATCAAGGATGTAGTCAATGCCGACCTACTCCTCATGCGCGACATCATCGATGTGCTGAGTAGCTATTACAGCATCGTTCGCGAAATTAACCTTAAGCATGTTTTTGAAGCTTTCGCTAAAAGCCTGCTGGAAGAACTTTCTTTCAACAATGAGCTGAAGAACATACAAACCTTCGAACGCAACTTCCGCGGAACCCCAAATATCCTTACAATGAAAGGATATCCTGAACTAAGCAATGACAACGTACTATGTATTTCCTTTGTGGAGGGAACAAAAATAAACGACAAAAAAATCATCACCGACTGGTCTCTCAATCCAGAAGTTGTTCTCGACCACTGCTTTGAACTATATCTGACGCAACTGCTGGATCACGGATTCTTTCATGCCGACCCTCATCCGGGCAACATTTTAGTAACTCCACAAGGTCAGATTGCTTTTCTGGATTTGGGAGCTGTAGCCAAGATGTCTCCCAAAGACAAAGAGCTATTGGAAGACTTTGTCGTATATTTCATCTATAAAGATGCCGCACGATTAGTCAGCACCCTCAAAAAAATGGCTATCCATGCCGACATTAAAAGTGAGAAAAGCCTGCAACGTGCTATAGAAGAATTGTTAGACATCATCGACAGTCACTCCTTGGAAGAGCTCAACATAAAGAGTCTTTTCAGCAAATTCTCTCACCTTCTCAACGAAAATAATGTCATCATGCCGGAACATATCTACCTTCTCGTGAAAGGTATAGTCCTCATGGAAGGTATCGGACGAGAACTTGCTCCCGATATAAACATCATTGAAAAGATAAAACCATACATACAGAAGATAGCGTCTCAGCGTATAGACCCCACCAAGCTTCTCCAAGATAATGTCAGCACCTTTTGGGAAGTGAAACGTCTCCTTGCCACAGCACCCCAACATGTCGGTTCACTTTTCGATAAACTTAACGGAGAATCGTTAAAAATAGATGTAGTATGTCGTGAACTAGATAGATATCGCAAACAAAAACAACGTAGCGACTCCTTAAACCGAATGTTATTTACCGCAGCTACTACATTCATCGGCGGCTGTCTATTGGCGGATACATCTCAAATCTCTTTTGCAGGCGTCTCCATAATCTCGTGGGTGCTTTTTCTAGTATCCACCCTTGTAATTATTATCATGCTCCTTAAGAAATATAAACTTCAAGATTAATATTTAAATAAAACACCACTATACTTATCTTTTTCTGACAACAAATAGGAGAAAAAAATTTTTTCTAAACACAAAC
Organism: Sphingobacterium thermophilum; assembly: GCF_039541675.1. NCBI lineage: Bacteria > Pseudomonadati > Bacteroidota > Sphingobacteriia > Sphingobacteriales > Sphingobacteriaceae > Sphingobacterium > Sphingobacterium thermophilum. Next base: position 64,534 of record NZ_BAABGR010000006.1, on the reverse strand, counting down.
GCAACTTTGATGCATTTTATTTGCAACATTGATGCATTTACGATATTTTTGCAGCTGTACAAACACAGCAATATGTTTAGAATCCTAACGACGGTAGTTTTAATGTTTTTGTCTTGGCATCTTAAAGCACAGCAAGCCGTACTTCGTGGCCAAATTTTAGAGTCTGAAACGGCAATCCCTTTGAGCGATGTACTTGTGCGTGTCGGAGAAAAGAAAACGATAAGCTCCCGTAATGGAGAATTCATCTTCCCGAATCTTCCAAAAGGAAAAATCCAGCTTACCATTCAGCATCAAACCTTTATTCCTTACAGCAAAGAGATAGACTTACAACAAGACACCAGTATAATCATTTCACTTTCTTCGCAACCCCATCAGATTGAGGAGGTTAGAATTGCGCGTAATCTTTCCCATAGAATCAATACTGTACGCAAAGAGAGCAGACAAGAAGCGGAAGGCAAGAATCTGGGAGAAATGCTTTCCGACATTGCCGGTATAAACACACTCAAAACCGGCAACAACATTGTTAAACCCATTATCAATGGTCATTACGGCAATCGTATTCTCATTCTTACCCAAGGGATTAGACATGAAAGCCAGCAATGGGGACTAGACCATGCTCCTGAAATCGATCCTTTTGCTTATGAACGAATACAGGTAATCAAACATGCTGACGCTCTCCGCTATGGAGCCGATGCTTTGGGAGGCTTAATCTTGTTAGAAAACCCTCTTTCCGATGAAAATCAAGGGTCCTCCCTATCTGTGAACAGCGGCCTCAACACCAACGGAAGAGAAGGCTATTTGCATACGCTGATAAGAAGAAAGTCTGGTGCTTTCTCCGTGCAAGGAGGTCTGACTGCCGCGAGAAGTGGCAACATTCGCAGCGCTAAATACTATCTCGGAAATACGGGAAAAGCTGATCTTCATGCCAACATGCTCTCTCAATACCACAAAGAAAAGCATCAGATTGCGGTGTTGCTAACGCAATTTAAGACTCAAACAGGCATTTTCCAAGGAGCACATATAGGCAATATCGACGATATACAGCAAAGGATAAAGCTAGGAAGACCTATCGAGCAATATCATTTTTCCTATACTATTGGAGCTCCAAAACAGGAAATCCAACATCTGCTAGGAAAAATATCCTATCGCTATAAATGGAACAGCCACACTGTATTGGAATCTAATTACAGCATACAGAAGAACCATCGCAAAGAATTTGACCTACGGAGAGTACAAAGTGAAGAGACTCCTATGGCCGACATGGTCCTTACATCCCAACAACTGGAAATCGTCCTAAAAAGAGGAACCTCCTTGCTAGGTATACACGGTATGCTGCAGGTAAACAACAACACGCCAGGAACAGGTACTACACCTTTCATTCCAAATTTTGACAACCATAGTTTTGCCGCCTTTGCCAACCATCTCTTTTCCTTCGGTAAAGAAGAGGTGCAGCTGGGACTACGCTATGATTTCAAATATTTTGATGCCGCAGGTTATAGGTACGACTATGACCGAAGAAACGATGACGGCACCATCCCTCAGGTGTTACTAAAGGACCGTAAGACCTTCAATAATCTGTCCGGCGTGGTGAATAGTCGCTACTCCATAACGCCTTTTCTCTCATGGAACAGCACGCTCTCATTCGCCTGGCGCGCGCCTTCTGCTAACGAGCTGTATAGTGAAGGGTTACACCACGGCACGGCAACTTACGAAATCGGAGACCTAAATCTCCGATCCGAAAAGGCGACGAAATGGATTAATGGCATACACTACAATAGCAACAGATTCAACCTTAATGCCGAGATGTATGGCCAACTTATCAAAGATTATATTTATAACAAACCTAGCCCGAAGGAGTTCAGACAGACTATACGAGGCACCTTCCCCATCTTCCGCTATAGCCAGGCCGACGCCCTCTTCTATGGCGTAGATATAGATGCTTCTCTACGGCTTGCTCAACGGTGGGATTATCAACTTCAATACAGCTTCGTTCATGCCAAAAATTTGCAGGACAATAGCTTCTTTCCCAATATTCCGGGAGATAGGTTACAACAATCTCTGGTTTTCCGTATCAACAAGCACAATGAAAACGCGCATTATCTGAAACTCAAACATCAGTTTCAGCGAACACAAACACGTTTTGAGGAAGGTTCCGACTTCGATGTACCGCCGCCATCCTACCATCTGTTTGACCTGATATACAGTAAAAGCTTTGCTCTTAAAGAAAAGCGTAATCTGTTATTCAGCATAGCTGCAGAGAACCTTTTCAACACCGAATACAAAAACTATTTGGACAGGTTAAGATATTATGCCCACAGTAAAGGGAGAAATATTGCCATCAAATTTAATTACTCATTATAAAACAATAATCTTATGAAAAAGTACGCATTTATTCTTTTTGCTTTATTAAGTCTTACTAGCTGCACAAAAGATGAACCTACACCTGAAATCGATCAGGAAGAATTGGGAGGAGCTAAACTTATTTTTACAGCCGTTGAAAAGCAGGAGATAGACGGAAAAGTTAGCTATCTGCCAGTAGAAGGTGAAGAAGTTCAGGAAATAAAATTTGACGATAAAACTTTCCTGCCGGAAGCAGGAGCTCATGTAGACCTAGAAGAAGGACATACCTATAAGATGGACCTTATTGCTTACGACTTTTTGAAGCGTGAGGTACAACAGACTTTCCTCAACAAACCGGAAAACCATCAAGCCTTCCTGTTAGGCGCGGACGAAAAAATCTTGTCCTTCGAATATGGTGATGAACATAATGTCGGAATCAGTAACTATATCACCATTCACGAAGGGGACAAAAAAGTTCAACTCCAATATATCATGCGTCATCTTACTGCTGCGGCCAAACAAACGCTTAAAGCTTCAGACTGGAATAATCCTGATATCTCGGTTGGAAGCGTAGACCTAAAATTAGTTTTTGAAGTACATCTGGTGAAAGAAGATCATCATCATTAATCATTTAAAAAGCTGGATTTTTAACAAAAAATTTTATTTTTGCGGAACGCCCGCGTAGTTCAATGGATAGAATATCAGATTCCGGTTCTGCCGATGTGGGTTCGACTCCCGCCGCGGGTACGTTTTTCGCCAAAAAGTGCGTTTATTGCGTTTAAACGCACTTTTTTATTATTCATCTAAAAGTATTTATTTTTCCCACAACAAAAAAAAGAGAAAAGATGATTATATAACTATCTTATTAATTAAGCAACAATTTACCAATCATTTTGAATTAATATATAACTTCATATATCACACTCTAAAACTCACGCATTATCCATTAAAGAAATTCAATTTAACTCACTATAATTTTCCTTACCTCCCTCTAATACAGCTAGTTTTATTTTGCAAATTTATTCTTTTCGTATCTTTGCGGCCAGTAGAATTACTATGAAAAACATATATCAGCCTACGGACATGAGTTTTCAGATATTGTAAACCGTTGCTGTATAAAGTGAAATCAATTATTAACAGCTCAACAGCTGAAGTAATATATCACACTAACAAAAGAAACACAAATAGAGAATCTTAATGTGATACACACATAATCACAGAAAATACACTTGTGAACTTACTTAATACATCTAACTGCGAGCCAATGATGCATGCAAAAAAAAATAATTAGACCCAACAAAACGGCTAGACACAGAGCTCTAGCTCCTCATACCACACTTTACATTATGGAAATTGTGAAAGAATTCCCTGATGAAAGAAACAGTCAATTCAAATGCAGATATTTTTCTGAAGGAAAATTTTTCACGGAAATATTCTATGGCTTTGAGCTAGAACTTATTGAAAATTAATAATATTAAAATCAGGATTGAATATGAAGAAAAAGGGGATCGCAAGATCCCCTTGTTTTTTTCAAGTCCAACGAACCCGAGCGAATTCTTAGGACTCGTAAACCTCATCCGAGGTAAATCAACCTAAACCTATACAAATATAGTAATTTAACTTACTAAATTCCAAACCTTTACAACCAAAATAATTATTTATTTAGAACTAAAAATTTTAATTCCCTGATTATCAATATAATAAAAAAAAGGTTTTCAAACGGGGAGAATGAAAACCTTTCGATAACCAATTATAAACCTAAATTATGATGACACAAAGATAGTGTACTTTTTACACTTTGTCAAGTGTTTGTTTAGCGTTTTAACAAATTTTAACAAAAGAAAATCTCAGATGCTCTTCTCCATTCAACAAAATATTTTCCACTTATCTATCCATAAGTTGCTTAAGCTACTATCAAGAATCCTCAGATTAAAAATAATGCGTTCACAGCAAAGAGGTTAGCTTTTTCTTGTAAAAAAATCCAAAAATAAATTTGCACTTTCATATAAAAAGCCTACCTTTGCAACACTTCAAACAACGAAGGAGATTCCGTAGCTCAGCTGGTAGAGCAATACACTTTTAATGTATGGGTCCTGGGTTCGAGTCCCAGCGGGATCACAAAAAAAAGCTCAATCGTAAGGTTGAGCTTTTTTCGTTTTCCCTCAAGCGAAAGAGCAGACTAAGATTGCATTCTCCAAGTTAGAAACAATACTTTAAATTTTATCCCCTTCTCTCCCTTCCAAGCCTAATTAATACAATGGGCAAACGCTAAAAAAAATAGTCGAAAGTACTTAATCGGATACTTCCTGATAGAATAACGGTTTTATCTAACAAGAAAAAAATATAATAAAATTTATTCTTGAGGCGGTAAAAGATATTGACGTTTGACAATTTAGGGCTATATTTAACCGAATTTTCTAACCAAGACAACACATTACCCATGAATGTCCAATCACATAGCATCTATCGCATCGTGGCTATACTCAGCCTGCTGTGTCTTGTGATTGTGCAATTTCAACTTATTTACAATACCTTTGAGCTGGAAAACAACCAATACTATCTCAAAGAGAAAGATATTATCCATGAAAATTATAGCGCCTTGATACGCAACGACAAGTTGTATCCCGGAGCGCAAAAAATCATAGACAGCCATATTATTCCTAATATGGACTTATATAAAAAATTGTATTTCAGTGATAGGACCGCCTATGAGAGAAGATTAGCTGAGGACTGGAGAAAGATGATCCATGAGCTAAGGCTCCACCAGAATATGGATAGTATCTTTCCCGCTATTGTAAGACAGTTCAACTTAAATAAAGAGCTCAAATACGGGCTTTATATCGAACATCTCAGTCTTTCGTTTGACGGTAGGCACTATGTTCCTGTCTTCAGACCCAATGTACCGGGCATACAGCCCTCCCATCCCAATGGAGATATTATTGCAGGCACACTAGAACGTACGGACAAACAAAACAGTGTAAGTGTATATACCGTAAGCGCCTATACACCTAATTCATACCAGATAACATTTGCCCTATATGTAGATCAGGACAACCGCACACTACAGATTTTCAAAGCTATGCTGCCTACCTTCTTGCTGGCCATCTTTTCTATACTGATGGTAGTAGGCATTTACTTTATTACTTATAGAAATTGGATGAGGCAGAAAAAGCTGACAGCCATGACTTCCGATTTCATCAACAGTATATCTCATGAGTTCAACACCCCTATCGCCACCATTCTTGTGGCTAATCAGTCGCTGAAAGACACAATAAGCAATAACGAGAATATCAAAGCTCTCGACCTGATAGCCGTCATCAAAAGACAAACCATCCGCCTGAAAAAACTTATCAACCAGTCTTTGATGATCTCCCAGCTCTCCCGCATAAATCTAGATAAAAGAAAATATTATCTACCTTCCGTACTTATGGAAATTTTGGAAGATTACAGCTTAAAGTTAGATACCAATGTTTCCATTATTCCGGAAATTGAAGGCGACATCAACGACATAGAGATGAATAAGGTGCTATTCACTACCATGATATACAACCTCTTGGACAATGGAATAAAATACAACCTTTCCGACAAGAAAATCATCAATATCCGTGTATATCCAAAAGAGGGAAACATACATCTCGAAATTCAAGATAATGGTGTAGGAATAGATCTGAAAAGCTTAAAGCATATTTTCAAAAAATTCTTCAGAGGCAAGCAAAGAGTGGAAGAAGGAGGGTTGGGACTAGGACTCTTCTATGTACAACAGGTTGTAAACCTGCACGGATGGGAGCTTGCAGTAGAAAGCGTAATAGATAAAGGCACAAAATTTACTATTAAAATTAACGGAAAAAGGTAATATGTCAGCGAGAATATTATTTGTTGAGGACGAGATGGATTTAGGTAATGTCGTAAAACAATACCTAGAGCTGAAAGGTTTTGAAGTAACATGGGTGCGACATGGCAAGCAGGCTGTAGACCTCATCGCTGCCAAAATAAATTATGACCTAGTCATCTTGGATATTCAGCTTCCTGACATCAATGGCTTTGAAGTGGCCGAACAGATAAAAAAACTTAACAGAGATTTATTTTTCCTATTCCTTACCTCACGAAACGAGAAAAAGGACCGCATTTATGGACTCGATATGGGGGCCGAAGATTATATTATTAAGCCATTCGATATAGACGAGCTTATACTTCGTATCAAGGTGATATTACGTCGGTCAGGATTCTTTCACGACCATGATGTACAGCCCTCGCCTACCCATACCCTCTTCCAAACCTCAGATGTCACTTTCGACACCAGCCTCATGCAGCTTATCGTAGCTAACGAAAAGCCTATCGTATTGACACAACGTGAAGTAGACCTGTTGGAATATTTTTTCACACACAAAAACAAAGTCCTCAAAAGAGATGAAATCCTCACTGCCGTATGGGGAGAAAATGACTACTTCATGGGACGCAGCCTCGATGTGTTTATTTCCAGACTTCGAAAAATCCTCAACCATTCTTCTACCGTAAAAATCGAGAACATATATGGTGTAGGATTTATATTCAAACTCGAAGAATAAGTCCCTAAATAAAACACAAACAACCTCTTTTACAACCATTTACCATCCTATTAACAATTTATTAACATTCCATTAGGAATGGATTAACAACTTCCTTTTTGCTCTGTTCTTAACTTTATACATCGGCACTAAACCGAACTGTTAAGAACCAAAAAAATATACCTAAGAATATGAGCAACAAAACCATTCCTAAGAGGATGAACTTCGACAGATCTCGCAGTTCATAAACCACAACCATCTTCGTAACGGGCAGTGGCTCCTACAATTATCGAATAACCTTATGTTATGTATTAAACAACAAACTACTTTAACTAACAACCAATTATTTATGTGATGAGAAATTTACACATGTTAAAATTTATGACTAGGGCTGTTCAAATAATCCTGCTCATAGCAGCATGGACAATTCCTGTATCGGCTCAGCAAAACATAGAAATTCAGGGTACCGTTAAAAACGAACTTAACGAGAATTTAAGTGCCGTGAGTGTTACTAACCTGAGAACCAATCAGTCCACAGCTACAGAACAGTCGGGAACTTTTAAAATTATGGCACAACGCGGTGACTCCCTACGCTTCTCCCACGTAGGCTATGAAGAACAGACCGTAGCCATCACCAACAGCATCAACCTTACCATCACCCTTAAAGCGCTGAACAATAGTCTCAATGAGGTAGTCGTGGTAGGATACGGCCAACAGCGTAAGATCAACATGGTGGGCGCTCAATCTTCCGTGAAGATCGAAGAACTTAAACAACCGGTAGCAAATTTAAGTGCTACTCTTGCCGGACGTATCGCCGGTCTTGTGGGCGTTCAGCGTACGGGACTTCCAGGAAGTAACGCTGCAGATGTATGGATTCGCGGTATAGCGACTTTCAACTCACAAAATAGCGCCTCTCCCCTTATCGTGGTGGATGGAGTACAAGGCAGAGATCTCAACGCCTTCGACCCTGAAGATATCGCTAGCCTTACCATCCTCAAAGATGCCTCCGCAACAGCGGTATACGGCGCTCAAGGAGCAAATGGTGTAATACTTATTACCACCAAAAAAGGTAGAGTGGGAAAACCTACTCTCATGTTCAATTACAATCAAGGTATGGTGGACTTCACCAAACGCCCAGAACTCACCAACGCCGAACAATATATGCGTCTGCGCAATGAAGCTATGATTGCTTCGGGACTGGCTCCAGAATACAGTGAAGAATATATCCAAAATACTCTCAACGGAACAGACCCGTACCTCTATCCTAATGTAAACTGGATGGACGCCCTCTTCAAAAAAGGATCTTATAACAGAAGGGCAAACTTCAGTGCGCGTGGAGGTACCGAAAATACGCAATATTATTCCGCTATATCCTATTATGATGAAACCAGTTTGCTAAGAACAGACAATCTACAAAGTTATAAAGCCGACACTCGTTTCAGACGTTATAATTTCACGTCCAACATAGATATGAACTGGACGAAAACTACCAAGTTCTCTTTGGGAATCTTAGGTTACGTTATCAATACTAATTATCCAGGTATCAACCCGCAGGATGCCTTTGCCAGAGTTATGCAGACCAACCCCGTATTATATCCGTTGATGTATCCTGGCAACTTGGTTCCTGCCGTAAACCAATCGTCGGACGCACAACCTAACCCTTACGCCTTGGTAACACAAACCGGATATCAAAATAATTTCTCCAGCCAGCTGAATTCAAGCGCCAAAATCACACAGGATCTCAACGGCATCACGCCAGGACTGTCGGCCTATGGAATGTTCTCCTTCGATACCTACAACGCACACAACATCTCGCGTACTAGAAGCAGGACAACATACTCTATAGACCGGGCCAATCCGTACAATGATGACGGCTCTCTGAACTTAGTAATCATGGCTAATGGCTCGGAAAACCTAGGTTACAGCCGCAGCAACAACGGAAACAGACAGTTCTATTTCGAAGGCGGTGCCAACTATAACCGACAACTTGACAAACATAATATCAATGCACTGTTGCTCTATACACAGACAGATTATGTGGCAGCCTTTGCCGGCGACCTCACCTCGTCGCTTCCGTTTCGCACGCAGCGTGTCGTAGGTAGGGCAAACTACTTATTCGATGACCGTTATGCTGCAGAGTTCAACTTTGCGTACGATGGTTCAGAAAACTTTGTTCCTAGCAGACGATTCGGCTTTTTCCCTTCCTTTGGTGTGGGATGGATTTTGTCAAATGAAAAATTCTTTGAGTCTGCTAAAGATGTCTTCCAAATGGTGAAACTACGCTACTCTAACGGTATCACCGGTTCTGGCGGTGGAGGACGAAGATTTGGATTCCTGACCATCGTAACTACCGGCGCCAACGGATATTCATTCTGGAATGGCACTAGCAACGTTAATTACGGAGGTGTAGCAATATCAGATTACGGATATGACGTTACCTGGGCAGAATCGCATAAACACGATATAGGATTGGAGTTCACCACCCTCCAAGGCAAATTAAACGTTACGGTAGACTGGTTCAAAGAAAACCGCAAAGGAGTGTTCCTACAACGCGGAAGCTTGCCTAATTATCTTGGGCTCCAAAATCAACCTTATGGCAACTTGGGGGTGATCAGAAATCAAGGATTTGATGGTACCGTATCGTTGGAAAACCTTCAGGTTGGGCAGACCGTATGGTCATTCAATGGAACATTCTCCTACAATAAAGATCAGGTTATTGAGAACGACAACCCTCGTCAGCAGTTCCCTTACTTAGAACGTCGTGGCCGCAACTACTTGGCGTCTTACGGGTATGTGGCCGACGGATTGTTCCAAAGTCAGGCCGAGATCGACGTACACGCTGATCAGTCAGCCTTGGGAGCTCAACGTGTGGGAGATATTCGCTATAAAGACCTGAACGGAGATGGAGTTATCAACACATATGACCAAACAAAAATCAGCAACGGCGACGTGCCAAACCTCGTGTATGGCTTCGGTTTCAATGTAAATTACAAGAAGTTTTATTTGGGTGCTTTCTTCCAAGGCATCCAAGGAGCGGAAGATAGACTCTCAGGAGATGGTATCATTCCTTTCAACAACAGTACAGGCCCAGAACGAAGCAACCTGTTTGCTATCGCCGAATCCCGCTGGACGGAAGATAATCCTTCCAACGACGTGTTCTATCCGCGTTTAGGCTATGGAAATTCCGTAAATACTAACAACGCAGTGGCCTCAACATGGTGGATTAAAGATCTTGATTTCATCCGTCTCAAAACATTGGATTTTGGTTACTATCTACCAGCCGAAAAAATGAAATCATGGGGAGTGAAAAATGCTCGTCTATATGTGCAGGGAGTAAACCTCTTCTACTGGAGTAAATTCAAACTATGGGATCCAGAATTGAATACCAGCAATGGCTCTTCTTATCCTAATACAAGAACCATTTCCTTAGGTATTCAGGCTAACTTCTAACGATCATTTTTCATCATCAGTAACATTAAAGAATACAACATGAAAACGAAAATATTAGCAATACTAGCGGCAGGAGGTATGTTATTCACCTCATGTGCAGGATTCCTAGATCAGATTCCCGATGACGTCTTGACCGTAGACGACATCTTTCAGTCCAAAAACTATGTGGACAACTATCTCACCCAGATCTACTCAAACCTTCCGAACGAGATGTCACAACGTTTCGTAGGAAACCAATTTGCCGGACCGTGGACAGCCGCCTCGGATGAAGCCAAATACAATTGGGACTTCAACTACGCCAACAACATGAATAAAAGCACTTGGGCGACTACAGACGGCAGCGTATCAACATTCTACGACAACTTTTACAAATCCATACGTAACGCAACAGATTTTATAGATAAAATTGACGGCGCCAATCCAGCAGAAGTAAATGACGCCTTAAAATCTCGCTATAAAGCGGAAGCTCGCGCCTTAAGAGCAATATATTATTACTACCTTATCCGCATCTATGGTCCGGTACCTTTAGTAACACAAGTTATCCCTGTGGATGCTCCTCTGTCCGAAGTGTTACTGCCTCGCAGTAGCTTCGACGAATGTGTAGAATTTATCGTATCAGAACTGGATCAAGCATACGTAGACCTTCCGACAAATCCCGTAAATAATGAATATGGCCGTATGACAAAAGGTATAGTAAAAGCTTTCAAACAGCAAACTTTACAGCTGGCTGCAAGTCCTCTTTTCAACGGTAATACGGACTATGCAAACCTTAAAAATAAAGATGGCAAACAGCTTATCAGTCAAACTTATGACGCCAACAAGTGGAAGCTAGCTGCAGATGCTGCAAAAGAATTCATCAACGAATTCGTACCTACCACTTACAGACTCTATACTGAAAATCATGCCGATCCGTTTATGAAAGCTTATCTGTCTACTCGTAACGTCATGCTGAGAGAGTGGAATGAAGAATGGATCTTTGCACGCACTAACGCGACAAACTACGTGCAGTACGATATGACTCCTAAACATGTGGGATACACTACAGATGTGCAGGGAGGAGGAGCCTTGGGTGCCACTCAAAAAATGGTGGATGCCTACTATATGGCTAACGGCCTTCCCATCACAGATCCTGCATCAGGTTATGAATCCTCAGGTTTTGCAGACTTCCAGGCTCCTTACGATGTCAGAGCGCGTAGTACCTTCAAGCCTTGGACAAATAGAGAAGCCCGCTTCTATGTCGGCATTACTTATAATAGAAGCTACTGGCTGAATCAAGGCTCAAACTCCAGTGAAGTTATTACCGTCATGGAGCTATCCGGCAACTCGGGGCGTCGTCAGAGTACGTCGGACGTTTCGCCAACAGGTTATATCGTACGTAAGAACGTAGCCTCTAACAGCAATAACAGAGGTTCCGTACAGCTACGACTAGCCCATATATTTCTGGATTATGCCGAAGCATTGAATGAATATGATCCGACAAACCCCGAAATACTAACCTATCTAAACCTTATCCGCGAGCGAGCAGGAATACCGACCTATGGCAATGGCGCGGGACAGATCCCCCCTCCTGCCAACCAGTCGGCTATGCGCAACGCCATACGACGTGAAAGACAGGTGGAGCTCGCCTTCGAAAGTGTACGCTATTTTGACTGCCGTCGATGGAAAACTGCAGCAACAGAATTTGCCGGAGAAATATATGGCATGAATATGTTTGCCGACGGCAACGCTTTCTACGAAAAGACGTTAATAGAAACTCGTGTCTTCAAACCTAGAGACTACCTATTCCCTATTCCGAACAACGAGATTCTAAAAAATGACTTAATGGTTCAAAATCCAGGTTGGTAACAATAAACTTCAGAAAATGAAACTTTTATCAAAAATAAAATACTGTTCTGCACGACTAGGTTATGCTGCCATCGTATGTAGCACCCTATTCTACAGCTCTTGTATCAAAGATGTAGAATATACAGTAGACAACGAAGGTGTTATCTACATGTCACAAGCCACAGAAAGTAAGTCTCATCTCAGACTATTCGACATCGATACTATTCAGGATATTAACTTTGGGGCATCCTACGGAGGACTTAAATATCCCGACAGTGATATTACCGTAAAATTTGCCGTTGACGAAAGTCTTATCTCCGCATACAATCAGGAGAATGGAACAAACTTTATCCCTTTTCCGCAGAATGCCTATACGTTATCAGGCTTAGAGTCTGTAATAAAGGCAGGAAACGTAGATAGCGAACCGCTAAAGGTCATGGTCACCGCCAAAGCCCTTCAAATAGGGAAAGCATATATGCTACCTATCAAACTCGTATCTGCTGGTTCTGCAACCATACACGCTGAGTTAAGCACCGCTTATTTTCGTATTGATTCACTCATACGCCGAGAACGCGACATTACCAATTTAGGGGTATTCTCGGTAAGTCATGAAAACAATGGAGGTCCTAACCATGCTGAAGGTTCTCTTAAGTTGGTAGATAACAACTACGGCACGAAATACCTGACCCAAAACTACACGTCAGGCATGTGGTTCCAAGTGAAGTATAACACCCCTCAGGTCATCGGAGCCTATACCATGACTTCGGGCAATGACGCTCCTGAGCGTGATCCTAAGACATGGCGCTTTGAAGCTTCCAATGATGGCAATAGCTGGACCGTGCTGGATAGTCAGACCGAATATTTCTTTGAGAACCGCAACCAAACAAAGAGATTCGAGTTGGACAATAATACAGCCTATACACATTATAGAGTTATCATTGTATCCAACAATGGTTCTAACCTATTCCAACAGACTGAATGGCGTTTAATTCAGTACTATTAATATTCACTTCAATCTAATAGTTATGTCCAGAAACAACATCCATCGCTTATGTGTAATAATTATTCCTTTGCTTCTTTGCCTTGCCTGCAAAGAGGCAAAGGAAACTATTATTGAGCATGAAGAAGAAACCATAGTAGAAGAAGATCCTAATGCCCCTCCTCGTCTATGGAGAGAAAAGTGGTATGAACATGAGCTGCTTCTGACAAGACAATATTACAACGACTCCCTTGTCATCTACCATGATGATGATATGGATCCCACGGTGACATGGCCTCGAAGAATATTGACACAAATATGGAATTATTCGTGGAAGCACTATGGTGGATTCGGTCCCGACCCACGCCTGCGCGTAGTTTTGCATGGTGGCACCTATGGAGGCGGACATCCCGGATACTACCTCAGCAATAAACACGAATACTTCAATGTCATCGACGTAGGCTTGGCACGCAACAAATGGCAGGATAGTATTGGTGAGCCCCTTGACATTACAGCCCACGAAATAGGTCATATCGTCGAAAGTGTATCCTATAACACCTTGAATTCACCTGCCTTTTCCATCTGGGGCGACAGCAAATGGATGGAAATCTATCAATATGATGTATATAAAGGCTTGGGATGGACCGAGAAGGCCGCAAGCTGGCACAACAGAATGATGACCATCAAAAAAGACTTCCCTCGAGCCAACACCTACTGGTATCGCGACTGGTTCTTCCCTATCTATGATCGTTATGGCGGCGTTACGGTGCTCAACAATTTCTTTAAATTGCTTTCTGAACATTTTCCTACTACTAGTATTCCTAACGGAAGAAAATATATTAGAGATTTGAATTTCGGGGAGTTCATTCACTTCTGGAGCGGTGCTGCTGGTGAAGACCTATCTGAGCTGGCCGCAGCGGCATTCGGAGACAAAGATCGATACGGAAACTTGTGGATGCCTCAGCTTCAACAGGCCCAAAAAGATTTTAGTGCTATTTCTTATTAACAGTATATTATGATGAAGTTCCTTTCTATTAAAACCAAAAAACTCTTAACACTTTTTGTTGCTTGCTCTTTTGCTGTCAACCTGAACGCACAGCAGGCAGACAACACGATGGAGCCGGTAGATTATGTCAATCCTCTAATGGGTACGGACTCCAAATTTGCTCTGTCCAACGGCAACACCTATCCTGCCGTGGGCGTACCTTGGGGTATGAATATGTGGACCCCACAGACAGGCAAAATGGGTGACGGATGGCAGTATACATATGCTGCCGACAAGATCCGCGGACTGAAGCAGACACACCAGCCTTCCCCATGGATGAACGACTACGGCCAGTTCTCCCTCATGCCGGTAAGTGGTAAATCGGTTTTCGACCAAGACGAAAGAGCTAGCTGGTATTCGCATAAGGCGGAAGTGTCCAAACCTTATTACTACAAAGTTTATCTTGCAGATCACGACGTGACAGCAGAGGTTACCCCTACCGAAAGAGCAGCAATATTCCGTTTTTCTTTCGGCAAAACCGATAGTGCCTTCGTCGTTATCGACGCTTTCGACCGTGGCTCCGAAGTAGAAATTATCCCAGAAAAAAATATGATTATCGGCTACTCCTCCCGTTATAGCCGAGGTAAACTTCCTAATTTCAGAAATTACTTCGTAGTCGTATTTGACAGACCCTTCACATACAATGCAGTATGGGAAGGTAAAAACAAAAAGGAAGGAATTCTGAAATTACAGGCTAACCACGTTGGTGCTATCATAGGTTTTAAATCATCAGGCAAGCAGGATCCTATCCACGCTCGTGTGGCCTCTTCTTTTATCAGTAAAGAACAGGCTCTCCGAAACCTCAATGAATTGGGTAAAGACTCCTTCGACATGGTGGCATCCAAAGCCCGTAAACAATGGAACGACAAATTAGGCAAAATAAAAGTCGAGGGAGGAAGCATAGACCAGCTGCGAACGTTCTATAGCTGCCTCTACCGTACGCTCTTCTTCCCTAATAAGTTGTACGAATACGATGCTCAAGGCAACATCGTACACTACAGCCCTTATACCGGAGAGGTTCTACCCGGCTATATGTTTGGAGGTACCGGCTTCTGGGACACTTTCCGTGCGTTGTATCCTCTGTTGAATCTGGTTTATCCTTCAATCAATAAGGAAATGCAGGAAGGGTTGATAAACTGCTATAAAGAAGGCGGATTCTTGCCGGAATGGAGCAGCCCAGGATTTGCAGACATCATGATAGGAAACAACTCTGCCTCCGTTGTGGCTGAAGCTTACCTCAAAGGTCTAAGAGGTTATGATATAGAAACCCTCTACGAAGCCTTGAAACATGGCGCTAACAACGAAGGGCCTATGACAGCGGTGGGCAGAAAAGGTGTCGCCTACTACAATGAGCTGGGATATGTTCCCTACGACGTCGGCATCAATGAAAGTGCTGCCCGCACGCTGGAATACGCCTATGATGATTTCGCTATCTATAGGCTGGCCAAAGCATTGAAAAAACCTCAAGAGGAAATAAAGCTATACGCCCAACGAAGCCAAAATTATAAACACCTGTTCGACCCTTCCACCAACTTAATGCGCGGAAAAAACAAAGACGGCTCGTTCCAATCGCCTTTCAACCCTTTAAAATGGGGAGATGCATTTACCGAAGGTAATAGCTGGCATTATACCTGGTCGGTATTTCACGATGTACAAGGACTTATCGACCTGATGGGAGGCAGTAAAACTTTTGTAAACATGCTGGATTCGGTATTTTCACAACCTCCGGCCTTCGACGACAGCTACTATGGCGGAGTGATTCACGAAATTCGCGAAATGCAAATTGCCGACATGGGGCAATACGCTCATGGAAACCAACCTATCCAACATATGATTTATCTGTACAATTACGCAGGAGAGCCTTGGAAAGCACAGTATTGGGCAAGAGAAGTAATGAACAGAATGTACAAACCTACCCCTGATGGTTACTGTGGTGATGAAGACAATGGACAGACATCCGCATGGTATGTTTTCTCCGCATTGGGATTTTATCCTGTATGTCCGGCAATGGACGAGTATGTCTTGGGAGCTCCTCTTTTCAAGAGAGCTACCATACACCTTGAAAACGGCAAAACGTTCGTTATAGAAGCTCTAAACAACTCTGCGAAAAATATTTATGTGCACAACATTACATTCAACGGCAAGTCACACGACGTAAACTACATCAAACATGGAGACATCTTCAAAGGAGGTACCTTCAAAGTAGACATGCGTGCATTGCCAAATAAGACCAGAGGAACAAAACCTTCGGCATATCCTTATTCATTTACAACTGATCCTAACAAATTTTAAGTTTACATCCTTATGCAATTCAGACGAGATTTTTTAACACTTATACTATTAAGCTTCATATCGGTAAAGACATCCTTTGCCCAACGAAATTGGTCAGATATCAACAGAGATATAAAAAATGCTGTCCAGGTGGATACCATCACTAAGAAAAAATTCACCCTGATTTTTATCAATAAATCCAAGGACTTTGACTCTAAGGTGGGGGAAAAGCTAAAACAAGTTTTCTTTATAAATTATCCTAAGCAGGTTAAGCTATATAACAAAGAGGCTTCACGCAAAGTAATATTTGTCATCGATCCGGAGTACGACGGTATAGCCGCCGCCGGGGGAGGCGTAATCCGTTTCAACCCGGAATGGTTTAAGAAGAATCCTAGAGATATAGATATCGTCACACACGAAACCATGCATTTAGTCCAAAGCTATCCACATGGTGCTGGTCCCGGTTGGATTACGGAAGGTATTGCAGACTATATACGCTATACGATGGGGGTGGACAACAAAGGCGCTAACTGGTCCTTACCAGACTATAAGGACTCTCACAAATACACCGATGCCTATAGAATTACAGCACGTTTCTTCGTGTGGTTAGATAAAAAAAAGAAAAAAGGTTTCATCAGAACCTTAGACCAGCATATGCGTAGTAAAACCTATAGTGAAGAGTTCTGGACCCGCTACCTAGGAAAAAGTATTGACGAACTCTGGAAAGAATATAGTGCTAATCCACAAATATAGGTAGGTTAATGTAAGTAGTGAATGATGGTGCATGGCATCATGCATCATCATTTCAAGCTAAAACAAAAAAACCTAATTATCAATAGCATACCTATCAAAAACAGAATAGGTATTGACAAACATCAAAATATTTCCGTACTTAGGGACTGTAAACGCCTCATAAAGGCATATCATCTGGGGCATTAGCTCATTTGGCTAGAGCGCTACGCTGGCAGCGTAGAGGTGATCGGTTCGAATCCGATATGCTCCACATATTCTTTTTTCAAAAAACTCTTTTTAATATCTTTCATCCTCCCCCATAAAAAGTATGGGTAGACAATAAATATCCACCCACACTCAGCTATTTTAAATAGAGATTTTTTCTAAATTCAAAAAGTAACTCTATCTTATTCTATCATTTGTACTATTTCCACGTGATCGGAAACTTTCTCCCGAGGAGAAAACCTTGTTTGGTCCATTTTGGGATTTTCGTGGGTAAGATTTCTTCTTATGACGAAAGTCTGGTTTTGTACCTGTTTTTGGTAGATCTTTTGATTGCTTTGATTTTCCCTGATTTAACAAAAACTGACTCTGCCTAATCAGCTCCGGAGACATACTCAACCCTTCTAATTCCTGTACCGGCAACTCCAATCCTATGGTAAACTGAATATCGCGGATATATGGAATTTCTTCCACCCCACATAAAGATAGTGCAAAGCCTGACGCTCCCGCCCTTCCAGAACGACCAATACGGTGAACATAGGATTCTGGAATATTAGGTATCTCATAGTTAATAACATATTGCAACAAGTCTATATCTATTCCCCTTGCGGCAATATCTGTTGCTACCAGTACTTTTATAGTCTTTTTCTTAAAGGCGTCCAAAGCATTTTGGCGGGCATTCTGCGACTTATTCCCATGGATGGCCGCTGCAGAGATTCCATTCTTCAGCAGCAATCTCACTAAGCGGTCGGCTCCATGTTTTGTACGGGCAAACACCAATACACTATCGTCCACCCGCGTATTCAACAAGTGCAATAGAGCTTTGGGCTTATTGGCTTTTTCTACATAATATAGGGTTTGCTGAATAGTTTCTGCCGTGCTGGACTCAGGAGTCACTTCCACCTTCATAGGATCGCGCAAAATGGCATCTGCCAAGGCTTGAATCTGTCTCGGCATTGTCGCCGAAAAAAACAACGTTTGTCTCTTAGCAGGCACTAAAGACAAGACACGTTTTACATCATGGATAAAGCCCATGTCCAGCATTCTGTCTGCTTCGTCCAGCACCAAGATCTCTACCTTGTCCAGCCATATCAGCTTCTGTGACACCAAATCTAATAGACGGCCTGGTGTAGCCACTAATATGTCCACCCCCTGACGAAGCTGCTGAACCTGACTAGACTGACTTACACCACCGAAAACTACTGCATGCTTAAGTTCCAGATTTTCACCATATGCTTCCAATGACTCGTCAATCTGAATGGCCAACTCACGGGTAGGAGTCAGTATCAAAGAGCGTATTGCCCCCTGCTTATATCCTTCCGGCTTGCCAGCACTTAGTAACTGTAAAACGGGAATCGAAAAGGCTGCCGTCTTACCCGTACCGGTCTGCGCACAGCCCAACACATCTTTGCCTTGTAATACTTGTGGAATAGCCTGTTCCTGTATAGGAGTAGGACAAGCATACCCTTGTCTGCTAAGTGCTTCCAATATCGGCGCACTCACTCTTAATTCTTTGAAAGTCTTCATTATATAGTTTATGAGGAGCTTTCAACAAAGAAGAAAGAGCCTCGGATTAAAAAATAGGAAGGTATTATTAAAATAATATCCTTCTAAAAACAAAAGCCGCTAAGAGATCTTAGCGGCTCAATCTTTTTGTAGGTTAAATCTTAGTTGTTCTCAGCTGGGATAACTGAAACGTAAGATCTGTTGTTAGCTTTTTTACGGAAAACTACAGTACCATCTACTAAAGCGAACAATGTGTGGTCTTTACCCATACCTACGTTAGCATCTGGATAATGTACTGTACCACGTTGACGTACAATAATGTTTCCAGCAATAGCTTTTTGACCACCAAAAATTTTGATACCTAATCTTTTGCTGTGTGACTCACGGCCGTTCTTAGAACTACCTGCACCTTTCTTATGTGCCATTTCTTTATCTTAATTTATGACTTTAGTCAGATTAACAACTCCAATTATAAAGTGATACCAGTAATCTGGATTTTAGTGAACAATTGACGGTGTCCGTTTTTCTTTTTATAACCTTTACGACGTTTTTTCTTGAAAACGATCACTTTATCACCTTTTAGATGCGACACAATCTTAGCGGTAACTTTTGCACCTTCGATTGTAGGAGCACCGATTTTAAATTTGCCGCCATCTTCAGCTAATAATACTTCGTCAAATTCAATACTAGCGCCTTCATCTCCTTGTAAACGGTGTACAAAAAGATGTTGGTCTTTTGCAACCTTAAATTGCTGTCCTGCTATACTTACTATTGCGTACATTGTTTGTTAATTAATTTGTATAATCTTTTAATGAGATGCAAAGATAGTGTATTCTTTTTATTTATACAAGACTATTTCAAAATCATTTTCTCCTTCAAGGAATGACTACTATCACATTCCACCTTCCCAACATAAAGAGAACAAAAAATTAATATTAAGATTTCTTTTTTAATAAGAGCAAATCAATTTAACTTTAACACCAATAAATAACATAACATTTTATTTGACCTATTAACTAAAATTATAAATTTATGTGTGGTATAGTAGGATATATCGGCAATAAGGACGCTTATACGTATCTAATCAATGGTTTAAAAAGATTGGAATACCGCGGATATGATAGCGCAGGTATCGCCCTTCATAAAGGAAACGACTTTCTCACCATTAAAAAAGCAGGTAAAGTGGCAAGCTTAGAAGCCGCCTTTCATGGATATGACACCTCAACCTCCTTGGGAATAGGCCATACACGCTGGGCAACTCACGGTATACCCTCCGACAATAATGCTCATCCTCACGTTTCTGCGACAGGAAAGTTTGTGCTTGTTCACAACGGCATCATAGAAAACTATGCTTCCATCAAGGAAGAACTCTTACAAAAAGGCTATAAGTTCAACAGCGATACCGACACGGAAGTGCTTGTAAACTTCATCGAAGATATTTACCTGAACAACCAATGTCCTGTAGAAGAAGCTATACGTATTGCACTCAAAAGAGTGGTAGGAACCTATGTCATACTTCTCCTATCCAAAGACCACAGTGACACACTCTTCGCTGCTCGTAAGGGCAGCCCTCTGGTTATCGGAATAGGCAAGAACGAACATTTCCTCGGCTCCGACGCCTCCCCTATGCTTGAATACACCAAAGAAGTAGTATATATCAATGACTATGAGCTTGCCATCATCACCCCGGAACAGCTTATCCTGAAAAATCTGGGAAATGAGACCGTCACGCCTTACATTCAGAAATTAGACCTCGAGCTGGCAGCCATAGAAAAAGGTGGATACGACCACTTCATGATCAAAGAAATATATGAGCAGCCGCAGGCTATTACCGACTCCCTACGAGGAAGACTTGATCCTATCGAGCTTACCTTGCGTCTTAGTGGTCTCGAAAAAATTAAAGATAAGCTGCTGCAGGCTCGCAGGATAATCATTGTAGCATGCGGAACCAGCTGGCACGCCGGACTTTTGGCCGAATACTGGATAGAAGAGTTGGCACGCGTAAATGTAGAGGTTGAATACGCTTCCGAATTCAGATACCGCAACCCTATAATAACACCCGAAGATGTTATCATAGCTATTTCCCAAAGTGGCGAAACGGCAGATACCTTGGTAGCCTTAGAAAAAGCCAAAGCCCAAGGAGCCACCATCTTCGGTATTGTCAATGTTGTAGGTTCTTCCATAGCACGTATTACTGACGCCGGCATATACACCCATGCCGGGCATGAAATTGGCGTAGCAAGCACCAAAGCTTTCATCACCCAGCTTACCGTACTTCTTTCCTTTGCGCTGAAACTGGCTGAATACCGCAACACCATCTCTCCCGAATTGCAAAAACAGCTCTTCAAAGAAATGAACGATCTGCCAAGCAAAGTAGAATCTATCCTCACAGAGTCAAAAGATAGTATTAAACAGATTGCCGAAAAGTACAAAAACGCAGGCAGCTTCCTCTATCTCGGAAGAGGGTATAACTTCCCTATAGCCCTTGAAGGAGCCTTAAAGTTGAAAGAAATAAGCTATATACATGCGGAAGGCTATCCTGCCGCGGAGATGAAACACGGCCCTATAGCTCTCGTAGACGAAAATCTTCCCGTCGTATTCATTGCTACAAAAGATAGAGTTCACGAAAAAATCATCAGTAATATGCAGGAAATAAAGGCTCGCAGAGGGAAGCTGATAGCCGTAGTTTCCCAAAACGACCAACTCGCCCTCGGCCTGGCTGACGACAGCATTACTATCCCGGAAACACATGAGCTAATCTCCCCTATCCTTGCTGTGATACCGCTACAGCTGCTCTCCTACTATGTAGGAACAGGACGCGGCATAGATGTAGATAAACCTAGAAATTTGGCTAAATCCGTAACAGTAGAATAAGTATGAGCAACGTTATACAAAGACCTCTGGCAGAATTAGGAAAAAGCTGGAACGTGGAACTAACTTCAAGAAAGCAGCTTCACCTACCGGCAAACTACTCTAAATTGGAAAAAAGATATCGCCCCCTAACAGACGGCGAAATTGCAATTCTCTTAAAAAATAACAACCACGCGGCGGATTGGAACAACATATGGGTTAGCGATATATTTAACCCCGAACAGATAAAGAACTCCTCTTTCTATGGCGTTGTAAAGATTGGGGATATCCCCCCTCATTATCTGGACTACAGAGATCTTCAGCTGCCCTGTGGTATTTATCACAGCTGCCTTATCAACAGCATCGTGGGCGACAACAATGCTATACACCATGTGCGATATATGGCCAACTTCATCACGGGTGACAATGTCATCCTTTCCAACATCAATGAAATGGAAACCAGCTACAACGCTAAGTTTGGTAATGGCATACTCAAACAAGGGGAAGATGAAGACAAACGAATATGGATAGAGCTATGTAACGAAAATGGGGGTCGCGCCATCCTCCCATTTACAGGTATGCAGGCTGCCGATGCCTTCCTTTGGACCCGCTATCGCCATGACGACATCTTACAGAATAAGCTTGTGGAAATCACAGAAAATCCTTTCTCCAAAGAAGGAGGCTTCTTCAGCGAAATCGGAAACAATGCCGTCATTAAAAACTCCAACATGATCAAAGATGTAATCATTGGCGACCATACTTACATCAAGGGAGTAAATAAACTTAAAAATGTAACCATCCACTCCACCCGTGAGGCTTACACTCAAATAGGTGAAGGCTGTGAAATCGTAAACGGCATAATCGGCTATGGCTGTAGGATATTTTATGGTGTGAAGGCCGTAAGATTTATCCTCTCCTCCTTCTCCCAACTAAAGTACGGTGCCCGTCTGATAAACTCCTTCTTGGGAGATAACTCCACCATTTCCTGCTGTGAAGTACTCAACTCCCTACTTTTTCCTGCCCATGAGCAACATCACAACAATTCCTTCCTCTGTGCCGCCTTGGTCATGGGACAAAGCAACATGGCCGCAGGAGCAACAATAGGATCCAACCACAACTCCCGTGCTGCGGACGGGGAGATCATAGCCCGACGCGGCTTCTGGCCAGGACTATGTGTAAGCCTGAAACACAACTCCTATTTTGCCTCCTACACCCTCATTGTCAAAGGAGACTTCCTTCACGAACTTAACATAAAAATTCCTTTCTCGCTGATCAGCAACGACGTGAAGAATGACCGTCTCATTATCGTGCCAGCCTATTGGTTTTTGTACAATATGTACGCCATCATGCGTAACAACCATAAATTTATCGCTCGTGATAAGCGAACCATTAAAAATCAATACATAGAATACGACATTCTAGCGCCCGATACCATCAATGAAATGTTCGATTCCTTAAACATCGTCGAAGAAGCGGTCATGCAAAGTCTATCTTTGGACAACCTCCACAATGCCCAAAATCTTCTGAAAGACGAAAAACAACAGATCCTTCAGGATGTATATATGCAAAATGTGGAATGTTCTAAAAGAAAAGTGGTGCTTTTAAAACCGAAAGAGGGTTATAATCTTTTTAAACGGCTGATACGTCACTATGGCACACAGCAGCTGGTAGACCTCCTTTTCCATTTGCCCGAAAATAGAATTGACCTTCAAGAGATTGTTCATCATCAGTCTGCGGAAAGAAAACAATTCGAAAACATCGGAGGACAGCTCGTTCCTAAGGAAGACCTTCACTCACTCTTGCAAAACATCAAGAATGGAACACTTCAAGATTGGAACAGCATACATCAGGAGTATCATAAATGGAGCAAAAATTACCTCAAAGAAAAACGCATGCATGCCTTGGCTTCCTTGGCAGAAATAACCGAAACGCCTATTCCCTTCTGGAATAATGCATTTATAAAAAATCTTATCACTGAAAGTATATATACACAAAAATGGATTTTCGAAGAGATATATAACTCTCGTCGTAAAGATTATGCAAACCCTTTTCGGCAGATGGTGTACGAGGATACAGCCGAGATGGACAAGGTGGTCGGAAAGCTGAAAGACAATTCATTCATCCAAAAAGAGAAAAAAACATTGGAAGACTATATCGCAAAAGCAGAAAAAATCCTTCAGAAATTATAGGCTGCAGGTCATCCTTAAACAAGGATGGCCTATTATTTAAGCTCGCCGAATTGTACAGATAGCAGCCGTCCATTCAGCGCGTTTACACCGCATACACTGTTGATGTATGTTATCCAGGTGCTCTAAAACATTTCCACAATACATACAAGCACAAGGCTGTCCCTTCGGCACAGATTCCAAAACTTTATATCTGTCCGGAAAAAGGGGCATCCCATATTTCACTTCTTCATCCTTGAAATACAGAATGCTGAGTGTGGCGTCCGCCTCCAGAAGAGCCAATTTAACCTGTCCCAGATGTTCTACGGAGTGATTTCGAAGCTCAGCAAAAAACTCCATCTGTGAGAAATCGCCATCTTTTTCATGCTTCAACTCAAACATTCCATCCCGCACGATGACCATAGCCCTACCTTCCAACAAAACATGAAGCCCTTTCCACCGCGCACTTATCCAAGTTATTACCTTATACAACAATATAATGGTGAATAGCACAATCACACCATATAACAAAGGGACATCTTTCTGAAACATGGGATCTCCAGCAGCAGAGCCCATACCTAAAATTATAGCAACCTCAAATAAAGTAAGCTGACGCACCCCGCGTCGTCCCGACAAACGTAACACTATCAGGATTACCAAAAACATCACGCCTGTGCGATAAAGTATTTCCCCCACAAATGACAGCTCCATAATTTTATAATTTTTCTAACCTTTTTATGGCTTGCAGTATGTTTGCGCCCCTGCCCAGCACTGGTTTAAAAAGATCTCCTTTCTCTTTTACCCTGTCCAAAGCATTGAAAATCGTAAAATCTGTAGGTTTAAGTCCCTTTTTCACCTCATACCATTCTAACGGCATAGATATGGTGCCCTCCTTTCGTGGGCGAAGACTGTAAACACTTGCCAAGGTCTGTCCTCTTCTGTTCTGTAGATAGTCCAAATATATTTTTCCCTTGTCACGCTTCTTGAGACTTCGCTCCAAAGTGGTAAGTTCTGGAATTCTGGTCTGCACCAGCTGCATCAGCAAGTGGGCAAAATCCTTGATCTGTGCAAAAGGATATTTGTTGCCCATAGGCACGTAAATATGCATACCACTACTTCCAGACGTTTTGGGATACCCCTTCACTTTTGCGTCATCGAGCACTTCTTTTACGACCAAAGCCACTTCGATAACATCATCAAAATTATTGTTTTCCGAAGGATCCAAATCCAACACCATATATGTAGGACATTCTATATCGGAAATCTTGCTAGTCCAAGGGTTCAATTCTATACACCCTAGATTATTGAGATATGCCAAGGACGCCTTATCATTGCAGACAAGATATTCGATATTCTTATCTGTACTTTCGGAGAAGATGCTTTCCGTGGCAATCCAGGCAGGCGTCTCGTCAGCAGCATCTTTTTGATAGAAATTTTGCCCTTCAATACCGTTCGGAAAACGGTTCATAGATTGAGGTCTATCTTTCAAATGAGGAAGAATATAAGGTGCCATCTGCTGATAGTAATCCATCACCATACCTTTGGTAATTTCTAACTGAGGAAAATATACTTTATCCGGGTTGGTAATCTTAACCTTATGACGACCAATTCGGATCAGCTTATCATCTCCTGAAAAGTTCTTTTGGGATTTCATCTTTAAAGAAGGTTTTACCTCTGATAGCATTTTATCCATATTAAAATCCACCTCTTCCGCTCTCTTATCTTTTCTCAAATGCATAAACACAGGATGCCTGTAAATCAACTCTTTGGTAAGCTCGGTAAATTTTATTTCAGCCACCAACTTAGGAGTTAGCCACGTTGTCTTTCCATTGGTTTTGGGACGCTCTGGAAAAGGAGATTTTTTCCTGATAAAACGTTTCATCTTCCGGGCCAACATTTCCAAATCTTTATCCTTGAATCCTGTTCCCACATGACCGCAAAACACAAGTTGTCCTTCAGAAAACTTCCCTAAAACGAGCGAGCCAAAATGTTTTCTGGATCCTTTAGGAGCTGTGAAACCACAAATAAGCACCTCATCCGTTTGATCCACCTTTATTTTCAGCCACTCTGAAGATCGTATTTGGGGTGTATACGAGGAATCCACCCTTTTGGCTATAATACCTTCCAACCCCAAACGTCGGGCTTGCTCAAAAAATTTCTTTCCTTTTTCCAGAACAAAGTCGTGATACTGTATCAGCTCGTGCTGCTGAAGGGCTTCACTAAGCAACTCCTTACGCTGCAGATAGGTAAGCTCCATAGTAGAATGGCCATTCAACCACAAAAGATCAAACACTTGAAATACTACGGCCTGCTGATTCTCCTCCTCCATATTCTGCAGCCGTTGGAAACTAGGCTTACCCTGAGCATCATAAGCTATTATCTCCCCATCCAACACCATATCATAAACCTGCAGCTGTAATGCATTGGCGATGTTGGAAAACGTAGAAGTAAAGTCCTTTCCGTTACGGGAATAAAGCTTCACCTTCGTTCCTCGTAGGTCAGCAATAGCTCTATAACCATCCCATTTGATTTCAAAAGCCCATTCCTTACTATCAAAAGGCGTGTCTTCTATTTTGCATAGCATAGGCTTAATAATCTCGGGAAATTTGTCCTTCTCGGTCTTTTTATAGTTTTTAGCCCGAGATATGGGAACGACCTTTTTAGAAGGGCGCGCCTTTTTCTTTTTATCCAGATAAGCTGTCACCTTGGAATCTGATGATATATAATCCTCGGCCGAATATTTTTTCTTTACTGAAAATTCGTCCTTATGCTTGATAAGCAGCCAAGCATTCTCTTGCTTGGCATCTTTAATCTTTACCAACGCAAATTCACCTTGTAGTTTTTCGCCATGCAGAACAAATTTTAGACTTCCATTATTAATCTCCTCTCGCATGACTTTATTGGGATTCTCTCCTTTACCTTGCGTCAGCGGAACATAATAACCTTTATCCCAAATTTCTACTTCTCCAGCCCCATAGTTTCCTTGAGGTATCGTCCCCTCGAAAGTCCTATATTCAAGAGGATGGTCTTCCACCATCATTGCTAGGCGCTTGTCGGAAGCGTTGAGAGAAGGCCCCTTGGGGATAGCCCAACTCTTGAGCACACCATCTACCTCCAGCCGAAAATCGTAATGCAGACGGGAGGCGGCATGACGTTGCACCACAAAATGTAATTTCTTTCCTCCCCGTCTCTTACGTCCCGGCGGCTCCGAAGTGCTTCTGAAATCACGTTTGTCATTATATTTTTTCAGCACCATCCTCTTTTCTCCTTCTATTAACCCGCATTTTTATCCCCTTTTTCAAGGCTAGCCTTCAACATTGCCATCAAATCTGAAGTCTTCACTTCCTCATCTTTTATAGGCACAACCTTTATTTTCTTGCCTTTGGTCTTCTGTTTAATGATTTTAAGCAGCTTAGCATTATACGTATCTTTAAAATCTTTCGGGTCAAAAGGCTTTGCCAGTGATTTAATCAAAGACTCAGCAAGTTTGATCTCTGCCGTCTTGGGAGCAGCCTTTCTTGTCGGTATGTCGAGTTCTCCATAATCCCTCAACTCCTCTGGATACCGCATCCTATTCAGCATCAACACCTTATTATCATAAGGCCTAATAAGCCCTAATATTTCACGCTCATGCATTACGAAAGAGCCAATACCACCCATTTTGGTTTTCAGTAAGGCTTTCAGCAGTAGATTATAGGCAGCTTCGCCATTTTTTTGAGGTTCTAAAAAATAAGGCGTATCAAAAAAGACAGTATCAATGTCCGCTTCTTTGACAAACTGCGATATGGTAATAATCTTGGATTTTTCCGGACTAGCAGCCTCAAAGTCTTCATCTTCCAACACCACATATTTATCTTCCACCTTATAGCCTTTTACAATATTTTCCAAAGCAACCTCTTTACCTGTTTTCTCGTTCACTCTTTTATAACGAATATTGCGCAGATCTTTTTTATCCAGCATATCCAGATCCAAGCTCCGCGATTCTGTCGCAGAATACACCTTTATAGGGATATTTACCAACCCGAAGCCTATAGCTCCATTCCATATTGATCTCATAATAATATCTTTCTAATCTTCTAACCTACGTTTAAGCAGACAGAGCACACCAAGCTCTTCCACGGAAAGATTGTCATTCTTCTTCAAGAGTCTGTTTACCTCCTTCTTAAAGTAGCATAAAGTCCTGCCTTGCGTATAATTATCGATGATTCGGGGGTCGATGTACGACTTGCGGGCAATAGCCGGCGTATTCCCCAACCGTTCACTCACCGCCACCACCGCCTGCTTAATATTTTTGCTTAACTTTCGCTGATCAGCTTCCTCGATAGCTCCCAGCTCATCCAAGCTCATGGCAGCAATAACCGTCCCCGCCCAAGTCCTAAAATCTTTGGCCGAAAATTCGGGGCCCATCACTTCCCGAATATATTCGTTAAGGTGCTGACTTTTTACGTCCTGTATTTTCCTATCTTCATCGATAAACTTAAAGATTTCATATCCCGGCAACTCATCGATCTGACGCACTACCCGAGCCAACTGTGCGTCTACAACCTGCTTTTCCTGAGGCTGCGCCGACTTTCCGACATACGTGAATAGCAGCTTATCCCCTTCAATTTTCAAATGTTTGGATCGTAAGGTAGTAAGACCATAACTTTTGTTGTTTCTCGCATACACATCACTGCCCGGCCTGAAGAAGGCTATATCCAACAGGCGAACCATACATGCCAGCACCTTATTCCTGTCGAGCTTTCTCTTGCGAAGATGTTGCCCTGTAACCATACGCATATGTGGAAGCTGCCTCGCAAAATGAAGAATACGATCGAATTTTTTCTGTTCCTGACGTTGCCTAAAAGAACTATTGTATACGTATTGTTTCCTACCTTTAGAGTCGTAGCCCGTAGCACGTACCTTAGCTCTTGGAGAAGCATTAATCTCTACCCTCTTCCATGCAGGTGGGATGACCAGCGACTTAAATAAAGCAAGAAGTTTGTCGTCCTCCACCTTCTTTGCTTCCGAATCCACATAGGTGAATCCTTTACCCGTCTTTTTTCTATAATAGCGCATGAGTGTTGGATAATCTAAAACCTTATCTTATAGAACTATCGAAAAGAGAAAAAGTTCTCCCACAAACTATACAACATAAGAACATCACAACCTAAAAAACAAAAATGCCCTCCTCAGGAGGGCATTTTGCTACTAACCAAAACTATATATCCACTATTTTACTTTACTTCAATCAATCGTTTAGCTACTACAGCCTCTTCTTTCTTGCCGATCTTCACTTTCAATATACCATTTTCGTAGGTAGCCTCAATATTGTTATGGTCTACGATTTCTGGTAAAGTGAACGAACGGGTAAAAGAATTGTAGCTGAATTCTTTCTTGCTGTACAACTTATCTTCAGTAGTACGTTCTTCACTCTTCTCAACAGAGATAGAAATAATATTTTTGTCAACGTTTATCTTGAAATCCGATTTTTGTAAACCCGGAGCGGCCAACTCTACCAAAAACTCCCTTTCGGTTTCGGTAATGTTTACTGCCGGAATGCGGGTCACTAATCTATCCGTAATAAACGAATCATTAAAAAGATTATCGAAAATGCTGTTGATGAATGGGTTTACAACATCAGTGTTAACTGCTTTAGTTGGAAATTTAATCAATGCCATATTTATATCCTCCTTTTATATTTTAATTCAGAATCAATTTCGTTTAGCATTATTCAAGTTCCATACCATCCTATTTTTTAGGACATTTTGTCATAAAAAATAATTTTTACAAGACAAAATGTCATTTTTTTATTTATTAAGCACGATCAAGTGACTTATAAATCCTTTTTATAAGTCAGACTTACTTCTGAGGTTGCTAAATCTCCGCCAAACGGAGGATTTATTTTCTTAAGAGCAACATAAATTTCCTCCGCAAACGGATATTTTTCCAAGGTAATATTTAGAATGTCTTCCAAAGCAGACTCCAACAGCTTGCGTTTAGGCTTCATCACCTCCATGACTACAGCATACAACTCTTCATAATTAATGGTATTCTCAAGTTTTTCCATATCGGCCTGACGGAAAGGGAAGACTACTTCAAGATTTACTACAAACTCATTTCCTACTACTTGTTCCTCTTCGTAGAAGCCTATAGGCGCATAAACCCTCACATCCTTTAAAGATACTCTCTGTGTTATCATACCATAAAGGTACACATTTTAGCAGGCAGTAAGCATGCTCTTTCTCACCTTTTAAAATCATAATCGTTACAAAATTTTATTACTAAAAGCACTATTTTAGTAGCATTACATTTTTTTTGAACATGAAAAGATTACTTTTTTTCCTGCTGATAGGCAGCAGTACCTCGGTTTATGCACAACGTAATTTCACTATAGAAGAAACGGTTTTCGGACCGAACAAATTTGCTCCCACAACTCTCTATGGTTTACAGTGGACTAAAAAGAATGACATACTTACCCACTTAGACGCTTCCTACCAAAAACTTATAGCCCGTCAAGCCAAAGACAATTGGACAGAAAAAGAAATTGCCAACATCACAGACCTCACTAACGCTCTACGTCATGCACTCCCGCAAGACACGTTCGAGCTTAGAATGTTTCCATTCAGCTACGATTGGGTTGACGACAACACCTTAGCATTTGAGCTAACGACAGACAAGGGAGTACATCTTGTAGAATACAATATAGCCGACAAAAAGGCTACGGTCATAAAATCCTATCCGAACAATATCCCCAACATAGAAAAGCAAAAGCACTATGCTTATTCTATAAACAACAACATTCTAATTGTCACCGAAAGCGGCGAAAAGATTGAGGTTACCAAGGACACTGTTGACGGAATTGTGAACGGTAGTGACTATGTACACAGACAAGAGTTCGGAATAAAAAAAGGAATGTGGTGGTCCCCTGACAACCAAAAGCTACTATATTACCGAAAAGACGAATCCATGGTCACCAAATATCCACTACCACAATGGGACAGCCGGGTAGCCACCACCCAATACATACGCTACCCTATGGCGGGAATGAAGTCCGAAGAAGTGTCGCTGGTAGTTTTTGACATAAGCAGCAGAAA
Organism: Sphingobacterium thermophilum; assembly: GCF_039541675.1. NCBI lineage: Bacteria > Pseudomonadati > Bacteroidota > Sphingobacteriia > Sphingobacteriales > Sphingobacteriaceae > Sphingobacterium > Sphingobacterium thermophilum. The sequence goes on along the minus strand of NZ_BAABGR010000006.1, from coordinate 33,530 downwards.
ACATATCACCCTAAAGACAGGTGAACCCAAAGAGCAATATCTTACTAGTGTAACTTGGGACCCAAACAGTGAACACATCTATGTAGGCGTACTCAATAGAGGACAAGACCACCTCAAACTCAACAAATACAACGCTAAGACGGGTGAATTCGTAAAAACACTGTTTGAAGAGAAATCCGACACCTGGGTGGAGCCGCAACACGATTTGATTTTTGTACCCAATACCCCAAACCAATTCTTATATCAGACAGACAAAGATGGTTTCAACCAACTTTATCTATACGACACCGAAGGAAAACTAATCCGCCATCTGGGATACAAAGACGTTATTGTCACAAACTTCAAAGGTTTTAACAGCAACTACACCAAAGCCTATTATATTGGCGCCAGCAACAAAGGACTTGAAAGACACCTCTACGAGGTAGAGCTTAAATCCGGTAAGACAAAGCAGCTGACGACAATCCATGGTGTACACAATGCTTCCATAAGCCCTAGCGGCAACTTCGTTGTAGACCAGTTCAGCAACTTAAATACACCTAACATAGTTCAGATCATAAACACAAAAAAAGGAACTAGCAAAGAGTTGCTTAGAGTACATAACCCTTTCGAAGGGAAGATAAACCTACCGAAGATAGAATTTAAGGAGTTATTATCTCCGGATGGCAAGACACCACTCAACGCACGGATTACTTATCCTACAAATTTTGACCCGTCGAAAAAATATCCAGTGATGGTTTATCTGTATGGTGGCTCTCACGCTCAGATGATTACAGATCGATGGCTTGGCGGCATAGGGTACTTCGACCTTTACATGGCTCAAAACGGCTACATCGTCTTCACGTTAGACAATAGAGGTTCCGACGCGCGGGGTCGTGACTTTACACGTGTGACACACCGACAGCTAGGAGAAAACGAAATGGCAGATCAGCTTGTAGGAATAAACTTCCTAAAGTCCCTCCCTTATGTAGACAAAGACAGAATGGGAATCTTCGGATGGAGCTACGGAGGCTTCATGGCCACCTCCATGATGACCAAACACAATGAAACATTCAAGGCCGGTGTAGCAGGAGGTCCTGTAATGGATTGGAAATACTACGAAGTCATGTATGGCGAACGCTACATGGATACTCCACAAGAAAATCCAGAAGGCTATGAGAAAACATCCCTACTTAATAAAGCCGATAGATTAAGAGGTAACCTATTGATTATCCATGGCGCTCAAGACCCGGTAGTAGTACAACAGCACAGTATGCAGTTTATCGAACAGTGCATCAAGCAAGGGGTGCAGGTAGATTACTTTCTCTACCCTACACACGAACACAACGTCCGCGGCAAAGACCGTGTACACATGTATCAGAAAATCGCCAACTATTTTGATTTACATCTGAAAAAATGAATATCAAGCCTTACCACTACGGTGAGGCTTTTTTATGGTTCCATACTTTATTGAATTCTTACAATAAATATTCATCATTTATGGATGAATTTAAAAATAAAATACATAACTTTGCACTCCGACAAAGCAGTCGGAATACTCTTCAGAAAAAGGCATTTCTTCCGCTTTGTACATCAACAAATGGTACATTTAAACATTTTGATTAAATAATATAATGCCTAGAAACACCTCCATTAACTCCGTTTTAATTATTGGTTCTGGTCCAATCGTAATCGGACAAGCATGTGAATTTGATTATTCAGGATCTCAAGCAGCCTTATCATTAAAAGAAGAAGGCATCAAGGTCTCGATTATCAACTCGAACCCTGCAACAATCATGACAGACAAAGTCGTTGCAGACAATGTTTATTTATTGCCGCTTACCTGCGAAAGTATTGAACAAGTACTTCAAGAACAGCAAATCGATGCTGTACTTCCTACCATGGGAGGACAGACCGCTTTGAACTTATGTATCGAAGCTTCAAATCGTGGTATTTGGGATAAATACAATGTGCAAGTAATCGGTGTTGATGTTGCAGCTATCGAAAAAACGGAAAACCGTGAAGAATTCCGCCAACTGATGGTAGATATCGGTGTCGGTGTTGCTAAATCAAAAATTGCCAACTCTTTCTTAGAAGGTAAAGAAGCTGCTCAGGAAATCGGCTTCCCGCTGGTTATCCGTCCTTCGTACACGCTAGCAGGTACAGGAGGTGGCTTCGTACACAGCAAAGAAGAGTTTGACGCCGCATTAAACAGAGGTTTGCATGCTTCACCAACACACGAAGTATTGGTAGAACAAGCGGTATTGGGATGGAAAGAATTCGAGTTGGAGTTGTTGCGTGACAAAAACGATAATGTCATCATCATCTGTACTATCGAAAACTTCGATCCTATGGGTATCCACACAGGAGATTCCATAACCGTGGCGCCAGGCATGACATTATCCGACAAATGTTACCAAGAGATGCGTAATCAAGCTATCAAGATGATGCGCTCTATAGGTAACTTCGCAGGAGGATGTAACGTACAGTTCTCCGTAAACCCTGAAACAGAAGAAATCATCGCCATAGAAATCAATCCTCGTGTATCGCGCTCTTCAGCCTTAGCATCCAAAGCTACAGGTTACCCTATCGCTAAGATTGCTGCTAAATTGGCTATCGGATATACGTTGGATGAACTTCAAAACCAAATTACTAAAACAACATCTGCGTACTTCGAACCTACCTTAGACTATGTGATCGTTAAAGTTCCACGCTTTAACTTTGATAAGTTCAAAGGCGCCAACAAAGAGTTGGGCTTACAGATGAAAGCTGTAGGTGAAGTGATGGCTATAGGTCGTACATTCATCGAAGCTCTTCAAAAAGCAGCTCAATCATTGGAAATCGGGCGCGCGGGCTTAGGTGCCGACGGCCGTCAGTCTCGCAACTTGGAAGAAATCATGCATAGCTTAGAACATCCAAGTGCTGAGCGTGTATTCCATATCAAAGATGCTTTTGAACTGGGTGTGCCTTTGGAGTCGGTGCGTAAAGCTACACGCATAGACAAGTGGTTCTTAGTACAGATTCAAGAGTTGGTACACTTGGAGCAGGAACTTCGTCGCTACCAGTTGTCAAATATCCCTCGCGACTTCTTCATGACTTTGAAACAAAAAGGTTATTCAGATCAACAAATCGCTTGGATATTAGGCAATGTGACAGAAGACGATGTATATGCACGTCGTAAAGAATTAGGAATCAACCGTGTTTACAAAATGGTAGACACATGTGCTGCCGAGTTCCCTGCACATACACCATACTACTACTCTACTTTCGAAGACGAAAACGAGTCTATCGTTTCAGATAAAAAGAAAATCATCGTATTGGGTTCTGGTCCTAACCGTATCGGACAAGGTATAGAATTTGACTATTCATGTGTTCACGGTCTGTTGGCAGCTAAAGAGTGTGGTTATGAGGCTATCATGATCAACTGTAACCCTGAGACGGTGTCTACAGACTTCAACATGGCGGACAAACTATACTTCGAGCCTGTATTCTGGGAGCACGTACGTGAAATCATCGAGCTAGAAAAACCGGAAGGTGTTATCGTACAGCTTGGTGGACAGACAGCACTCAAGATGGCTGAGCGCCTAGAAAAATTAGGAGTGAAGATTATCGGTACTTCTTTCAAAGATATGGACTTAGCAGAAGACCGTGGCCGCTTCTCAGACCTATTGAAAGAATTGGATATTCCTTATCCTAAATACGGTGTAGCTACCACTGCAGAAGAAGCAATCAAAGTAGCCAACGAAGTGGGTTATCCTGTACTGGTACGTCCTTCATACGTGTTGGGTGGTCAGGGCATGAGCATAGTTATCAACGATGAAGATTTGGAAAATGCCGTGGTGAAGCTGTTGAACGCTCTTCCGGGCAACCATATCCTGATTGACCATTTCTTAGACCGTGCAGAAGAAGCTGAGTCGGATTCTATCTGTGACGGAGAAGACGTACATATCATCGGTATGATGGAACACATCGAACCTGCAGGTATCCACTCAGGAGATTCATCGGCAGTACTTCCTCCATACAGCCTGTCAGAGACTGTAATTAAGAAAATGGAAGAATATACAGTTAAGTTGGCCAAAGCTCTTAACGTAAGAGGTCTTTTGAATATTCAGTTTGCCGTAAAAGGTGAAAACGTTTATGTAATCGAGGCTAACCCTCGTGCTTCACGTACCGTTCCTTTCATCGCTAAGGCTTACGATGTTCCTTATATCAATATCGCAACAAAAGTGATGTTGGGAGCCAACAAGCTTAAAGATTTCAAAATCGAACGTAAGCTCACTGGATGGGCTATCAAAGAGCCGGTGTTCTCATTCTCTAAATTCCCTGAAGTAGATAAAAAGTTAGGACCGGAAATGAAGTCTACAGGTGAAGCAATCCGCTTTATCAAAGATCTTCAGGATCCATACTTCAGAGAATTGGTAGCACAAAAATCCATGTTTTTGAACGCACAATAAGGTCAATACATAAGCTTACAATAAAATATAAGCCCTCATCACTGGTGAGGGCTTTATTATTTTGTAGGTTTCACATTTTGTTTGAAGTTACGGAAGATCTTTTACACAGCGGAATCCCACATGATTGGTTGGGCTATTCACTTCAGCCTTACCTCGTGCGCCTGCTTTATAGCGTTCACAATACTTATCGTAACATAAGAAAGACCCTCCGCGCTGCACCCGCTTTATTAATCCTGGCTCCAAAGGATCGTGCGAATGGTCCGGGCCTTTAGGATCTTTACGATCCTCTTTACTGTAGTAAGGAAGATAAAAATCTGAACACCATTCCCATACATTTCCCACCATATCGTAGAGTCCAAAAGGGTTAGGAACATAGGATTTCACCGGAGCTGTACCTTTATATCCATCTTCTCCGGTATTGTGCTTGGGAAACTCTCCTTGGTATATGTTGGCCATCCATTTGCCTTGTGGGGTTATTTCATCTCCCCAATAATAGATTTCATGTTGATTACAGTTGGCTTTTGCAGCATACTCCCACTCTGCTTCTGTGGGAAGACGTTTGCCTGCCCATTTCGCGTAAGCCTCCGCATCCTCATAAGCGATATGCACTACAGGATGATTCTCCCTACCCCTGATATCACTACCGGGTCCTTCCGGATGTCTCCAGTTGGCTCCTGGCACATATTTCCACCAAGAATAAGGGTTTGAAAGGTCCTTCGTCTCTTGGCTTCCTACAAAGACTGCAGAACCAGCATGCAGTAAATCGGGATCTGCGCCGGGAAAATCTTTTGGATTCAAAGGTCGTTCGGCAACAGTCACATAATTGGTTTCTTCCACAAACTTTTGAAACTGAGCGTTAGTAACCTCATGCTCATCCATATAAAAGGAACTAACCTCCACTTCCCTTAATGGCTGGGCATCTGGAAAATTTACCGATCCCATGATAACCGTTCCTCCTTTCACGAGCACCATACGCGCCGTGTCCTTATCTCCCTTCTGAGGTTTATAATATATCTGAGAGCGTGAGGTATACATGCCGGCTTCTGCACAACTCAGGCCTTGCTCTTCACTTCTAGATTTCTTTTCTGCTGTTTGTTGACAGCTTACAGCCCATAGTGCCACGAAAAGGAAGTATAGTTTTTTCATGGTTATTTACAGTTAAAAGGCTCCAAGAAGTTTTTCTTGGAGCCTCGTTGAAAATAATATTAAAACATCTACCAATATTTACACATTCAACTGCTTATCACTCTTACCGCTAATAGATCTAATTTTGGTATTACCTCCACCTTTCAACGTAAGCTCTAGCGGCTTATTGGTAATCCACGCCCCTCTAGTGAAATCAGGAAACTCTACTACTTTTCCTTTCTTCACGGATTCCATACTCAAAGGAACGATAGCGCTCCATGCGGCAGCATCATACACATCCTGATCCAAAGGAAGACCATTTCTCAAGCAGTCTATCAGACGCCAGTCCATCATGAAGTCCATACCACCGTGTCCTCCTACCTTCTTCGCTTGCTCGCCGATAAATTTAACAATTTCCGGAGTATATTGCTCACGTAATTTATTCAATTCAGCCTCTGGAAGGAAATTGTGTCCGTTTTGGTAGGATTTTAAGCTTATACCAATTTTAGGATATTTCTCACAGAAGCCTTTGGTACCGCTCAACTTATGGATACGTGAATAAGGACGTGGAGAAGTAACGTCGTGTTGAATCATGATGGTCTTACCACGTTGTGTACGGATAAGCGTAGTATTGATATTTCCACGGAACTGTGCTCCCACAAATTGACCGTAAGTTTCAGGGTCCTCCTTCGCTAGACGTTTGGCCTCCTCTCCCATCTGGAAGTCGTTAGACTGCATAGCAACCAAAGAAGTCATCACGTCACCTCTGTTAACGTTTAGACATTGGGCTACAGGACCTATACCATGTGTAGGATACAAGTTACCGTTGAAACGGATATTCTCTTTCAGACGCCAGAAGTCGTCGTAATATGTTTTACTGAAATTCAAGTCTAACAGGTCGTGAATGTACGCCCCTTCAGCATGTACGAGCTCACCGAATACGCCCGCTCTGGCCATATTCAAGGTTTGTAGTTCGAAGAAGTCGTAGCAGCAGTTTTCAAGCATCATACAGTGCTTTCTTGTCTCTTCAGACACTTTAACGACCTTCCAACAATCTTCTATAGTCAAGCCTATAGGCACCTCACAGGCCACATGCGCTCCTGCAAGCATACCTTCGACACACATCTCGGTATGGTAATCCCACGGCGTACAGATGTATAATAATTCAATTTTTACTGACTTCAACATCTCTTTCCATCCTTCTGCCCCCGAGAACGCTGCCGGTTTTTTAAGGCCTCTGTCTACCACCATCTTCTGGTGTTTTTCAGCTCTGTCGCGATGTTTATCACAAACAGCGACAATTTCAGCACCTTCGATATAGGTGAATCTATCTACAGCACCTGTTCCTCTATTTCCCAATCCGACAAAAGCTACTCGCACCTTGTCGATCTTAGGAGCTGCATATCCCGACATATTGAATCGAGGTTCTTCCGAAGCCTTAACATGCAGTGCAGGCAGGCTGACAGCGGTAGCAGAAAGTATAGATGCTTTCTTCAGGAAATCTCTTCTTGATGTGCTCATAAAATTTAGGTTTCAATTTTAAAGGGGACATTACGTCCCCACAGAAATCACTTAATATATAAATAAACTAAACAGTCCAATGAATGCTTTTGGCACTATCGCGCTTGTCTTGAACAAGTATAGTTGATATTCCTCAAATAAAAAAATAATCCATAAACGCAAACGTTTGCTCAATTTGCCTTATATTTTAGGTAAAAAACACCTTTTTAATTTTCAAGAAGGTCAATTTTTCCGATAAGCTCCATCAATACTGTTTCGGCTAGCTTAGCCTGTAGTTTGGCAGCATTATAACGTGCCACGGCATTAATAAAGTTTTCCTGTGCATCTCTAAACTCTACGGCACTCAATGTTCCTATCTTATACTTCTCCAAGGTGATATTCAAATTCTGACGGGCTATCTGCTCGTTTTTCTCCTCAATCTGGGCTAGCTCCAGATTGGTGCGATAGGTATTGAAAGCTTGCGAAATCTGCGATTCAATCTGTATCTGACGCTGTGCATTCTGTAGCTCTACATTCTCAATGTTCAGACGGGCAATACGTTCATTACGTCTTTGGTTATAGCCGTCGAAGATGTTTATAGAAGCTGTGATGCCATAGGTCAAGCCGCGCGATCTGGATTGGGCCACGAAGCCTAGGCTAGATTCAGACTCCGAAAAGTTGTACCCACCATTTAGACGAACTACAGGATAACGATTGGCTTTCACGGTCTTCTCCTCCAGCTCGGCAATGCGACGGTTGACACTAAGTAACAACAGGTCAGGATTAGTAACCTTAGCCTGCTCCAAGATATCCCCCAATTTAAGATCGTTATTAATGCTCACATCTTTTACCACTGAAAAATCTGTCTGCAGATCACGCGCCAACAAGTTATTGAGCTCTATCTTAAGGTTTCTTACCAAGGTAGCCTGCTTGATACGGGCAGATTCGTCGGTATTTAGATTTACCTGAACATTTAAAACTTCCAGCCTTGAAGCCTTCCCTATAGAGAATCTGTTCTCCGCGGTACGTAGCCTTTCACGTGAAATGACAATGCTGGAATCCAAAGCGTCAAGCAAGTTTTGCTGCTCTACAATCGTGTAATAGGTTGTTATTACATCCGACACACGTTGGATAACAGCTCTCTTAAGTTCTAGCTCACCTTGTTTCTGCACCTCTTTCAACGTTTCATAACGTGAAAACATACCCAACCCATCGAAAATAGTCCATCCCACATTGATGCCATATGTCATGCTGTTGTTCTTCGCATTATCTAAGGATCTAACCTCCCCTGTAATCTGGGTTTGATTAGAATTCTGTACACTATTACTCTGCGAGAAGTTACCCGTTATCGTAGGTAGCATCCCTGCATTGCCTCTGGTAACATTTTCCTTTGCTACCTGGAGACTATTTTCATATAATTTAATGTCGTAATTATTTTCTAAAGCAATCGCCACAGCATCCCTTACGGTCAGCAGCTCTTGTGCTACAACATTAACCGACAATCCTATAATACCTACAATCCATGCAAATACTCTCATATTACTCTTCTATATTATCAAATTCCGGACGATGCTTACGCGGACGAGACATCATCAAATAAAACGCAGGAATAACAAATAAAGTCAACACTAAAGAGAAAATCGTTCCTCCCACAATCACTACCCCCATACCTATTCTACTAGTGGAGGCAGCCCCCAACGACAGGGCAATAGGCAATGCACCGAAAGCAATAGCCAAAGAAGTCATCAGAATAGGTCTTAGACGTGATTCTGCTGCTTGTACCACCGCATTATACTTATCCAGTCCCTGTTCACGCAGCTGATTAGCGAACTCTACGATAAGAATACCGTTTTTTGTCACCAGACCTATCAGCATGATCGTACCGATCTGACTGAAAATATTCCATGTCTGGCCAAACAGCCAAAGCGAGAACATTGCTCCTGCCACGGCCAACGGCACCGTTATGATGATGACTATAGGATCTATAAAACTTTCAAACTGCGCAGCCAAAATCAGAAAGATTAATAATACGGCAAGACCAAAGGCAAACATCGTATTAGAACCACTCTCCTTGAAATCGCGGGACTCGCCACCAAGGTCTGTGGTGAACCGTTCGTCAAGTACCTTTTGGCGTATCCTTTCCATAGCATCGATACCGTCCCCGATAGTTTTTCCAGGAGCTAATCCCGCTGAAACCGTTGCCGACATATATCTGTTGTTGTGGAACAGTTGTGGAGGACTGCTTCGCTCTTCCATTTCCACGATATTACTTAACTGAATAAGTTCCCCTCTATTGTTTTTCACATAGATAGAAGCTAAGTCTGCAGGTTTAGAACGGTCTTTGCGATCAAATTGTCCCATCACCTGATACTGCTTTCCATTCATCATGAAATAACCGAATCGTTGGCCTGACAAAGACATTTGTAAGGTCTGCGCCACATCCAGTACCGAAACACCTAAAGCCTGTGCCTTCTCCCTGTCTATGGTCACATAGATTTCCGGCTTGTTGAACTTCAAGTTCACATCCGTAATGGAGAAGGTAGGATCTTTACCAAGCTCTTCCATAAACTCAGGGATTTTTTCTTCCAAAGCTTGGAAGTTAGGGGCCTGGATGATGTATTGTATCGGTAAGCCGCCTCTTCGGTTTACGGCAATAGTAGGTTGTTGAGACACAGAAACTCTGGCATCCGTAAATCTTCGTGTCAACCGTGAAAGGTCATCCGCAATTTCCTGTTGTGTTCGTTCACGCTCATTAGGGCTTACCAAGCCAAGACGTACGAAACCACTATTCAAGGAGGCGGAACCAAAGCCCGGCGAGGTGATGACCAAACTTACTTTCTTCTCCGGAACAGAGTCGTTGATAAGCATAGTCAGATCTGTCATAAATCGATCCATATAGTCGTATGAAACACCCTCCGGTGCCGTAACACGCACACTCAAATAGCTTCTGTCGTCATACGGTGCAGTCTCTTTAGGCAATATTTGATAAAACAAGTATATCAACCCGAAACATACTACCAGAATCACAAAGCTTACCCATTTATTTTTAAGGAAAGCTTTCAACGACCCTGCATATTCGGTGTTCATTGCCACAAAAAACTTTTCTGTCTTTTCATAAAATTTACTTTTCTTCTGCTCGCCGCCTTTCATCAGATATGCATTCAGCATAGGCGTCAATGTCAGTGATACAAACGCTGAAATCAGCACCGCCGCCCCTATTACTACCCCAAACTCGCGAAAAAGACGACCTACAAACCCTTCCAAGAAGATTACGGGTAAGAATACCGCCGCAAGCGTAATGGAGATGGATATTACAGCAAAGAAAATTTCATTCGACCCTTTGATTGCCGCTTGGATAGGTGACATACCTTCCTCCACCTTTTTGAATATATTTTCCGTGACCACAATACCATCATCTACCACCAACCCCGTTGCCAACACTATTGCCAACAATGTCAATACATTGATGGAGAAGCCACACAGATACATAATAAAGAAAGTTGCAATCAGCGATACGGGAATATCAATCAAAGGGCGGAAAGCGATAGACCAGTTACGGAAGAAAATATAGATAATCAACACCACCAGCACTACAGATATGACCAAAGTTTCTACCACCTCCATCACCGCCTTTTTTACGAACTGCGTATTGTCGATAGCTACATCCATGATATATCCTTCTGGCAAGTCTACCTTCAGCCGGTCAAACTCTTCGTAAAACTTCCCTGCAATTTCAAGATAGTTGGTCCCAGGTTGTGGGATGACAGCCAAACTAACCATAGGATATCCGGAGTCTGACATTTTGGTCTCGAAATTTTCCGCTTCCAATGCGGCACTTCCCACGTCACGTAAGCGCACGATCTTCGTCTGGTCAGCACGAATAATAATATTATTGAATTCCTCTTCAGAGGAGAGATTACCTATAGTTTTTACGGTAAGTTCTGTGTTTGTTCCCGTCAGTTTTCCGGACGGAAGTTCCACGTTTTGCGTGTTTAGCGCTGTCATCACATCACGTACCGTCAGACCATAGGAAGAAAGTTTGTTAGGGTCTATCCACAGACGCATAGCATACTTACGCTGCCCCCAGATCTGCACTGAACTTACCCCCGGAATGGTTTGAAGGCGTTGTGACACCACGTTTTCGGCATAATCCGACAGCTCCAACACATTATGCGTGGAGCTTTGTAAGGTCATCACAATAATAGGTTCGGAATCGGCATCCGCTTTGGACACTACCGGCGCAGCATCTATATCCTGTGGTAGGCTACGCATGGCCTGCGAAACCTTATCCCTTACATCATTTGCTGCCTCTTCAAGATTTTTGTCAAGATTAAATTCTATATTGATATTACTAGATCCCTGTGAACTGGTAGATGAAATGTTACGGATACCATCGATGGAATTGATAGCCTTCTCCAGTGGCTCTGTAATCTGAGACTCAATAATATCAGGATTGGCTCCCGCATAGCTGGTACGCACCGAAATCTGTGCAGGGTCTATGGAAGGAAACTCCCGAACCCCAAGAAAGGTATAACCTATAATCCCAAACAATATCAACATGAGGTTCATGACAATCGTCAGAACCGGTCGTTTTATACTAAGTGTAGATAGACTCATAATACCAACGCAATTACTTTAATACCACATTTACCGCAGAACCATCTCGAAGCGCCATTACACCCGAAGTAAGTACTGTATCTCCTTCAGCAAGGCCTTTGGTAACCAAAACGTCTGACTCCGATCTTCCACCTGTCTCTACCACCACTTCTTTGGCTTTGCCATCTTTCAGCACAAATACCTTCTTACCATTCTGTATAGGTATTAAGGCTTCGGCAGGTACTAGAAGACCTTTCTCAACGGTCTCCAATGGGAAAGTTACATTAGCAAAAGCCCCCGGTATCAGTGAAGTATTTGTAGAACAAAGTGCTCGGACAAGCAATGTTCTTGTGTTGGCTTCGATCACAGGCTCCACAGCATATATAGAAGCTTCATATTGCTGTTCATCGCCTTGCGTAGTAAAGTTCACCCTACCTCCGATTTTAACCATATGAGCATATTTCTCCGGAACGGAAAAAGACAACTTCAACTGTGACGTGTTGGCAAGCTTAGCAATAACAGTAGATGGCGTGATATAACTTCCTTTAGAAATGTTACGAAGGCCTATTCTACCCGAAAAAGGAGCCCGAACGACCGTCTTGTCGATTTGCGCCTTTATCAGTTGAATCTGTGACTCGGCCGAACGATAGTCAGCACTGGCAATATCGTATTCCTCTTGGCTTATAGCTTCCTTCTCTAACAATAATTTGGCACGTCTGGCATTTTCTCCTGCAAGCTGTGCCTTAGTACGCGCCTGCGCTAGCTGTGCCTGCAATTCCGAGTCGTTGATCTTAATCAACATCTGACCTTGGCTGACCTCACTGCCCTCAGAAAAACTCAACACCTCTACGATGCCCGACACTTCGGCATGAAGCTCTACCACCTCATTGGCCTCTATCGAACCTGTCAAAGTCAAATAATCCGAAAAAGGTTGTCCTACAAGAACCTTTCCCTGCACCCTGCTTACTCCTCCACCTCGAGCATTGCCGCCCCCCTGCTTTTCCTTCACAGAGTTAACCATTAGACGATAAGCAACTAATCCTAAAACAATAGCTAAACCAATTACTAAAATGAAAATAGACTTTTTACTCATAAGTATTTTGTAGAATGAATCTTGGTATATCCGAAGATAGTATTAATAAAACAAACCTCTTGTAAAAATCTGGATATAAAACAGTTTAGACGTCATTTATAATACGAATAAAACATCATTATGATTAATGGCTGACATATTTTACCTATCGGCCTTCCAAAAAAGAAAAGACCTTCATTCAAAGGCCTTTTGCAATTACAGAAAATTAAAATGTAAAACTATATTATGTAGAGTGCAAGTTCAGAATTTAATAAACCTCATATCCCTTTATAAAGATTTCATTGAAATTGGCGAACTGATCCGTAGGATGGAAAGTGGTTAGACAGATAATCTTAACCGCTTTGAAGAATGTCTCATTATCAGCTAGGGATATCACATTTTTCTGTTGTGTATTGGACAGTGTGTAATCTCCGAGCTTTACTTCTGTTCCATCTTCTTTGATACCATATAGCTCAATGTCTTTCACACGATAATTATTTACGGCGCGGTGCAGCAGTGTAACTTCTTTGATAAGGATTGGTTTATACGGTCCTGCCGGATTTTTTAGAAATTCCTCATCATAAAGTCCACTTGGGGAAGCTGCGCGAGTTTCGGTGAATGTGAAAATCAACGTAAACGGATATTTCTGGTCCGGTCTGTGATTCGAAGTTATCGTGGTCAACCATTGCGTATGCCATATAGTATTTGGATTGGCGTCGAGCATAAAGGTTGGAGGTCCTTCTTGTAGAGAGTTGGAGTTCGAAGCGTAAGGAGTCCATCCTGCACGCAGCTCCGCCGTATTATAATTTATCAATGGAGGCTCTAAAACATCAATCTGTGCTGTTTTGATCTCAGACTGGCCACCATTTTCATCTGCTACGTAATAGCTTACCGTATGCAGTCCTGGCGCAAGGCCCTTCACCTCAAAATTCACTCCCGGCGTTGGGGTTGGCATATCCACTTCAGTAAAGGTTGCCGCATCATCGATTTTATAATACAAAGTAGCATTAGCCCGAGAAAGGTTTAGCATAAAGAATACCACACTCTTTATTCCCCCCTCTATAGAGATATTGTTAGCTAACCCTCTCGCCGGATAAGGCAGAGGACTGACACTATAAGTATATTTCTTGGACTCAAGACCATTTTTACCTTTTGCCCATACCTCTATAGCCGTCGGCATTCCTACTGGCAGGTTTTCTATGATGTAAAGCTCCTGAAAGTTCTTCACCTCTGTCACCTCTTGGACGCCTGCGCGGTTGTGTGAGAAGAATATGGATTCTACGGTTTCCACATCCACAGTACTAAGATCAAACTTTACTTTCTCATCATCTATGGTAATGACGGTGAAGCCATTCTGCTTTACCGGACCTCTTTCGGTTACCTCTATTTCATCTGCAGGAATCTGCTCAGGGAAAACAAGCTCATTTTCCTTACATCCCATCATGAGGGACAACACAAAGAAAGATAGAGCCAGAATCTTATATATATTGTTATTCTTTTTCATCGTTGTACTATTTCAAAAATTCCAATTCAAAACGTGATAGAAACACCTCTCCCTGCAATCCCCAAGTGTCTTGAGTTTTTACGCCTAACCAATAAAATATCTGTGGGACGATATCCAGGTTCTGTACAAACACTTCATCACTTGGACGCTCACAAGGAGTATAGTTTCCACTAACATTGATGAGAGGTGTATTAGAAAATGTCAAATCCGGCGTACCATTGTCCAATGCATTGAACCATGTTGTCGAATTCATGTCGCGATAGTGTGCTATAAGACTGCTGTACAGCGGATTTGATGGGTCAATATTTCGCATACACGGAATGTTGCGAGCTTCAGTATCTGTAAGCGCTCTGTTCCATACTCTGAAATCCGCCAAGTCCATATGAGTATATCCTAGATTTGTCACCTGAGTATTGAATCCCAAAGTAAGCGGTTCAGCGTTAGCAAAAGCATCTACCCCCATAGGGATTACCTGTGATGCCACACGTCCCCCATCAAGATATACAGAGACATTGGTACTGGTATTGGTAACTTTCTCAAAAACGAAAGTATAATGATGCCAGCTGCCATCCGTACCACGCGTAAACTCTAACTCTTGGGTAGTAGAACCATCTTGAAATCTTAAACGTAAGTTGGCATTGTATCCATAGAGGTGCCAGCCGGCATTGGCACTGTTAGAGGCGGCGTCCTTACCCATAAAGTAGTTGTACCAGAATGTATAGCCTCCCGTAAAGCTTAACCCGGCCCATACGTTATCCTGATGTAGCCTATATTTAAAATCATAAGAGATGGAGCCTGTAGGAGTCGAGTTGGCGTTGAACATGTCGCTTGCTGAGCCGGCAGGCGACTGGGCACGTACTCCCATCTCCGTAAAAGTACGCGTAGCTACCCCATCGTAATGGGTATATGTCCCTGGGAAATAACCATTCAAGAACACGTACTCCATTGTTTCTGCTTTAAGCTCTTGCGGCTGGAAATATTTATAGGAGTACAATGAAAATACATTGCGCTCGGCGAAGGAACCGCCACCATAGCTGTTTTCCACACCTCCATGGCTGGAAGTGACAATGATAAGCCATTCCTCGTAATCTGCATCTTCTCTCTTTTTAATGGTCTCAACAAGCTCTCCAATGTATCCATCAACACGCTCTACAGCATCAGCATAGGCAGCCATCGACATGTCAAAACCTTCCTCCTTTCCTGCACGAAGGACATCTTTAAATTGAACGATTACTAAATCGGCGACATTTTCCTTACTCAAGAGCTTTATGCTCTCTTCTTTTGTCTTTACATCCGAATCTGCAATTACATTGTCATCGGCATCCATCAACAGGATATTAGCCAACCCTTCGTCCTGTACAACGACAGAAGCCTTCGTCGAACGTTCTACCTGCTTCAACCTATATATTACACTAGGTACAAAAGTGGCGTCACCATGCGGATTGGTAGAATTGGGCTGTGGCAGAAAGCTCTCATCCAAGATACTGTGACGGTCCGAATTATATCCTGTCATCATCGTTGTCCAGCTTGCCGGATCCGATGTATTATTATCGGTAAGTGCCTCAAAAGAATATTTTCCTGTCTTCATGAGCTCACCGATATTCGTTGGAATTTTCTTCTGCAGCTCTCTCCCTACCAATCCGTCCACAGAAATAAACAGTACCTTCCTCTCTATACTTTTCTCCTCTTCCTGTTCATATTCCTCAAAAACAGGTTCAGGATTGAAATATTTCGTACAACCTACAATTGCTAGGGTAAGCAACAGAAGAGGTATGATATTTAAAAATTTTCTTTTCATAATGCTTGGTAATAATTAGTCTACGTCATAAAAAGCTCCAAACTCTGCTAAGGCATGATGCGAGTTGCCACTATGATTATTTTCTCTGAAGAAGATACGTACATAACGTATTTCTTGGCTTTGCTTCAAGCGAAACTCTTTTCTATCGGCCGTATTAGCCATGGTGAAAGAATAACCTTCTTCCAGATCATCTTGTGTCAATGTGGTGTAATTTACATTGTCTTTACTGATTTGAATTTCGACCGAACGCGGACGTTGTCCACTGCTGTTTTGCCTTGGCACTAGGTAGAAGCCCTTAACGATTTCGTTGGATTTTAACCCGAAAGTAATGGAATGCGGCAAGGATGCTGTCGCTGCAGCCCATTGCGAATGCCAGAACGTGTTAACGTCGCCATCAATCAAACGGATTGCCTGTCCATTGTTAGCACCCTCTCCTGTAGGCTCTTCTGTAGACTTTGCTACAATTGTCCATTCTGATACATCAATATCTTCTTTAGGGATGATAACATCCTCCCCTCCGCTATTTGTCAATGGATTATAGGTCCATATGGCTTTATCCAATGGCGGGTATAGAGCTGACATTTCCTGACGTGCCAAAGTACTTATCTGTATACCCCAAGCTTTACAAAACCTTCTATAATCTTTGCCTGTAAACTCACACAAAGCGCGGTAGAAGAAGTCTCGCTTAGCTTCATCTAACGTAAAAGAATAGTTCGTATTCCTAGCTTTCGAATAGATGAATGGCATAAATTCCCATCCCGACTCTCCATTTTTACCCACAGCCTTATTAAAGATTTGCAGGAAAAGCAATATTTTGATAAACGGATGATTACCTGTTGTCATCTCCGAATCTGTTACAATATTTTTTCCTGTTGTCTTAGCAGCATATTGCAATCCCTGTTCAAAAGCATCAGGAATGGCCGGATGGTTCGCGATAGCTAATCGATTCAGACGATTGGCAGCCTTCCAGACAAATAGGTTGTTTGTTGTCTCTCCTAACCCTGACCAACTCCAGGTATTCCCCTGCTGATAGTTGTGGCCCAGCTCATGGAAAGCACCCCAGCTCACTTCCGGCAGATTATCCGGATTAAGAATATAGTTGTGGTCTACCATCATACGAAACCAGTGTCTATCGGCTTGCGCTACCCATGGATTACCATTGTGAGCATATCCTACAGAGGGTTGTATATCCAATACAGCGCGTTCCGGAAGATCCGGATAGCGGTTTTTCAAATCCGTAGTATTAGCTACCAGTCCCATCCAATCATAGAAATCCTTTTCGTATATTTCATTCCATTCTTGTAATGCCCCTTCGATGTTCAGTGCATCATTCTTATAACTCAAAATAAGATTTCTCGGAATGGAAAAAATCACTCGTCTAGAACGGGCCTCTACCCAAGGAACCTGCGTATTTTCAACCTCTTTAATCCATTCGTTCACGTTTGTCTGTCCCAAAATAAAGTCTGGAGAGCGTACAGCACCTGCAAAACGCAAGGTTACCGGATTCTGACGTGAAATATTGGTTATTATCCATATTGTTCCTCCATAGAGATTTTTCACATAATTGACCCCTGGAAAAAGTTCTTTCTTCGTGAAGATTACAGGATCACGACGCAAAGGATCTTTTCCCGATAGGTTGTCCGTATGTACACCGATCTGTACCGTAAGTCCCAATACCCCTTCAGGCACGGTAATTTTTATATTCTCTCCTGCCGGAGCATAAAGTCCTGTACTGAAAATAGGTTGAGGTACCACACTCACTTTCAGATCAGCAGAGGAGACATACACGTAATCCATATCAAAATTTATTACCGTATCCGCAATCCTTGGCACATTGTCTCCAACTAATCCCGGATAAATGCGCGCTCTATGGTACAGGCTTTTGTCGGCCACATACATGGTTGTGTCCGTCTCTATAGGTGAAGGATCCTTATCCCCGATATTGTGTCCGTCTTGGAAGTCGTACCCGTATTTGCCACATGATGCCAACGCCATCAACGTAGCAGCCAGAATAAATATATTTCTATAAGTTCTTTTCATAACCTTCTCTTTAATATGTAGATACTAATAAGGTTGGTGTCCAGCTTTTACCTTCTAATCCCCAGCTTTCTTTGGGGATAATACCAAACCATTGATAGATGAAGAAAGGTACATCCACCGCGTTAGGCACCATTCTGTAGAAAGAGTCTCTTATTGGCGGCTGGAAATACGACACCACGTCACTAAATGTCACCCAGTTGTAAGGACCACTAAGCACCATATGGTGGTTGTTGCCCGACATGTCACTAAGCTTTCCGGTCCCTGCATCCTCATATCCCGGCCAATAGCCTAAAAGATTGGTGTACTTAGGGTGGGTTGCATCGACATGGGTGATGCCGGCCAATTCTGCAACTTCTTTGTTGCTGAAAGCCGTATTGTAGATCTGCAAATTGCTCAACAAAAAGTCCGGAGAGGTATTACCATCCCCTGCTTTCTTTCCTATCACCAGTGGCGCATTATTGGCGAGTGAGCTTTGATTTGCCGTATTGAAAGCATTCAGCTCCCCATCGGTAAACATCTTCACCGAATCCGCATTGCCGGAACGGCTAACGACTACGGCTATGCTATGCCATTCTCCATCGTTTACGCGTTTGGTACCGAAAACTTGGCTGCTTATATTGCTGTTCCAGCCCACTTTATTATCTCCATCTCGCACTTCGAGGAATAAGTTCCAGCCGTTTCCGGAAAAGCCTACATCACGTTTGGATAAGATGATAGGATAGTTGTGGCTGCTCGTAATATTTGACTTGAAGAAAAATACTATAGTAAAATCGTCCGAAGTGTCGAAATTGAAGGAAGAGGCATCCTGCAAAGTTGCATTCACCGCCGGCGAACCATAGGTGTAACGTATCGCACTTCCATCATACGGAATCTCGGTAGAATTAGGACGTGTCAGCAAGCTACGGGAGAATTTAGGATTATAGAAAAAGGTTATCGTATTTCTCTCATTATCACCATAAGAAGTATTGTCTACCTGCGAATTTTCTGCTGGCCCTCCTATACTGGAAGTGATGACCACCAGCCAATTTTCCTGTCCGTAGGTAGGTCTCTGCTTAATGGTTTCTATAAGCTCCCCCAATGCTGTATCGAAAGCACGTAATGCTTCAAGATATTCTTGATCGTCCGCTTCAAAAGAATGTTGCAACCCTACGATGTAAGGTTCTGAAAAATGGGAAACAATAAGATCGGAGGTTCCTTTGCTGATTTCTTCTTTCGTTTTGGTTAAGATATCTGCATCAGATATAGCTAAACTTCCCGTGTCAGCATCTTTCAACACCACATTGTAGAATTCTTCATTAGTAGAAAATGCTGCCGTATGCAGATTTTTTTCGCTTTTTATACGCTTGAGAAGTGAAGGATAGCTTGTTTGGTCGATCTGCGACAGGCTATTATCTACCACTTTGTGTTTAGTGGATGTTACCCCCGTCATCAGGTTAGCCAAGCCGATTTCTTTTGTAAATTGTATATCTTCATAATCTCCCAACGAGCCGTAAGAGTGTAAAGCGTTTCGGCTAATGATTTTCAGATTAGGCAATTCCAGTTGTTGAAGTGCTTTTCCTCTGATGCCGTCAGCAATGACATAAAGCACCTTTGACGAACCTGTAGAATAGTTAGGTTGTTCCGAAAAGCTTTTCAGAATATTTGGAAACTCTTTATTACACGAACTTAACGCCATACTCAGTACCGCCATAGGCAGAAAAGTTCGGTAAACTATGCTTATGAATGTCTTTATTTTCATACCACTTAGGTTTATCGGTTAGTTCTTGATTTCTATTTTAACAATATGTCCCACATTTTTGCCTCCCACTTCGTATATCGTACCTCCAAGCAGTATGGCAGGATTTCCTAAGGAAGAAGTGGTTTCCACTAGCGTAGTAGGTGTTCCTCTGAAACTACCTAGGTTGTTGTATTCCTGTTTTGCAGTACCATCGGCTTCTAAAATCAATACGCCACCTCGATTTATTCCATTATATTTAGAGAAAGATCCCGTTACAAAGACTTTTCCACTGTTGAGGATATAGGCGTAGTTAGGGAACTCACCATCCATATCGCCTAGCACAAAATTTTGATCTACACTTCCATCTGCATTCAACAACACCACACCATTCGTCGGTACACTGCCAAAGGTTTTGAATGTTCCAGCAATGGCTAACTTATTTAGTGTAGAGTTGTATGTCACAGATTGTATAGGCAGGTTTGTGCCTCCGTGCGAAAGGAAGTCTTCATCGACTTCTCCATTAGGCTTCAAGCATACTATATTATTTACGGCTTTGCCGTTATAGTTGGTGAAGGTCCCCGCAATCACTATACGTCCGTCGTTGAGCTTCACTGCACCATTCACAAATCCGTTAAAGCCGGTATTGTTCACGTTAAAAGTAGAATCCAAAGTGCCGTCCTCCTTAAGTCTAGCTACATTTTTAACTTTCGTATTGATATAATAGCGATTTACTCGGGAAGAATACGCATAGTCTATTTTCCAATAGGAAGTAAAGCTACCCACTACAATCACACCGTTGTCAGGAGTTTCAAAGACATAGCTGACCATCCCTCCTGAAAATCCTGCATTGAAAGAAGATACAGTATCCAGACCGTCCAACGGCTTGGTATCCGCATTAGGGTTGATCACTGCTACCACAGTAGTATCCAAACTACCATTAGCATTCAGCCTTGCTATACCTCCCACGGCACGTGCCGAAAATGTGGTAAGCGAACCTCCTACAATAAATTTACCGTTCGGAAGTCGGGCTATGGAACTAATAGGGCCGTTTGCTCTTCGTCTGAAATCCATCGACGTTGATGATTGCCCAAGGCTGGTAATATGATGGATACCTGTTCTATAAGTATTTCCCGACTTCTCGTTTTCAAAATTGGTGAAGCTACCTACCACGATATGTCCGCCGGAATGTGGCATAATCTGACGAAGTCCCATATCAAAACCGTTCACAATTTTATAGTCCGTATCCACAGCCACCTTACCTTCCACGCCTATACGAGGTCCATAAAATATCTGACCATCTAGGATTACGGTGACTATGCCTGAACTTACCTGGGCCGGCATACGGATATCAATAGTAGAGTCCGTAAGTGCCACTACTTCGGTGGAGACATCGTTGAGACGTATATCAAATTTATTTTCGTATTTTTTCAGTCCTTTCACATTTACCCGAACTACCTCTCCCGGGGCTGCAATCTCAGGGTCTGTACGATTGGCAGTAAACAGTATGCCGAAAGGCTCCTTGCCTCCCTCATACGGGTTTACGCCCACTTCTTCTTTTTTCTGACAGCCTACTACTGAAAGGAAGATTAATAAGGCTGCTATTATTTTACCGAATATCTCACGCATAATTTCTTCTCAGGTTAGTATGTAAAACCATAATTAATAGCGTCTGTCGCAAAATCGAAAGAGCTAAATCCGAAGCTGTGTTTTTGGAATTGTAACACATGAACTGCCCCATTGACAGGTTGAATGTCGGAAGTAGCCACAGGATTAGAATATGCTACGACAATCTGACGATATCCGGCATATTTAACGATCTGTTCTACACCGGCATTATTACGGGTTATCACATCGTTATAAAAGGTTCCTATATTGATAGGATCTCCTTTTATGGATAGATAGCCCTGACCCGGGTAAGCCAACATATTGTTGGTGTCTATCTGTGGGAAATCCTTCAATAGATATTTGTCATTGAAAATATATCGTGCTAAATACTTATTCCATACTGCTGGCGACACCTGACGAACGTCCAGCAAAGTATCATGTCCATTAGAATACAGTTGGCGATTAAGTACGCCCATGCTTTTGATAATACTTTGGTTCGTCGGTGCGAAGAAAGTTACCTTAGCATTAGGATCATTAAGAAGAGAAGCATACTCCGACATGTCGATAATCTTCACCAGCGTATCGAACAGCTCAGGACGGCTTTTCAAAAACTGCAATATCGTCCCATCATAATTAGGATTGTGCACCCCTCCATCCATATAGTAGTCCTGCTTGCATGAGGACATAGCAATCCCTATACTCATAAAAGCTAGGAACAATAATTTTATGTTGAATAGTCTTTTCATCGGCTTCAAAGTTTTAGTTCCAATACGTGTTTAATGTCATATACGGATTGTTGTTCAAGGCTGACGGATCTATTGGCCATGTCCACCCCCCCTTGTTGAATGCCTCTACGGACATAGCGGCAGAAGTATATTTGCTGTTGATAACCTTTCTTGTTCTCACCAGGTCATAATAGAAATGACCTTCTCCGATAAGCTCACGTACGCGTTCCCACCAGATAAAGTCTTTCAGCTCATCCCCTGTCTGTGAGACAGCCAGCGGCGCCTCCGCCCGGGCCCGTACTATATTGATTACTTCACGAGCCTCCGCATCTCTATCCAATTCGGCCAAGGCTTCCGCCTGAAGAAGGATAGCATCCACATAACGAAAAACAATTTGATTGTCGTCAGGATTGTAGTCCTCTCCTTCTTCATTGAAAACGTTTAAGAATTTAAGACACTGCATAAGTCCTGAGGTATCGTAAATATGCTCATCGTACCAAAACTCTTTTCTCTTATCCTGAACCCCAAGTGGATATAGTTCTTCCATGAAGTTGCGCTCATAATAAAGGTATGATCGCTGGATAGCCACGTTCTTATTCGGATATCTCAAGAAATAGTCTGAATAAGGAGCCGAGATGGAGAACGTCTCTCCATAGTTTAAGCTTTGGACAATTTCAAATAGACCTTCCTTGGTACGTCCTTTGAAGATTTCTTTGGTACGCTCAAGAGGAAGCAACTCATAAGCATTATCATTTTGGAAGCGGATCTCATTTCCCAATTCCACTACCGCATTATAATAAGGGGCTTTATCTTCCACAGTGAAACCTGCAATCCACATGTTCATATGCATCATCAGCACGATAGCAGCCCCACGCATTGCTCTGTTTCCGATAAGTGAAGGGTCATCATAGGTCCAAGGAAGATTCTGATAATGTTCCTGCATATCTGCAAGGCAATTTTTCAGCACCGTAATCATATTGGTGCGACCTATAGCTTTGCTGTGATATGCTTCCGTATAGTAAGGCACATCTCCATATAATCTAACCATAAAGAAATAGGCCAGATTTCTCAGAAACACAGCTTCTGCCTTATAGCGTGCTTTCGCAGCCGGAGAAATCAGTCCTTCTTCCATATTATCTACTTCAAAGAAAACTATATTCGCCGACTGTACCATCTTGAAGAAGTCATTCCATTTAGGAATAGCGGTAAATCCAAAGAAGCTGTAGTCCGAAGAAAATAATGCATTGATATTGTTATTGCGCAGATGTGTCAGGTAGTCACGAGAAGCTCCCGAAGACTGCGACGTACGCATGATAGGCGCACAGCGAAAATCTCCCGTAGCGGGAAAGAAAATACGATGGTTGGCAGAACCTCCTATCGGTGTCCCCATTGTCGCCAGACGGAAAGTCTTATATATCCCCACAAGGAATTTGTCCACATCTTCTGCCGATTTCCAGTAATTGTTACCGGTCAAGTTATCTTTAGGCGATACGTTTAAGAAGTCTTTTCCACAAGAAAAGAACAACAAACTGATAAATATGAATAGGCCTATAATTGATTTCTTCATGTCTCTAGGTGTTAGAATTGAACATTAATACCCAATGTATAACTTCTTCTGTTAGGATATCCTGCCGAAGAGTCACGCCCTAAAGCAGACACCAATTCGGGATCCGGACCAGAATAGTTGCTGATCGTAAAAATATTATTGGCCGAAATGTAGAGTCTGGCTGATGTGATTCCCAACGCCTTACGGATGAAGTCTCGGTCAAAATTGTACGCCAATGTTGCTGTAGTAAACTTGAAATAAGATCCGTCTTCCTGGAATAACGTCTGATCGTAACGGAAAGGATCGATATAGCCATATCTGCGGAAGTCGTAAACATTAGGATAATATGACTTTGTATTTTCCGTCGTCCATACATCTAGGTCGGTAATAGGAACCAATGCTCCCGTACCCGTAGGACTGCTATAGTTTCTTAAGCGATCGGCCAAAGCATTGTTCAACACGTCTCTTTTGAAAGTCATGAAGAACTGCGAGTTCAACGACCAGTTCTTATATTGGAAGAAGGCATTAAAACCTCCTGTGAATACAGGCTGTGAATTACCTACTATCACTAAGTCGTTTTCATCCAAGATATAGTCTCCGTTCAAATCCGTCCAGATAGGGTCTCCCGCTTTGAAGAAGCGCTCCTCCGCAAAAGATCCTCCCACACGGTAGCGTAAACCTGTCAATGGATTCACCGGCACCTGATCGTCCGACTCATACACGCCTCGATAGTGTAAAAGCACATTAGAAAGGGAGTTGATTCCCAAACGATAAAGGATGGACTGTCTATAAACCGAATTGTCTGCCACCAACAGCTGGCGTACATTATCTGGCAGTGCCGCAGCATAATCCCTATTGAAGGCTCCATTAAGATTGAATGAATAGCTGAAGTCTCCTTTTTTTCTTGGTCGGTACGTGATGATAAACTCATGTCCCATATTAACCAAAGAAGTCTCATTGGTATTTACATTACCAAAGGCATTGATATTAGCTATACTTTTCGTTCTTAAAATCTGGTCAGACTGCTTATAGTAGTTTTCATATGTAAAGGAAAGACCATTTTTGAAACCGAACTCTAAAGCTAAATTCAGCATGGTAGTGGTCTGTGGAAGTAATTCTATATTAGGGATACTGGTCATATCCAACGTCACCGACGGCTGGTTGTTATACGTCTGCGGGTCAGAAGTATATTTACCATATACATCATAAATACTTCCTGACGGCACAATGTTCTTTCCCCAACTACCACGGATCATACCGAAATCCAAAAATTCCCAGCTATCGAAAAAACCTTCATTTTTGAAGTTCCAACGAGCTCCTACCGAGGGAAGCTGTGACCATGGGTTGGCAGAGCCCGTAGTAGAAGTACCGTCCAGACGGTATGAAAACTCAACAATATATTTAGAGTCATAGTTATACGTGATATTTCCTGCATAACCTAAGGTTCTTTTCTCATATAACCCTTGGAGAGTACCTCCCAACGCCAAAGAGGTAGCATATCCTAACCCCGAAGTGAACTGATCGTTAGGTGTACCTGTAAGCTGCATAACATCAGCCTGAAACTTACTCACTTCAGCTTCATTGAACACATAACCACTCAAAATATGTTTGCCCCCAAAATCTGTAGTATAAGAAAGCATATTTCTGTTGTATAAGGTGTTCAACCTATCGTTGTACGAATACACTTCTGTCATATTTGAGTTGAGGGCTTCAGGAAGGAAGCGGTTTTGGTTAGCTATTTTGAAGTTATAACTCAAGGTCGTAAATACTTTAAAGCCCTTGAATGGAGAATATTCCATCTCCAGTTGAGAATTTAAATTTCCTGTTTTGTTGTCATTCTTCATACTCAAGGCAGCCAAGGCATCCATACTTCCAGAAAAGAGGGATGGCGGCGGCAACAGTGAACTGGAGTTGGCCGAATTGGCGACACCGCTCTGTCTGAAGGCATTACCACTTCCTGTGCTGTTCTTCGCTAAAGAAGGACTTAAGTTTACAAACATACGATAGCGATCACTAGGTCGGTATTGCATATTCATCGGCACAGAATAACGTGTGAAGCCCGTATTTTCCAAAATACCTCGCTCATTATAGTAACTCGGGGCAATCTTATAGTTAAATGTATTATCCCCTCCCGATATATTCACCGAATGGGAAGTATTAAGCGTAGTACGATAGAAATAAGATTGCCAGTCCGTAGAGTTATTATAATATGGATTCAAAGAGTCTGCTAGCATTGGTGTATTATTAATAAGCTGTAATGCCGCATTATAGGACGTGTCGTTCTGCAAAATCTGATTTACGCGTGAGCGACGTTCCAAAACTCCTCCCAACACTTTTCTCAGATTGGGTGGCGTGTTAAGGAAAGTCTGTCCTACATACTGAACAATAGGTACTTTAGATTTTCCTCTTTTGGTGGTCACCAAAATAACACCATAAGCACCTTTAGATCCATATAAAGCTGTAGCCTGCGCGTCTTTCAATACGGTGATATCTTCGATATCTTCCACAGGAATCATGGCTATAGGACTGATACCGGGTCCTGCCGTTTGGAATCCATACTCATAGTTGGTTCCTTCATCGATTGGCACACCATCGATTACATACAACGGCGAGGTTGGCGTCAAGAAAGCATCATCTCCAGATCCTTGAACATTCAACGTCGAAATACCGCGTATAGCCACCGAACCACGCATACCTGGCGTACCATTGTTCAGCTGTACGTTCATTCCCGCCACTTTACCTTGTAATAAGTCCGTAAAGTTGGCTACAGGTACATCCTGGATTTCTTTGCCACTGATGGTTACGGCAGAACCGGTCAGTGTCTCCCGCTTGCGGGCTTGGTATCCCACCACCACGGTCTCTTCAATCTCCATTGCTGCTTCCTCCAACACGACATTATAACGTGTCTTGCCGGCAACGACATCCACGTAAAGATTGTTGTACCCCACAGCACGGAAGAGCAGCTTGGTATTTACATTTACTCTTATATTAAACTGTCCTTGCTGGTTGGTTGCTCCAAGGACCTTTTTATTCGAATTGTTAATGATTGTCACCCCATGCAATAGACTGCCTGAGAAACTTCTCACTTCACCGGTGATCTGTACTTCTTGCACAAAAGCATAAACCACAAGGAAGTTTAACAGGAATAATATAAACTTAACTTTTTTCATACGGTTCATATTTGGCTAGTCGTTATCAAATTTTGGGGTCTCTTTCCTAAAGCGAAACTGTATTTCCCAATGTCCTTCCTCATAGATAGCAAAATCAAATCCCAACATACACTCCTGCAAAAGACCTGCAAAGCCTAGACGGTTAAACTTCAGAGCAATACGTGCTCTTGAGCCATCAGCCGTCGTGTATCTGGTAGGATAAGTGATCAAAGGTATAGGATACGCAACGTCGTATACAGCTTTCTTATTTTCAAAGCGTTGGTTAAAACCATGAAGCATATTTTTCCAATCCGTAATCTTAAACTTTTGGATATCAATATAATTGTTCATGGAATCCAACACACTTATGGTCAGTGTCTTCGTTGCCGCCGTATTGTCATAATGTCTGAACACAAACACATCTATGTCCGATGGGAAAATTAAATCTCCCGTTCTTTCGCCATAAAGGTTGGACACCTGAGAAGGTGTCAAGGCAGCCCTTGTAGCCAAGCCTGTCTCATAATTGTACTGAGAGGGCTCGTAAGGTCTTTCCTTATAAGGCTTAAGACGAAGGTTACGTGCATAACGACGACCTCCCGAATTAGCTATTTCCACATCAAAAACATAGCAGGAATCCGGCTGTGTACGTATCCAGTTGGAGTTGCCGAAATCCCAAAACATAATGTCTCCAGAATTCTTACCTATCTCCAAAATGGAATGGTACTCTATTTCACGTTTAGCTTCAATCTCTTCCAAGGATTTTTCCTCTCCCGTGTAGCTGGCTTTCCATACTTTCACGGGAAACTTGTCCGTAAGTTCTGTAGCAGGATCTCCTTCGACAGTACGTACGTTGATGATTTTAAATTCTAGCGGCAAGGTCGAAGAATTTCCAACGTTCACCGCTTTTTCATAAAGAGTCTTGCGTCCCAATGTTGGGGTAAACTCCTTAACCATATAATTAATATCATCCCCTAAAGCGTCCAAACTTTCCGGAATAAAGGATTTACACGAAAAGCAGCTCGCCAATCCAAAGAGGATAGATAGATAGAATGTTCCCTTTTTCACGACTTTCATGGTTTAATTACTGTGAAGAATATTTACTTGTAAACTTTCCGAATCCAAAGTCATGTCCTGTCGAAAGAATGTGGATAATACCATTCTTCGTTTTCACGTTTACCACGGTAGTGTTCACGCGTTGCCAATATCTCTGGAAAATGGAATTGTTTGTATCACTGAAAATCAACTGCTGCTGTCCTCCTCCTACCATACCCGAAGCATTCAGCACTCTATATTGTATATGCATTCTGTAATTGTGTTTCGTGCTGAATACCACCTGTCCGTCGATAAAAGGCTTTAACTGTTCCGTATCGTAAGCATCGTTGATGACATAGCGGTTCATCATAGAGTCCAGATCTATCAAACCTACATCTTCGAGATATAGACTCGGTCTTCCCGTGATAGCACGGGTGGTATTTAAGGCTTCCAAAGCGATGTCAAAGCTTCTATTGGTCACCGCAAACAAGGTATATGTAGAATCCGGATGCTGCAACTTGGCTCTAAGATCCGGCAGACGGTCCAGAACTAGGAGCAAGGAATCATACACTCCCGGTTGAGATTTGATATAATCGTAAATCGTGCCGTCATATTGCGGAGTTTCCGTATTATAATCGTAATAATACATGTCTCCTTTATCACAGCTTATGTTCAGCCAAATCAAGATTGGCAATATGATTTTTGATAGTGTTTTCATACCGATGAAGACTTTATTTCCAATAATCATTCTGTTCTATGGCCGTATTTTTGTTCAACACCTCCGTAGAGATTGGCCAGTAAATTCCTCCTTGTTCGATGAGCCTAACAATCTCAGGATTAACATTTTTCAGTTTGTTGAGGCGCACCTGATCGTACCATCTCCATCCTTCTCCCATAAGCTCTCTTCTTCGCTCATTGAAAATCTCATCTATCAACGGAGTAGTAGAGGCTATAGAATAGGTACGTACACCACGATTTATCTTCACCCTGTTGAGCATAGTAATAGCATCATCACGAGATCCAAGTACAGCTAGAGCTTCAGCTCGTAACAAAGCTATCTCTTCAAGACGCGTGAAAATAAGATTAGAACCAAAGACACCATAAGCACCATCCGACACACCATCCCTAATAATTTTAATCTTACTGAAAATCGGAATCTCCCCACTGTAGTTGGTGAAGTAATTAGTTCTTGTCAATCCGGAAATAGTATCTATACCAAAGCGGGTATCGTTGATATCGTCAAAAATTTTGACAATACTATCTTTCGGTACATATATATCCGGACGCTGTTTAGTGATAAGCGGCTCAGCCAACGTAAGCTCTTCAATATGTCCCGTTGCTGTGGCCTCCCCATACATATACGGTGCAGGAATAGATAACAACTGTCCACCGCTGTAATTATTCGAAAATATACCCGATAAACCGGTGAGGTTACCAATATTGGTAATATAGTCTATAGAAATATTGGTATAGTTGTTCAGAATAAACTGTGTATAGGTATCTACATTAATATATTTGCCCTGCCATGCAGCAATATGGGCTAGCACAACATACGCTGTAAGCTTATTAAACAGGGCTTTTCTCCAATAGCTGTTGGTCTGGCCGTAATACAACACCGTCGAAGTTCCGTAGGTATAAGGCAAGTCTACTACTGCAGTAAGCAGCTCACTCTCTGCAAAATTAAGTACAGTCTGACTATCGGTTTTCGGACGATGTTCGAATGAACCATCGTCAAAAGATTTAGTTATCAAAGGTACGTCTCCCCAAATACGGGTCATGTAGAAATAGGCGAAAGCCCGTATAGCACGCGCTTGGGCAATATCCATCTTTAGATTTTGCTCGGTATAGCGCGAATCTCTCTCTCGCACCTCCGGAGCTCTCTCGATAAAGATAGATGCAGCATTAATTACTGCATAGAATCTTCTCCAATTCGAAAGATTCTTAATCAAAGGAAAAGAGGCCTTCAGATTATTAGCGTTCACAGCACTGAGGTCCGAGCGATTGTAGAAAATAAAATCGCCGTGACGCAACTCCCCATAAATCCAATGAGAATTGTTTTCCACCAACGCTGTACGCAACAAACTGTAGAGGCCCATAAGGGCAGACTTGGTATCCGAAATACTCGTCCACTGTAATGTTTCCGAAGCTACTTCGCCACTCGGCTCAGCCAACTTATCATCGCAGGATACCGTTATACTATGCAATACCATAGCCCCTACTAGTATGGTAATTATATTGAATATCTTCTTCATAATTGGCTAGTAATAATTATAGGTCTAACTTAAATCCTAAGGTATAAGTCGGTGTCAGTGGCATACCATATCCATTATAGTATCCATTGAAGTTCACCAGCTCAGGGTCTCTTCCAGAAAATTTCGAGAAAGTGTACAGATTGTTTACCGTAGCATAAATATATGCTCTACGCAACGTTTTCACCCTTTCCAAAAATGTGGCTTTGGTAAGACTATAGCCCAAAGTCACACCTCGTATCTTCAGGAAAGACGCATCTTCCAAGAAAAGATCCTGATCTACGCGATATGGATTTATACTACTCCACACATTGTACAACGGATATTTGCTGATGTCAACATCCTGCTGCCAGTGGAAAATCTCTCGAATGGAAGATATGCTGTTATTGGATTCGTTGTTGATGAAGTTATATTTGTTTGCAGCACGTTCATTGATAGCCTTCTGTCCTAGGGCAAAATATAAATCTATACTAAGATCAATATTCTTATAGCTGAAACGGTTGTTGAATCCACCGAACACCTTAGGCAAGGCATTTCCAATTACAATCTTATCCAGTTCTGTAATTTGGGAGTCATTGTTCTGGTCCCTCCATCTTGGATCTCCATATTGAAAAGGGATGCCATCAAAATTTAACTTCACGCCGCCCGACACAGGTACTTCGGCATCACTCTTGAAGATGCCTTCATTCTGATAAAGCCAAAAAGCATCAGCAGCCTTCCCTACCTCCAACAAGCGGTCTCCTATCACAAGCTGGTTCAGCTTGTTAGGAAGTGCCGTAACCTCGTTTCTATTTATATTCAGATTGACGTTTGTCGTCCAGCTGAAATTCTCCGGCTTATCTACGACCCTTGCCATAAAATCTAAGTCAATCCCTCTATTGCGAATCGCTAGACCATTCTTAAACTCACCCACATATCCATACTCTTCCGGTACCGGAACCAACACAATCTGGTTTTTATTGTCACGTTGATAAAAAGAAAGATTAGTGGTGACTCTGTTCTTTATAAACGACTTATAGAAATTAACCTCATACTGATCAACATACGCCCATTCAAGCCCGTAGCCGACCCATCCGCGGTTATACGGTCTTGATGAAGCCGCATTGCCATAAAATGAAAGAACATTGGACTCTCCCGCCCAAATCAGGTTAGAATAGTATTGAGGTCCTACAGCAAATCGGCTGTCATAATTGATTTGGCCTACACGTCCTGCAGACAACTTGATAGAAAATTCATCATCCCACGAAAGCTGTTTTCCAAGATTCCATTTAACACTGGCAGAAGGTGTAAATAGCCATCGAGCGTCAGGTTGTATCGACGAAGAGCCATCCCAACGCAATACAGCATCTACATTCCAAATGCCTGCATAATCATACCCTAATTTTCCATACACCGAAAACAGACGGTTTATCTCCGTATTAATTCATCGGTGAACCTTCAATCCTGCCTGCGGTTCCAAATACTGAGCACTACCTGAGTTGCCAGATACTACATTCAGTTTAATAAAATCATTAGGACCATCGAATGCTTTAGCATAGTGGAACCTATATAAATCATCCAAATATTGAATCCCCCCATGGAAAGAAAGAGCCTGCTTCGCATTAAACTGATGGCTATACTTCAAATTATTGACAAAAGCATAACGCTGCGAATAACCATAATAATTCGAAATATAATTGGTCGTTTCCATCAGCTCTGAAGGATAGAACACATCACGGATTCCTTCAGAATAGTCTATTAAGAAAGAAGAAGTATAAGTCAGATTTTTCAAAATGTCAAAAGACAAGGATATATTGCCCTGTATGCTGTTAGTGATGTTATCATTCACTGCACGGTCATACATTGCAAGATAATTACGGTATTGTTCCAAGTTAGGAGACAGCGGGGTAGATAAATCCGGAAGGTAACCGATCTCAGCATATCTATCTCTTAAGCTGGTATTTCTGTTACGGTCTGTACGGGTAGCATTCACAAAGGCAGAGACCGTGAACCATTGGAATGGTAACATGTTAATGTTCAGCAAAGCATTATAGCGATTAAACTGATTATTATCAGCCGTCGAACTTCCTCTTGTGTGGGACCCCACAAAACCGAAATTAGCACGCTCACTTCCTCCTCTTATACTAAAATCTACAGAGTATAATGAAGAATTTCGATAATATTCATCTATCCATTTCGCCGCACCGTAATAATTCATATTGGTGGAATCCGCCAGATAACCTGGGTACAATTGACGGGCAGCCACCGTATTATTATACAAAGCATAAAAAGGCTGTCTGAATAGATTCTCATAATGAGCGTTAACAGGTGTCACCGAAGGTTTTGTATTAATCCCGTAATAACTATTTACCGAGATCTCCCTGTCCCCTGACTTTCCTCCAAAAGTGGTTATCAAGATAGCTCCATTAGCTGCCAATGGTCCCAGTGCAGCAAGTCTAGCCGGATCTTTAACCACCTCAATGCTCTCAATAGCACTGATATCAACAAAATTTAAAAAGTCTGTCTCAGGACCGATACGGTTGTATTTGTAAAGCTGAGCCTCATAGGCAAAACTATGATTGGTAACCATAGGAACACCATTTACAAATACAGTAGGTCTTACTTGATTTATATCAGCATTGCTGAATAATGTTGAGCCGGCACCACGAACAATGATATTCTGATAGGAACCGGTTTCGCCAGAAGGCTGCTGTACATATACACCGCTGACCTGGCCTTTGAAAAATTCCGATAGATTGGTGAAAGGCTTGACATTCACCTTCTTGAGATCAATAGTATCTACTGAACTTATGGACTTCCTAAGATTTCTGAAATTGGCTAGCTCCTCGGCTGTAAGATCCTTCTCACGGCTTGTATCGGGCAGCAAAACCAATCGTTCCCCGGATTTCCATTCCCTAGAAACATTAGGATATGACAATGCAATGTCATTGTACAAAAGTATAGATACTAGTACGAGAAATTTCCTTATCATACTGTACTTTTTAGGATTAGAAATTGGTTAAATTAGCTGACGTATTATTTTCAATTATTTTCTGAAAATAAAGATTACTACAGCATAAAAGAAGGCCTCATTTCACGAAATCGTTTGCACAACTTTACGCAATCAATTTCGTAATCTCGATACCCTCAGTATCAGTATCACTTTGTAACATAAGGATTTATACAGACCGAAAAAGAATCTGAGTCTAAGCTAGTATATAGAAGCCGGATTTATTATAAATCCATAAAAATGGAAATAAAAAGAAAAAATTTAACTCCTGGTGGTTTATAAAATCGGAGAAAGAACTTACTTTATCAGTAAAAGAAAAGCACAATCCTAATATGTTAAGCAGGGAAATAATAGGATATATCTAGGAAGCGTTGTAAAACAAGAAAAGCCTTATCGATATGGATAAGGCTTTTCTTTGTTTAATAAGGGTAGGCACCGACCTACTCTCCCACC
>NZ_BAABGR010000005.1:0-1157 GCF_039541675.1 Sphingobacterium thermophilum | reverse complement strand
TTGGCATCACCACAGATAGGACTTCCGGTTAGATTGTTTATCGTGGACAGTAAATCAACTTTTGATAGCCTCGGAGAAGAAGACAGAAAGTTTTATTTCCCCCAAGATGATAAAGGCATAATGGAAACTTTCATCAATGCCAAAATCATCCAACGGTCTGAAGAACTTTGGGAAGACGAAGAGGGCTGTTTAAGTATTCCAAATTTATTCTACAAAGTAAAGCGGAATTGGGCGATAACGATTGAATATTATAATCGGAATTTTGAAAAGCAAATCCGTACATTCAGTGGAACGACCGCACGAATGATACAACACGAATACGACCATACAGAAGGGATATTATACCTTGACTATTTGAAACCGCTGACCAAAAAACTGTTGGAAGGGAAACTCAAAAAAATAGCCCGAGGTCAAATAAAAACAAGGTATCCGATGAAGTTCGTGTGATGATACTGCCGACCTCAGCCTATAAGACTCCAACATCACGAAGCTTCATCGCAACTTAGCGCAGCATTCTCACTGTCCCAAAGGAAGTCACGAAAGTTTCAATCCCTGTTGACAAATGCGCAGTGGTTGTTTTGCACCTACCTGTGAACTTTTTAAAAACATATATACCTCATTAAAAGCAACTTATAACTCAATCAAACAACCTAAAATATTTTTTACTCAAAAACATACCAATTAGTATGTTTTTTTATTTAACTTTGCATGCAAACATAAAAACAAGAAATATGCATACATACGGCACCCAGGAATTTACAATCATCAATGCGTTGGTTGCAGCGTTGATCGGCTTAGTATTCATCATTATCATGTCCTTTGTGAAAGAACCCTCCCGACAGAAAATCAACGCCATTATTATAGCGGGCGCAGGCGGGGTTTACTGGAGCGGCGGCTTAGGCGTATGGGAATATATCTTTGGTGCCGTTATGTTGTTTGTGGCCTTCAAAGCCCTCAAGCATTATTATTTCATCGGAATCGGTTGGCTAATGCACACAGGCTGGGACATTATGCATCATCTATACGGTGATCCCATTATTCACTTTGCACCACTTTCGTCCGCCGGTTGTGCCGTGTGCGATGCGGTTCTGGCAATCTGGTTCTTCTTTGGTGCACCTACCATTTGGAACGTATTCAAAAAACAAAAAACAATTACG
>NZ_BAABGR010000004.1:0-155197 GCF_039541675.1 Sphingobacterium thermophilum | reverse complement strand
AGAAAGGCATCAGGCAAAGTATGTCCAGAAAGGGCAACTGCCTAGATAATGCCATTATTGAGAACTTCTTCGGTATTATAAAATCTGAACTATTCTATCTTAAAAAGTACCATGACATCGATGAACTTAAACGGGATATAAAGAACTACATTGAATACTATAACAACGATCGAATAAAACTCAATCTAAAAGGAATGAGCCCGATAAAATATCGAGCTCATCACATAGACAATTAATTTTTAACTTTGTCCAACTTTTTGGGTGCACTTCACTTAAAGGAAAGCTCTTTTTATAGAAGATTATATTTCTATAAATTAAGCGTGAACATCTTCTTGACGGAAGATTTTCGCTGTGAAATACTCTCTGTTCAGTCTAGCAATGTTAGTCAATTTGATACCTACTGGACATTCAGCTTCACACGCGCCCGTATTAGTACAGTTACCGAAACCTTCTTTGTCCATTTGGTCAACCATTGCTTGAGCACGTTCGTATCGTTCTGTTTGACCTTGAGGCAACAAAGCAAACTGAGAAACTTTTGCCGAAACGAACAACATTGCTGAAGCATTTTTACATGCTGCCACACAAGCACCACAACCAATACATGTTGCCGATTCGAATGCTTCATCAGCAATACGTTTAGGGATAGGGATAGCGTTGGCGTCAGGCACACCTCCAGTGTTTACGTTGATATAACCACCAGCCTGTTGGATGCGGTCGAATGCCGAACGGTCTACCGCCAAGTCTTTCAATACAGGGAAAGCTGCAGCTCTCCAAGGTTCGATAACGATAGTTTGTCCGTCGTGGAACGAACGCATGTGCAATTGACAGGTTGTAGTACGCTCGTTAGGACCGTGAGGACGACCGTTGATTACCAATGAACACATACCGCAGATGCCCTCACGACAGTCGTGGTCGAAATATATAGGATCTTCTCCCTTACGGGTAAGATCTTCGTTTACTACATCAAGCATTTCCAAGAAGGACATATCGTCCGCAATGTTGTTAGCTTGGATAGTAACAAATTTACCTTCTGAATTCTGATTTTTTTGACGCCAAACCTTTAGCGTTAAATTCATGTGTTTACTCATATCTATTATGAATTGAGTATGAAGTGTTGAGTATCGGAAGGTATAAGTTCCGACACTCAATACTCTATACTATTTATAACTTCTTTGTGTTAACTTAACGTTTTCGAATACCAACTCTTCTTTGTGAAGTACTTCTGGTTGGTCTGGACCCTTGTATTCCCAAGCTGCTACATAAGCGAAGTTTTCGTCATCACGTTTAGCTTCACCTTCTTCAGTTTGTGATTCAAGGCGGAAGTGACCACCACAAGATTCTCTACGGTGAAGAGCATCGTCAACCATTAGTTCTCCTAATTCCAAGAAATCGGCAACACGACCGGCTTTTTCCAAAGACATGTTCAACTCTTCGTTCGAACCAAGAACCGTTACGTTGTTCCAGAATTCGTTTCTCAACTCACGAATCAAACCTTTAGCCTTAGTCAAGCCTTCTTCTGTACGCGCCATACCACAGTATTCCCACATGATGTGACCTAACTGTTTGTGGATGTCGTCTACAGTTTTGTTACCACGTAGAGATAATAATTTTTTGATGTTATCTTCTACGTTTTTGCGTGTTTCTTCGAATGCCGGATGGTTTTTGTCTACAGGAGCGAAGCTTCCCAATCCTGCCAAGTAATCACCTACAGTGTAAGGGATTACGAAGTAACCATCTGACAGACCTTGCATTAGGGCAGAAGCACCTAGACGGTTAGCACCGTGGTCAGAGAAGTTAGCTTCTCCTAGACAGTACAAGCCCGGAATAGTAGTCATTAAGTTATAGTCAACCCATAGACCACCCATAGTATAGTGAACAGCTGGGTAGATACGCATTGGCACTTCGTATGGGTTTTCGTCGGTGATTTTTTGGTACATGTCAAATAAGTTACCGTATTTAGCACGTACTGTCTCTTCACCCATACGTTTGATAGCGTCAGCGAAGTCTAGGAATACCGCAAAACCAGTTTTACCTACACCACGGCCTTCGTCTACCACCTCTTTAGCGTTACGTGAAGCCACGTCACGAGGCACCAAGTTACCGAATGATGGGTATTTACGCTCTAAGAAGTAATCTCTGTCTTCTTCTTTGATGTCGTTAGGACCTAGTTCTCCTTTACGTAATTTCTCTGCTAATTCTTTTGTTTTAGGTACCCACACACGACCGTCGTTACGCAATGACTCGGACATCAATGTCAATTTCGACTGGTGGTCACCTGTCACTGGGATACAGGTAGGGTGGATCTGCGTGTAACAAGGGTTTGCGAAGAAGGCACCGCGTTTGTGTGCTCTCCATGCTGCCGTAACGTTACAGCCCATAGCATTTGTCGATAGGAAGAATACGTTTCCGTAACCTCCTGTACACAACAATACGGCATGACCTTCGTGCGCTTCAATCTTTCCTGTTACCAAGTCACGAGTGATGATACCTTTAGCATGACCATCGATCACTACTAGGTCCAACATCTCATGACGGGTGTATGATTTTACTTTTCCTTTTTTGATTTGACGGTTCAATGCTGAGTAAGCACCTAACAACAATTGTTGTCCTGTCTGCCCACGGGCGTAGAATGTACGCGATACTTGCGCACCACCGAAAGAACGGTTATCTAAAAGACCTCCGTATTCACGAGCAAAAGGTACACCTTGTGCCACACATTGGTCGATGATTTTTACTGAGTTTTCAGCTAGACGATAAACGTTGGCCTCACGGGCACGGTAGTCTCCACCTTTGATAGTGTCATAGAAAAGACGGAAGATAGAGTCACCGTCGTTTTGGTAATTTTTTGCCGCATTGATACCACCTTGTGCAGCGATAGAGTGTGCACGACGTGGTGAATCTTGATAGCAGAACGTTTTCACGTTGTAACCAAGCTCTGCTAATGAAGCAGCTGCTGAAGCACCTGCCAATCCTGTTCCTACAACGATAATCGTAAACTTACGTTTGTTGGCAGGATTCACCAACTTCAAGTTGAATTTATGATTTGACCATTTCTCGGCTAATGGGCCTGCTGGTACTTTAGAATCTAACATATCTTTATTTTTAATAGAGATTACTAACCTTTAAAAAAGAAATACAATGGCATTATAGCAAAAGCAATAGGAATAATCACTCCAAATACCCAAATACCAATTGTTTTTACCAAACCAATATATCTTCTATGGTCGAAACCTAATGTTTGGAATGCCGATTGGAATCCATGAATCAAGTGGAAAGCCAAGGCACCCATTGCTACTACGTAAAGTAATACGATGAATGGATTTTGGAAAGTAAATGCTACTTGCTTGTACAAATCTTTGGTCTTTACGGTTTCTACGCCGTTTTTCACAAAGCTTTTGTACCCATCGTAGTTCGCAGGTAAATCATCTGATGAGATAGTTTGACGATTGCCAGTCTCTAGATCAGTGTGGTACTCGATGTAAGGAGTGGTACCAAACTTGTACTGATACCAGAAGTTTTGCATATGTGTAGCCAAGAATACCAAAATGATAGTACCCAAGATACCCATATTGCGTGAGTTCCATTTGCTGTTAGCATTACCAGCCGATTGGTGGTACCCAATAGGTCTAGCAGCCTTGTTCTTTAAAGTCAAGATTAATGCGTAGACAGCATGTAAAATGATTGAAGCATAAAGTAAGTATGAAACTACTTTAATAGGCGTGAAATGCGTCATGAAGTGCGCATAGTTGTTGAATGCGTAGCCTTCGTCATTCTTAAATAACTGTAAGTTACCAATCAAGTGCACGACAAGGAACGTACATAAAAATAGTCCCGTTAAGCTCATGATTAATTTCTTACCTAGAGAAGAACTAAATAGCGGCTTTGATTTACTACTCATTATCCTTAAATGTTTAAATTTTTCTTGCAAAAGTACCTAATCATTTATAAAAATGACCTCGTAAATATAACAAAAATCTAATTTAGAATTATTCTAATCAGTCAATATACACATAATAAAGCCGTTAATATTCTTATTAACGGCTCTATGTTTTGGAGTATCAATTTCGATGTAGTTTTATTTAGGGGTGACCGTCAGTACAGCGTTCGAATTACCAGCCGAAACGTCTACTACCAAGATATAGGGTTTGTTTTCTTCAAGCAACTTACCTGATACTAATCCTAGATTTCCTGGGTCCCTACCATTAGAACCGTTACCTACGAATATAATGTCGCTAGAAGATGAGAGTTGGCTATTTGTGAATTCACCACCCCAGCCTTTTTGATGGAAGAACTTAAAGTTTATATAATCCGTATTAGCTGTAATACCGCCCGTAATAGTAACTTGATACTTTTTATTTCCTATTGGTGCCATACAGATAGCTTTATCTGTATTCCAACCAACATGGTTACTTGATACATTAGGTTTACCTATGCCATCCCCAATAATCCAAATAGCTCCTGTGCCATCACCTTTTAATGTTGCTAAGTTATTTCCATCCATAGCTTCCGCAATCAGATATTTGTGTGTAAAATCCGCTGAAATTCGATACTTTCCATTGATGACGTTGCTGGTTATTTTATTGTTTTGATCTACTTTGAAAAAATCTGGGTCGATCCACCAATTCTCGAAATCATCAATTCCATCTACTTTAACTTCCTCTCCTTTATTTAGATTTATCTCTGCTCTGAATAGATTGTCATTGATGCGGCTAAAAATTGTACCGTTGATAGCGTAAGCGACAATAAACGGTGAAGCTTCATATGTCAGAGTGTTAAATTGTATAGTATAAGTGGTAGATGAAGAATAAGAGAATGGTATCTCCGAGGTACTGCCCAATTGTACTTCATTATTGACCCACCCAAAGTTCATAATATTACCATATTCTCCTACTTTCGGTGCTTGAATATATCCTTTTACCGAGTAGGGCAAATTCTCAGTGATAGCATAGGTATTTTCCTCTACTCGTTGTAATCTATATGTATTGGTGCTAGTTACTAAATCCAAGTAAGGGAAATTAGGTCTACTCAATGGTAAATCAATTTCTTTAACCACTTTTTTTTGACTAATGTTTTGTAGTACAAATTTTAATGTAGCTGTTCCATTAGGGATATCCTTAAGGAAAGGAACATAAATTTTGCCTGTGTAGGAGCCATTTTCCTTTGTTCGAATAGTGGTTTCAGAGACGATATCATCTGTGAAATACAATTGAACTTTGAGCGTAGAAAGTGGTACATCTTTGTCCTCAACAGCAACATTAAACACTAAACTATCACCAAATAATGCGGAAGTAGGAGCATTATTTATGGTAATAGAAGGGTTGCCAATATTATACGTATACTCTTTCTCTTTTTGACAAGAAAGGGCTAAAACGAGACAAACAAAAATATAAAGGTTGTTCTTTAACTGTTTCATGACCTTAATTTTTCCATTTGTAAGAAACTATAGATTTGGCTGGCACTTCGTAAGAGAAATGTTTTTTACCATCACTAATTGTTACACTTTTTCCTTCATTCAAATCATTGAGAATAACAAATGCCAATGAGCCATCTGTATTTTGGAATGCGCTATACTCTAATCCGTCTACCTTGTAACCGGTGGTACCTACACGATAAGCACCAGGCTTCACGACTGATGATAGATGGCTAGTTACATAGTAATGTGAGTTTTTGGTGATATGTTGGTAGTTTTTACTGTTGATATCTACCGCACCGTAACAAGTTTGGCAACCGCCATCACGATTAGGACCTTTCTCGGTATCTAATACAAGATTCCATACAATCACAGCCTTACTCCAGTTATTGATAGTTCCTAATCCTACTTCTTTCATGTCTTCTGTTAGGCGTTTGCTCAGATTTCTGCCATCATTCCATTCACCTATAGAAGTCTCCGTAAAAATTAACTCTTTGTCTGGTCTTGCTTCATGTATGTTGAGTAACTCGGATTTGTTACCTCCATAGTTGTGATATGCTGCTCCTGCGATATAGGACGCAGCAGTAGCGTCTTGGTATATTTTAGTTGGATAAGATTTTTGGTCTTCTATATTATCATAATTATAGTTGTGGTCAAAAACGTAGATTTTAGTATTCAGATTAGCGGCTTTCAGTTGTGGACCTAGCGATTCTTTGATGAATTGTTGTTGTTCTTGCCAAGTCATATACATAGATGCTGAGTTACCTCTGTTTAATGGTTCATTTTGAATAGTGATAGAGCTTATATTAATTCCTTCATTTTGCATAGCTTTAATCCATTGTACAAAATACCAGCCATAGTCTTGGTAATAGCTAGGGTTTAGTTGTCCACCTGTCCATGAATTGTGAGGAGCTAGGTTTGTCAGGTTGTTGACTTTCATCCAGCGTGGTGCAGTCCATGGAGAGCCCATTATTTTGAGGTTGGGATTGATTGCTAATATTTCCTTCAAAATAGGAATGATATAGTTTTTCTCTTCTGATTGTAAACCAAAGTTTTCTTTTCCAGGAGTATCCCAACAAGTATATTCGCTAAGTGAAAAGTCAGAACAGCCAATAGAAATTCGAACATAACTCATTCCGAAACCATTGTTTTCGGAGAAGGTTTCTGTTAAAAATTTAGTCCGATCTTCTTTGGACATTTGCATAAGATTATAACAAGTCGAACCTGTTATTGCTGCCCCAAAACCCTCCATAGATTGATATTTTACATCAGTATTAATATGGATAGTGTTAGGGGACATGTTGAATTTGTTACTATAATCGAGGTGTAATTTTGTTAAATCATATGCTCGATTGTTGGATGTTACGTATAGCGTGACATCACCTGAAGTGTTTTGATTATCAATGTTGTCTGAAGCTGTGAAACTATCACGCTGACAAGCGGCAGTAGACAATATAACAGACAGTATAAAGAGATGAATCATATATTTATAATTAAAGCGTTTCATAATTTATCGTTTAATAACCTGGGTTTTGAATTAGGTTGGGATTTTGGTCAATTTTTGCTTGAGGAATAGGAAGTCGATACGAATATTGATTGAATGGGTAAACTAAAGGTTTTCTTCCTGTGTCTTTTGCAAATACTGCATTCATTACCTCTTCGACTTTGTCCAAACGAACTAAATCAAACCATCTTTGTCCTTCAAAAGCTAATTCTAAACGTCTTTCTTTCAGTAATGCTTTGAGCATGTTCTCCTTATTGGCTTTATCTGTAGCTGTTAGTTTTGGTAATGATACACGCTGTCTTACCTTATCAATGATATCTGCTGCAGCACTTAGGTTTGGCGAAGGTTGCATGATTAAAGCTTCTGCTTTTAACAAAAGTATATCAGCGTATCTCAGTTTGATAATGCTGCTCATACCTGATCTTAATTTGAACATGAATGGATAATTTGTAGAAGGATAATAGTTACTCCATGTAGTGGTGTAATATACAATGGATTGATTCATACGGATATTATCACCTTCGTTTTGGAATGTTTGAATTAAATCACGTGATGGTGTAACCCATTTTGCCCAGGTGAAGTTGATATCATAATTAGACAAATCACGTCCAAACATCCAACTCGCCCAATTGCCAGCGCCAGGGAAAAATTGAACTTCTAGTATAGATTCTTGCGTATTACGCATGGCTAAATTTTTATTATCTGCGGTCAATTGATACAAGTCAGCATAATTAGCGTTTAAGTCAAAACCATCTGCTGCTAATGCATCTGCATATTGAATTACTTTCGCATAGTCGCGTAGTGGTTTTTCAGCATAAATTTTAGCTAACAAGGCTTTCGCAACAGATTTGCTAAATTTTGTTTTATCTGAAGCATTATTATCCGGCGCATTAGCAAGACCATAGAGTAGGTCGGCTTCGATTTGCTTGTAAACTTCTTCTTCTGTACTTTGAGTTGGGAAATATTTTGGATATACCTCCGTGACATTATCCGATGTGATATCAGGTGCAATAGTCAAGACAAGGGGAATAGAGCCGTATATTCTTACCATGTCAAATAATACTAATGCACGGAAAATTTTTGCCTGCGCTTTGTAAGAGGTAATTAATGTTGGACTTAGAGAATTGTCCGCTACGCTGTCGATATACACAATCAGACGATTTGCGCGTGCTACATCTTCTAGGTAGCG
This sequence comes from Sphingobacterium thermophilum, assembly GCF_039541675.1. NCBI lineage: Bacteria > Pseudomonadati > Bacteroidota > Sphingobacteriia > Sphingobacteriales > Sphingobacteriaceae > Sphingobacterium > Sphingobacterium thermophilum. The sequence goes on along the minus strand of NZ_BAABGR010000004.1, from coordinate 147,094 downwards.
TTGCCAATCCCGTTCAATAACAGAATTGGAGCCTTCTATAGAATTATTTTCAAAAGGAACAACTTCAGCGCCCGTAGTCCCCGCATAAGCATTGTCACTATGTGATTCAGCAATAAGTAATAGATCTAAGTACCAATGCTCTTGTCTATCTTTTAGTTGTTGATAGAGTGAATTAAGGTAATTATCTACAGCAGCTTTATCTTTGAATACTATATTTTGGCCTTTTTCTGTTTCGCCTTCAGTTACGTCTGAATAGGAGTCAAGCGGATCTCTATTCAAAGAACATGAAGCTATAATAAAGTTCAACAGTAGAGTAGATATAAAGGCTATTATTCGGAAATTCTTTTTCATAATGTAATAATTTAAAATTCAAGATTCACACCTAAGACAAAAGAACGACTGTGAGGATAAGTGCCCCAGTCTATACCTTGTACACTACCACTATTACCCCATTGATTCACCTCAGGATCCATACCTGTATATTTTGTTAAAGTAAGGAGATTACTTGCTGATAAGTAGGGTTGAATCTTTTGAAAACCAATCTTTTTGATTTTTTCTGCATTAATATTATAACTCAATGAAATGTTCTTTAGGCGCAAGAAACTCCCGTCTTCTATGAAATAAGTTGAATTTTTAATGTCATATCCAGCTTTTGGAACATCGGTTTGCTGACCAGGTATTTTCCATCTGTCCAATACTTTGATAATTTGATTCTTGCCATCATACATTCCTTCCATTTCGATACGGCTAGCATTATAGATGTCGTTGCCATAAGATCCTTGTATGAATACACTTAAATCAAAGTTTTTATATGAGAAATTGTTGGTCATACCATAGGTAAACTTCGGGTTAGGATCTCCAATGTACGTACGATCTGATGAAGAGATTTTACCGTCATTGTTGATGTCTCTGTACATTAATTCTCCTGTTTCAGGATCAACACCATCACTGATATAGCCATAGAAACCGCCTAACGGTCTACCAGGTTCGTTTCGTACCACATAATCGTTGACAATTTCTGAAGTTTTAGCTGCGTAATATATCTTTTGCAGTTCAAGTTTTTCTAACCTATTCCTGTTGAATGAAATATTGAAATCTGTATCCCATGTGAAATTTCTGCGGATGTTTTTTGAACCTAAGGTTACTTCAAATCCTCTGTTTGTCATTTCGCCTTCATTACGACGAATGGTGTTCGCTATTTGTCCATCTGGTAGAGTAGCATACATCAGCATATCCGAAGTTTTCTTATAGTAATAATCTAAACTAAGTGATAATCTATCTTGAATAGCTGACAAATCAAGTCCGATATTGGATTGTGTCGTTGTTTCCCAGCGAAGATCTTTTGTTCTTAGGTTAGCAGGACTAATATTAGGAACGGCATTTTCAAAACCTACTTGAAACCACTGAAATCGTTCAATATTGTACAATTGTAGGTATGCATAATCGCCTAGACCTGATTGATTACCTGTTTGTCCCCAGCCACCTCTAATTTTTAAATCATTTATCCATGATACATCTTCCATAAATGATTCAGAAGAAACGCGCCAAGCTGCCGATACGGATGGGAAATATCCCCATCTATCGTTGGGATTTAATTTTGAAGAGCCATCAGCACGCATATTGACAGTTAAGAGATATTTGCTGTCATAATTGTACATAGCTCTAGCAAAATAGGACATAATAGCCCAATCTGAAGCACCTGTGCCTGTTCCATCCCATGATATTTTGTTAGCGGCGTTTAATGTTTGTATCAAATCATTACGAAAGTGCGAACCATTGATATAACTATTGGTATACTTAGAGTCTGTCCATGAATTCCCAAGCATTACTTCTATATTATGCTTATCAACGTTGGTGTTATAGGTCAATGTATTGTCGAATACTATTAACGTATTCATATTACGGAAATCAGAAGCTGTCCCATATTGACTGCGTCCCCAAGCTGTAGAAATAGGGTCTAAGAAGGTTGTATTTAGCGCATTTCTTCTGTCCAGTGTTAAACTAGTTTTGAATTGCAAATTGTCAAGTATACTGACTAATGCATTTCCAGATGCCAACAATCTGTTTTCTCTGTTTTTATTGTATTTACTACGACTTAGATTTTCTAATGGACTAGTGATATTACCTATTCCATAGAAATTATTGTAATACTGCTGTGGATTCAATGGATCCCAAATAGGGGCATATACGGGGGTATTAATGACTGACAGCACGACTCCACCACGATTTGCACCTGTACCACTAATGATGCCGTTGTCGTTATAGTCCGAATAGGTAATATTAGCGTTTACTTTTAACCAATCTCTTACTTGATTGTCAATATTGCCCCTGAAATGATATCTTTTGAAGAAAGAAGATTCAAGAATCCCATTTTCTCCAATATAGCCTCCCGATAAGTAATAACGTAGTTTTTCATTGCCATCTGAGATGGATAATTGATGACTTTGCTGTCTGCCCACAGTATAGGCTTCTTTGAACCAGTCCGTCTGATCTTGCAAGCCTAACGGAAGGTTAACTAATCCTATTTCCTCTTGTAATTCTCGATATTGCTGCGTATTGAGTACTTGAAATGAATTGTTAACTACATTAGCCGTGAGTTGCGAATTCAAAGCTATTTTGGCTACTCCAGCTTTGCCAGATTTTGTAGTTAATAATACCACTCCGTTAGCTGCTCTTGACCCATATATTGCTGCAGAAGAAGCGTCTTTTAGAATCTGGATGTCCTGAATGTCATTTGGAGCTAGGAATTTGATATTATCTACGGGAACACCATCTACGACATAGAGCGGTTCGTTGCTGGCATTAAATGAGGTAGTACCTCTTACTCGTATAGACATAGTTGCTCCAGGTTCACCACTCGGTTGGATGACAGATACACCGGCAGCTTTCCCCTGTATGGCTTGCCCCACATTGACAATTGGTCTTTTTTCTAGATCTTTGGTCGATACAGATGAAATAGCAGTGGTCACGTCCTTGCGTTTCACGCTACCATATCCAATGACAATGATGTCTTCTAGTTGATTTACACTTTTAAAAAGTGAAATTGTAGTCTGTGCTTCTTGTGTATTCCATTCTAGCGTTTCATAGCCGAGAGATTGGAATATTAAGACTGCATTAGTAGGGACATTGATTTCGAAATAACCATCATTGTTTGACATGGTTTTTAGCTGAGTTCCTTTATGTGTTACCGTAACACCAGGTAGCGCGGTTTGTGTTTCTCCATCTATTATTTTACCTGTTACTCTTTTCGTTTGTTGTCCCATAACAAAGTGAATCTGAGTAACCAATAATAGAAATGTGATAACATTAAATAATGGTATTTTGTGTCTCATAAATTAAGATAGATTTATTAGGTTATCTATAACAGCTTGGTGCTGTTATTGTTTGCAGACAAGTATCCCGCTCGAATGCAAGTATAAATTTAGCTACAGAATTTCTATTTGGGTAGGCGTTATACTTTTAAAGTACTAAGTTTTGTTTGTAACTTGCTTGTATTAAGTGTTTTATGTTTTTTTAGATAAGCTAAAAAGTACTGAATTGGGAATTACTTGCGGTCTATATTACCAATTTTCTTAACTAAATTTTCGAATTCTTCGCGATCACCTATAGCTTTATTGCGGACTTTTGTCCGATAATTATAGACAGTTCGTAAGGAGTATCTTAGAAAGCTAGCAATCTTCACACTGTCATCAATACCTAGTCGTATCAATGCAAAAATCCGAAGCTCAGTATTTAAAAGTTCATTTTTCTTTGGTAATATAATTTCTTCTTCGCGAAGGAGGCTATTAAAATCCTCAATAAATGAAGGATATAAGTTGAGAAATATAGTATCAAAGTTGTGGTAAAGTTCGGCTACCTCATCTTCAATGACTTTGGTAGATTTTAGTTCTGCTATTAGCTCTTTTATTTGATTGGAATTAGCTTTTTTAATTACATCTTTTCGAAGTACATCAATTTTCTCTATGTAAGAAGAGCACATGTCAAAGAATTGAGCTATATATTCTTCCTTGATATGATTGGCTTCGGACAGTTCAATATTGTTTTTATGAATCTGTCTATTCATCTGCAGTAGCTGGCTGTTGGTTTGTGACAGTTGAGACCGTATTGCACTGAGTTTATTCATTTGTTTTATGATGAATATAATTCCAGCAATCAAAACTACAGTCAGTACACTGATTAGGACGAGATTAAATAATAACTTTTTATTTTGAGCATTAATTTTTGCTTGATATGAAGCATTAATGATAGGATAGAAGGTGGTTCCTTCAATAATTCTATATCTCACATCACAGTAAATAGCGTCTTTGATAGCTTTGTCAATTAATTTGAAAGCTCTATCAAAATTTTCTTCACCGTAATAAATGAGCGCTAAATCTTGAAGAGAAGCATTATCTTTATTTGCATTCTTTATATCCTCTATAGCCGATCGGAGTACATAATATTTCTGTTTCTCTGGATTGTTTTCTTGTTTGTATGCTATTCCAAGAAGATAGGATACTAGAGCTGTGTACTCCCCTGTATTGTTTTTATTTTGAAGTATATATTCAAGTGCCTCAATAGCTTTTTTGCGATTGCCAGCAAAAATATCTCGCGTTGCTATCTCAATCTGGTAAGAAATGGCATTTGGATCTAAATACTGAAGTAATGAATCTCGGTACAACTCACTTTGTCTATAATAGATGTTGTTATTATTGCTTTGACCATAATGACTATAGAATGCTAAATAAGTATCATAGTATTTGACTAACAACATGACAGGAATTGTCTGTGGAGAAATGTTTTTTAAAATTTCATTTGCTTCTAGATACCGTCCCTTAGTAGAATATAAGTGTGCTAAATCTAATTGTAATTTGATTCGCAATGAATCATTTTCCTGACCTATAATCTCTTGACATTTGTAAATATAGGTAAGAGCTGAATCTGATTGGAACTTTTGATATTGTTCAAAAAGTTGGTAATGAATATCGAATAGTGATTTTTGAGTAGAGTTTCTTTTGAATAGTAGGTTATTTTTTAGTTTATTGATTTTTTCTAGTCGAATCTGATGATATTGTTCTTCTTTATCTAATAATAAATCAAGTTCCTTTTCAAGATTTTTAATGTCATATTGCCCTAATAATAAAATTGGCTGTAGGCTAATTAGTAGAAAAAGAATATGTCTTATCATAAGTTCAATATAGCAAATGATATAGTTAGGTTATATTAAGAGAAGGAATAATTAATCAAAAAAGCGCATCGTGCGCTTTTTTGATAGTATTATATATTTGTAAATAGGTTTAGAATAAGCTATATCCTATACTTACTGTCCAGAGATTTAATGTTTGTTTTCCAGCGGTCTCTGTTTTGCTAATGTTACCTAGACCATATTCATAGCGTAAGTCTACAGCAAAATTACCGATGTCTAATCCTGTACCTGCTACTACTGCGGCGAATTTGTCTTTATAGCTTTTTAAGGCATCATCATAGGTTGATACGATGTTGTCTTTGAAAGAAGCTTCTTGGTCAATCACAAATGAAAACAATGGACCCGCTTGTAATTTTAATTTCAAAGGTCCCACAGGGAACTTTGTCCCTAATAATATAGGTACATCAATGTTTGAAAATTTCATGTCGCCTTTGATTAGTTCTGTAGGAGCTGATTCTTTAGGAGCTTGCACACTTGCATTTTTGGTAGTGAAATAAGCCTCAGGTTGGATATGGAATGAATTACCACCTAGTCTAAACCAAACACCTGCTAAATAGCCCGCATTATTAGATGATTCTAAAACGTCTTTATCAAACTTGATTTTAGAAAAATTCATACCTGCTTTCAAACCTAGTTTGAATTCCTGAGCTTGGAGTGATAATGAGCTGAAAATAGCTACAAAAAGCGTAAGTATTGTGTTTTTCATAGAATAAATGTTATTTTGGTTTCAATTATAAATAATCTACTAACAATGACAAGCCTTAAAATTACGAAAACTGACTGGGAAATTCTAAAATTAAAATTGTTACGCAAGTATAATCATCTTTCTGAGGAAGATCTTGCATACAACGAAGGAGAAGAAAAGGAGCTGATTTCCAGATTGGCAAGACGTCTGAAGCGTAAGGAAGAGTATGTCATCTATACGCTAGGTAAGCAGCTGGCCGATTTGGATATAAACAGACTTTAATCTATGCAAATTAGTTGGAGTGATTTTGAAAAGGTAGATTTGCGGGTGGGTACAATCGTGGAAGTATACGACTTTCCAGAGGCTAGGAAGCCTGCATACCAGCTGAAGATAGATTTTGGTGAGGAGATAGGAGTTCGGAAATCCAGCGCTCAGATTACCAAACATTATACGAAGGAAGAGCTCGTAGGTCGTCAGGTTGTTGCTGTCGTAAATTTCCCACCCAAGCAAATAGGCAAGTTTATGTCCGAGTGTTTGGTTACCGGCTTTGCCGATGCAAATGGGGATGTAGTGCTTACCAGCGTGGAGCGTAAAGTACCGAATGGGTCAAAGATGTTTTAAGCATATGAAGGTTTATAATTTTGAAAAGGGAGCAGCGCCGGTAAATACCGATGAAATGTATATGAAGGAGGCGTATAAGCTGGCGCAGAAGGCTTATGAAGAGGATGAGGTCCCCATAGGTGCCATCATCGTGTCACAAGGCAAAATCATCGGCAAGGGGTACAACCTAACCGAAAGACTGAATGATGTGACAGCACATGCCGAAATGCAGGCCTTCACGGCGGCAGCCAACTTTCTGGGAGGGAAATATCTAAAAGACTGCACGCTGTACGTTACGGTAGAGCCTTGTGTCATGTGTGCCGGAGCGTCCTACTGGACGCAGATCTCACGTATAGTCTATGGCGCCAAAGATGATAAACGCGGTTATTCGGCTATCAGTTCTCATATTATTCATCCGAAAACCGAAATAGTAGGTGGTGTGATGGAAAGTGAATGTGCCGAACTAATGAAGCGTTTTTTCAAGAGCAAGCGCTAAACTTTTCCACAATATGGCATTATTATGAAACATAAAGACGGATGATTTGTTATATTCGTAACTGTAATTGATATTATTATACGATAATTAAAAAAATATAGAACTATGGCATTTGAATTAGAAGCGTTACCATACGCAATTGACGCATTAGAACCTCATATCGATAAAGAAACGATGGAAATCCATCACGATCGTCACCACCAAGCTTATGTGGATAACTTAAACAAAGCTATTGCTGGTACGGATGCAGAGAATGCTTCTTTAGAAGATATTCTTAAAAATGTGAGCAAATATTCGGCTGCTGTTCGCAACAATGGTGGCGGTCACTATAACCACAAATTGTTCTGGTCAATCCTGAGTCCTAACGGTGGCGGTGAACCTAAAGGGGAGTTGGCAGAAGCCATCAATGCTGCTTTCGGTTCTTTCGCTGAACTGAAGACACAGTTGCAAAATGCAGGTGCTACCCGCTTCGGATCGGGCTGGGCTTGGCTGATTGTGGATGAGTCAGGTAAGTTGGCAGTTACCTCTACACCAAACCAAGACAACCCATTAATGGACGTAGCAGAGGTAAAAGGTACACCTATCTTGGGTATTGACGTGTGGGAGCATGCTTATTATTTGAAATATCAAAACAAACGTCCGGCTTATTTGGAAGCCATCTTCAATGTAATTGACTGGGATGCTGTAGCCGCTAACTATGCAGCTGCTAAAAAATAATAGCATCTATTAGGATATTTAGGAGGCGGCATACACGTATGTCGCCTTTATTTTTTAATTTAGGTGACGACGAAAGTGATGAGATGGATAGGAAGTATTATTCTACTTATGTGTTGCTGGGCATGTCATAGCAAGGCGCAGCTCAGTAGTGATTATGTAAAAGTGAAGGATATGAACATGGAAAATAAAGAAGTAGCAATCTTGGCAGGAGGATGTTTTTGGTGCGTGGAAGCACCTCTGCTGCTGTTGGAAGGTGTTGATACCGTAGTCTCGGGATATATAGGAGGGCATGTGGAAAATCCCACCTATGCTCAGGTATGTACAGGCCAGACAGGACACGCCGAAGCCGTAAAAGTTACTTTCGACCCACAGAAAATTACATATGATGAAATATTGGAGGTCTTTTTCACGGTTCACGATCCTACACAACTCAACCGCCAAGGCAATGATATAGGTACTCAGTACCGCTCTGCCATTTTTCCGGTAAATAAAGACCAAGAAGATAAAGCCCGTTACTATATAGAGACCTTGGAAAAATCCGGTGCCTACGAAAGACCTATCGTCACCACCATAGAACATGCAGAGACCTTCTATACTGCCGAAGATTATCACCAGAATTATTATAACAGAAACCCTAACGAGATGTATTGTAAGATTGTTGCTCGCCCTAAGGTTGAAAAAGTAAAAAAAGTCTTTGCGGATAAATTGAAGAAGCAATAGTTCTAGTGATGAAGCCTATCCAATTTACAGTTTCGGTTTATGGAGAAGGAGTCTTCGCTGTGTTGGAAGACAAGAAAGAGAATTTCTATAACTACTATCACCGCCACGATGAAGCACAGATTACCTACATACTCAAAGGTAAAGGCACTATAATGGTAGGAAATATCATGCAGTCCTTCCAATCGGGTGATATTTTTGTGCTCAAACCTAACGAGCCACACATGTTTGATCGCGACACAGAGTCCGAAGAAGATAAAGGGGATATTCATGCTATACACATTTTTGTCAACCTCGAACGCATGAAGAAACTCTATCATATTCCCGAGTTTGAGGCTGTACGCGACTACCTTCAGGACCTACATACTTCCAAAATGCTGGACCGTTCTATTTCCGAGTCCATGATTCATTATTTTACCAACCTGTTGGTGAAGACAGGGATGCCTCGCTTTACGGAATTTTTGCAGCTTCTCCATGCCCTTACCGTACACCGTAACGATACGGTGACCTTATATTCTGGGGTGCGCGATATGAGCTATTCGGATAAGGATGGTGTGCGTATAAGTCAGGTGTACAAATATACGTTCGAACGTTATCAGGAAGATATTACCATTGATCAGGTGGCGGCCTTAGTACATATGACACCCACCTCGTTTTGCAAATTCTTCAAGAAGCATACGATGAAAACCTATATTACCTTCCTCAACGAGGTGAGAATTGAGAAGGCCTGCCAGATTTTGTTGAATAACAAGTCGGAAAATATTTCCGAAGCCGCTTTTCAGGTTGGATTCAACAATATCGTGCACTTTAACCGGGTGTTTAAATCCATCACAAAGATGTCGCCTAAAAAATACATTCAAGCCCATAGTGCAGATATAACCTAAATTGATTATTTCTCAAAAATCTTCGTTAATCCATTAACTATAAAGGATAGAATATGTTTATAGTTGGACAAATAGGGTAAATCCCTCAGCCGCTTTTGTCCGTAATTTTACATTAAACAATTTACGCTTATGTTAAAAGGATTTTTCAACGTTCCGGTTCCAGCAAACGAACCCGTATATTCTTATGCTCCGGGAACAAAGGAGCGCGAATTATTGAAACAAGCTATCGCTGAAGCAAGAGCCCAGCAAGTAGATATTCCTATGTATATAGGGTCTAAAGAGGTGCGTACAGACAAGAAAGTGAAATTGTCTCCTCCTCATGACCATCAGCACGTATTGGGTTATTATTCCCAAGGCACCAAAGAGCATGTCAAAGAAGCTATCGATGCAGCTTTGGCCGCGAAAAAGGATTGGGAAAATCTGCCATGGGAACAGCGCGCTGCTATATTTCTGAAAGCTGCAGAACTAATCTCTACGAAATACCGTTATAAGTTGAACGCCGCTACCATGCTTGGACAGTCCAAAAATGCATTTCAGGCAGAAATCGATTCAGCCTGTGAAATCACGGACTTTTTGCGCTTCAACGTAAAATATATGGCTGAGATCTATCAGCAACAACCTCCGGTGAATGCCAAAGGTGTGTGGAATCGTGTGGAACAACGCCCGCTGGAAGGATTTGTCTTTGCTTTGACACCGTTCAACTTTACTGCCATCGCCGGTAACTTGCCTACCTGTGTGGCTATGATGGGCAACGTAGTGGTGTGGAAGCCTTCAAACACACAGATTTACTCTGCAAATGTGTTGATGCAGATATTTAAAGAGGCTGGTTTGCCGGATGGTGTAATCAACTTGGTATATGTGTCTGGACCAGATGCAGGAGATGTCATCTTCAAACATCCAGATTTTGCGGGAATTCACTTTACTGGTTCTACCGCCGTATTCCAAGACATATGGAAAACTATAGGAGAAAACATACATATTTACAAAAGTTATCCTCGTATTGTAGGCGAGACAGGGGGTAAAGACTTCATCGTTGCCCACTCTTCTGCCGACATCAAAGTGTTAAATACTGCTCTAGTGCGGGGAGCTTTCGAATACCAAGGCCAGAAATGCTCGGCAGCGTCAAGAGCCTATATTCCACAGTCATTGTGGCCTAAGTTGAGAGACCTTATGGAAGCCGATATCAAATCTTTTAAAATCGGAGGTACAGAGGATTTCTCCAACTTCATCAATGCTGTGATTGATGAAAAAGCTTTCGACAAGATTACTAAATATATTGACCGTGCGAAAGAATCTCCGGATGCGGAAATAATCATCGGTGGTGAATACGACAAATCTAAGGGATATTTTATCCATCCGACAGTGATTTTGGCGAAAAAGCCGGATTATGAAACTATGCGTGAGGAGCTCTTTGGTCCTGTATTGACAGTGTATGTATATGAGGACGACAAATTTGAAGAAACGTTAAAACTTGTAGATTCGACTTCTATCTACGCTTTGACAGGATCTATCATCTCTCAGGATCGCTATGCCATTGACAAAGCTACATACGAATTGCGCAATGCGGCCGGTAACTTCTACATCAACGATAAATGTACTGGAGCGGTAGTGGGGCAACAACCTTTCGGCGGTTCTCGTGGATCAGGTACCAACGACAAAGCTGGTTCTATGATTAATCTGTTACGTTGGGTGTCACCGCGTACCATAAAAGAAACATTCAATCCGGACACGGATTACAGATATCCTTTCTTAGCAGAAGATTAGATTGTAATAGATGTTTGATTAGGTTAGGTTAAAGCTTCGAGGTTTTCTCGAAGCTTTTTTTTATATTAAGCCAAATATTCCGAAAACGACCTATGTTTTTCAAGCTGCTTAAATTAGAGTTTAAATCCTTTTTTCGCTCGGCTACTTTTGGCAAGAGCTTAGCCGTAAAGCTTTTTATGGGCTTTATAGGGCTTTATTTCTTTTTTACTTTTCTTTCGCTGGGAATAAGCTTATATCCTCTATGCAAAGAGGCGGTTCCCCGTGAAAAGCCTTTGCTGGTGGTCAACAGCTTCTTGCTGGTGTGGTTGGCGGCAGAGTTGCTTTTACGTTTTTTCTTTCAAAACCTTCCCGTGTTGGATGCCAAACCTCTTCTGACGCAGCGCGTCACACGAAGTCAGGTGGTGCACGCTTTAATGGCCAAGTCCTTGTTTTCGTTTTACAATATCCTGACCATGACTGTGGCTGTGCCTTTTGTAATCTTTAACAGGATAAGCGGAGATTTTGATAGTGTTTCCCTTATAGGCTGGCTACTGACTTTGTTTGGAATGGTGCTTATTCTTAACTTCCTGAACTTTTGGATTCAGCGCAAGTTTTCGGGCTATATAAAGGCGTTAGTACCTTTTCTAATAATCTGTCTGGTGCTGATAGGTCTGGAGTATTATAAACTTTTTTCCGTTACGAATCTTTTCGGAAACTTCTTCAACCTTGTCTTGATATATCCTGTTCTGTGTCTGCTTCCTTTTGCGGTCCTTGTCCTTTGCTATAGACTCACATTCATGGATGTGAAGGAGCATCTCTATATGGATGCTTATCTAAGAGAAACACAAAAAGAATACCGTACGGCAGACTTAAGCTGGACAAGCCGATTCGGGACCCTTGCTCCCTTTTTAGAGTTGGACTTAAAACTGCTCTGGAGAAATAAACGGACCCGGACGGTGGTGTATCTAAGCTTCGGATTTCTGGCATATGGCCTGCTTTTTTATACGAATCCAGCTTTTTTAATTCCGGGGTGGTCCTTGTTTATAGGGTTGTTTATCACCGGAATTTTCGTTATCAATTTCGGACAATTCATTCCGGCATGGGATAGTTCTTATTTTGCCCTGTTGCAAACAAGACCAATTACCATGCGTACCTATTTGAAGGCTAAAGCCTTGTTGATGGATGGATCGGTTTTGATTCTAACTATATTGAGTACGTTTTATGTGTACTTCGGCTGGGATAAACTTTACGTACATATTGTCTGTGGGGTATATAATGCTGGAATAAATATTCCAGTAGTATTGTTGTTCGGAGCATATAACAGAAAATATATTGATCTTTCTAATTCCAATGTGTTCAACTATCAAGGTATTGGATTGGCGCAATGGTTGATTAGCTTTCCTTTGATTATACTGCCTTGTATTATTTGGTTCCCTATCAAGGTTTTTATAGGTCTTACAGCAGCTAATGTGACGCTTTTGAGTTTAGGAATTTTAGGTCTCCTATGTCGCCCTCTTATCCTTAATTTTATCGCTCAGCTTTATACGAGTAGACGGTTCAGTATGCTCGAAGGATTCAAACAACGTTCTTAACCTTAAACATTCAGATATATGATAAGCATAGAAAATCTTTCTAAAGTATATAATAATGTCAAAGTCTTGGATATACACAGGCTCGAAATAAGGCGTGGTGAAAGTATAGGTTTGGTGGGTAATAATGGAGCGGGAAAGACCACTTTGTTCAGCTTAATGTTAAACTTGATACAAGCGACCTCGGGAAACGTCAAAATTAAAGATATCGAAGTCAATAAAGATGAGTCGTGGAAAGACTTTACTGGTGCTTTCCTAGACGAATCTTTTCTGATAGGTTATCTCACGCCGGAAGAATATTTTAACTTCATCGGAGCGCTGCAGGGAATGAACAAAGTGGATGTTGCCAATTTTGTCGCTCAGTATGAAGAATTTTTTAACGGCGAAATCCTGAACATACGTAAATATATACGTGACTTATCTAAAGGAAATCAGAAGAAGGTAGGGATTATCGGTGCTTTGATAGGAAGTCCGGAACTTATCATCCTAGATGAACCCTTTGCAAACTTGGACCCCAGCTCGCAGTTCCGCTTGAAAAAGCTTATAAAAACATTGATTGAAGAACGAGAAGTCACTATCCTTATATCGAGTCATGACCTGTCCCATACCGTGGAAATTTCCGACAGAATCATCGTGTTGGAAAAAGGTAAAGTGATTAAAGATCTTGAAACCTCTCCCGAAACTTTGGAAGAGCTGCATACACTCTTTTCTATATAAGCAAAAAACGCTTCGGAATTTCCGAAGCGTTTTTGGTGTATCTGTATCTCCTTTAGCCTTTCTTTCCAAAAAACTTGTCCACCACAACGGCTATTGCCCCGTCGCCTGTAACGTTACAAGCTGTGCCAAAGCTGTCCATGGCAATATACAAAGAAATCATCAAGGCTTGATTTTCTGCATTAAATCCCAGCATGGACGCAATGATGCCTATGGCCGCCATGATGGCTCCCCCCGGCACTCCAGGTGCAGCAATCATAGTCACACCCAGCATACAGATGAAGCCGGCAATCAAGCCGAAATTTATAGGTAATCCCTGCATCAACATCAGTGCTATTACACAGGCTACGATTTTTAATGTACTTCCAGCTAGATGGATGGTAGCGCAAAGAGGAACGACGAAAGATGCAACTTCTTCGGATATGCCTGTCTTTTTGGCTTGAGCTAATGTCACAGGAATGGTAGCTGCAGAAGATTGCGTGCCCAAAGCGGTAAAATAGGCCGGTAGCATAGTACGCAAAAGTTTAAATGGATTTTTACCTGTAATAATACCGGCTAATATATATTGCAACAATAAGAGCAGGATATGTAAGGTAAAGATTACACCGATAATTTTGATAAAGACATTCAATATCATCAACACTTTACCCGAATAGGTCATATCTAGGAAGATACCGAAAATGAACACCGGCAATAATGGAATGATGACTTTTTCGATGATAAAAGAAATAATGTTTTCGAAATCAAAGGCTATTTCTGCTAGTCTGGAGTTCTGTTGACGCGCCAGCCCTATACCCGCAAGAAAAGAAAAAACCAGAGCTCCCATCACGTCCAAAAAAGGAGGGATCTGTAGGGTGAAATATGGTGAAAGGCTTCTACTTGAGTCAGCGATGTTTTGTACACTTTGCCCTTCCAAGAGGGAGGGAAATATAGCCATGCTGGCAAAATAGGTTGAAAATCCCGAAAACAGGGTCGAACCGTAAGCGATGGCTACTGTAACAATAAGCATCTTGCCCGCCGTACTGCCCAGTTTAGTAATGGCAGGAATGATAAGTCCTACGATAATCAGAGGGATAAGAAATTTTAACAGTTGGTCAAACAGAGCATTGAATGTTGCGAAAATATCGCCAACCGATTTAGGAAGAATATTGCCTAACAGTATTCCTAAAGCTATGGCAAAAATAACACGAAATAATAGGTTGTTTATTAGGTTTTTCATTTGCTAAAAATACAAAATAATATTCTCTGTCAAGGCCTTATTTTACTCTCTGTCTTTTTTAATTTTGTATAAATTTATTTATATTTCTATATATGAAGCCAATTGTAAACTATATAGATGGAATTTCTCCGATTAATAGTTTAGATGAATTTGGAAATATTTTGTCTAATAAGGCAACTCCTTTGCTTGAAAAATGCGATATCCGTAAATATTTCGAACCCAAGATAGAGGCTATGAAATCTTTCTCCTTGGGGATGTACCAATGGTGTATCGTAGATTTTGCGGATCAGCGTCTTTTGGAGGTGGGAGGCATATTGGAAGAGATGACCGGTAAGCCTGCCGAGTATTGGAAAGGGATGTCGCCGGAGAGGTATGTGGAAGAAGTAGGTTATCCCGAGCATATCCCTTATTGGATGGCCTATGTAGATTACGTATATTCATTTATCTTAAATAATCCTAATAAAACCTTCCGCCCCAACATATACCTTAAAATGAGGGATGCAGAAGGCAACTTCCGTAATGTCGTCCAGCAGGTGTTGGATTGGAAGTATGAGGAGGACGGGGGAGTAAGGTATTGCCTCTGTCAGGTTACGGATATTTCACATATGGAAGTGGATTATATTCCTCAGCTGTCTATCCTTATTGTAGATGGAGATAATCATAAACTTTTAAAAAGCCTTCCCGCGAATATTGAAACAAAATATATGTCAGAGGTCAAATTTACAAAGCGGGAGATAGAGGTGGTACGCCTGCTTTCATTAGGAATGACCAGCAAAATCATCGCCGAGAAACTCAACATATCCAAAAATACAGTAGAAAATCACCGCCAGCGCCTTCTGAAAAAGACCAACTCGTATACGAGCAGCGAGGTAGTGGCCTATGCACTCATTCACGGGTTGATATAAACTTTTAGTGATTTATCACTATTGCCGGCACTTTCATCATGGGGTACATTTGTTTAAGTAGCTAACCCTATTTGTGAACTTAAATTTTGTGGGATATGAGAGTGCTTGCATTAACTGTTATTTTTCTTTTGAGTATGCATGGGAGAGGAGAAGCCCAGATCTTGGACCGCTTGGGCAAGAAAGTGGAAAACAAAGTGAAGCAGCGTGTAGACCGTAAAGTCGATAAAGCTGTGGACAAAGGCCTTGATAAGGTAGAAGAAAAGATTGATAAATCGACCAAAGGAGGTGTTTCTTCCACAACAGTGAAGGGGAAGACTTCTTCCGATCCCAATGTGATGTCTTCCAACTATGACTTCATTCCGGGCGATCAGTTATTATTTTATGACGACTTTAGTAATACCGCATATGGAGATTTTCCTAGTAAGTGGAATACTACTGTTGGTGGTAAAGTAGTGAAATTTAGTAATCTGACGGGTAATTGGTTTATGGTGGGTGATAATGCGCTGAGTTTTCCCTTGCTAAAAGGGAGCCTACCACAAAATTTTACAGTAGAGTTTGATTTGTACTATCCCGATAATGCGGTTCGACCTCCTGTAACTTTTGGCTTTTCGGAAGTTGCTAATCCTGCCAAGCAGAGTATACAGCGTAAGAAATTATTTTATTTTGTGATTCCGAAAAGTAATAATGTAGAAAATGTGGTTGGATATACCACAAACATGTATTCGGGTCATGAAACGTTTACGGAGTGGGATGTACGTGGCCATACCGGCAAGGTAGTGCATGTAAGCATCGCTGTCAATGAGGAACGAATAAGACTGTATATGGATACGGAGAAGCTGTTCGATCTTCCTAAGGCCTTTGACAACAATGCTTACCGTAATAATTTTCATCTGCGTGCAGCAGAAGTGATACCTAAGCCGAAGGATGGCTTCTATGTGTCAAATGTCCGTATTGCTGCGGTATCCAAAGATTTGAGTGCTGCCCTGATAGGAGAAGGAAAGCTGGTGGTGTCAGGCATACATTTTGACAGCGGGTCAGACAGAATCAAAGCTGTGTCTTATAATATTTTGAATGAGATAGGCCTGCTGATGCAACATAATCCATCGGCAAAATTCGAAATAGTAGGCCATACAGATTCGGATGGAGGAGCCCAGCTGAACCAAAGGCTTTCACTGCAGCGAGCAGAAGCGGTACGTCAGTACTTGATGAAAAACTTCAATATTCCTGCCTCACAGCTTGTCGCTATCGGTAAAGGGGCATCAGAGCCTGTGGCAAGCAATGCTACAGCGGAGGGCAAAGCTCAAAACAGACGCGTGGAATTTATCCGAAAATAAGTTAGCCACAAATATAAAAAGGGCAATTCTCGACTGTGAGAACTGCCCTTTACAGCATATTAAGAATTATTATTCTTCGTTGTCTTTGTTGAGCATCGCTTGATCCAGCACTTCTCCTGTCACTTCAGCTCGTATCTTAGCTTCCAATTCTTCCGCCAATTCCGGATTATCCATCAACAAGGCTTTCACAGCATCCCGTCCTTGTCCCAGTTTGGTGTCTCCGTAGCTGAACCATGAGCCGGATTTTTTGATGATGTTGTATTCTACTCCTAGGTCGATAATTTCACCTATTTTAGATATACCTTCTCCGAAGATGATGTCGAACTCTGCCACACGGAATGGAGGAGCTACCTTGTTTTTAACGATTTTCACTTTTACGCGGTTTCCTGAAACTTCGTCCGAATCTTTAATCTGGGAGGTACGACGAATGTCTAAACGTACCGAAGCGTAGAATTTCAAGGCATTACCGCCGGTAGTGGTTTCCGGATTACCGAACATGACACCAATTTTTTCGCGGAGCTGGTTGATGAAAATACAGCAGCAGTTTGTTTTGGCAATAGTACCGGTAAGCTTACGCAAGGCTTGCGACATCAAGCGCGCCTGAAGCCCCATCTTGGAATCGCCCATCTCGCCTTCGATCTCTCCTTTAGGTACTAAGGCTGCCACAGAGTCAATCACGATAACGTCGATAGCTCCCGAACGTATAAGGTTGTCGGCAATTTCTAAGGCTTGCTCTCCGTTGTCCGGCTGCGATATCAAGAGGTTTTCTACATCTACTCCCAATTTTTGTGCATAATATTTGTCGAAGGCATGCTCTGCATCGATAATAGCGGCTATGCCACCTTTTTTCTGTGCTTCGGCAATGACATGGGTAGCCAATGTAGTTTTACCTGAGGATTCAGGACCGTAGATTTCTACAATACGGCCTTTAGGAAGCCCGCCGATACCTAAGGCTATATCCAACCCCAAAGATCCTGTGGAAATAGCTTCAATAGGCTCTACTGCCGAATCTCCCAGTTTCATTACGGTACCCTTACCATATGATTTTTCTAATTTATCTAAAGTAAGCTGAAGTGCTTTTAGTTTGTCTGCGTTGCTCATATTTTTAGTATTTACATTTCAAAAGTATAATAATATTTTTAATATACAAAATTTGTGCTAAAAAAATTAGTGTTTATGCAATAATTAAAATTACAATGAAAAAAGCTTATTCTTCGTTGTTGTTGATAACTTTTGCTTTGTGGGTTTTTTCGAAATATTTACAGAAGTGGGTGATAGGACATTCTTCACATTTTGGTTTTCGGGCAAGACATATATATCTGCCGTGAAGGATTAACCAGTGGTGTGCAATCTTTATGGTTTCTTCAGGAAGGTATTTTACCAATTGCTTTTCTACGGCTAGAGGGGTTTTTGCGTTTGTAGTCAACCCCAGTCTGTTACTAACACGAAATACGTGGGTATCTACAGCCATAGCGGGCTTGTCATATACTACTGAAGAGATGACATTGGCGGTCTTACGTCCCACGCCGGGCAGTTTTACCAAATCCTCGACCTTTTCGGGAACGATTCCGTTGAAATCGGAGACTAATTTTTTGGCCATACCCACCAAGTGTTTTGCTTTGTTGTTGGGATAGCTTACCGAGCGGATATAGCTGAAAACTTCATCCACTGAACTTTCGGCTAGGGATTCAGGAGTAGGGTAGCGCTGAAATAATGCCGGCGTCACCTGGTTGATGCGCTTGTCTGTACATTGCGCTGACAAGATGACGGCGATAAGTAGTTCGAAAGGATTGCTATAGTTGAGTTCGGTTTTAGCGTCCGGATTGTGCGTAGAGAAATATTCTACAAAAGCTTTGTATCGGTCTTTCTTGAGCATATACAAAGATAGTCTTTCTCGGCAGGCTATGAAAGAGACAAGGTCTCTAAACTTAGAGACCTTGCTTTTATTTCTTACCAAACGACTTCGAATATTGAAGAATACGGTCAATCACGGATTGACTTGGTGGTATACCAATTTTTTTGACTTCCTCTTTTATTTTTGCCTCAAATGTATCTTCAATAGTTGTAATATTTTCTACGTCGTTTATGTAAGTTTCTTCTTCTGTAGGAGTAAAATTTTCTACCATAAGCATTTAAGTTTTGTTTTGTAATTATAAAACGAACTTATTTTCAATTTATTGTAGAAAATTTAACATTTTTTTACTTTTTGCTGTTTAAGTAGTTTATAGCTTCCGCTACAGCATTGTAGGCATTGACAATACCTCCCGAAACGGATATTTCATCCAGATACACTTTCTTGGTACTTCCGTCCTTTTTGATTTTTACTTTTTGATCCACCTTGGTTACACTTTTGATGATGATGTTGCGGACCTCTTCGGCAGTAAGCGAAGGGAAATAGGATCGCAGTATTGCCGCTAAACCCGATACCACAGGGGCTGCCATACTTGTCCCTTGCTGCTCTTCGTATTTGTTTTCCGGCATGGTGGATTTGATCGCAACTCCCGGAGCAAAGACATCTACCGTTCTGTATCCATAGTTAGAGAATTCTGCCAGTAGATTGTCGTCCAGTTTCCAGCTTGTAGCACCTACGGTGATCCAGTTTTTAGCTTCTCCTGTCACGGCTTCATTTTCGTCCGTAAAATATTTAGTAGGGAAGTTAGGGTTGATATCTATATCCTTGCCGTCGTTGCCTGCCGCGTGTACAAGGAGCACATCTTTTTCTTGGGCATAGCGTATAGCTTCATCCACAGCCTTTTTATTGTAGGCATAACCTTTTCCGAAGCTCATGTTGATGATTTTTGCTCCGTTGTCTACGGCATAGCGAATGCCGTTAGCTACATCTTTGTCACGCTCGTCGCCATCGGGTACCACGCGGACAGCCATGATCTGCACGTTGTCTGCCACCCCGTTGATACCGATGTTGTTGTTCCGTTTTGCGGCGATAATCCCTGCTACATGTGTGCCGTGGCTGGCATCAGGGCCTTTCACATCCGGATTACCGTAGTATCTTTCCGTAGCATCTTCATAGTTGTCACCTACGATATGGCGGGAGTCATATTCTTTGTTCAGGTGATATTTTACCTGTGCACTAAAATACTTTACTGCCTCGTTAAGCTCTTTGTAGAATTTCTCGAACGAATCTTCGGAGATAGCCCTTTTCACTATGGATATCGTAGTCTTCAGCTCCCTGCTTTCCGTCTTATAATTTTCAATGTCCGCTTTGGTGATATCCTTAGGGTCTTTGCCGATTTCGGCTATAATTTTATCTACATTGTCTTTGAGACGACTGTAGTTATTATTACCGAAGCTAGCCTCATCCATTTTGGTGGTGTAGTCGGCAATCATCTTTTGATAGGCTACGAATTCACGGCGCTGCTGTTCGTTAAGCTTGGTACTAGGCAATACCGAAGAATACAGCGGATCGTATTTTCTGACAAGGCGTGTCACCTCTAGATTGTCGTAGTGAACATTCTCACCATTGGCTCCACCGATGAAGTTCCAGCCATATTTATCATCTATATATCCGTTGTTGTCGTCGTCTTTACCATTAGGTTTTGCTTCCTTTTTATTAATCCACAGCACATCTTTCAGGTCCTCGTGCTCTACGTCTACCCCACCATCGATTACTGCTACAATCACCGGCGAAGCTTTTCTTCCTTTGAGGAGTTCGTATGCTTTCTCTGTGCTGATACCCATTACGCCATCTGTTTTATAATCTAGGTTGTACCAGTTTTCCGGTGCTTTTTCTTTCTTAGATTGTGCCAAACCTGTGAAAGGCAGAATGCTTATTCCAAGTAAAGCAATAAAAAGTCTTGTTTTTTTCATAAAAATGATTTTGCGTTCTAAACAAATATAAGGTTTAATACAAATGAACGAACTGTTAAATATTGCTAAAAACTACGTGTAACTTAAAAATTGCAAAAACTGTAGCTATATTTCTGTAATCCTATTATAATTCTAGTTAATTTTAATTGATTGAATTTTAAACGACTAACAATAACCTGTTCGGAATTATTTTTATTCACTTAAAAATATTATTATGTTGACCAACAAATACAATTGGGTTATAATTTTATCTATGACTATGATGTCTTGTTCGCACCAGGAGAAAAAGGTTGCTGTAGAATGGCCTGAGGTGCAGCCTCCGATAGCAGAGGTCAAACCTTATACTCGTATTATCCATGGAGATACGGTGATAGATAATTATTATTGGCTGAACGACTACTTCAAAAAGGGACCAGATTCCGCAAAAGTTATCGCTTATCTTGAGGCCGAAAATGCCTATACCAAAGCGATGATGGCCGGCACCGAAGAGCTGCAAAATAAGCTTTTCGAAGAGATGAAGGGCCGCATCAAGGAAAAGGACGAGTCTGTACCTTATTTCCATAACGGTTATTATTACTACACGCGTACGGAAGAAGGAAAACAGTACTATAAGATCTGTCGTAAGAAAGGTTCTTTGGATGCTAAGGAAGAGGTTCTTCTGGATGTAGACCAGATGGCTGAAGGTAAGCCTTACTATGCTATAGGAGGTACATCGATAAGTCCTGACAATCGGCTCATGGTATTTGGGGTGGACGAGGTGTCGCGAAGAGAGTATGTACTGCATGTCAAAAACCTAGAAACCGGAGAGATTTATAAAGACCGTATAGAACGGACTACCGGTTCTGCCGTATGGGCTGCCGATAGCAAAACCTTTTTTTATACTTCGAAAAATCCGGTGACACTCCTGTCCGAAAAGATTAAGAGACATACCGTAGGGACGGATGCTAAGTCAGATGTCGTCGTTTATGACGAAAAAGACAATACCAACTATATAGGGGTAGGTAAGTCCAAAAACGGTAAATATATTTTCATCGAATCAGAAGGAACATTAAGTTCGGAAGTAAGATATCTTCCTGCCGACAATCCTAATGGTGAATTCAAGGTGTTTCAGCCTCGTATGAAAGACGTATTGTATTCGGTGACAGCGCTGGAAGACCGCTTCCTCATTGTCACGAATGCCGATGGGGCGAAAAACTTCAAAGTGGTACAGACGCCACTAGACAAGACTACCAAAGAAAATTGGAAAGATTATATTCCTCATCGGGAAGACGTACTAGTCCAAGGGATAGATGAGTTTAAAAATTATTTGGTGGTTTCTGAACGCAAGAGCGGGCTAACCAATCTTTCTATACACAACTTGAATGATAATTCGGTTCATAATCTAGATTTTGGGGAAGAAGCCTATGCCGTATATCCAAGTGTCAACAGAGAATATGATACCGAGGTAGTTCGTTATGGTTATACATCCATGGTGACGCCTTCTTCTACATTTGACTACAATATGCGTACGCGTGAGAAGACGCTGTTGAAGCAACAAGAAGTTTTAGGAGGTTACAACCCTGAAGATTACGTAACCGAAAGGACTTATGCCACTGCGGAAGACGGCACTAAGATTCCGATATCCTTGGTATATAAAAAAGGAACGAAGAAAGATGGTTCTGCGCCTCTATACCTTTATGGCTACGGGTCCTATGGAGCTTCTATGGAGCCTACGTTTTCTACCGCAAGATTGTCTTTGTTAAATAGAGGATTTATATATGCCATCGCCCATGTCCGTGGAGGAGAAGAGATGGGGCGCCACTGGTACGAGGATGGTAAGCTGATGAAGAAGATCAATACTTTCACGGATTTTATCGATTGTGCTAAGTATTTAATCGCCAACAAATATACATCCAAGGGACATGTGTATGCTGAGGGCGGAAGTGCAGGAGGACTTCTTATGGGGGCTGTAATCAATATGGCGCCGGAACTGTGGAATGGGGTCATTGCAGCAGTACCATTTGTAGATGTGGTAAATACCATGTTGGATGAAACGATACCTCTTACCACCAATGAATACGATGAATGGGGAAATCCAAACAATAAGGAAGCTTATTTCTACATGAAGTCTTATTCACCGTATGAAAATGTAGAGGCTAAAGAGTACCCTAACCTTTTGGTGACTACAGGCTTGCACGACAGCCAGGTGCAATATTTTGAACCCGCAAAATGGGTAGCTAAGCTTAGAGCTACGAAGAAAGGAAATAATGTGGTTTTGCTTAAAACGGATATGGACTTTGGTCATGGAGGAGCCTCAGGAAGATTCGACTACCTCAAGGACCAAGCTTTTGAGTGGGCATTTATTTTGAAGTTGGAAGGTATCACACAATAATAGCAGACGATGAGGAGTATCAGATATAGTTTATTGACATTAATTATAGCTTTTGTCCATATGATTAGTTATGGGCAGAAGATAGATAGGTTCGAAATAAATACCTCCAAGTCATTAATCAGGTGGGCAGGAAAGAAGATTGTGGGAGAGGAAACTGCGGGTACAATTCAGCTTGCAGGTGGATTTTTAGGGGTGAAAGGTAAGCAGCTGGCAGAAGGAGAGGTGGTCGTTGACACTAAAAGCATAGCTTCGGAGAAAGCTCCTGCGCGTCTAATCAGTCATCTCAAGAATGAGGATTTCTTTGATGTGGAGAAATTTCCTACCGCTTCTTTCGTTATCACTTCGGTGAAAGTGGAAGATAGGCAAGCTCACGTGACGGGTAAGATGACTATCAAAGGCATAACGCACAGCCTATCATTTCCTGCTGAAGTCACCTATGGAAAGGATGTTGTTGTGGCAAAGGCCAGTGAGGTGAAGGTAGATCGTACCAAGTTCGATATCAAATATAGATCGGGAAGTATCTTTTCCGGATTAGGGGACAACGCTATTGAGGATTATTTTGTACTCAACATTGTATTGGTAGCTGAGAAAAAATAAGCTGACTTATCATAATAAACAAGGTGCTTAACATTCGTTAAGCACCTTGTTTATTTGATAGAGGTTTGATCTAATTCACATCCACAACCTTTGCTACAACCTCCTTGAGGTTTTGACTTGGAAGGGATAAATTTCTTTATTACCGATATCACCGCGAGGATAAAGATAATTGCAATGATGATATATTGTACTGTTAGTGACATAGTTTGTTATTTTAAAAGTTGATATGCTATGAGGGCTGCTATATAGGCTAAGCCGGTCATAAATAGAGCTTGCGTGATTGTCCATTTCCAAGATCCCGTTTCGCGACGCACAACACCAATAGTAGCCATACACTGCATTGCAAAAGCATAAAATAATAATAACGATATTCCTGTAGCAAAATTGTACGTAGGTAATCCCGTATTGCGGTTGATTTCTGCTTTCATGCGGTCGAAAAGGGTTACCTTTTGCTCTTCATCTTCTATATCCAAATCTTCTCCCAAGGAGTAAACGACAGCCACCGTGCCAACAAACACTTCACGTGCCGCAAAAGATGATAACAGGCCTATGCCAATTTTCCAGTCGTATCCCAAAGGCTTTATTGCAGGTTCTATGCCTCTTCCCAAATAACCCAAATACGAATATTCTGTTTTATATGCTGTGATTTCATTTTGAAGTTGCTCCTCGCTGAGGTCAGGCTGCTCGGCGACAATATATTTTTCCGGATTGGAGAAGCGGTCGTTAGGACCGAAATTTCCTAATACCCAAAGGATGATAGAGATGGCCAAGATAATCTTTCCTGCTCCCCAAAGAAAACCTAAAGACTTCTCCCATACTGTCGTTAAAACGTTTTTCAAATCCGGCTTCTTATATATAGGTAGCTCGAAAATCAAAAAGGACTGACGTACGGACTTGATGATGCGGTTTAGGACCAGTGCAGAAAATAAAGCTCCAATGATGCCGAGGAGATACATACCGAAAAGGGTTATGCCCTGTAGGTTGAATCCCCATACTTCTTTGTCCGGAATTACTAAGCCTATAATCACAATATAGATAGGCAGACGTGCCGAACAGGTCATGAAAGGGGTGACCAGCATGGTCAGAAGACGCTCTTTCGGGTTTTCTATATTACGTGCCGACATGACAGCAGGAATGGCGCAGGCAGCACCCGACATCAATGGGATGACCGACTTGCCGTTCAATCCAAAAGGCTTCAGCCACCTGTCCATCAAAAATACCACACGACTCATATAGCCTGTCTCTTCCATCAAAGAGATGAAAAGAAATAAGATGATAATCTGTGGTAGGAATATAACAATGCCACCTATTCCCGCAATAATGCCATTGACAAGAAGGTCATTGAGAGGCCCTTCCGGGAAGGTAGACCCTACATAGTCTCCTAAGGCAGCAAAAAGCCCGTCTACCGTATCCATTAATGGGCCGGACCAGCTGTATATAGCTTGGAATATCAAAAACAGAAGACTGAAGAAGATGACATACCCCCATATAGGGTGTATTAAGATATTATCTATCTTTTCTGTTAGAGACAATTTTTTGTTCTGCGATTTGGTGATGATGTTATCCAGTTCATTTTGGATTCTGTCATGGCGAAGGATTGCTTCATCTTTCTGCAGCTGCTGGGTAGAAAGATTATAACGTTTACGTATAGTATCCAGCTTTTCGTTGACATCTTCCGAAAGTGCGGAGGAACTGTCCAGCGCGAGGTGTATCCATGTTTTATATTCTGTTTCTAGAGGAAACAGCTTTTTAGCCTCATTTAACGCATCATGATATTGAGAGGGTAAATCCAACGCGCCAAAATAAGGGCTTACCGGTGTTTCCAGATTCTGGATAAGGGTGTCAATTCCTTTTCCTGTGCGTGCATTGGTTTTATACACCTTGGTCTTTAAGTATGCTTCTAGACGTGCAATATCTATATGGAGGCCTTTATCTTTGATTTCATCTTCCATATTGATGACGAAGATAGCCGGATGTCCTATCTCACGTACTTGCTGATAGATTATTGTCCCTCTATTGATGGTGCTGGGTTCAGATACGACGACCACCAAGTCGGGATAGTCTTTGCTTTCCTTGTTAAGTAAGGTGTTCAGTACAACTTCCTCATCCAAAGAGTTAGGATATAAGGTATAAGTCCCTGGAAGGTCTATGACAGTATATTCTATATCATGAACTTTTACGGTACCCTGTCTTTTTTCTACCGTAATGCCCGGATAGTTGCCTACCTTTTGGTTGAGTTTGGTAATACGATTGAACAACGAGGTTTTACCCACGTTAGGATTTCCAAGTAAAGCTATAGTTTTTTTCTTCATTATATTTTACGCGCTAAGATTAAAGCTGCCTCAGTCTTACGGATGGCTATCAAGGAATCGTCATGTTGGATATTCACACATATAGGACCATTGAAAGGAGCCTTATGTTTCACAATAATCACAGAGCCCGGCGCGAAACCCAACTCATAGAATTTTGCCGGCAGAATGTCACTGGCGAAAGAGTCTATTATGGCTTTATCTCCTTTTTTAAGTCTGTCCAATGAGATTTTTTGCTGCATTATAGCGTAAGTTTTAGATTTTCTTTATTAAAACCCAAAGATACTCAAATACAATTAGCTCCTGTAAGACTTTATGTCAAATCTTTGTCTTTATTAAGAATGATTTTAAATAATGATGTATAAAAATAAGAAAGCTCCCCGAGATGAGGAGCTTTTATTGAAAATTAATGTGTGTGCTCATGATCGTGATGGTGCTCATGATGGTCATGATGATGATGTTCGTCATGCTGTTCGGTGCCATGAGACGAATGGTCATGGTCATGCGGGAATAGAAATGAAGTAAGGGATAGCGCCATCCCCAAAAATACGGCTGCCATCTTTTTTTTGTTGAAGGTGTGGTGGTCTGCCGATCCCGATTCAAAGAGGATGGTGGTAGAAATATGTAGGAATATACCTATCACTACCGCCATGATTTTGTCGAAATACAGGGCGATGTTGCCGATCTCACCGGCGCTGAGAAGTTTGCTGGTCAGGAATCCCATCGGGGTCATGCCCGCAAAGAGTAACAGCAAGATCACAATCACTTTTTTGTTGAGCCGCGTATTCAGTAATAAGCTACCCAACGCAAAGGCTGCTGGGATATGGTGCACTGCAATGCCAAATACTAACTGGCTTTGATGACCCGAAGTCAACGGCATCCCTTCCAAGAATGCGTGAAGACACAGACTAATCATAATGCCTAGCGGAAAGCCTGCACTCTCATGATGATGTATATGCCCGTGCTCTATACCTTGTGAAAACTGCTCCAAGATGAGCTGAAAGATAAAACCACCTAAAATATAAAGTCCTATAATTTCAGGGGAGGAAGTACCTTCCGTATACACATGAGGAATCAGATGTAAGACTGTAATGGAGAATAGGTAAGCTCCACTGAAAGAAAGGATTAATTTTAAATAGCTGGTGTTGTCACGTTTGACAAAAAATACTGCCAATCCGGCTAATAGGGCCGAAGTGAAAAGTATCGAAACAATAAGAATAGGACTCATTAATGTTACTGTATGTTGGGTTCTTGTTTTCTCTCAATGAAAGAGGGTACAAAACGGTTAAAAAGATAACCTGATGTACAGCCTATAAGTATTCCCAGTATGGAGCCGAAGAATACATCCAGCGGATAGTGTACCCCTACGTAGATCTGTGAAAAGGCTATGGAAGATGCCCATAAAATGCATAGCCATAACGTGTGACGCCACTTCCGACGGAAAAGCACTATCCAGAAAAAGGCCATAGCGAAATGGTTGGTAGCATGTGAGCTGGTGAAGCTGTAACCGGAGCCACAGCGTACACGTACATTGACTTCATGCTTAAATTCTATATCATTGCAAGGCCGCACACGCTTGACGTTCTTCTTGATCAGATGTGAAGAAACCCCGTCCGATATGGCAAAGTTGAGTAAGGTGCAAGCCACGATAAGGATGCCTAACCTGCCGTAGTGCTTCACAAAGAATATTATCAAAAACAAATATAGAGGGGCCCACGTGTAAGGGTTGCGTAATATAGGAAGTAACCAATCAAAGAAGGTGTTGCTCAATCCTTGGTTGATGGCTAGAAATATTTCTTTGTCTAAGTGTATGATTTCTTGTAACATATATGCTAAGGTTATGTATCGTACAACTAATTTACATCATTTGTAAACAGATAAAAAGTGTTGTTTTAAGTTGTAAAATACACAATGTTGCAACAAAGTTAGTTTTTTTGTGAATATTTACGAATTTTAACTTGTGATTTTTTAATAATCCCTTAATTTTACGGGACTTTAAACTAGAGAACGAAGAGTAATTATGACATTAATAAAATCTATCTCAGGAATTCGCGGCACTATCGGTGGCCGTCCTGGAGATGCATTGACCCCTGTTGATATTGTCAAGTTTACTGCTGCTTTCGGTAAAATCTTAATCCAAAAATCAGGAAACAAGAAAATAGTAGTAGGTCGTGATGCCCGTGTGTCGGGAGAGATGGTCAGTAACCTGGTTATCGGCACTTTACAGAGTATCGGTGCAGAGGTAGTAAATTTGGGACTCTCCACTACTCCTACTGTGGAGATTGCCGTTCCTATGGAAAAGGCTGCTGGCGGTATAATTTTGACAGCCTCGCATAATCCGGGACAGTGGAATGCACTGAAGCTGCTCAACGCGAAAGGAGAGTTTATTTCCGATGCTGAAGGAAAAGAGGTGTTAGATTTGGGAGAAAGCCTAGACTTCGACTTTGCAGGTATCGAGGAATTAGGAACAGTAATACAAGACGACACATACCTTCAGAAACATATAGATGCTATTTTGGCTTTGGAATATGTGGATGTAGAAGCTATCCGCAAAGCTAATTTTAAGGTAGCGGTAGATGCGGTTAACAGCACGGGAGGAATTTTTGTGCCGGCATTGTTGGAAGCTTTGGGTGTGCAAACTATTTACAAAATACACTGTGAGCCGAACGGTAAGTTTCCACACAATCCCGAACCTCTCAAAGAGCATCTGACCGACCTGTCCGCTGCTGTAATCCAAAACGGCGCCGACCTTGGTATTGCAGTGGATCCGGATGTGGATCGATTGGTGTTCATGATGGAAGACGGAGAGCTGTTCGGTGAAGAATATACGCTGGTAGCTGTGGCAGATTATATCCTACAGCATAAAAAGGGTAATACCGTGTCGAACCTATCGTCAACGCGTGCCTTGCGCGATGTGACCCTGAAACATGGTGGCGAATATTTTGCCGCAGCAGTAGGAGAGGTAAACGTCGTAACAAAAATGAAGGAGGTAAACGCTGTAATCGGTGGTGAAGGTAACGGTGGTGTAATCTATCCGGCTTCACACTACGGACGTGATGCGTTGGTGGGTATTGCTATCTTGCTGTCACATCTAGCGAAGATGGGTAAGAAAATTTCGGAATATCGTGCCGAACTGCCACAATATTACATGTCCAAGAATAAAATCACCTTGACACCGGACTTGGATATCGATGGCCTGCTATCAGCCATGCAGCAAAAGTATGCACATGAGAATCATACTACGATAGATGGATTGAAGATAGATTTCGAAAACGAATGGGTACATCTGCGTAAATCAAATACCGAGCCTATCATCCGCATCTATTCGGAAGGAAAGACACCGGAAGCAGCAGATGCCATAGCACAGAAAATCATGCACGAAATGCAAGAGATTATCTCAAAATAAAACAAAAGCCTTCGCAACAGCGAAGGCTTTTTGCTTTACTATCCATAATAATTAAACTATACAAAATGCACCTTGTGGTATTGCTCCTTTACTCTTCGTTTATTCCGCCCATCGAGCAGCGAAGCTACAGCCCAGATAGCAGCCGGAAGCCAGCCGATAAGCGTAATCTGTAGTATCAAACATAAAAATCCCACTATAATCTTTCCTCTTAGAAAAAAGGACAACCAAGGAAACAGTACCGCTATTAAGATCATTTTTATATGCTTTTAAAAGTTATACCAAAGGGTTGATTTCATCTTTTTCTGCCGCAGTAGCTTCGTGCTCTATATCATCTTTGCGTTCGACGATGATTTTGCATTCTGCTAAGACTGCAGCGATAGCACCAACAGCAGCGAAAACAGGAGCTAATAATACCCCCACGATGCCTATAGATACTGGAAAGCTGATGATTTCCTTTTCGTTTTTGTCGGCTATCGTAATTTTTGTCACATTGGCGTCGCTGATTAGCTCTTTAATCTTTTTGAGTAGGTGCTCGCCCGAAATATTGAAAGTTTCTTTGTATGCCATGACCGTAATGTTTTTAGTTTTTTAGTAATAATTAAACAACTATTTATCTGATTATGTTTCAAAGATATAGCAGAGAGCGATGGGAGAGCAGGCGTTTTAGGTAAACCGTGTTGGGAATTCGGTGAAGTAGGACTTCTTCTCGGTAAAAGGCTAAGGTGATGTTTGTTAGTTAAGCTTGCCATTGCTGCCGCTATTTGTTAACTTTATGATAGACCCAAACTGAAAACATTTACGATGAATAACTCATTATTTTTCTTTGCCCGTTTACCTATGGCTATTTCCTTGGTGGGGCACGGAGCCGTGCGGTTACCCAAGCTTCAGGGATTTAGCGAATGGATGGTGACGACGATGGAAAAGTCTTTTCTTCCTGTGGGACTGGTGCAAGCTTGGGGGTATGTCCTGCCTATTATAGAACTGTTGCTGGGCATATGGCTGCTGATAGGTATTCAGTTGCGCTATTGTCTTTATGCAAGTCTGACACTGATGGCTATTCTCGTGTTGGGAAGTAGCAGCATAGAAAATTGGAGTGCCATAGAAGCTCAGCTTGTACATGGAATGTATCTATTTGGGCTGTTGTGGTATTACGAAGCTAAGACGAAAGATAGGGAAGGTAATTAAAAAAGCGAGAAGGTTTCTCTTTCTCGCTTTTTTATTATAAAACTTTTTTCCCTATCAGATCTCTTATAGCTACGGAAGCTATAGCCCCTCCGAAGGCGGCGGGAAGGTAGGACATAGTGCCGTAGGCAGACTTCTTGAAATTGCTGCCGTCGGTGTATAGCAAGGAAGCCTTGTCCGGTAACTCTGTGGAGAACGCGACCTTTACTCCTTCACGTATGCCGTGTTTGCGGAGCTTCTTACGGATATGATGGGCAAGCTTGCAGTTATAAGTCTTGCTGATGTCCGCAATTCTGATTTTGGTAGGATCCAGCTTGCCACCGGCACCCATAGAGCTTACGAAAGGAATCTTTGCTTCATAGGCCTGACGGATAAGGTATAGCTTCGGCGTGATGCTGTCTATGGCTTCTACGATATAGTCCGGCTTTTCGGCGATAAGAGCTTCCACACGTTCGGGAATAATAAATTCTTGGTAGACAGTCAAGTCCAATTCGGGATTGATGTCCAGTAGGCGCTGTCTCATAATCTCTGCTTTAGGTACGCCGTGGTTGGTAGCCAATGCCGGAAGCTGGCGGTTGCGGTTTGTAGGATCTACGGTATCGCCGTCGATAATTGTCATCTTTCCTACCCCCGCGCGGGCGATAAATTCTGCAGCGAAAGAACCTACACCGCCCAAACCTAATACCAACACGTGGGAGTGGGCTAGCTTCTCCAATGCTTCTCTACCGATTAATGCTTCTGTTCTTGATAACCAAGATAAATCTTTCATGCGGATAGTGTGTATCTGAATACGTTCTGAAAATTTTTGCTTATCTGTTGCCGCAAATCATCCATGCTGATTTTTCGGACGGTGCAAAAATAAGAATAAATATCTACTACATTAGTCGATTTATCGTCTGTCTCAAAGAAAATTTTTTCTAAAGGAAGATCTATCAATATGTCGTCCATTTGCCCTTTGAGGATAGCACTACCCAGAGAAAGGTAATATCCTTGTCGCAGCAAGGCCTGGGCTACTTCTTTTTTCTTGTTGAAGCCGTGGAAGAGTACCGGAACCTGCACTTTTTGTGCCTTTAGCATGGTCATCGTTTCTTGAAAGGCACGTACACAGTGGATGATAAGAGGCTTCTGCAATTTGTTGGCCAGTAAAATTTGACACTCAAAGATTTCTATCTGTTTATCCCACGGAGTGTCAGTCAGTTTATCCAGTCCACACTCTCCAATAGCTAGTACCTGAGTGGAAGTCGCCTGCTGTTTTAATAGCGCCCATTGGGTATTTCCATCGCCCTCCACGTACCACGGATGGATACCGACAGAACATATAGTTTCAGGTATAGCCCCCTTACCGATGATACAATTGAGCAACTGAAGAAGATGGGGGACTTCCCTATGTTGATGTGTATGTATATCGATGTATGGCATCATAAAGCGCAATTTACTAAAAGATTGGTGCTTCATATGTTTTTTGCGTATAAAATTTTGCTAATTTTTTTAGTAAAATAAAGGTTAATTCGTAATCTTGTACTATGTTTTTGAACTGCAAGACTTGGTTTAGCTTCCATTACGGTACGTATGAGCCTGCCAAATTAATAGAGCACGCCTCGCAGCTAGGTGTGAAAGTGCTGGCCTTGACCAACATCAATTCTACGGCCGACTGTTGGGATTTTGTGTATAAATGTCAGAAGGAAGGAATAAAGCCTATCATCGGGACGGAAGTCCGCAATGAAGATACTTTTTGTTATGTCTTGTTGGCCAAAAATAATCGTGGCTTGATGGCTATCCATGACTTCTTGTCGACTCATAAGCAGCAGGAGATGCCCTTTCCAGCACGGCCTTCTTTTGTAGAAGAGGATGTATGGGTCATTTACCGCTATAGGGAAGAGTTGCTAGGGGAGTCCTTTGCCGCCAATGAGCTTATAGGTTTGGATATTCCTCATCTGACCTTGTTGGCTTGGCAGAAATATGTGGAGGTGTTGCCTTTTGTCATTTTGCATCCGGTGACTTATCAGGATAAGACCTATTATGCGTTGCATCGTATTTTGCGGGCAATAGCGAAAAATACGTTGCTCTCCAAGCTAGAACCACATGAGTATGCTGCTCCGGGGGAAGTGCTGATGGAAGAACGGGAACTGGTTGCGGCTTTTGCGGCATTTCCTTCCATCATTACTAGGACTATGGAGGTAGTACGTTCCTGCTCTATAGCGATGGAATTCCATACGGATAAAAATAAGAAGTGCTTTACCTCGTCGGTAGAAGATGATGTGGCATTGCTGCGCAAGCTAGCCATGGAGGGATGTGTAGCGCGGTATGGGGGCCGCAATAGGGAGGCCCGCCGTCGCGTGGAGAAAGAGCTGGAGATGATCTCCAACTTAGGGTTCACCGCTTATTTCCTCATCGTTTGGGATATATTGCGTTATGCCAACGAGCGCGGATTCTACCATGTAGGACGAGGTAGTGGAGCCAATTCCATAGTAGCGTATTGTCTCCGCATTACGGATGTGGACCCTATAAAGCTAGACCTATACTTCGAACGCTTCCTGAATCCTAATCGTGCCTCTCCTCCCGATTTTGATATAGACTTTAGTTGGCAGGACAGAGATGCTATCTTCGAGTATATTTTTATGCGGCATGGGCGTAAACATGTGGCCCTATTGGGGATGTACAATACCTTTCAGCGACGTGCCATAGTGCGTGAGTTAGGTAAGGTGTTCGGGCTGCCGAAAGAAGAAATCGACAGGCTGGCGATGCAAGCCGAGTGGACACCGGAAGATAAGATTCAAGGGTGGATTAAAAAATACGGCGAACTGTTGATTAATTTTCCCACAAATCTCAGCATACATGCCGGAGGGGTATTAATCAGCGAAAATCCGATCCATGCATATGCCGTAACGGAAAGACCACCTAAAGGGTTTGTTACCGCCCATATCGATATGTTTGAGGCTGATAGGATAGGATTGTTCAAGTTTGATATCCTCAGCCAACGAGGGCTAGGGCATATCAAAGATGCTTTGGACCTTGTTGCCAAACATCGCGGAAAACATATTGACATTCATGCTGTCGAAAAGTTTTTGGAAGATCCCCTTTTGGCAGAAAAAATCCGTAAGGCCGATACTATAGGCTGTTTTTACATCGAAAGTCCGGCAATGCGCCAGCTGTTGGGTAAGCTGAAATGTTCGGACTACCTCACTCTGGTGGCCGCAAGTTCTATCATACGTCCTGGTGTGGCCCAGTCCGGCATGATGAAGCAATATATCGAACGTTATCATGATCCCGATAAGGTGGTGTATCTGCATCCCAAGATGAGAGAATTGCTCGAAGAGACCTACGGCGTCATGGTATACCAAGAAGATGTAATCAAGGTGGCTCACCATTTCGGAGGTATATCGTTGGACGAAGCGGATATTCTGCGGCGTGCTATGAGTGGCAAATACCGTTCGGAAAATAAGTTCGGGCAGTTGAGAGATAAGTTTTTTGCCAACTGTAGGGCTTTCGGCTACGAGGAGAAGGTGATAGCAGAGGTATGGCGACAGATGGAAAGTTTCGGAGGCTATTCTTTTGCCAAAGGCCATTCGGCATCCTTCGCTGTGGAGAGCTATCAAAGTCTGTATCTCAAGACTTACTATCCTGTAGAGTTTTATGTCGCGGTAATCAACAATTTCGGGGGCTTTTACCGTACTGAATTTTATTTCCATGAGTTGCGGCGCCACGGTGGAAATATACAGCTGCCCTGCCTCAACCACAGCGACTACCTTACCGCTATCTGTGGCGATGAAGTGTATGTAGGCTTCATCCATATGCAAGGACTGGAGGACCAGCTTGCCAAACAGATTGTAGAGGAGCGCCACCGCGGCGGTCCCTATCTCAGTTTGGAAGATGTGCTGCAGCGTCTGCGACCAGCACCAGAACAGCTTAACCTGCTCATACGTATCGGTGCGTTGCGTTTCACCGGACTGGATAAGAAAACTCTGCTGTGGGAAGCCAACTTTAAGAGCAAACGTATCGCCACCAAGGTGACGGTAAGCTTGTTCGGAGAAGAGAGAGAACCTCATTTTACGTTGCCTTCTTTTGAAGAAAATCGCCTTGAAGATCTCAAGGATGAGCTGGACATCCTAGGGTTTGTGGTGGGAGACTTTTTCGAGCTGCTGGAAGAAAGACATCTGGCAGGAAGTATCACGGTCAGGGATCTGCCAGACTATCTGGGACAACAAATCAAAATCATAGGCCGCTTTGTCACCTTGAAAGAAACAAGGACGATAAAACGGGAACGTATGTGTTTCGGCACCTTCCTCGACGTGGAAGGTAACTGGCTTGATACGGTCCATTTTCCGCCCGTCTATCGGCAATATCCATTTTTGGGAACAGGATTTTACGAGATTCTTGGTACTGTAATCGAAGATTTTGGCGTGTATAGCGTGGAAGTATACAGCATGCACAAGCTGGGATATAAGTTTGGAACAAATAAATAGAAAAAAGACGATGCAATATTCTATTGTCGTACACCCCTTCACATTGATTGAAGAGATAAGAAACATCAAACAAGAGCTGAAAAGACGTATAGGGTGGTACCCTAGCGTAAATTCGCTGGCACATTTTACAATCAGCCAGTTTAAGTGTGACTCCACAACGCTACAGGAAATCCAAAAGCGTGTGAGGGACCGTATCCTCAATTGGGAAATACGGGAAATACTGCTGGACGGCTTTGGCTTCTTTGAAAATAGCAAAACGTTGTATATCAGACCAGAAAAACATTCTTGTCTGTATTTGGAACAGCTTTTTGCTGCGGTGGGGGAGCAGGTGAGAGCGGTAGTTGCCGAGGCATATATCTGCACCCATCCTCATCTGTCTATAGGTAGATCCCTCAAGCCCGAACAGATGGCTATAGCAAATAGGCTTTTTAACAACTATTCAGGAAACTTCGTATGTGAAGGCGTAATGTTCCGTGAATTTAATCCTGAAAGAAAGCAGTACGACCTAAAGGAGTTTATCCGATTTTGATAAATGGAGTACACTATTCTTCCGTGGATGTGTTTTTAGAAAGCTTTTCTTTCATCTTTTCTTCCGGAAGTACTTCACTTTCGTTGACTTCTTTATAAGAAACTGTGGTCTGAGATTCTTTTTTCTTATCCGTTTGGATATGGATATCCACTTCAATTTTCTTCTTGTTTTTAGGCATACGCACTATACCCCATTTCATGAGTAGCTCTTGCGTGGAATTGCGCTTCAAGTGTTCTTTTTCTGGTTCGCCGATGAGAAATCCAAAGGCTTCCATGGATGGGATGGCGTCGAAAATCACCTTGAGTGTAGCGATGAATGGCAATGCGATAATTAACCCGGCAAGGCCGAACAACATACCGCCGATAAGTATGCCTACGATGGCCATCAAGGGATTGATGCTTACTTTACTGCCTACGATATTGGGTGTGATAATATTCCCTTCGAGGAATTGCACGACCTGAAACCAAGCGATAACCCCTACGGCATACCAAGTACTGTCCTTTACGGCTAAAGCAAAAAGAGCCGGCAAGATGGAGCCGATAGCTATGCCGATATAGGGGAGGAGCATAAGCAGGGAGGCCAGCGTACCGAAAAACCAAGCATAGTCTATACCCATGAACATCAGCCCTACGGTGTTAAGGACCGCTACAATGCCCATCACCGTAACCAGTCCCACAAGGTAGCTTTGCACTACCTCGTAGATTTTGTTGAGTACCTCGTTCACCTTATGTTGAGGACTCGTCTTAAAGGCTTTGAAGAAAAATTCACGAAAGAAATCCCTATAGTATAGCATGAAAAAGCAGTAGAGAGGCACGAGGATGGCATTGGCCACCGTGTTGCCTACAGAGCCGAAGGTTGTTGTAAGCACACCCCCTATATTTTCCAAGGACTTATTACCCTGTTCGCGCAGCTTATCCATAACTTGGTTTCGTTCGATGCCGAAACGTTCCTGCAGCCAGCTCTGGGCCCGCTCCAATACCGATAGCACCTTGTCGGTAATCGCGGTAGCATCCTTGCCTATGATGATACTCTGATGAACAATAAACCAGACAATACCAAAAATAATCGCTATGGCTACCGTCACCGCTAGCAGGGAGGCTACAGCTTTTCCCAATCTAAGTTTTTCAAAGAAGCGAGCTAAAGGGAATAAGGATATGGCGATGAGGGTGGCAAAAAGTATAGGGATAAGTATGCTTTGCGCTACATACATCAACCCCAAAATCAACGCCAACGCCAACAAGCTGGAAGCCAACTGCAGAGAGTATGGCCTGTTCGACGGTTTTACATCCATAAAGTTAAGGTTAGTCCTAATTTATTTTT
Organism: Sphingobacterium thermophilum; assembly: GCF_039541675.1. Lineage (NCBI taxonomy): Bacteria > Pseudomonadati > Bacteroidota > Sphingobacteriia > Sphingobacteriales > Sphingobacteriaceae > Sphingobacterium > Sphingobacterium thermophilum. The sequence continues at coordinate 110,304 of NZ_BAABGR010000004.1, read as the reverse complement.
CTATTTCTCTCCCAATAATAAATATACAATAAAGACAGGAAAACGAAGAGGGCATTTCCGCAAATAATGAGAGGAATCCGTGGCAACATATCCTGATAGATATATCCAGCAAATAATGCGCCAAGTCCGATTCCTACTTCTAGGGCTATATACATCGTAGCCATGGCCCTGCCACGATGTGTAGGAAGAGATAAATCTATGGTCCAAGCGTTGAGCGCAGGAGAAAGGATGCCGTTGCCTATGCCGAAGACGGTAGCTCCTACAATAAGATAGATTATGCCTTCACCCAAACCTAGTATAAGCATGGCGACAGTTGTGATGGCCGCTCCAATACGCATCACTAGGGTGCGCCCGTGCCTGTCCGCCATCTTGCGTGTAATAAGGCGAATGCTTACAGAAGCAATGGTGTATACGGTAAAAAATAAACCTTTATTGCTGATTCCTAAATGTTCACTCCAGTCAGGAATTAAGGTGAGTATCACACCGTAGGAGCTGATGCTAAGGACCATGACTACGGCAGCAGGAAAAACACGTGGCTCGAAAATATCACGACGTGAAATGAGTAGCATGGATGTTCTGAACTTCTGAGGAGTAGGTAACGTTTCCTTCATATTGAAAACTATGATGATGGAAAGGAAAGCCAGCAGTGACGAACAATAGAACATGGTATCTAGGTTGTAGATATGGGCTAGGTATCCTCCTAGAGCAGGACCGAAAGCGCTGCCAATGCTATAGCAAAGACCATGCATGCCTAAGGCCTCCCCCCAACGCTGAGAAGGAATGATGTCTGCAATATAGGCGGAGGTAGCGGTAGGTTTGAAACCTGTAGAAAAGCCGTGAACAAGGCGCAGCAGGAAAAAGCCGGCCAAACTACTTAAAACCGGATACAGCACCCCGCATAGCACACATACCGAAGAGCCTACAGCCATCACTGGCACGCGCCCCCATTTGTCGGTAAGCTTGCCACTGAAAGGTCTGGAAATCCCCGCAGTCAGGGTAAACAGTGATATGATAAGCCCTTTATGTTCTGCACCACCAAGGGAAGATAGATAGTTCGGAAGCTCCGGAATAATCATATTGAAGCTCGCCGAAAATAATAATGTACTCAAACACAATAAGCCGAACGAAAGCGTGTAGATGCTTTGTGTATTTTCAGTATGCATAAAAAAAAGAAGTGTTTTGTCTGTTAAGCCAGCTTTTGACGGCTTAATTCCGAACAGAAGATAGTGGTAGCTACCGCTACATTTAGGGATTCCGCCTGACCGATACGCGGGATAGTCACCGCCTTGTCGATCTTGCTTATAAGGCTGGAACGTATGCCGTTGCCCTCATTCCCCATGATAATCAACCCTTCCGGACCGAAATCTGTGCTATAGATGGATTGACCTTCCAGCAATGCTCCGAAGCTTGGAATATGTATGTTGTCGATAAACTGTTCGATGTCCACATAATGGATCTTTACGCGCGACAAGGATCCCATGGTGGCTTGTACCACCTTTGGGTTGTAGGCATCTACTGTGCCTATGGAGCAGACAATATGTTCAATACCGAACCATTCTGCTGTACGGATGATAGTGCCTAAATTGCCAGGATCCTGCACGTCATCCAAGACTATACTGTGTTTTCCTTTCAACTCCTCCTCTTCTAAAGGTTTATATGGAGGAATCTCTACTATAGCCAACGCCCCTTGAGGTGTTTTTAGTGTCGTAATTTTCTTAAATTCTTGCTCGCTTATTTCCTCTAGTTTTATATTTTGAGGTATTTTGCTCAACTTTGTCGAGGCTTGGGGGGTAGCATATATTTTTTGTACCTTGTAGGAAGAATGCACAAACTCTAATACAGATTTAATTCCTTCAACGATAAAGACGTTATGTTGTATACGGAATTTTTTGTTTTGTAGTGAAGTAATTAAACTTATTTGAGCTTTCGACAACATTGAGTAAATGAATAATAAGCGTATATTTTTATTTTTTGCAAGTATAACATTTTTACTTCTATTTTTTGAATCCTGTCGTTCGGCGAAGTACCTAGATGAGGATCAGTCTTTGGTTACCAAAGTCGACATCCAAGGGGTTCCTACAGAGCTGAGAGAATCCGCTTACCAGTATATTTCGAATGAAATACGTCCCAACTCGGCTCTAAACCTTACGCTTTACAATATATTCAATACCAAAAACGGAAAGTATAAAACCGAAAAGATTCGCCAAGTGGGGGAACCTCCCCATATTCTGGATAGCTCATTGGTAGATCTTTCTGCTTTGCAGATACAGCGTTTTCTACAGACCAAAGGATATTTCAAAGCTCACGTAAGCCCTCAGATAGAGACAAACAAGAAAAAGACGCATATCCACTTCCTAGTGGAGAAAGACACCTTATTCCGTGTAGGGAATATAGAAACAGAGTTTGACAATCGGCATATAGAGCTCATATACCATACGGAGGTAGAACCTTTCTCCAAAGTAAAGACCAACGAGCCTTATGACATGGACAGACTGGTCGCGCTGCGGGAGGCATTGTATATGTCGGCCCGTGATAAAGGGTATTATGATTACCTTCGTCAGCATATGCGCGTGGCCATAGATACTACCAAGACCCGCTATTTTGCTGATTTGAAAATCCAAGTGTCTTCTTCCGACGATACCTTGCGTGTGTATAAGATTAATGATGTACGTCTTGTCATCCATACACAGGATCAGCTTGTAGGCAGTAATATACCCGCTGATACTATAGGAGAAGTCTTGTTTACAGATTATACCAATCAGTATAAGGCTAAGCCGCTCATGCGGTATATGTTTTTGAAGAAGGGAGAAAATTATAGCCTAGCAAACGAAAATATTTCCTACGACAGGTTGTACGAGACCAACGGCTTCCGTAATGTGCGTATAAACTACGAAAAGGTGGATAGCAGCAGGCTGAATGTGACGTATGAGCTTATCCCCCGCGCACTGATGTCCAACCAGATTGAAGGAGAATATACATTTAGTTCCGGGATGAGAGGCTTTAACGTAGGTAATACATTTTCTCATCGCAACATCTTTGGTGGATCCGAACTGTTGGAACTTAAAGTGCGCTATGGATTGCTTTTCGATCCGCGCTTGGCAGGATCGCTGTCTCAGAAAATCTTTAACAACGACTTTCAGGCTGGTGTAAACCTCGTCGTACCACGTATGCTGCTGCCATTCGGTTGGGGAAATGCCGGAAGATATGGTCTACCGAAGACTACCTTCTCTACAAGCCTGCAGATCTTTAATCAGGATCAAACCTATTCCAACAGATATCTTATCAATACTTTGAATTATTCGTGGTGGCAGAACCCTAATCTTCAGCATAGCTATACACCCATCGTCGTAGAATACAGAGCAGGGAAATTTGACGAGAACTTCAGGAATGAGCTGCTCGAGGAAGGCTACCAGCTCTATATCGCCTCCAACGATAGGCAGTATTTTGGTTTGGGAGCCCAATATGCCATTACGTGGAACAACAATAAATTGCAGAAGCTCGATGACTTTTCCTTTTTCCGTGGAGCCATAGATCTTAGTGGCAATACGTTGGGACTGCTGAGCAGTATTTTCAACTTTAGGAAAAATGATGACGACAGCAAGACCTTGTTTGGTGTGACCTACCTGCAGTATTTCAAAGGCGAGGTGGATTATAGATTGTACCGCTATTTGGGAGGAAATAAGCAGGTTGTGTTCCGTTTCAATGGTGGCGCTATAGTACCTTACGGCAACAATTCACGTTTGCTAATCTTTGAAAAAAGCTTCTATGCAGGAGGGATGAACGGCATGCGTGCATGGCAGGCCCGCACACTGGGACCCGGAAATTATAACAGAAGTTCGATCAGAGAAGAGTTGCGCCGTAACCTTCGAAATTTGGATCAGTTAGGAGAACTTAAACTAGAAACCAACCTTGAATATCGATTCCGTATATGGAACAATTTCTTTGGGGCGAAGCTCAATGGTGCTACTTTCCTCGATATGGGAAATATCTGGCTGCTACGGGAAAACGAGCTGAATAGAGGAGGGTTGTTTAAATTCGACAGATTCTTCTCACAAGTGGCCATCGGAACGGGGGTCGGACTACGCTTCGATATGGATTACTTTACTATACGCCTGGATACGGGACTAAAGCTTAAAGACCCACAGTTTGAAGGGAAAGACCAATGGGTCATCCAACATCTTTTTGACTTGGGGCCATTCAAAAGAGCTTACTACGATACGCATAAACCGGATCGCTACGGACTGTTTCAATTTAACTTTGGAGTGGGGATGCCTTTCTAAAGTAAGTTCTTGAGCACATGGAAAGCGCTTTCTAGGATTTGTGAGATAGAAAGTCCTTTGCTGAAAGAAAAATATCCGTAAATCAAAGCAAGGATGAGAAAAGTGCTGAGCAGTCTCTTGAAAGTGTAGGCTAGAAGTAGAATAATCGTAGGAATGATAATCAACAGCAAACCATTGATTTTGAATGGTGTTATTTTATTGTCCTTTTTATATAGAAAATAAAGTTTTCCTATCGTCTTGTCGTGATTTTTATGCTTGAAAAATACGAATGTTGATTCGGATATGGGGTGTGAAGCTACGGCAACACCATTATGGAAAGTTAAGGCCTGCTCAAATCCGTTTATCGAAAATTTGAAGGTTCCATTGATATGGTCTTGAGCTATATCCGCAGAGTCTACAGCGATGATGGCAATTTTACCGTTGGCGGTAAGATTTTCCTTCACCATAAAATTGTCAATCTTTTGGTAGTTTGTTAGCGGCAAAGGCTGTACGCTGACTGCTAAAAAGCACAAAAAAAGGACGATATAGACGTGTAATGCTTTCATATGTTATTTCCGGGACAATGATACTAAATTCTTTATGATATTGTGGAAAAATACCTTATTTTCATGGGGAAAATATTTTTGAAATGTAGTTATACTTTGTACATTTGCAAAAGACAAGAGAAAAAATAGAGAAAAAACATTAAAAATAATATGGAAAATACAGCAGTGCAGAGACAACCTAAAACAACAGATAACAACGCAAATCAAACACACTACTACGTGACTTTGACTATTGCTATTATCATCGGTTTATTTGGTGTGTTTGTTAGATTCGTTCCGGATGAGGTAAAAGCATTAAATCAATATACTTTCTTGTTTTCTACTATTGCAAATGTTGCAATTTTAGTAGCATCGTATATCGCCTTCAAAGTTGTATTTGCAATCTTAGGTTTTGGAAAGAAATAAGTGAACCTTTCTTTTGTAAGATATTTAAAAGGCAACATCCTTCAGGAGTTGCCTTTTTTTATGGATGAAACTAAAACTTTTGTTTTCTAGAGCCAATTAAAATGCTATTTTTATTCCAGTAACATATAAATATATTTACAGAATTGAGATTTGCAGCTATAGATATAGGATCCAACGCCATACGTTTGTTGATTGCCGATATTTTAAGAAAGGGCGTACAGGTACAATACTCCAAAAACACCTTGTTACGCGTGCCTTTGCGTCTAGGAGATGAAGCCTTCGTGAAAGGTGAAATCTCGGAAGCCAAATTCGAGGATATGGTGAAAACGATGCGAGCCTTCCGTGACTTGATGGATGTATATAAGGTGAGCGATTATATGGCTTGTGCCACGTCGGCCATGCGGGATGCAAAGAACGGCAAACAGATCGTGCAGGCATGCAGAGATGTAGGTGTGGATATTCAGATAATCGATGGCTCGGTGGAAGCTAAAATTATTTACAATGCATACCTAAGCGGCGTGATGGATAAAGAAAAGGTGTATCTATACGTGGATGTAGGGGGAGGAAGTACCGAAGTATCGCTATTTGCAAAAGGTGAGCTCAAAGCTTCTAAATCCTTTAACTTGGGAACCATCCGCATTCTGGATGGACAGGATACGCCGGAAATCTGGCAGGATCTCAAGGAGTGGGTGAAAACACATACTTCCGACCATGAGGAGGTATACGGCATAGGGACAGGGGGTAATATCAATAAGCTTTCGCGCTTGGTAAATAACGGCGTGGACAAAGCCTTCGGCTATAAAAAACTCCAAGGTGTGTATGAACATCTAAAGTCGTTAAGTTTGGAAGAACGTATCTTTGATCTGGGCCTGCGGTCCGACCGTGCTGATGTTATCATTCCAGCCGCTGAAATTTATCTTACCATTATGAAGGCTGGAAAATTACGTAACATCGTGACTCCCAGAGTAGGTTTGGCAGATGGCATTATCCAACAGCTTATCCGCAAAAATTATGTGGAAATTATCTCTAATTAACTCTTGATTCTATCAAAAAAAGATATAATTTTGTGCTTACAAAACATACCTAGGTGGCGAAATTGGTAGACGCACCATCTTGAGGGGGTGGCGCCCGCAAGGGCATGGCAGTTCGAATCTGCTCCTAGGTACCAAAAAAGGGAAGATTTTTCTTCCCTTTTTTGTTTCATTAAGTCCTATATAAGTTATAACCCATTTGTTTTAGCGGTAATTTCCGCTATATCGAGCACTTCGATTTCAGTTTCCTTTTCTTTTAATTTGACGCCATCACGAAGCATGGTCATACAGAAAGGACACGCTGCTGCCACCACATTGGCTTTGCTTTCGATGACGTCCTCGATACGTTCTATGTTGATATCTTTATTTCCTTTTTCCGGTTCTTTGAACATCTGTGCACCACCGGCACCACAGCAAAGGCCGTTGCTCCGACAGCGTTTAAGCTCTACTAGGTCGGCATCCAAGGTTTCCAATACCTTACGGGGAGCTTCGTATACCTCGTTGGCACGACCTAAATAGCAAGGATCGTGGTAGGTGATACGCTTTCCTTTGAATACATGACCATCGGCAGGACGCAGCTTCCCTTCGTCGATGAGAGATTGTATAAGCTGCGTGTGGTGGATGACTTCATAATTTCCTCCTAACGCAGGATACTCATTTTTCAAGGTGTTAAAACAGTGTGGACAGGCGGTGACAATCTTTTTTATCTCATAGCCATCCAACACCTGGATGTTCATCATCGCCTGCATCTGAAACAAAAATTCGTTGCCGGCACGTTTGGCAGGATCTCCCGTACAACTCTCCTCGGTGCCCAGTATAGCATACTTGATGCCTACATGGTGGAGGATTTTGCAGATATCACGTGTGATACGTTGTGCTCTTTCGTCGAAGGATCCGGCGCAGCCTACCCAGAATAGCAAGTCAGGAGTTTCACCTTTCGCTGCCAGCTCCGCTACCGTTGGGATATGTATTGTATTTTCCATAATAGTCTCAATGTTTAGAAGTTAGTCCAATTTGCTCTGTCGGCTTGTGCATATTTCCATGGAGCGCCATTGTTTTCCATATTTGAAAGCATGTTGTTGATGCTCTGCGGTGCCTGTGACTCTTCCATGACTACATACTGACGTAAGCCCATGATAATTTCCAAAGGATTAATATTTACAGGACATTGTTCTACGCAGGCATTACAGCTGGTACATGCCCATATTTCTTCTCTACTGATATAGTCGTCTAATAGCGATTTGCCGTCGTCGACGAAAGTTTTATTCTTATCGATGTTGCGGCCTATCTCTTCGATACGGTCTCTGGTATCCATCATGATTTTGCGAGGGGAGAGGAGCTTTCCCGTGATGTTTGCCGGACAGGAAGCCGTACAGCGTCCACATTCGGTACAGGTGTATGCGTCCAAAAGGTTTTTCCACGTCAGGTCGGTGACATCCTTGACGCCAAAGCGAGCCACTTCCCCACTAGGAGGAGGTATCGTAGGATCCAAGATGGACTTTACCTCTGCCGTCACGGAATCCAAGTTGTTAAATTTACCCTTAGGCTCCAAGTTGGAAAAGTAGGTATTTGGAAAAGCTAGGATGATATGCAGATGCTTCGATATAGGAAGATAGTTTAGGAATGCCAATACACCGATGATGTGGAACCACCAGCATCCCCTCTCTATAGCTATCAACGCATTAGCATGGTCAGGAAGGAGAGCAGTAAGCCATTGGCTAATAGGAAAGCTCCCCGCCGTATGATAAGCAGCAACATGCATCTGCTGCATCTTAAAATCTGCTGCATTCATGAATAGGAATGCCGTCATTAACAGTATTTCTGTGATAAGAATATAGTTGGCATCCGATTTTGGCCAATTGTTGAGTTCAGGCTGATTGAGACGCTTTATTTTGATGATATTTCTGCGAATAAGAAATATCACACAGGAAATAAGTACCAAGATGGCTAATATTTCAAAAGCACCTATCAGAAAATCGTAAAACCCGCCTAAAAAGGATAATACGCGGTGTGTGCCGAAGACACCATCAATGACTATTTCCAGCATTTCTATGTTTATGATAATAAATCCTACATAGACACATAAATGTAGGAAGGCGGCGATAGGTCTTTTAAACATCTTTTTTTGTCCCAAAGCCACCAGAATCATTGTCTTCCAACGCAAAGAAGGATTGTCCGAGCGGTTAAGTTCTTTGCCCAGCTTGATATTGCGATAAATTTTCTGTGCATTTCTGGCGAAAAGAAATACAGCACCAACTAATAGTAAAGTAAATAATAGTTGACTTATCATAATTTGGATTTATAGGTTTATGTACAAATATAAAAAAGAAGTTAATATTATGCATGCATAACAATTATTTAGAAGGATTACAAATAAAAAAGGGGTAACCATTTTAGTTACCCCTTTTTATGGAATAGGTATATATTTTTTCTATTCTTTGATTCCTAATTTAGCTTTTACTGCTGCGGAGATATCTTCTCCACCGGCGTGATAAATCACAGCACCGGCACCTAAGTCCAATACATAAGCCAAACCTTTTTCTTTGGCTACAGAGTTGATGGCATTCATCATTTTAGTTTGGATAGGGGCCATTAATTCTTGTTGTTTTTTTGCGATAGTTTCTTGCGCTACTTTTTGAACATCTTGAATGCGTTGTTGCATTTGTTGATATTCTTTTTGAAGTGAGTCAAGTTTAGTTTGAGTTTGAACTTTATTTGCTTCACTTTGGTTTCTCAACAATTCTTCCGCCTCTTTTTCTTTCTTTTGAAGCTCTGTAATCATAGCTTCGATTTCTTTTTGTTTTTCCTCACTTAGGGCTTTTAATTGCTCAGTAGCTGTCTTGAATTCCGGAGTTAATTGGAATACTTCATCAGCGTTGATATGTCCGATTTTTTGTTGAGCATTCGCCACGTTAGTAGCAAAAAATAATCCTAATACTACAACCGCTCCTTTTAATAAATTTGTCATTCTTTTCATGTTGATCGTGATAATTACAAATGTAATTTTTTAATTCTATTTTTCTTATGTCTGTAAATTAGTGTTTAATTACTGATTTTGTTGCAACAAAGCCGGATTTGGTTTGTATCCCAAACGGGTGATAATGTCGTTGCTTTTGTCCAAAGCCGGATTGGCATAAAGGAAGGCCATTTCACCGCCTTTGTCTACGATGAAGTCGAAACCTTGGGCTTTGGCGAATGCTTCAATAGCTTTAGCGACTCTATCTTGAATAGGTTGGAAAAGTCTTGTTCTTTCTTTTTCCAATTCTCCTCCGAAACCGAAGCGCTGACGTTGAAGCTCTTTAACCTGTTTTTCTTTATTTACGATTTCATCTTCTCTGCGGCGACGTAAGTCCTCACTCAAAAGAGCATGATCATTCTGGTAGGCTCTGTAAAGTTTTTCAATTTCGTCATACTGACGGTCTATATCATCTTGCCATTTTTTCGCTAGGTCATCCAATTGCTTTTGTGCGGCAGAATATTCCGGAATATGTCGGATGATATATTCAGAGTCAACATAGGCAATACGCTGTGCAAAGGTAACACCGATGCTGAGAGTAAGGAATGCTAAGATTGCCAAAAACTTTTTCATATAGCTATATATTTTTTTCTGTTATGTAGGACAGCAATAATAATAAAAAGTTTAATTATTAGAAACCACCCATACTTTGAATTATACTGAATGTAAAGCTTTGTTTCCACGCGTCGGTACGCATTCCCGGAATAGGGTCGAATGCATGACCGTAGTCAATACCCAACATACCAAAGATTGGCAGGAAGATACGGGCACCAACACCTGCCGAACGACGCATCTTAAATGGATTTACTTCCGAGAATTTGTTCCACGTATTACCCGCTTCGGCAAAGGCCAAGGCGAATACGGTGGCTTGGTCATTCAACATGATAGGGTGGCGCAATTCTATTTGGTATTTAGCATAGATAGGGCTACCTGAGTTGATGGCAATGTTCTGCATTCCGTTACCGGTAGATTGCGGGATGATAACACCATTGGCGTAGCCACGCATAGCTATGATTTCCGATCCCTGAAGGAAGTCAAAACCTTGCATACCGTCGCCTCCTAGCTTGAAGCGTTCGAACGTAGAGGTTTCCGTGCGATCGTTATATTTACCTAAGTATCCGAACTGTGCCTGTGTCTTCAGGATCAGCTTACCTACGATCTTGGTGTACCATTGCGAGTCAAACTTCCACTTATGATACTCTGTCCATTTGTAACGTACGTTGTCCGGATCGTTTTTGTAGTCGATATTGTTCCATGACGAATAAGGTGGTGTTACCGATACCGACAGGCGGATATGAGATCCGGAAGTAGGGTAGATCGGCGCATCTACGGAGTTGCGGCTTATCTCTTGGGTGAAGTTGATGTTGTATGCTGTACCGTTAGAGAATAAGAAGTAATCTCCGAAGTTTTGTAATTTATAACGTTGGAACGATAGAGCACTGCTGATCTGGAAGTAATTGTCCGGCCATTGCAGACGCTTACCCAAAGAGGCGGTAACCCCTGACATCCAGATACGTTGCAACTGGCTGTCCGAGATGATCTGTCTTCCTGTGTAATAGTCGAAGCCTCCGTACGAAGAGCTTGACGTATAAGCACTCAAACCAAAATATATAGGTTTCTTACCGCCGAGCCATGGTTCAGAGAAAGAGAAGCTGTACGACTGGTAGCGTTTTCCTGAGGTCTGGCCACGGATGCTCAACTTCTGTCCGTCACCTCGAGGAAGAGGCTTCCACGCTTCCTTCTTGAAGAAATTGCTTGTCGAGAAGTTGTTGAACGTCAAACCTAGCGTACCGATTATCTGTCCGGCGCCGTAACCTCCCGACAACTCGACTTGGTCGGAAGGCTTTTCCACAACATTGAAAACAATGTCAGTAGTTCCTTCGTCATGATTCATCGTCGAGGTAGGGATATCCGGTGTGATTTTTTGTTCGTCAAACATGCCTAGCTGCGAGATCTCGCGGATACTACGCATGATGAGCTCACGTGAATATTTTTGGCCCGGCTTGATGTAAATTGAACGCAACACCACGCGGTCGTTTGTCACATCGTTACCCTTCACGATAACGTTGTTGATGGTATATTGCTTTCCTTCGCTTACCTGAATTTCCAAGTCTATAGTATCGTTATAGATTCGCTTGATCACAGGATTGATACTGAAGGTTAGATATCCATCATTCTGATAGATAGCACTGATATCGTCGCCGTTACGTGTAGGTCCCATCAGCTTGGTATGGATTTTCTCTTCAGAATAAACACTTCCTTTTTCGATACCAAGGATGATGTTCAATACCGAATCCGTAAACTTGGTATTACCGGTCCATTCGATATTTCCAACATAATATCGAGGGCCTTCATAAATTTCTATGTCTATGGCAACTTCATTGTTGTCGTAGCGGTATACCGAGTCGCGTATAATCTGAGCGTCGCGGTAACCTTTGTCCTGCAATTTGGCGATAAGTTTTTCTTTAGCTTCTTTGTATTTTTCGTCCTTGAATTTTCCGGGACCGAAAATACGTGTCCATTTGCGTGGTCTGATTCCTTTGAGGTATCGTTTGAGCTCTCTGCTTGAGAATTCTTTGTTACCCGAGAAGTTGACGCTGTTAACTTTGATTTTTTTGTTTTTCTGTACGTCAACTTGGACGATTTCGTTGTTTGCTTGTGAAGAATCTTTTAAAGTTTTAATCTTAATATCCGGATACAGGTAGGACTTTTCTCTCAAAAATTTCGTGATTGTGTTACGGGTAGATTGTAATAGGTTATCGTTTACTATTCTACCTGTATTAGCATTTAGCCTTTTTTGGATCTCTTCGGTTTGGGATTTGCTGAGTCCATTGATGTCGATACGGGTAAGGCGTGGCCTTTCCTTTACGCGGATTTCGAAGAAGATATTTTCTCCCTGAATGCGTGTTGCCCATAGCTGAACATCTTCGAAGAGGTTCTGTGCCATCAAGTCTTTGATGACATTGGAGGTAGCTTCACTTGGTACTTCAATATATTGTCCTACGGTAAGTTTAGAAATAGTAAGCAAAACATCCGTATCCAAGTATTGGGTACCTGTTATGGTCACCCCTGCGATGACATAATCTTTGGGTTGCAAATAACTGAACTCGTCCGGATCTGTCAAGTTGATCGGCCCATTTACTTGCGCAAAAGTTGTTGAAGTCTTAACCAGTATAAATGCTAAAATCAGTATGTATAGTCGCTTCATTTATTTCTAATTATGGATGCTAAAGTACATCAAAGTCTTGTTAATTTTTGTTAAAAGATAAATTATTGAAAACCTGCTGTTTTTTACAGGCTATAGTTGTTCGCTAATCTTTCCAAATCTACGTTCTCTTTGTTGATAGTCCAAGATTGCTTCAAAGAGGTCTTGGCGTGTGAAGTCCGGCCATAATTTCGGTGTGAACCACAGCTCGGTGTAGGCCAGCTGCCATAGTAGGAAGTTGCTTATTCGGTATTCGCCGCTGGTACGTATCATCAAGTCTGGGTCAGGTGTGCCGGCAGTCTGCAGGTTGTCTGCAAACATCTTTTCGTCGATGTCTTCTACAGCAATTTCCCCTTTGGCGACCTGTGTGGCAAGCTTTTTGGTTGTCTCGATGATTTCGTTGCGAGAGCCATAGCTCAATGCCAGTGTCAACACGCAAGTGGTGTTATGCTGGGTAAGCTCTATCACGTTGGCCAACGTTTTTTGACAGTCTTGCGGCAGGTGGGACAATGTTCCTATAGCTTTCAGCCGCACTCCATTTTCTTGGAATGTGGGAAGTTCCTTGTTTAGAGAGTTGATCAGTAATTCCATCAGAGCTTTTACTTCCGCTTTGGGTCTATTCCAATTTTCGGAAGAGAAGGCGTAGAGGGTGAGGTGCTTAACGCCTATTTCTATGGCTCCTTCCAGCACTTCACGTACTGCTGTCACTCCGTTTTTGTGTCCAAAAACTCTTAACTTTCCTAATCCTTTTGCCCATCTGCCATTGCCATCCATTATAATAGCGACATGTTGAGGCAGTTTTGATCTATCTATCTTACTCTTAACACTCATTCTGTTATTATTTTCTCCAACTGAAACAGTCGGTACTAAGTATGCTATATGTAAGGGTAATCCCTATAGTCATATAGCCGTCTTTTGTTTTGCCATCCCCTCGGGCCAATCCCGCATTTGTAAACAGATTGCCGGAGGGATCTGCCAAATATTCCCAGTCTTCTATTCCAAATTTACGTGTTACATCACCATCTTTTATCTCTACGTTTGGAACCCTCAGATATTGTGGTATCGAGGTAGCATAATATTTACTCACATTGTCCAGATTATCGGTGAATGCCAGACGATAGGAAATTTCTGCTCCTATAGCCCAGCTGTTTTTTAAATTATGCTTTATACCCACTCCGAACGGTAACAGCATATTCCATGTGGAATATATCGTCGGATTGCTTATTTCATCATATTCGAGCCGCAAAGGGTTGAGCCGTACTCTTTGTCCGCCATAGCGAACATAAGGATCATGGTTCAAAATCCCAATACCGGCAAATATATATGGCGTAAAATTAGGTGTTTGCTGTCTCTTTTTATTAAAAATTGTATAAAAGTTGAATTCTCCCATCAGTGAGAACTCCGTAATCCTGTTTTGGAAACTCAAATTCCTAGTATTTTGCAACTCGTTGTTAAAGTCTCTATCCTGTCCTTGAAGATGCAGGTAGTTGACACTCAGACGTGCCCCCCAAGTAGGACTGAAGTTATATTTGCTGAATATTCCTCCTCCTAAGCTTTTGATATAGAGTGTGTTTTGTGGGTTTATGTCTCCCATGTATCCTGTTCCCATACCGGCAATACCTACCTCGTATCGTTGGGCATAGCAATGCCACGACAGTAAGGTTATACAGGTTAGTATGAGAAATCTAACGTTTCGCAATGCCGGTCCAATTTGATTGTAAAGATAAAATTTTATGGAATATCTGTAACGAGGAACTACACAAAACTATATCAATAGTTTCTCACATCTATTCCCCACAGTAGCTTTTCGCGTAATATACCGAAATAACTGTCATCTTTAAGCTGTATAAGGTTGATTTCGAAAGGAGCCTTGCATATGGTCAGCTGAACATCAGTGGACAAGGTTTCGCTTTTGGAGTCACAGCTGAGGATAAATTTTTCTGTACGGCTTTCGATTTTTAGGGAAAGCTGCATGTCGGAAGAGACAACGATAGGACGGACGTTGAGGTTATGCGGAGAGATAGGGGTGATAACAAAGTTGTCACTACCCGGCATGATGATAGGTCCGCCGCAACTCAGCGAGTAGGCGGTGGAGCCTGTAGGTGTGGCGATAATAAGCCCGTCTGCCCAATAGGAGTTGAGCAGCTCTCCATTGATGTGGGCTTCGACCGTAATCATGGAAGAAGAGTCGTAACGGAAGACGGTGATGTCATTCAGGGCGAAGTTTTCGCTGTCGAAAAGTGTCTTCTGTGGGCTTTCCACACAGAGTAGCTTTCTTTTCTGTATACTGAACTCGCCCTGCATAATCTTTTGCAGAGCTTCCTGTATGCGGTCCTTGGGGATATTGGCCAAGAAACCTAGACGACCGAAGTTGATACCCGCCACCGGAATTCCTGAGTCGCGGATGATGGATACAGCAGCCAGCATGGTGCCATCACCCCCAAGACATAGCAGGAAGTCTATATCTCTTGGCAAGTCTTTGTTATTGCTGAAGGTCGCCAAGCCTGAAGGACATTGTACGGTATCTTGCAGATAGGCATAGAAGTCCCGATGTACGATGACGTCAATAGATTGATTATGTAAGTAATCAAATAGATTTTCTATGTAAGGCGTAACAGAAGAGCTAAAGACTCTTCCGAAGATGGCGATTTTACGATGTTGCATTCCAGCAATATTTTGATATCCTATTACAAAGGTGCGAAGATTTGATTATAAATCTAAATAATTCATCAAAAGGTCGTATCTTTCTTGTAAATCAGATTGGGAACCACCATCACGAAATGTAGCCTTTACAACATAGTCGTTGCGCCACAACGAAGAAATAACACTTGAAATATTGGTTTTATTGACTTTTATTGTCATTTCCAGCTTGGAACTGTCCGGAATCTGATGTACGGCCGTGCTGAGGATGCTCACGTTTTCGGATTCTATGATTCGCGCGACATGAGATAAAGCATTATCGCGTATACCTAGTTCCAGCACAATGATAGCGCCCTCTTCGTTACCGAACAAGGTATTTATCGCTTCAATAAGTTTCTGTTTGGTCAGCACGCCAAGATACTCGTGGTTTTTGTTGAGAATAGGAAGGAAGCAGTATCCATAGGCTGCCATGTTATGCAGAGCATCGTATATATGCTGATAGTCGAACAGGAAGATAGGTTTATAAAGCATAGGAACATTGTCCAACGGGAGGGAAGAGTCCATCTGATCGAGGAGCTCTTCTTCGGTCACAATACCATAAAAAACGCGATCCTTCACGACAGCAAGCTGGTGAAGGTAATATTCGCTCATTTTCTGTAGGGCAAAATCTATAGTGTCCGATGGTAAAACCTCGTGATATTCAGTAGATATGTATTGTCCTATGAACATTTTCACTCCTCTTCTTTAAGAACCAACCCTCGAATAGAATATAAATAAATATTCGAAAAAAATATGCAAAAAACAAGCTTAAATGAATAATATTTGCAAAATTTATCTGAATTCGTGCAATATTTTTTATTTTTACACGGATAGTCTTGTCAACACTTTCGACAGGCTAGTCTTAATTATATGGTGGAAGGCACAAAGAAGTTTATTCAGGTTAGAGAGGTTATCCGCAAGAAAAGTCCCAAGCTGGCTAAATGGATTCCGGGGCCTCTACTTAAATACTTAGAGCGCACTATACATGAAGATGAAATCAACGACATCATGTATAGGTACAGGGATTTGAAAGGCTTAGATTTTGTTGATGCTTTAATCAAACATTTAGGTGTAGATGTTGTATTAGAAGGAGAGGAAAATATCCCTAAAGAAGACAGTGTAATCTTTGCGTCTAATCATCCTCTTGGCGGGATGGATGGTATCGCCTTTATGCAGGCAATAGGTAGAGTACGTAAAGATGTCAAATTCCTAGTAAATGATATTCTGATGAATGTGGTTAACTTGGAGCCGCTGTTTGTCGGAGTCAACAAAGTAGGAGGGCAGAATAAGAGTGTAGCTTCCGCCGTAGAAGAAGCTTACGCTGCCGATCAGGCACTGCTGGTCTTTCCGGCAGGACTGGTGTCCCGCAAGATCAATGGGCAGATCGTGGACTTGGAATGGAAAAAAAGTTTTATCTCCAAAGCAAAAAAATATAAAAAAGACATTATCCCTGTTTATATTGAAGGGAAGAATTCTAACTTTTTCTATAACTTATCCAATTGGAGAAATAAGCTAGGAATAAAGTTCAATATCGAGATGTTGTATCTTGTAGATGAGTTTTTCTCACAGCGTAACCAGCGCGTTACCATTCGCGTGGGAAAACGCATCCCTTATACGATGTTTGATAACTCAAGAAATGAAAAACAATGGGCTGCCGAAGTGAAGCAGTTGGTGTACGGATTGAAGACGCAGAAATAATTTTATGGAAGAAATAATACCTCCAGTAGAGAGAGAACTGATTAAGGCAGAGTTGACCAAAGAAGCATTCTTACGTTATACTAACAACGGTAATAACGAGGTGTATTTGGTTAATTATCATACGGCGCCAAATATTATGCGTGAGATAGGTCGTCTGCGTGAAATCACATTTAGGGCTGCAGGTGGCGGCACAGGATTAGCATTGGATATCGACGAAAACGATACTTGTGAACATAATTACGATCAGCTTATTGCATGGAATCCTGAGGATGAAGAAATCATTGCTGGCTATCGTATTATCCGTTGTGATGAAGCCATAGACAAAGACGGGAACATACATCTTTCCACATCGCATTATTTTGACTTTTCCGATGAGTTTAACAGAGATTATCTACCTTATACCATAGAGTTGGGTAGATCGTGGGTACAACCGCGCTATCAACCTTCTGTGGACAACCGTAAAGGGTTGTTTTCCTTGGACAATCTTTGGGATGGTTTGGGAGCATTGGTAGTAATCAACTCGGATATCAAGTATTTGTTTGGAAAGGTGACCATGTATCCTCACTTTAGTGCGGAAGCAAGGGATTTATTGATGTATTTCATGGAATGTTATTTCCCTGATCGCAAAAATTTGGTGAAACCTAAGAAGCATCTGGAAATAGGCTATAAAACAGATATTTCTAAATACAAGGGTATTTTTGATGGACTACCGTATAAAGAAGGATATAAAATCCTTAACAGGCATGTTCGCGACTTAGGAGAGAATATTCCTCCCCTTATCAATACCTATATGAATCTGTCGCCTACGATGATGACTTTCGGTACAGCGCTGAACGATGAGTTTGGTGAGGTGGAAGAAACGGGTATTTTGATTACGTTGGAGGATATTTATCTTCCTAAGAAGGAACGTCATATTGCGACCTATGAGAGGGATCGTGTGTATGTAGAGAAATAAATTCCACCAATTATAAGAGTTATAATAAAAGAGGCTTTTGATCTGTATGTGTATGATAAAAAGCCTCTTTAGTTTATGTTATGAGGGCCGCTTTTCAGTAAGGAAATAGCTTTGGACAAGTTGTCCGTCAACAAAGAAGGGGATACTACCTCATGTTGTTCTGCTAGCAGATCGGCCGTGAAGCCGTGGATGTAGCATCCTGCCACTGCCGCCTCTTCAGGCTTTAACCCTCTCGCTAATAGCGCTGTAATGCATCCTGTCAGTACATCTCCCATACCGCCCTGCGCCATAGCGGGATTGCCGGTAGAATTTATAAACACTTTTCCCTGCGGTGTGCAGATAAAGGTATATTGATTCTTCAAGACAATGACTATTCCATTTTCTTGAGCAAAGGATTTGGCGGATTGTAGACGTTCATACCAGGTTTTATGTTTACCAAAGAGGCGGTCAAACTCATTCATGTGAGGCGTTATCACCAGATGGGGGTGTCCGCTTAGGTCTTCCTTGCTCAACACATTCAATGCGTCGGCGTCCAACACCAAAGGGTTCTTTAGCTTCAACAAACGTAGAACATGTTCGCGTGAGGTTTCTGAAATTCCTAAACCGGGACCTATTGCTATGGCCGAAAACTTATCGAAATTCAAGTCGTTTAGTCTCCCGATATCTGCTGTCATCAACTCTGGCAGAAAGACATTGGCAAAAGGAAAGAATTCGGCGTCTGTCAACAGTGTTGTCCGTCCTGCCCCCATTTTTACTGCCGCTTTGGAGGCGAGAAGACTGGCACCACGCATGGTCTTGGTACCGGAATACACCAACACATGTCCATAACTTCCTTTATGGGAGAATTTCTTCCGGCAAGGTAACAGCGCTGTAACGTACCCTTTATCAATCCAAAAATAATCGGAAGGAATAGACTGCAGATAGTCTTCACATAGTCCTATAGAGACAGTTTTGAAATCGTCTGTCACCTTGTGCGATTCGGGGAGTGTAAAAAAGAGTTTTGGTCGTTGGAAGCATATCGTCAGATGGGCATGTATGCCGTCGTAACTTTCAATGTCGAAAGTGTCGGCAGGACAGCCTGAAGGTACATCCACCGAAACGATGAAGTTGCTACTCTCATTGATATGTCGGAAAACAGCCGCGAAGAAGCTGTCTAATGCTCTATTAAATCCGGAGCCCAATACGGCGTCTACGACAACATCAAAGGTTGATGGAAGATCATGCAATGAATAGCAATAGACAATAGGGATGTTTAATGTTTGAAGTTTTTCGAGGTTTATGGAAAAATCTTTGGATGCCGAGTTGAATTTTTCTAAAATATAAACTTTGATATGTTTGTACCCTTTCTCATGTAATAGTCGCGCTATGGCTAGTCCGTCACCGCCATTATTACCTTTTCCTGCAACAATGGATATCTCTTTGTCAGAGAGGCTGTACTTAATAAATAACTCTACAAAAGCCTTCGCCGCCTGCTCCATTAATTCGACGGACTCTATATTTAGGTGCTGACAGGTATAGGTGTCAGCTTGGCGCATTTGTTGGTTGGTGATGAGATTGAGCATATTTTTTATAGCCAATTTAATAAAGATGTAAGAAACTAAAAAGCCCTTCGTCATAAGACAGAGGGCTTTGGATTATAGCGTTCTTTTCTTACCATTAGAAAGGAGCATCGTCCGGCATGTCGTTCATGCGGGAAGGCATAGTAATACCTCCCGAACCCATAAAGTCGTCAAATGATGCTGAAGGAGACATGGCCGAACTGCCAAATCCGCCGCCGAAGGAATCATCTCCCATACCAAAATTTTCTTCCAGATCGGTAAACTTAACATATTTGCCGACAAACTTAAGAGGAACTATACCCGTTTCACCGTTACGGTGTTTAGCGATGATTACCTCACCTACACCTGCGGTAGGGCGCCCTTCTTCGTCTTCCACCAAGCCGTAGTATTCCGGTCTGTAGAGGAACAGCACCATGTCGGCGTCCTGCTCGATAGATCCCGATTCACGCAGGTCGGAAAGCATAGGTCTTTTGCTGTTTCCAGGACGAGACTCTACGGCGCGGCTCAACTGAGAAAGAGCTAGTACTGGGACGTTCAGCTCTTTGGCTACCGATTTCAATGCGCGGGAGATACTACCGATTTCCTGCTCTCGGTTACCGCCACCTTTTCCGTCGTTCTTTCCTTGCATCAACTGCAAGTAGTCGACAATAATCATCTGTATGTCGTGCTGAGCCTTCAGACGACGACATTTTGCGCGGAATTCGAAAATATTGAGTGCCGGCGTATCATCAATGATGATAGGTGCTTCTGTCAATCGACCGATACGGGAGTGAAGCTGTTGCCACTCGTGGTCTGCCAGATTTCCTTTTTTAAGTTTTTCCTGTTCGATTTCTGTTTCTCCGGCGATAAGACGGTTTACCAACTGTACGGAAGACATTTCCAGTGAGAAGATTACTACTGGGCAGTTGTGGTCTACGGCGGCATTTCGTGCTACAGACAATACGAAGGCTGTCTTACCCATGGCGGGACGAGCCGCAATGATGACCAAATCCGAAGGCTGCCATCCGGAAGTCATACGGTCCAAGGCTGTCAATCCCGAAGGAATACCGGTAAGGCCGTCAGTACGGTCACGCAGCATCTCTAAGTTAGAAATAGCTTCGCGCATGATGTCATCCATCTTGCGGGAGTCTCTACGCAGATTGTTTTGCGCAATGTCGAACAGGCTTTTTTCAGCGTGATCCAACAGGTCGAAGATATCTGAGGTCTCATCGTACGCCGCATTGATAATCTCCGTAGAAACACGGATAAGTTCACGCTGAATATACTTTTGTGAAATAATACGGGCGTGATATTCTATATTGGCAGCGGAAACAACCCGGTCCGTGAGCTGTGTGATATAGTAAGCACCACCGACCATCTCTAGGGCTCCCATCTTTCGCAACTCTGCCGTTACGGTTAGAATATCGATTGGAGAGGTTTTTTGGAACAAAGAATAAATGGCTTCAAAAATTTTCTGATGTGCCTCTTTATAGAAAGATTCAGGCTTCAAGATGTCAATAACCTCACTTAAGGCATTCTTTTCTAACATTAACGCGCCCAGCACAGCTTCTTCAAGGTCCACCGCTTGTGGTGGAAGCTTGCCAAGACCACTAACCAGATTGTTAAGACTAGTGCGTTTTTTGTTGAAATTAGCTCTGTTAAAGCTGTTAAAGTTGGTGTTTTGACCCGAAAATTCTTGCTCCATTATCCCTTTGTCTGATTTTGATTTTCAATATTACAGGACTCTTTGGTAGAGCCCTCTTAGCATTGTAAAACAAAAGTAATAAATAAGTCCATAATCTTCCTTTTTAGTTGTTCACATATCAATTTATGTAAAAAATGAATAATGCATTCTGTCCTATGATATAACGAGTTATTATTCACATCAGGTGTGGGATAAGTGTTAGTTAATTGTTAATTGCACTGATTTTCAGAGGGATAATTTTATGTGGAAAACTTCCTGTAGTGTTAATAACTTGAAATTGGTTGTTGTTTTAATCGCTTTTGAGGTTAATTTTAAGTTAGAGTTTCATTATCAATAGGTTAGCGTTTTACAGGTGAAGAAAGGCTTAAAAATTAGCTTTTTACCCTGCATAAAAAATATATACATATATTTGTCTTATGTCAAATAATGAAGCGTCAACATTAAAACCATATAAGTCGAAAGACGGAGGTAAGAAGGAGCAGGTAGCAGATATGTTCAACAACATTTCCAAGCGTTATGATTTGTTGAACAGGCTGATGACCATGCGTATCGATGTGATCTGGAGAAAGAAAGCCATTAGGCTTCTACAGTCTATAAAGCCCCAGTATATATTGGATGTAGCTACGGGTACGGGAGACTTTGCGATAGAGTCCATACAGATTCTGAAGCCTAAAAAGGTGGTAGGTGTAGACATTTCGCAGGGCATGTTGGATATTGCTAAGGAGAAAATCCAGAAAAAGGGTTTGCAGGAAGTATTTGAAGTGCAGCTTGGCGATTCCGAAAATCTGCAGTTTGCCGACAGCAGTTTTGATGCAGTGACTGTAGCGTTTGGGGTGCGGAA
Source organism: Sphingobacterium thermophilum (assembly GCF_039541675.1). NCBI lineage: Bacteria > Pseudomonadati > Bacteroidota > Sphingobacteriia > Sphingobacteriales > Sphingobacteriaceae > Sphingobacterium > Sphingobacterium thermophilum. The sequence goes on along the minus strand of NZ_BAABGR010000004.1, from coordinate 88,406 downwards.
CTTCGAAAACTTGGAGAAGGGACTTTCAGAAATACATAGGGTCCTCAAACCGGGAGGCAAGGCCATCATCTTGGAGCTTTCCAATCCAACAGCATTTCCGATCAAACAGTTTTATAACTTTTATTTCCACAAGATGGTTCCAGCTTTCGGACGTTTGATTTCCAAGGACTCTAGTGCTTACTCTTATCTACCGGAGTCGGTAGCCAAATTTCCCGATGGCGAGCGGTTCGCAGAAATTACCCGGAGGGTGGGGTTCAAATCTACAGACGTAAAACCGCAGACGTTCGGGTTCTGTACGATTTATGAAGTAGAAAAATGAAACGTATCGGATTGACAGTCATTCTCAGCTTGCTGCTGTTGATAAATGCGTCATACGCGCAGCGAAAAATATCATTTCCGTTCAGTGGGGGATATGATGAGGAGGCCGAAATCCAAATAGGAATACAATATAATTTTCTAAAGCAAGACTACCAGTTGACGTTGAAAAACAACTGGCAGGTCTTATACGGTAAGGACACAGATCCGCAGGAGCTTACCTATTTGGGAGAGATAAAGGCCGTAAGCTCTAAGAGTGGGCATGGCTTTTCTTTTGGGATTCCTGTGGATTTCAAGCTGTCTGATATCGTTTATGCTAATTTTACGCCTACGTTTGCAGTGATCAACGGATTGAGTATTCGTTATACATCGACGAATCCGGAGATTGCTCCTATAGTACGAAAGTCAAAGCAGGTAGTAGATGATCTTTATGGCGATAACTTCACGGCATTTGAATTTCCTGTAGCCCTAAAGCTTAGATCGGAAGAAAAAAAAGTTTTTAAAACTGATGTAAGATATAGAGGTTATTTGCTGGGAGGTATACGTTATTCAAGATGGGCTGGAGCTGAGAGTTATTATGCTACAGCATCCAATTCTATAGACTCACAATCAGTGTATTCACCATCTTTAGTGCTTAGGAATGACTATATAGCTTGGGAAGCAGGATTAGGGTTCGATATCTATTTTTCGTTCTTTAAAATGTCGCCGGAAATCAGATTCAGTCAAAGTGTGAACAATATCTTTGACAATAACCATTTGCTGGCAAAGGACAATAAGTTTATGAAACCCTTAGATAAAGGGTTGATTAGGAATGTTTATTTCAGTTTAATTTTTCAATGATGAAGAGAACAGTTTTAATTACGGGAGCAAGTTCAGGCATTGGAGAGGCCTGTGCACGTGTATTGGCCGGAGAGGGAAGCTACAGGCTGCTGCTGTGTGCCCGTAGGATAGAGCGTTTGGACAACCTGAAAAAAGCAATATTGACTGCATATCCTGCGACGGAGGTGTACACTTTTGAGTTGGACGTGCGTGACAGAATGCAGGTAGAATCCACGATAGAGAATCTTCCAGACGCTTGGAAAAACATCGATATATTAATCAATAATGCCGGGCTTAGCCAGGGGTTGGATCCTATACAGGATGGAGATCCGGACGACTGGGACCGTATGATAGACACCAACGTCAAAGGCTTGTTGTATGTTACCAAGGCAGTAACTCCACTGTTGAAGAAAAGTGCACATGCACATATCATTAATCTGGGCTCTATAGCCGGCAAAGAGGTATATCCCAACGGCAACGTGTATTGTGCTACCAAACATGCTGTGGACGCCCTCAATAAAGCTATGCGCATAGACTTGTTGCCTTTTGGTATCAAGGTGACGGCTATTAATCCGGGTATGGTGGAAACGGAATTTTCGGAGGTGCGCTTTAAGGGGGATAAGGAACGTGCCAAGGCCGTCTATCAGGGGCTTACCCCGCTTTGTGGAGACGATATTGCGGAAGTGATAGCTTTTGTGCTGTCAAGACCGGCACATGTCAATATCAATGATTTGTTAATAATGCCTACAGCGCAAGCTAACGGCACCATCGTAAATAGAAAATAAATTACTATGTCATTAGAACAAAAAATCAATCAGGATATTAAGGCTGCGATGCTTGCTAAAGATAACGCGCGCCTCCGTGGATTACGTGCTATAAAGGCAGCAATCCTTCTGGCGAAGACTGAAAAGGCTGCCAATGAAGAGCTTACTGAAGAAGCAGAAATCAAAGTGCTGCAGAAGTTGGTTAAGCAACGCAAAGAGTCGGGTGAAATCTATAAGGCCCAAGGACGTGATGATCTGTATCAGATAGAATTGGAAGAACAGAATGTTATTGAGGAGTATCTTCCAAAACAACTTTCGCGTGAAGAAATAGAAGAAATAGTAAAAAAGATCATTGCAGAGACCGGAGCCTCAGGAATGAAAGATATGGGTAGAGTGATGGGAGTGGCAAATGCTCAGTTGGCAGGCCGTGCTGATGGAAGAACTATTTCGGAAATTGTGAAATCTAGTCTGGCTTAAATACATGGATATTATCTGGAAAATTAAGGAATTCGAAGAACTTTCCAACTTTGAGCTCTATCAGATCCTTCAGCTTCGTATCAATGTGTTCATGCTGGAACAGGAGTGTCTCTATCCGGAGTGTGATAACAAGGATCTGAAGGGTAAGCATCTTATGGGCTATCTGAACAACCAACTGGTCGCATATGCAAGGCTTCTCCCACCGGGTGTATCTTATCCCGACGCTTCCATAGGCAGGGTGGTGGTACATCCTCAATGTCGTCATTTGAAGCTGGGAAATGCGCTTATGTCAAAGGCAATAGCTCAGGTGAGAGAAGACTTCCCCAATGAAGATATACGTATCAGCGCCCAAGCACATCTCCAAGGCTTCTACGAAAGGGTAGGCTTTGAGAGGGTGAGTGAAGAATATTTGGAAGACAACATTCCGCATGTGGAAATGCTGTTTGAAAAAGAAAAGGGACTTGATTAAAGTCCCTTTTCTTTTTCTAATTCCATAATCTCTTCAGCCAAGCTTTCCCATTCGTGTTGCATTTTTTCATATTCAGCCTTTGCGGAATTGTAGTTGCGTGTGGCTTCCTGAAGCTTTATAGCATCTGAATAGACGGAGGCATCGGTGAGCAAGGCTTCCAATGTTTTGATTTCGTTTTCTTTCTCGGCGATGCGTTGTTCCAAGGCAGTGAGCTCTTTGTTTTTCTTTTGAAGCAGCTTTTTGGTGTCTTCCGTAGGGGTAGTTTTGGTTTTTGGAACCTCTTGTTTGACGGTTTTCTTTTCCTCTTTTGCTACTGTTTTCGGTTGACGTTTGGCACTCCACTCTTCGTATTCCTGATATGTTCCCGGATATTCTTTGATCTGTTTATCTTCGATAAACCAAATTTTGTTGGCTACATGGTCCAAGAAATAACGGTCGTGCGAAACGACAATGAAGGTGCCTTCATATTGTTGTAAGGCTTGGATCAGTACGTTTACCGAAGTCATGTCCAAGTGGTTTGTAGGCTCATCTAGTACAAGGAAATTAGCATCTGCGGTGAGGGCTTTTGCCAGAGCCACTCTCGACTTTTCACCTCCAGACAGCACACGGATTTTTTTGAACACGTCGTCCCCCGAAAAGAGGAAACATCCCAAAATGGAGCGAAGCTCCGTTTCCGTATGTTTAGGAGCGAAGGACTGCAGCTCTTGCAGGATGGTGTTGTCTAGATGTAGAGCTTCCAATTGATGCTGGGCGAAAAAGGTCTGCGTCACATTATGTCCTTTGATGACCTTTCCTTCAAATTGGTTGTCTGCTTCGGCCACAATACGCAAGAGGGTAGACTTCCCCTTACCGTTAGCACCTATAAGGGCTATCTTGTCACCTTTCTCTATGACCGCTCCTGTATTCCTTAAAATCTCAATATTAGGATAGGATTTGGAGATGTTTTCCAAAGTTACGACATGACGGCCCGATGGCTTGGAAAATTTGAATCGGAAGTTTACTTCCGGGTTGTCGTCGTCTACATCATCCACGCGCTCCATACGTTCTAGTGCTTTGATGCGCGATTGCACCATCTTAGCTTTAGAAGCTTTGGCACGGAAACGTTCGATAAGGCGTTCTTCCTGTTTTATTTTTGCCTGTTGGTTTTTGTATTGGTTGGCCTGGATTTCGTTGCGCAACTCTTTTTCTTCGAGGTAGAAGCTGTAGTTACCTGCATAGAGGGTAAGCTTCCCTTTTCTTGATTCGACAATTTTGTTGACGATGCGGTCCAAGAAGTAACGATCGTGAGAAACGATAACGATGGCTCCCTCGAAGCTTTGCAGGTAGTTTTCCAACCATTTGATCGAAGGCAAGTCCATGTGGTTGGTAGGCTCGTCCAAAAGCAGAATGTCCGGATTCTGAAGGAGTATGCGAGCAAGCATCACGCGCATACGCCATCCTCCGGAGAAGGTTGCCAACGGACGTTTTTGGTCTTCGTCCGAGAAGCCTAGCCCAGCCAGAATTTCATGGGCGCGGAACTCGATATTGTAACCGTCCAACGCTTCGAACTCCATCTGTTTGTCACTAAGCTTGTTCAGGATATCGTCCGAATAGTTTGTTTCCAGTTGTTGTAGTAAATCCTCTATTTCAGTATGCAGTTGATTTTGGCGTTCGAAAGCCTCCATAGCCACATGAAGTATGCTCTTGTCGGAGTGATAGGACAGCAAGTCCTGGTTCAGGTAACCTATCTTGATGTCTTTGGCTTTGGAGATAGTACCCGAGGTAGGAGTATATTCACCTACTATAAGGCGAAGCAATGTCGATTTGCCGGCACCGTTGGCACCGATCAATCCTACCTTGTCACCCGGTTTGATATGCCAATTGGCTTCGTCATACAGTACGCGCGAGCCAATTTCAAATGTCAAGTTATTTATTGATATCATTTCGTTGCAAAAGTAGTGAATATTTCTGCTTCTTTTCTACCTTTGTAGCTCGGTAAGAGGAGTTATTATAACAAAAACCTTCATTGATATTATGTACAAACTGATAAAACCACTTTTCTTTTCGATGGCTCCGGAGAAGGCACACCATACAGTGACCAGATCCTTGCGTTCCTTGACCAAAGTGTGGGGGGTGAAGCCCTTGTTGAAATCTATTTATACCATAGAAGATCCCCGCCTGGAGCGTGAAGTGTTTGGTTTGAAATTTAAGAATCCGGTGGGGTTGGCTGCAGGTTTCGACAAAAATGCCGAATACATTGAAGAGATGTCCAATTTCGGATTTGGTTTTATCGAGATAGGTACTGTTACTCCTAGGCCGCAGCCGGGCAATGACAAGCCGCGTATGTTTCGCCTAATTCCGGATGAAGCTTTAATCAACCGAATGGGATTCAACAACCAAGGTGCAGATGTTGCTGCCGGACGCCTTAAACACCTGAAAAACCGTAATGGCCTCATCATCGGCGGTAATATTGGTAAAAACAAGGTGACGCCGAATGAAGAAGCCGTGAACGATTATATTTATTGTTTTAACGCGTTGTACGATTACGTGGATTATTTTGTGGTGAATGTCAGTTCACCTAATACACCAGGCCTTCGTGATTTGCAGGAAAAGGAGCCTTTGATGCACATCCTAAACACCTTGCAGGGGCTCAACTCCCAAAAAGAGGTGCCTAAACCTATCCTGCTTAAAATAGCTCCTGATCTTACGGACTCACAACTCGACGATATCGTTGAGATAGTTACTCAAACAAAAATTGCGGGGCTTATCGCTACCAATACGACCATTTCCAGAGAAGGACTGCAGTCCGATTCGAATTTAGTCAAAGAGACAGGAGGGGTCAGCGGGAAGCCTCTTACAAAGCGATCTACCGAAGTAATCCGATATGTGCATGAGAAATCTAATGGTGCTTTTCCTATCATCGGGGTGGGGGGAATACACTCTGCTGCCGACGCCTTAGAAAAGCTAAAAGCCGGAGCTTCTTTGGTGCAGATTTATACCGGTTTTATTTACGAAGGTCCGGGATTAATAAGGGATATATGTAAAGGAATTCTTAATTGCAAATAAAGACAGTCCGGCATGCCGGACTTTTTTTGCTGACATTATGGCAAAAACCTTTTAAACCATATGATGTTTTCATAGTCTGAACAGTAGAAAGTTAGTAAAAGGGCTGTTAAAAATTGTTAACAGCATCTGCCAAAAAGTTGTTTGGCACATCAATTGAAATACAGTAATTGCTTTCATAATTTAGGTTATAATTGGTTAGTTAGTTAGAAATCCTTCAATCTCCCCGGTTGAGGGATTTTCTTTTAATATTATTTAACAATAAAAAATTGGTAATCGAGAATTTAATATTTAATTTTCACTTATCAAATACATTACATTATGATAAACATGAAAAGAATAGTGCCCATAACGATATTGCTTGGTGGTCTGATGGTGACAGGCTGTGTAAGCAAAAAACAGTATGCTGCTCTGGATGCACAGTATAAAGATTTGGGGCAGTTGTACCACAAAACGCAGATGGAGTTGACAGAAAGTAGGGCCAAGGTGAAAAGCCTAGAGGATATGTTGGATTATGAGCGTAAAAACAATGCGGCGTTGAAGGAAGCCTATGCAAAGCTACAAGCTTCTCTGGATAAGAGTATTGCCCAAAACTCACAAGGCAATGTTAACATCTCCAAGCTTGTGGATGAAATCAACGCTTCCAACCGATATATCCAGCATTTGGTTAACACTAAAAATAAGTCAGATTCATTGAATATGGTGTTGACAAACAGGCTTACCCGTTCATTGAGTCGTGAAGAGATGAAAGATGTGGATGTGCAGGTGTTGAAAGGAGTGGTCTATATTTCGCTGTCCGACAATATGCTATACAAGTCGGGTAGCTACGAAATTTCCGAAAGAGCAGGCGAAACATTAAGCAAGATAGCCAAAATCATTCAAGATTATAAAGATTATGAAGTGTTGGTAGAAGGAAATACGGATACTGATCCTATCTCAAAGCCTAATATCCGAAACAACTGGGACTTGTCGGTTTTGAGGGCTTCGTCGGTTGTTCAGGCTCTGCAAAACGATTACGGAGTAGATCCTAAACGTCTGACTGCTGGAGGTCGTGGCGAATACAATCCTATTGCAGACAATAGTACCGCCTCAGGAAAAGCACGCAACCGCCGAACTCAGATTATCATCACACCTAAGTTGGATCAATTTATGGAGTTGATCGATAAAGCGCCGGAGACAGAACAGCATTCGGTAGATTTTTAGATGTTAAAAAATAAAGAGTTAAGGTCCTTGGCATAGATGTCAAGGGCTTTTTGTTTTAATTTGGCACGATTGTTCGTATCAAAAGGTATGCTGAAGTTTCGACAAATCTCTCGTATAGTAGGAGGGCTTTCATTAGCTTTTTTGGTAGGCTGTCATTCCATTTATATGCCCAATGCACCTGCCACACCTATGCTCCGTGAAGCCGGAGAAGTATATGTGGGAGGGCATTTTAATGCGCAGGGCAATATTTCGGGAAATTTGGCCTTGGCACTGACGGATAATGTAGGGCTTGTCGCCAATGCATCCACCGTCAATACTGGAGCAAATAATAATGATTATTTCCGTCAGTGGCTCGCAGAGGGAGGCATAGGATATTTTACACGGATAGGAAAAGACCAAAGACAGGTTTTCGAAGTATATATGGGGTATGGTATAGGCAATACCAAAGATTTCAAGCAACGTGCTTCCGTGATGGGGTATGATCTGGTGGAGGCAAGAGAAATGGACTTCGACAAGATCTTTGTTCAGTTTAACTATTCTTCCACCCGAAAAAAGAAAATAAATATCTTCGGAGATAGGAAGGAATTAAACTATGGCACTGCAATTCGTCTAAGTAGAGTAGGGATGCAGAAGTTTGCTGTAGATGGTGTATCTGTGACAGGGGAGGAAAATTTTTTTATAGAACCTCTGTTTTTTACGCGGATGCAGCTTGTGAACGGCCTGCAATTGCAGTACACCAACGGATTTAATATAGGGTTGAACAAAAATGAATATCTGAAAGCCGGAAATTCGGTGTTTACGTTAGGATTAGTTTATACATTTGGAAAAAAATAATATATGAAGCGATTATTACTATCAGTAGCGGTATTGCTGGTTTTGATGTTAAGTGGTTGTGCGTTGAACCAACGAGCACAGGTGGAAGCTTTAAGCAAATTTAATTACGATGTCACTTCCGTGCAAAATATGCGTATTGCGGGACGAGAGATAAGCTCTTTCGAAGCCGATGGGGGAATATCTTTGAGCAGCTTGCCTGGCTTGGCGGTAGCTTTACTTACCAAAGATCTTCCATTGGAAGCTACAGTAAACTTGCAGATGACGAACCCGACGACTACTACAACAAAAATCAACGAGTTTAAATATTTGATTGAAATCGGTGGTAAACCGCTTTTCGAGGGGGCAGTCAATGAAAATATCAATCTGGCGCAAGGACAAAGTATGATAGTTCCGTTGACCTTTAGAGCTAATCTTTTCGGAGTAGCGCAAGAGCAAGGCGTCGAAAAACTGTTAAGCGACCTCTTCACCCGCAAAAGTAATGCACTGCTGGCTCTGAAAATTAAACCTTCGGTAAGAATAGGAAACAAAAACTTTTTCTATCCGGGATATATCACGGTAGACAAAGATTTCGGAAAATCTCTTTCCAAATCGGTAAGTAAAGGTTTAGAAAAACTTCAATAAGGTAAGGACAACGAAAGTTGTCCTTTTTTTATAATCCGAAAATCATTTTTGCTGTATTCTTTTCTAATAAAATTTTGATTATCCTGCTTTGTGCTCTTACTTTGTGATGTCCATTCTCTTCCAAGTCTATGGATGTCTAAAATTGAAGATTTAAACAAAACCGATAATGTCAAATTTTATACTCATCTTCCTCTGCCTGACCTTGGGTTATGTTTTTCGTTCGCTGAAACTGATTAAGAAGGGAGGACATTTAGCTATAAACACTTGGGTAATTTATGTAGGCTTGCCTGCCGTGGCACTTAAGTATATTCCTGCCATAGAATGGAGTTTGGATTATCTATATACGGCAATACTTCCCTTTTTGTCTTTTGCTATTTCTTTTGCTGTGTGTTCATTGTTGAACCGCTGGCAGCATTTTTCCAAAAGGACTTTATATACGATGATAATCGCAGGAGGGTTATGCAATACCTCCTTCATAGGTTTTCCGCTGGTGAGCAGTTACTATGGAGAAGAGTACCTGAAGGTAGCGATTGTGAGCGATCAGGTTACTTTTTTTCTGCTTTCTTTATTTGGGGTGTTATTGGCTTCTAGTACCAAAAACATCTTCTCGACATCAAAAGAAAAATATACTTATATCGTTAAGAGAATTATCACCTTTCCTCCTTTAATAGCTTGTATTGTAGCGCTAATTTTTCATGCATATTTAAACCATCCTGTTTTGCACGACCTCTTTTCCAGTTTGGCGGCAACGGTAAGCCCTATGGCTTTATTTTCCATTGGTATACAGCTGAACTTCAAAAGAATATCGCATGAACTTAATGCGCTATATACGGGGTTGTTTGTGAAGCTGTTGGTTGCTCCGACAGCATGTTTGCTATTGGTTTATCTCTTAGGGCTTCATGGCAATTTCTTTCGCGTGTCGGTATTTGAGATGACCATGCCTTGTCTGGTGGCTTCCAGTATCGTGATAGAAAAATTTGGCCTTAATGTTAAATTCGCTAACACCTTGATAGGAGTAAGCATCGTAGTAGGAATTTTGCTTTCATTTGCTTGGTATAGTGTAATAAATACACTTTTGTAATTTAGTTGTTACCTTATAGCATTTTTATTTTTATAATTGGATTAATAGCTTATCTTAGAGTTAATTTTGTTTAGCTATCAACCAATTATAGAGATAAATGAAGGCATACCCGATTCTTTTTTATTTTTTTGCAGCATCCATCAGTTTTACATATGTCAGTGCTCAGCATATTTCCAAAAAAGATCAATCCAAGGCCTCTGATATTTCTTTCGAAAAATATGTTCAGTATATAGAAGGTACGCCTTTAAGTTTCAGTATGGAAGCGATACCGGGTGGTTCCTTTCTTATGGGGGATAATCATTCGCAAAAGGGGGATGAAGCTCCTGCACATGAGGTAGAGTTAGATCCTTTTTGGATGAGTACCTATGAAATCACGTGGGATTTGTTTCAGGCCTTTCTCTATAAAGATTACGAAAAATCCAAACAGGAAGAAGGGCAGGTTCCGGTAGAAGTGGATGCGGTGACCAGACCTACTAAGCCTTATCTAGATATGACTTTCGGCTTCGGCAAAGAGGGATATCCTGCTTTGGCGATGACCCATTATAATGCTATTCAGTTTTGCAAATGGCTGTATGTGCGCACGGGGGTATTTTACAGGCTGCCAACAGAAGCGGAATGGGAATATGCTTGTCGTGCCGGTTCTACGACGGCCTACCATTTTGGAGACGACGCCAAACAGCTGGACGAATATGCTTGGTATGCGGGCAACAGTGGACAAAAGACGCATCCTGTTGGACAGAAAAAGCCCAATGCTTTCGGACTTTATGATATGATTGGCAATGTAGCGGAATGGACTTATGATCAATATCACGCCGATTTTTACAAGCAGTTTGCAGGCAAGAAAGCTAAGAATCCTGTGGCAGAGCCTACGGAGCTTTATCCTCATGTGGTAAGAGGAGGCTCGTTTCGTAGTGATGCAAAAGAGCTGCGTTCGGCTGCCCGATCTTTTTCCGATCCGGAGTGGAAACAGCTGGATCCGCAGGTTCCCAAGTCAAACTGGTGGTTCCCAGAAGCTCCTTTTGTCGGCTTGAGAATCGTACGGCCTTTGGTTCCGCCGTCGCCAGAGGAGATTAAGGCTTATTACGACAAAGAACCTATTGAAGATTTCTAACATCAACGCAATAATAACCTATAAACCTAAAATTATATTTTTCTATGGAATCATGTAATAGAAGAGAATTTATTAAGGCTTCTTCGGTGCTGACGGGAACGGCAGCATTGTCGACCTCCAATATTTCTTCTGTTTTTGCGGGAGGAAGTGATGTCATCAGGATCGCTTTGGTGGGGTGTGGCGGCAGAGGGACGGGAGCTGCTTCTGATGCATTGCAGTCCGGCCAGAACGTGAAGCTTGTCGCTTTGGCTGACGTGTTTCAAGATAATCTGGATAAAGCCTATACCAACCTGTCTAAAAAATTTGGCGACAAGGTAGATGTTCCTGAATCCCGTAGATATGTAGGCTTTGATGCTTATAAACACGCTATTAAGGATGCCGATGTGGTATTGCTTGTCACGCCTCCGGGCTTCCGCCCAATACATTTTGAAGAGGCAGTAAAACAAGGCAAGCACGTCTTCATGGAAAAATCCGTAGCTGTAGATGTTCCGGGGGTTCGTCGTGTGTTGGAAGCCGGAAAGATTGCTGAGCAGAAAAAGCTGAACGTCGTGGTGGGCTTACAACGTCGCTATCAATATAACTACCGTGAGGGAATAAAAAGGGTGCACGAAGGAGCCATAGGCGATATCGTGGCAGGACAGGTGTTTTGGAACAGTGGAGGGGTGTGGGTACGGCCACGTAAACCGGGACAGACCGAGATGGAATATCAGATGCGCAACTGGTATTACTTCAACTGGCTTTGCGGTGATCATATCGTAGAGCAGCATGTCCATAATATTGATGTGGCAAACTGGATAAAAGGTAAATATCCGGTGTCGATACAGGGAGTAGGGTCCCGAGCTCACCGTGTGGGTAAAGACTATGGAGAGATTTACGACAATTTTTCCGTGGAACTTACATACGATGATGGCTCAGTAATCAACAGTCAGTGCTGTCATTTTGAAGGTTCCTTCAATAGGGTCGATGAGACTTTCCAAGGTACGAAAGGACGTATCTATCTTTCGGCGGGAGGACAGGCTATCTTGTGGGACCATAAAGGTCGCGAAATCTATAGACACGATCCACAGGGTAATCCTAACCCTTATCGCCAGGAGCATGTGGAACTATTTGAGGCAATAGCCAAAGGAGAATATAAGTTTAACAATACGGAATACGGGGCTTACAGTTCGCTGACAGGAATTATAGGGCGGGCAGCTTGCTACACCGGTAAGGTTATCAAGTGGGAAGAAGCATTGAAGTCGAATGTGGATCTGCTGCCGGAAAAATTCGATTGGAATGCTAATCCTAAAGTCATGCCTGATGAAAATGGCATGTATGCCGCTCCGATTCCAGGTGTTAACACGGATAAACATATATAATGTGTTGAAAAGCGTAATACTACTGGTCATAGCTGTATGTGCAAGTGGAATCCGGGCGAACCCTAACCCGCCGGTGGAAGAGTTTAATCTTCAGGGCTTTGCCCAAGGAACCACTTATTCTATTCGATATTATGCTGCCGATAGTCTGGTGCGGAGATATCAGGTGGATAGCCTTCTGCGCGTCATTGACCAGTCTATGTCTATCTATAATGCGGAATCAAAAATTAGCCTTTTCAATAAAGAGGAAACCAAGGAAATGTCTTTGGATATCCATATGCAGAAGGTGATACGTGCTTCTTTGAAATATAATAAGCTCACTAAGGGATTTTTTGATATCACGGTACTACCACTTGTGAACTTATGGGGATTTGGTCCTCAAAAAAAGATGGAGGAACCTACCTCTACACAGATTGACAGTGTAAGAAAATTTGTCGGCATAGATAAAATATTACTTAAAGGTAACCGTTTAATAAAAAGGGCTTCTAAGGTATCCTTGGTATTGGATGGAATTGCTCAAGGTTATACGGTAGATATTCTAGCCGATTTTTTTAAAAACAAACAGGTAAATCGATTTATTATCGAATTGGGAGGGGAAATTTATGCTTATGGTGTCAAACCTGATGGCGAAAGTTTTAAAGTACGCATACAACGACCGTATCGTGATTCGGAGGAAGGTTATATCGTGACGTTACAGGACAGAGCTATTACTACGTCCGGAAATTATGAAAAGTATAGAATGACTGATGGACAACATATTTCGCATCATATAAACCCTGCCACTGGGCGTACTGTGCAGAATACGACGATAAGTGCGACCGTGATAGCGAAGACAGCTATGCAGGCCGATGCCTTAGATAATTACCTAATGTTTCTGCCGCCAGAGGAAGCGATAGCCTTTGTCGAGAAACAAAAAGAGGTGGAAGCGTATATTATCTATGAAGAAAATAATGAGTTAAAAGAATTGCAAAGCTCAGGATTTAATAATTATATTTATAACATCAATCATAAACCTAATTGATAATTATGAAAAGAACTGACTTTATAAAAAACTCGGGTTTGATACTTTCAAGTCTTCTTTTATCAAGCCGGAGAGCCAGTGCTGAAAACTGGGAAGTTCTTGACAATAAACCTTTTAAATTGGATTATGCTCCACATCAGGGAATGTTTTCCGCCTCGGCAGGGAAAAATTTTCTGGATCAGATAAAATATATGTACGACCTGGGATTTCGCAGTATCGAAGACAACGGTATGCCGGGGCGTAGTGTTGAAGAGCAAATCAAAATAGGAGAGCTGTTGGCTAAATTGGGAATGCGTATGGGGGTTTTTGTCGTTCCCAAAGGAGGCAATGGACAAAATACTTTAGCAGCCAACAAAAAGGAACATATAGAAATTTTTCTGAACGGATGTCGCCAGTCTGTAGAGGTAGCCAAGCGTGTCAATGCCAAATGGGTTACGGTAGTGCCGGGAGATTATGCGCGTCATCTTCCTTTAGGGGTACAGACCGCCAATGTGGTGGAAGCCTTGAAGCGTGGTGCTGAGATTTTTGAGCCGCACGGCATTACGATGGTATTAGAACCGTTAAGTGACACTCCTGACCTCTTTTTGCGATATACGGATCAGGCTTATGAGATTTGTAAGGCTGTGGACAGCCCTTCCTGCAAGATTCTTTACGATGTATACCATCAGCAGAAGAACGAAGGTAATATCATAAACAATTTGGAATTGTGTTGGTCCGAGATCGCTTATATCCAAGTAGGGGATAATCCAGGCAGAAAGGAACCTTTTACTGGTGAGATTAATTATAAAAATGTATTCAAGTGGCTATATAATAAAGGGTATAAAGGTATCGTGGGAATGGAACATGGCATGTCTCAATCCGGAGTAGAGGGAGAAAAATTGTTGGTAGCTGCTTACAGGGAAGCTGATAATTTTTAAATTAGAAGTATAGATAATCAATTATAAACATATGAACTTAATTACGAAGGCAAAATTATCTTTCATGATGTTCCTCGAATTTTTCATTTGGGGAGCTTGGTTCGTTACGTTGGGAACCTTCTTGAGCAAAACGCTCAACGCTACAGGGCTGGAAACTGCCAACGTATTTTCTACACAATCTTGGGGAGCTATCATAGCGCCATTTATTATCGGATTGATTGCAGACCGCTATTTTAATGCGGAGAGGATTTTGGGAATACTTCACTTGATAGGAGCTTTTCTGATGTATAAGCTTTATTCCAGTGATACCATAGCGGTATTTTTTCCTTTTGTGTTGGGTTATATGATTCTTTTCATGCCCACCTTGTCGTTGGTCAACTCGGTGTCTTTCCGTCAGATGACCAATCCAGAAAAGGAATTTTCCATCATACGTCTTTTCGGCACCATAGGATGGATTGTAGCGGGAATGTCTATAAGTTATATTTTCAAGTGGGATACGGAAGAAGCTATAGGGCAGGGTATGCTTAGAAATACCTTTTTGTTGGCTTCGGTAGCGTCATTGGTGTTAGGCTTGTTTAGCTTCCTGCTGCCAAAAACACCTCCGGTGAAGGTGGAAGGAGCAGAGAAGAAAACTATATCACAGATTTTAGGGTTGGATGCCATCGCACTATTGAAAGACAGAAACTTTTTAGTGTTCGTGGTCTCTTCAGTACTTATATGCATCCCTCTGGCATTCTATTACCAATATGCTAATCAATTCTTGACGGAGGTGGGGATGTCTAACCCTACGGGTAAGATGACGATAGGACAGATTTCTGAAGTGTTGTGCTTATTATTGCTTCCTGTGTTTTTTACCCGTTTTGGTTTCAAGAATACCATTGTTGTAGGTATGTTGTGCTGGGCCTTGCGCTATCTGCTGTTTGCTTTCGGTAATCCTGGCGAACTGGCTTTTATGTTGATTATCGGTATAGCTCTTCATGGCATCTGTTACGACTTTTTCTTCGTGTCGGGACAGATTTACACCGATTCTAAGGCAGGTTTACAGCATAAGAGTGCGGCACAAGGACTTATCACGTTGGCAACCTACGGCTTAGGTCAACTTATAGGCTTCTGGGTTGCAGGTTATGTGAGCGATATGTATGCTGAGGTGAAGTCTTCCAGCATTCCTGCATTCTGGAATCAGCTGTGGATAGTACCAGCAGCCATAGCTTTCATTGTGATGATCATATTTATTATTTTCTTCAAAAACGAGAAAATATCGGCTAACGTAAAATAAATGTATTACTAATTATAAATCTTAAGGTTAAAAAGATGGTAGAGAACAATGTTTATGATGCTATAGTAGTAGGTTCAGGTATTAGTGGGGGATGGGCAGCAAAAGAATTAACCGAAAAAGGGTTGAAAACCATAATGTTGGAAAGAGGTCGTAATGTAGAACATATCAAGGACTATCATGCGACAACAAAAGACCCATGGGAATTCCCTCATGCCGGAGGCCGAACACAGCAGATGATTCAAGACTATCCTGTGTTGAGGAGAGACTATCCGCTGAATGAGAAAAACTTGGACTTCTGGGTGAATGAAAAGGAAAGTCCCTATGTGGAAATCAAACGTTTCGACTGGTATAGAGGCTATCATGTAGGAGGACGTTCCCTCATGTGGGGAAGACAGTCGTACCGCCTCGGTGATTTGGATTTTGAGGCTAACTTACGTGATGGCCACGGTGTGGATTGGCCTATACGCTATAAAGATATTGCGCCATGGTATAGCTATGTGGAGAAGTTCGCCGGAATTTCGGGAAACCGCGACGGAGTACCAACCTTGCCGGACGGTGATTACCTTCCTCCAATGCCGATGAACGTCATCGAGCGTGACTTGGCTGCACGTATCCGCAAGCTCTATGATGGAAAAAGATATTTCATCATCGGTAGAACTGCTAATATCACGGTACCTCACAACGGACGTGTAAACTGTCAATACCAAAACAAATGCTGGTTGGGATGTAATTTTGGGGCATATTTCAGTACCCAGTCTTCAACTTTGCCGGCAGCAGTGAAAACCGGAAACCTGACATTGAGACCTTATTCCATCGTTACAAGAATCATTTACGATAAGGACACCCAGAAGGCTAAAGGTGTGGAAGTGTTGGATGCCGAAACAAACCAAACGTATGAGTATTATGCAAAAGTGATTTTCCTATGTGCTTCCGCACTGAATTCTACTTGGATTTTGATGAATTCGGCTACCGATATCTGGGAAGGTGGATTGGGCAGTAGCAGTGGTGAGCTCGGTCACAACCTTATGGACCACCACTTCCGTTGTGGTGCTGGCGGTATTGTGGAAGACCACTTGGATAAGCAGGTGTATGGTAGAAGAGCTAATGGCTTGTATGTACCGCGTTTCGTTAACGTGGAAGGAGACCCTAAAAAACGAGACTATGTCAGAGGTTTCGGCTATCAAGGTAGTGCTTCCCGCAATGGAGGCTATGCGTCGGCAGAAGAAAGACAGGTGGGTGGTAGCTTCAAAGATGCCCTCTGTGGCTTGAGAGATCATTGGAACGTCTCTTTCGGTGCCTTTGGAGAAATTCTTCCTTACCACGAAAACCACGTGAAACTTGACAAGAACACCAAAGACAAGTGGGGGCTTCCTGTATTGGCTATTGACGCAGAAATCAAAGAAAACGAGTTAAAGATGCGTCATGACATGCAATATGAAATGAAGGAGATGCTCGAGCAGCTTGGTGTTAAAAATGTGTCAGTCTATGACAATGTATACGGATTCGGTCAAGGTATCCACGAGATGGGTACAGCCCGCATGGGTAGAGATCCTAAAACTTCCGTATTGAACGGCAATAACCAAGTCTGGGATTGTAAAAATGTATTCGTTACGGACGGGGCTTGTATGACATCTTCAGGATGTGTTAACCCTTCGTTGACCTATATGGCTTTGACGGCCCGCGCTGCCGACTTTGCCGTAAGTGAATTGAAAAAAGGTAACCTGTAAATAAAAACTATAAAAAATGGAGAATAACAGCAGAAGAGACTTTATAAAAAAGGCAGCAGTGGCTGCAGCAGGAATAACCATCGTTCCGCGACATGTTTTAGGGGGCAAAGGCTACAGAGCTCCTAGCGATATGTTGAATGTGGCTTCAATAGGTGTAGGTGGAATGGGTGGTAGTGATGTAAACAATATTTATAAAAGTGGTAAGGCCAATATCGCTTACTTATGTGATGTAGACCTTGCACGTGCTAGAGGAACAGTAGAAAAGTTCCCTAAAGCCAAGTTTTATGTGGATTTTAGGGAAATGCTGGATAAAGAGCATAAGCATATCGATGCGGTTTCCATCTCTACGCCGGACCATAACCACGCGATTCAGGCATTGGCAGCCATGGAATTGGGAAAACACGTGTATGTGCAGAAGCCTCTTGCCCATGATGTATGGGAAGCCCGCGTGTTGACTCATGCCGCAAAGCGTTATAAAGTGGTGACACAGATGGGTAACCAAGGTTCTTCGGGAGATGGGGTGCGTCAGATGCGCGAATGGATTGATGCCGGCCTTATCGGTGATTTGGTAGAGATTTATGCATGGACAGACCGCCCTGTATGGCCGCAAGGTATAGCATGGCCTTCCAAAAAGGCTCCTGTACCATCAACCTTAGATTGGGACAAATGGTTGGGAACAGCTCAGTATACAGACTATATCGAAAAGCTGGTGCCATTCAATTGGAGAGGATGGTGGGCCTTCGGTACCGGAGCGTTAGGTGACATGGGATGTCACAACCTAGAAGCTCCTTTCAGTATCTACGGCTTACAATATGTAAAAGACGTGCAGGCAAGTGTGGGAACTGTATATGTCGATGAGTTCAAGAGAGGTTATTTCCCAGAGTCTTGTCCTCCGTCAAGTTCGGTGACTATGACTTTCCCTAAAACCCCTAAAACAAAAGGTGACGTTAAAGTGCACTGGATGGATGGCGGTATACAGCCACCTAGACCGGATGAGTTGGAGCCAAATGAAGAGTTTGGCGGTAAAGGAAACGGTATCCTGATTATCGGTACTAAAGGTAAGTTGTTGGCAGACACCTACGCTGAAAATCCACGCTTATTGCCTACAAGCAAAACATACAAGACCGTGAAAGAAAAATATCCTCGCGTCAAAGGCGGTGCTTCCGGTCACTGGGCACAATGGGTGGAAGGATGTATTGCAGGCTACGGAAATATGGAAATGTCGTCGCCATTCGAAATTGCTGGACCGTTGACTGAAGCCTTATTAATGGCTAACTTAGCCATCCGTGGCGTAGACCTTCAGGTGGACGGCAAATATCCGGGAAGAAGTAAAAAGCTGATCTGGGATAACGACAATATGCGTGTGACTAACTTCGACGAAGTGAACCAGTTTGTTAAACGTACTTATCGCCCAGGTTGGGAAGTTAACTATACATTTTAATACTGATAAAGATGAATAGAAGAGAGGCACTACAACGCGTTGCGATGATATTAGGTGGTTCTATCGTAGGGGCCAACTTATTTTTGGAAGGGTGTACCCGCCCGGCTACCAAAAGTGTAGCAGCTCTGTTTGAAAAAGATATGATAGACCGTATCGGTGACCTTGCCGATGCTATTTTACCACCTACTTCCACACCGGGCGCCAAAGAGGCGGGCGTGGGTAGCTTTATTCCGGTGATGGTACGCGATTGCTATAACGAAAAAGAGCAAAAAGCCTTTATCGACGGCTTCAATACGTTGGATAAAAAATGTATGGAGGTGAAAGGCAAGAAGTTTGCCGACCTTACCTTGGAAGAACGTACCGATGTAGCGGAAGCTTTGGATAAAGAGGCTGCAGAATACAACAAACAGAAAGCAGAAAAAGAGAAAGATTATATCGAAAAGAATAAGCTTAAACAAAACGAGCCGTATAAAGTGTTAGAACTAGAACCTAAACATTGGTTTTCTATGTTCAAAGAAACGACAATTTTAGGGTACTTCAACTCGGAGTTGGCGTTGACAAAAGCATTGAATTACGTCAAAATCCCGGGAAAATATGATGGGGACTATCCGTACAAGCCGGGAGACAAACGTTTTGTGTAAAGCTTGTTCACAAAGGACGACATGCAATGTCGTCCTTTGATTTTTGATATGGTTATTAACAATATTTGATGAAAAGTAATATATCTATTTGCTATGTTTGTATAAGTTATTTTTCTCATCAAAACACTAAAAATGTCTTCTATTATTATCAAAGGTGCTCATGTGGTCAATGAAGGTAAAATCCAAGTACAGGATATCTTCATCAAAAACGGCCGCATAGAAAAGATCGATACAAGCATAAATGTAAATGCCGATAAGGTTATTGATGGTGAGGGACAGTATGTCCTTCCGGGGCTGATTGATGATCAGGTGCATTTCCGTGAGCCAGGACTTACCTATAAAGCCAATATTTTTACGGAAAGTAGGACTGCAGTGGCAGGAGGTACCACCTCTTTCATGGAGATGCCTAACACTGTTCCGAACACGTTGACCCAAAAGCTACTTCAAGATAAATTCGATATAGCGCAGGACACCTCTCTTGCCAATTATTCCTTTTTCATGGGGGCAGCAAATGACAATATTGAGGAGGTCTTGAAAACCAATCCACGCGATGTGTGCGGTATTAAAGTCTTCATGGGCTCTTCTACAGGGAATATGCTGGTAGATGATGATAAAGCATTAGAAAATATCTTTCGTAATGCTCCTACACTTGTCGCTACCCATTGTGAGGATGAGGCTACCATACGCCGCAATCTCGCCTACTATAAGGATAAGTACGGAGACGCTGTAACGATAGACATGCACCCTTTAATCCGTTCGGAGGAAGCTTGCTACCTTTCTTCTTCCAAAGCGGTGGATTTGGCCAAGAAAAACAATACCCGTCTTCATATTCTACATATTTCTACAGGAAAGGAAACACAACTTTTTGATAATACCACACCCTTGTCGGAGAAACGAATAACGGCAGAGGCTTGTGTACATCACCTATGGTTTTCAGACGAAGACTATAGAACAAAAGGGAACTTCATAAAGTGGAATCCGGCAGTGAAGACAGCGCAGGATCGTGCGCAGATTCTTGAAGCCTTGTTGGATGGTCATATAGATGTGATCGCTACCGATCATGCACCACATACCTTGGAAGAGAAGCAGCAGCCCTATCTTCAAGCCCCATCGGGGGGGCCGCTGGTACAGCATGCTCTATTGGCCCTGTTGGATATGGTTCATGCAGGCAAGATGACGCTAGAACAGCTGGTACAGAAGACGGCCCACAATACGGCAATCTGCTTTCAGATAGAACAACGCGGATTTATCCGTGAAGGCTATTGGGCCGACTTGGTGGTGGTAAATATGCATAAACCTTATCAGGTGACCAAACAGAATATTCTCTCGAAATGTGGATGGTCTCCTTTTGAAGGGCACACTTTTGCATCCACTATTGAACATACTATTGTTTCGGGCAACTTGGCTTATTCCGAAGGTAAAATTATTGAAGTCGGTTCAGGACATAGACTATTGTTTAACAGGTAATGGACAAGAGGACATTTTTAAAATCGCTGGGACTGGGGTTAGGAAGTCTGGCGATTTCGCATCGTACAGCACAAGCTGTCGCTGACACGGCATCGGCTGTCAAGGGTGTGCTGAAAGCAAGGACGCTTAAGGAAGGAGATACCATTGGTATCATTACCCCTGCAGGAGCTTTGGCGGAAGAAGAAACCATCACGATGACCAAAGAGGTGTTGGCCTATTTTGGTTTTAAAGTCAAAGAAGGTAAATATATACGTTCCCGCTATGGCAATCTCGCCGGCACAGATCAGGAACGCTTGGCAGATTTACATAGTATGTTTGCCGACAATGAGGTGCAGGGAATACTTTGTATCCGAGGAGGTAATGGTGCTTCCAGACTACTTCCTTACATCGACTACGAGCTGATTCGCCGTAATCCGAAAGTGCTTTTGGGCTATAGCGACATCACCGCTCTTATTCTGGCGTTTTATGCTAAAGTAGGGTTGGTTTCTTTCCATGGTGCGGTAGGCAGCAGCACCTGGACAAATTATACGGCAAAGCTTTTCAAGGAACAGCTTATGGAAAATAAACTTGCCGTATATGAGAATCCCGTAAAAAAGGATAATACCATCATTCAGTATAAAGATAGAATACAGACCATAACGCCGGGAGTGGCGGAAGGTATCATTCTCGGAGGTAACCTCACCTTAATAACGGGACTATGTGGGACACCTTATCTGCCAGATTTCAAAGACGCTATCTTATTTACCGAAGAGATTGATGAAAAATCGGAACGTTTGGACCGCATGTTCTGTCAACTACGCAACTCGGGAATCTTGTCGCAGATAAAAGGATTTATTTTCGGAAAATGTACCAATTGTGGTCCGGTTCAAGGATACGGTTCTCTTACATTGGATCAGATGCTTAATGATTATATTAAGCCTTTGGGAATTCCTGCCTATAGCGGTGCGGTGATAGGACATATCTCGGACCAGTTTTTGATGCCCGTAGGTGTCAAAGTACGCATGGACGCAACAAATGGTAGGATAGAATATCTAGAGAAATCGTTATTATGAAAAGTTTGATTATTCTTCTATGTATGGCCGGGTTGAATGTGTCTTGTCATGAGGCAAAGACAACTTCGGCGACTAAAGACGACCACATGAAAATTGATACTGCTACATTTAACGCTATATATGACAGGTTTCAGGAGCCGGCCTTGCGACACCGTCGCTTCAAACATCATGAAGTAGACTCCCTCATCAAAGAGCATGAAAAAAGAGGACAGCTGGGGATACAACAGATAGGCCGTTCTTTTGAAGGAAGGGCTATCTATGAGGTTACTTTTGGTAAGGGGTCGAAAAAAGTTATGATGTGGTCGCAGATGCATGGCGATGAGCCTACGGCTACAATGGCACTTTTCGACCTATTTAACTTTCTGGGAAGTAAGGGAGATGAGTATGATAATATACGCTCTTTGCTGAAGGAAAACCTTGAAATCCATTTTATTCCTATGTTGAATCCGGATGGTGCGGAGCGCTTCCAGCGTAGAACAGCTCAAGGTATTGACATGAACCGCGACGCCCGAGCAGGACAAACGGCCGAAGGGGCATTGCTGCGTGCTAGGGCGAAGGCTATAGCTCCTCAATATGGTTTCAATCTGCATGACCAGAGTATCTACTATAACGTTCCTAACACCAAGAATCCCGTAGGAATAGCGTTGCTGGCACCGGCATACAATGAGTCACGTGAAATCAATCCCGTGCGGGAGAATGCTATGAAGCTGGCAGCAGGAATGAATGAGATTCTACAGCAGTATATTCCTAATGCGGTAGCAAAATACGATGATACCTATACTCCTCGTGGATTTGGGGATAACTTCCAGTCGTGGGATGCCAGTACAGTGTTGATCGAATCGGGAGGAATGAAAGGTGATCCGGAAAAACAGCAGATACGCAAACTAAACTTTATCATTATCCTAAATGCTTTAATTCAAATTGCGGAGGACAGCTATGCGCGGTTCGACAAGAAGCAGTACGAGGAAATTCCTTTTAACGTCTCGCAAATGCATGATATCGTCATCCGAAATATAGAAATAGGACCAGATTCTACTACCTTTAAAACAGATCTTGCTATACGTCGAGGAGAGACCACAGTAGGAAGAGATTATTATGTACGTGGAAGAGTAGAAGATATAGGAGACTTGAAAGAGTCTTTCGGTTATGAAGAAATTGAGGCGGAGGGGTTAAAGTTTATTGGAGGAAAGGTGGATTACACAAATTATCTAAATGCTGCTTCTCTTTCGCAAGAGCAGGCCTTCGAACTGCTGAAAAAAGGAATAATGGCGGTGAGGGTAAAAGAAGAGGTGCTGAAAGAAAAAGCACTGCACGACCTGCCGATACATCTTTTTACGCAGTCGACCTTCTATCTGCCTATGAGCCCCGACTTTGGTGGTATGGCCAGCTTCTATATCGGTGATAGGAACGGAAATCTCAAATATGCCATCCTTAATGGCTACCTGATAGATTTGACGAAAGACTTCGACAGAAATATTCCAATAAAAAACAGAGTGCATTAAGCACTCTGTTTTTTATTTTATGGGAAAGTCAAAATATTTGTCTTTGAAAGGCTCATCGTGCAAGGTGTAGTGCCACCATTCTTTTTCGTAGGCTCGGAATCCATGTTTCTCCATTATTTTACGAAGCTTGAGTCTATTGTTCCTTTGTGGTGTGGTAAGGTGGACATATCCGTGGGCAGATTCTTCACCGAAGAAATCAAAAGGCGCTCCCATGTCTAGCTCTTCCTTGGTGTTAAGATGGATGATGGTAAGGTCTATGGTGCTGCCTCTGCTATGTCCTGAGCGGGAGGCTATAAATCCTTTTTTGAACAGGTCCCGCTTATCTACCTGTGGATAGAATTCTCGTCTCATCAGTGTGTCTTTGATATCTTTGGCCCAACGTTTGAAATGGTTTACGGCGCGCTGCGGTCGGTAGGCGTCAAACACTTTGAGTCCTAATCCTTCTTTATTGAGTTCGGCTTCCACCTTCTTCAATGCCATCACTGCTTTTTCGGTAAGGATAAGTTTGTTGGCTTCATAACCGTCTATTCTGCGTCCTACGAAGTTATGAGAACCATGGTAACGAAGGTCATAAGCTATATGAGGAATATGATTGTCAATATAGGTAAAGCCGACAGGTAGCTGTTTTTGCTGCTGGGCAAATCCCTGTGTGGCGCAAAGAAATAATAGTATTGTTATTAATTTTTTCATAAGATTAGGTTTTGTTTTTAAAGTTAGCAAAAAGCCCAATTATTACATTCGGTTCATAATTTTTTGGCTATAATTTTGTACTTTTACCTCGATTTTCTAACGGATAAAAAGCGTAATAAATTTGGATTATTTAGCAGGATTAAACCCTTCCCAACGCGCTGCTGTCGAGCAAACCGAAGGTCCGGTGATGATAGTGGCGGGGGCAGGCTCAGGAAAGACACGTGTAATCACTTATAGGGTAGCCCATCTTATTCGTAAAGGCGTAGATCCATTCAACATTCTGGTGCTAACATTTACTAACAAGGCAGCCAAGGAGATGCGCGAGCGTATCATGAATGTGGTGGGAGCCGAAGCAAAGAACATATGGATGGGTACGTTCCACTCTATTTTTGCACGTATCTTACGTGTAGAGGCGGAGCTTATAGGTTATCCGAAGAATTTTACCATTTATGATACGGACGATACTAAAAGCTTAATCAGAGCCATTTTGAAAGAAATGAATCTGGACGATAAGCTGTATAATGCCAACTATGTGTATGGTCGTATCTCTGCTGCCAAGAACAACTTGATATCTCCACAGGAGTACAATAGAAATGAAGCCTTGCTGGCGGAAGACCGCGAAAACGGACGTCCACAGATGGGACAGATTTATATGACCTATGCCCAGCGTTGCTACCGCGCTGGCGCGATGGACTTCGATGACCTGTTGTTTAAAACCAACGTGTTGTTGAACAAATATCCAGAGGTATTGCACAAATATCAGCATCAGTTCAAGTACCTGATGGTAGATGAGTATCAGGATACCAACTTTTCGCAATATCTTATTGTGAAGCGTCTGGCTGCAGTACACGAAAATATATGCGTAGTGGGAGATGATGCACAAAGTATCTATGCTTTCCGTGGTGCTAACATTCAGAATATTTTAAACTTCCAAAAAGACTATCCGGATGTTAGGGTATTCAAGTTGGAACAGAACTACCGTTCGACAAAGACTATTGTCAATGCAGCAAACAGCATCATTGCCAACAATAAAAATCAATTGGAGAAGAACGTGTTCTCCGAAAATGAAGAAGGTGAAAAGATAAAGGTGGTACGTGCCTTCTCCGACAATGAGGAAGGAAAACTGGTTGCTGAGGCTATCTTACAGGAAAAGGCTTTGAAATCGTTGAATTTTAAGTCCTTTGCTGTCCTGTATCGCACCAATGCGCAGTCCCGCGCCATAGAGGAGGCTCTCCGTAAATTGAATATTCCATACAAGCTGTACGGAGGTACATCGTTCTACCAACGCAAAGAAATCAAGGACCTGATAGCCTACTTCCGACTGACATTCAACCCGAATGATGAGGAAGCACTAAAGCGTATTATCAACTATCCACGTCGTGGAATAGGTGATACAACCATAGAGAAGATTATCGTGGCTGCAGACCGTAATCAGTACCGGTTATGGGATGTGGTCGCCAATGCACAGATGTTTTTGGATGGACGTAGTGCTACCGCCGTTCAGAATTTTGCTACGATGATTCAGAGCTTTCAGGCTGTAGCAAACCGCTCCAACGCCTTCGACACAGCGATGCACATTGCACAGCATTCCGGTATCTTGAAAGACTTGTATGAGGACAAGTCCGTCGAAGGTCTTGCACGCTATGAAAATATACAGGAGTTGTTGAACGGTATCAAAGAGTTTTCCGAACGTGAAGATATCGAAGAGAAGGGGTTGGACGTATTCCTTCAGGATGTGGCCTTGCTGACCAACGACGACAACGACAAAGATCCTAATGCGGATACAGTGTCGTTGATGACCATCCACGCTTCGAAAGGATTGGAGTTTCCTGTGGTATTTATCGTCGGCTTGGAAGAAAATCTGTTTCCGTCACAGATGTCGTTGAACTCACGTAGCGAGCTGGAAGAGGAACGTCGTCTCTTTTATGTTGCGGTAACACGTGCTGAGAAAAAACTGCATCTTTCATATGCTACGTCACGCTACCGCTGGGGAACGCTCAATACCTGCGAGCCTAGTAGATTCTTGGATGAGCTAGATCCACGCTATCTGGACTTGGATTTCAAGCCTAGAGCTATGCATGCCGACGAAGGGTCATTCAAGACAGATAGGATAGCTTGGCAGACTAAGGGGGATGATATGTTCAGTAAGCCTAAGCCTAAACCGGTAAAAACTACTGCCATCCTGCCGAAGGCGCACATCCCTACACCGGGCTTTGCACCGTCGGATATGCGTAAAATACAGGTAGGTATGGAAGTGGAACACCAGCGTTTTGGCTTTGGTAAGGTTGTTAACTTAGAAGGTACTAATCCTGACAACATGAAAGCAACTATTTTCTTCAAGGAGTTGGGACAGAAACAATTGTTACTTAAATTTGCAAAACTTAGAATAGTTGATTAATAATTATATCTTTATCTCAAAATAAGAACTTAACGTTAACAATACGTTTAATATCATATATGAATTTTGATTACAACAGTACTCGTCCGAAATTAATTTTGGCCGAATATGGTCGGAACGTACAAAATATGGTAGAATATATTTGTACGGTGCCGGACAGAGCAGAACGTAACAGATTGGCACAAGTGGTCATCGACATGATGGGGGTGCTCAATCCACATCTTCGTGACGTTGCCGATTTTAAACATAAACTTTGGGACCACCTTTACATCATTTCTGACTTCAAGATTGATGTGGATTCACCATATCCTATTCCTACCAGAGATGAGGTGCGTCATAAGCCGGAGCCACTGCCTTATCCGCAGCACAAGATTCGTTTCAAGCATTACGGCTTCATTGTCGAGGAGATGATCAAGAAGGCTATCTCCATGACCAACGAGGAGAGCAAGGCTAAAATGACGTTGGGTATCGCCAACTTTATGAAAATGGCCTATGTGACATGGAATAAGGATTCTGTCACTGACCAACAGATTATCGAAGACCTTAAAGAGCTTTCCCAAGGGCAGCTTATCTTGCCGGAAGATACGGTACTTACGAAGCTTGAATTCAAGACGCCGCCTCCGGGCAACCGTGTGAAGAATACGCAGGCTGCCAATAAAAACCAGCAACAGGCGGCAGGCAACAAGAAGAAGAAAAACGATAAAAAGAAAACAAAGAATAACAACCACAAGAAATAAGTAGCTTTAATAACTAGTTATTTGGTAGAAATAAGTAACTAATCTTAAAGTTGGTTACTTATTTCGTTTAATAAACATCCATTGTCTATGAATGCATTTGAAATACATGGCGGTAAGCGATTAAAGGGAGAGATCATTCCTCAAGGAGCGAAAAACGAAGCGTTGCAAATCTTGTCGGCTGTACTGTTAACCGAAGAGAAGATGACCATCAGCAATGTGCCTGACATCAAAGATGTGAACAAGCTGATCGACTTGCTTGCTTCTTTAGGAGTGGAAGTCAACAGAGTCAACCAAGATACTTACGAGTTCCAGGCTAAGAACATCAACATAGATTATTTCACTTCGGAAGAATTTAAGCAGAAGGGAGGAGGACTTCGTGGTTCTATCATGATCGTAGGACCGCTTTTGGCGAGATTTGGCAAAGCTGCCATCCCTAAGCCGGGAGGTGACAAGATAGGGCGTCGCCGTCTGGATACACACTTTTTAGGTTTTGAAAAACTCGGTGCTAAGTTTGTTTATGATGCAGAAAATGAGTTTTTCAATGTGGATGCTTCCGCCTTGAAAGGTACCTATATCCTTTTGGATGAAGCTTCTGTTACAGGTACAGCCAATATCGTGATGGCGGCAGTATTAGCCAAAGGAACTACAACGATCTATAATGCGGCCTGTGAGCCTTACCTGCAGCAGTTGTGTAAGATGCTGAACCGTATGGGTGCCAAAATATCAGGTATAGGTTCGAATCTTCTTACCATAGATGGGGTGGAGCGTCTGGGCGGTACAGAACACCGCATGCTTCCCGATATGATTGAGATTGGCTCTTTCATCGGTATGGCAGCGATGACAGGATCGGAAATTACGATTAAAGACGTGTGCTACGACCAATTGGGGATTATTCCTTCCGTTTTCAAGCGTTTGGGAATCCAAATGGAGCTTCGTGGTGACGATATCTATATTCCTGCGCAGGATCACTATGAAATAGACACTTTCATCGATGGATCTATCCTTACTATCTCGGATGCCCCATGGCCAGGTTTTACCCCTGACTTGTTGAGTATAGTTCTGGTGACAGCTATCCAGGCCAAAGGTAACGTGTTGATTCATCAAAAGATGTTTGAAAGCCGCCTTTTCTTCGTGGATAAGCTGATCGATATGGGCGCACAGATCATACTTTGTGATCCACACCGAGCAACGGTAATCGGATTGAATAAGCAGACGCAGCTGCGTGGTATCTCCATGTCTTCTCCGGATATCCGTGCCGGTGTTTCTTTGTTGATTGCTGCCCTTTCGGCGCAAGGAAAGTCAACGATTTTCAATATTGAGCAGATCGAACGTGGATATCAACATATCGAAGAGCGTTTGAGAGCCTTGGGTGCAGATATCAAGCGTATAGAAGCGCAGCCCTTGAGTCATTAAGGAATTGTCGTCTTAATGTTATTTATTTTGTAATACGATAAGAATTAACAATATTATTTTTATTATTGGTAGTCAAACTATTAATAATACGAAATCGAAGATGAGGAAAATTACATTATTAGCAGCTACGGCTGCCCTAGTTTTAGCTTCATGTGCCGGAAATCCGGAAGGGAAAAAAGCTGATACAAAAGACTCTGTAGTTGTTGAAAATCAAGTTTCAGGAGATGCATTTACCGTAGACACAGCTCAATCTTCTGTGGTGTGGACAGGAACTAAGGTTACTGGCTCTCATACAGGAACGGTAGCCATCAAGTCAGGTAATGTCATTGTAGAGAATGGCGTTATCAAGGGAGGTAAATTTGTGTTGGATATGAACACTATCAGCTCCACTGATTTGGAAGGTGAGTGGAAAGAAAAATTGGACGGCCACTTGAAAGCTGATGATTTCTT
This sequence comes from Sphingobacterium thermophilum, assembly GCF_039541675.1. Taxonomy (NCBI): domain Bacteria; kingdom Pseudomonadati; phylum Bacteroidota; class Sphingobacteriia; order Sphingobacteriales; family Sphingobacteriaceae; genus Sphingobacterium; species Sphingobacterium thermophilum. Next base: position 59,583 of record NZ_BAABGR010000004.1, on the reverse strand, counting down.
TGCTGTAGAAACGTACCCTGAGGCTTCTTTCGAAATTACAGAGGTGAAGGCTGGTGCTACACCTTCAGATTTAGTGGTGTCAGGCAACTTGACTATCAAAGGTATAACTAAGAATATCACTTTTGACGCTAAAGCTGAAGAGGTTACAGATAATACAGTAAAATATTCAGCAGATTTCAACATCGCCCGTGAAGATTGGGGGGTAACTTATGAAGGCAAAAAAGATGACTTGATTTCTAAAGAAATCAATTTCAAAGTGAATGTGGTAGCGAATAAATAATTTTGTCTTTCTACTATAAACAAAGGCTCTGTAATTCTACAGAGCCTTTGGTGTTTTCTAATGTATTTTATTCTTCAGCCTGTAGTAGCTGTTTGTCGTATAATTCTGCGTATTCACCGTTGAGAGCTAGTAGTGTTTCATGATTACCCTCTTCAATAATTTTTCCGTTGTCTAAGACGATAATGTGGTCTGCATTCTTAATGGTAGAAATGCGGTGGGCTATGAATATTGACGTTTTATTCTGCATGATACGGCTGAGTTTATGCAGAATTTCCTCTTCGGTTTTTGTGTCTACAGCCGAAAGGCAGTCGTCGAAAATCAGAATCTCCGGATTTTTCACTAATGCTCGAGCTATGGAAACGCGCTGTTTCTGACCTCCAGAAAGGGTGATGCCGCGCTCGCCGATATGGGTTTCAAAACCATGTTCGAACGCTTTAATATTGTCGTAAACAGCAGCTTCTTTTGCTGCCTGTTCTATTTGTTCTGTGGTGAACTTATCTAGCCCGAAAGCAATGTTGTTGGTAATGGTATCCGAGAATAGGAATACCTGCTGTGGTACAAAACCTATCTGTTTCCGTAAGTTGCGGTAATCGTATTCTTTGATGTTAATCCCATCGTACCGGATGTCGCCTTGGTCCGCATCGTACATGCGCATCAAAAGGTTTGCCAAAGTACTTTTGCCGGATCCTGTCTTGCCGATGATAGCTACGGTTTGTCCAGCCTTTACGGTAAGGTTGATGTTGTCCAGCGCTTTTATGCCGGTATCCGGATAGGTGAAAGAGACATTTCGTAGTTCGATGTCGCCAGATAGGGACCGACGGAGGGATCCATTGGTGATTTCGGATTTTGTATTGAGAAACTCGTTGATGCGTTTTTGGGATGCGGCAGCACGCTGTATCAGTGAGGTCACCCAAGCTAAAGCCATAGCAGGAAAGGTCAGTTGGTTAACATAGACGATAAACTCTGCAATGTTTCCTGCCGTTATGTTACCGTTGTTGACTTCAATACCTCCTATGTATACGGTGATGATGGTACTGAATCCCACTAAGAAGATAATCAAGGGGAAAAAGATGGCTTGTACGCGCACCAAGTCCAAGGCCGATTTTCTATAGGTGTTGCTCTCTTTAACGAATTCATCAATTTTGTTTTGCTCTTGCACATAAGTTTTTATAACCCGGATGCCGGAAAATGTTTCCTGCACGAAAGAGGATAACTTCGACAGCTGTGCTTGGATACGCGTGCTTCGTTGGTTGATGATTTTGTTAATGAAAAGTATAAGCAACGATATGATGGGAATAGGCAAGAGAGCATAGGTAGCCAGCTTAGCATTCACATCATACATGGCATAGATGATCATCACCGATAGCGTCACGGTATTGATAGTATACATGATGGCCGGCCCCAGATAGTTGCGTACTTGGTTTACATCTTCCGTAGCTCGGTTCATCAGGTCTCCCGTGTTGTTTTTGCGGAAGAAGGCAAAATCCAATGATTGATAGTGCTGATAGATTTCGTTTTTCAGGTCATACTCTATATATCTGGAGATAACAATGATAGATTGACGCATCAAAAACAAAAATATACCCCGAAGAAGAGCCAATACCAATACTATTATTCCGAAATACAGAAGACTTTTGCCGATGGTGCTGAAAATTGCAGCCTGACTGTCAAAGTCGTTGTAAAGCTTGTATAGGTCAATATTTTCTTTCACCAAGTCGAAAGCCTCACGGATAACCTTAGCAGGCAAGACACCGAAGAAGTTGGAAATGATGACGAACAACACTCCCGGAATCAGACGCCACTTATACTTGTAAAAATATTTATTAAGATATGATAGCTCTTTCATATTATTTTAACAAAGGTACTGCTTTAAGTTTAAAATTATGTCGGTCAAAAGTAGGATTTAGGTAATAGTTTCATAAATAAGTTAAAAGCCATTTTTAATACGATTTATTTGTTATTTTTGTACATCCTAGTTTTGGATGATTTAGAATCAATATTTGGTATGCAAAACTCCACTATTTTTAATCTTATGTCACAGGCGGATCATCAGAATCTATTTTTCAGCAATGATCCACAGGTTGGTCTTAAAGCAATTGTAGCTGTTCATGACACAACGTTGGGACCGGCGATTGGCGGGGTTCGTATGTTGCCTTACGAATCTGAGGAGGAGGCTATCGAAGATGCGTTGCGTCTTTCTAAAGCCATCACTTACAAAGCTTCATTGGCGGGGCTGAATCTAGGAGGTGGATGTGCTGTCATTATAGGAAACAACCGTACCGATAAGTCGGAAGTGTTGATGCGCCGTTTTGGTAAGTTTGTCGAAGGCTTGAACGGTAATTTCATTGCTTCTATCGATGTAGGAACAACACAAAAAGATTTAGAATATATATATGCGGAAACCAACTACGTAGCAGGTCTTCCAACTTCTATGAATGGAGGAGGGGATACTACGGTTTTTGCTGCCCGCGGCGTATTCTATGGAATCAAGGCCGCCATCAAAGAGCTGTATGGTGATGATTCTTTGGCGGGACGTAAGGTGGCCGTACAAGGTGTTGGCTCGGTGGGCGAACATTTGGTTTCTATGCTTAGAGCCGAAAATGCACGTGTTTACGTGTCAGACATGACAGAAGAACGCAAGATGAAGGTTGCCGCTAAATACAAGGCAGAGCCTATTCAATATGCTACAAGTTACGAATTGGACGTTGATGTTTATGCCCCTTGTGCTTTGGGTGGAACCGTAAATCCGGATACCGTACCTAAGATGCGTTGTAAAATCATTGCCGGATCGGCGAACAACCAGCTGAAGGATGAGGAAACAACCATTCAATTGTTGAAAGAACATAACATCCTCTACACGCCGGACTTCTTGATTAATGCCGGAGCCTTAATCAGCTGTTATTCTGAACTTGAAGGCTATGGTACCGAACGTACAGAATCGTTAATACGTAATATCTATACGGCAACACGTCATGTGTTCCAACTTGCTAAAGAAAAAAATATCACAACATATGAGGCAGCGAAACAGCTAGCGGAAAAACGTATTTCCGATATGGCTAAGCTTAAGAGATAACAGCATATTGTTATTCACAAGAAATCGTTCTTTATAAATAAATCGTTCTTATACTTATGTTAAATAGAAGACACCTTAGAGTTAAGGTAATGCAGACGCTATACGCGTACAGTTTATCGGAGGATAAACACATTAAGGATTTTGAGAAGGCACTTTTCAAGAGTGTGGAAGAGGTAAATGAGATGTACATCTGGACATTGAATTTACTGGACGAAGTGGCAGAATATGTAGTCATAGATGCTGAAAGCCGTGCCGCAAAATATCTTCCAACAGAGAAAGATAGAATGTTGACTACCAAACTCAATAGCAATACATTTATTGAGTCACTGCGTCAAAATAGAGACTATCTGGAGTTGGTAAAAAAATATAAGGTGTCGTGGGATTTCGATCCTGAAATCGTGCGTTCTGTCTTTGCTAAACTGAAAGATTCGGATACCTATCTGGAGTATCTTCAACAGGAAGACAGAAGTATCGCTGCCGAAAAAGATATCATTAAGTATATCTTCAAAAAAATCATCCTAAAGTCGGTGGATATCGAGCAAGTCTTTGAAGAGAAATTTATCAACTGGCCGGTAGACAAAGAGGTGTTGAAAGCTATGGTTGCAAAAACATTCAAGAACTTCAGTTCGGAAAATCCGACACATAACAAACTTGCCGACCTCACACCAAATTGGGATGAAGATTCGGAATTTATTTCCAATCTGTTCAAAACAACAATACGCTATGCGGACGAATATCATAAAATGATTGCCGAAAAGACAAAAAACTGGGAGGCCGACCGTATAGCACTTATGGATACTATTTTGATGCGAATGGCTATAAGCGAAATGCTGAACTTTCCATCAATACCGGTGAAAGTGACGATCAACGAGTATATTGAATTGTCAAAAACTTTTAGTACCTTGAAAAGCAATACATTTATCAATGGTATTCTGGATAAAATACTCGCTGATTTGACAAAACAGGGACGTATTCATAAGTCCGGAAGAGGATTAAAAGACGAATAAAACTATGAAAAAACTTTTATTTGCCGGTTTAGCACTTTCGATGTTGGTGGCGTGTAACAACAGCCAACAGCGTGAAAACAGTAACAATGCTGATACGATAGAAAACAATGTAGAAGAACCTAAAGGAGGTAAAGGAAAGATTGTCTTTGCCGAAGAGGTATATGACTTCGGAACCATCAAAGAAGGAGAAGTCGTAGAGCATGTTTTCAGATTTACAAATGAAGGGACAGAGCCTGTCATCCTAGCACAGGTGACAGCATCTTGTGGATGTACAACTCCGGATTATACTTCCGATCCTATCTTACCAGGAAAAGAAGGAGAGATCAAGGTGAAGTTCAACAGTGCAGGGCAGGGAGGAGTACAACAGAAAATCATTACCGTATCTTCGAATGCTGAAAATGCAGTGACAACTGTGCAATTAAAAGGAACTGTAGAAAAGTAACATATTAAAAATTATGATATCGACAATTTTATTACAAGCTAGCGGCGGTTTTATGAGCATGTTGCCGATGGTACTAATCATTGTAGTATTCTACTTCTTTATGATTAGACCACAGATGAAAAAACAGAAGGAACACAAGAAATTTATCGAAGAACTTACTGTAAACTCTAAAGTAGTTACTACAGCAGGTATTCACGGCCGTATTGTCGAAGTTTCAGATACTACCTTCTTAATCGATGTAGGTTCTGGCGTGAAAATCCGTTTCGACAAGTCAGCGATTTCTTTGGATGCTTCTAAAGCTCTAAATGCGAATACGACAAAGTAATTAAAAATAAATCAAAGGAAGTCAAGCCATTCTATCCTGTAGAATGGCTTTTTTATTTTAACTTTGTGATATATGAGGCAGCGTAGATTTAACAAAATACAGCGAAGGAAAATCAATATTTTTCTGAGATGTCTTATTATCTCTTTCGTAGCTTGGCTGCTTATCGCTGTCTCCAACCAATATACTTTCACAATTAAGGCAGGAATTCAGTATGTCAACCTTCCGGAAAACAGAGCTTTTCACCCATTACAGTCCGATACGGTAAATATAAAAATCAAGATGAGCGGATGGCATGTGCTGATGTCCAAGCTTAATGCCGATACGGCTAACATTCAGGTGGATCTGAGTGGGTTGAATACCCGAAATTTTATCGTTTTCTCTAATCAGATTGGATTTATAAACAAACAGTTCTCCAATGAGAAACGTGTTATTGCGGTATCTCCTGACACCTTGTTTTTCGACTTTTCAAGGCAGATACAGAAAAAGGTGCCTATACGTGTGCCGACGGCTATCTCCTTCAAAAAGCAATTCAGCATCATAGGCGATACTAGGACAAACCCTTCTATGGTAACCATAACGGGCCCCACAGAAGACATACGAAATATCGAGTATCTCGAAACGGATACCATCCGTGGCGAACAGGTTTTCACTGACATACGTACCATAGCGCGCATAAATACACGCAACAAAGCTAACATCACCATTTATCCGCGTATGACCGAGGTAGTCATCCCCGTGGGGGAGCTGACGGAAAAGATCATCGAGGTGCCTATAAAGACAATCAATGCCAGCCGTTATACGTCTGTACGCATCATTCCTAGTAAGGTGATGCTTACGGTGATGGTGTCCCTGAAGGATTATGCTAAATGGACTTCCAGCGATTTTGAGGCCGTAGTAGACTTAAAACATTGGGAAGATAAGCATGTGAAAAGTTTGCCTGTTCGCATTGTCAAGATGCCTGATTTTGTACAGATTGTTAAGATAGAACCACAAAATGTAGACTTCTTCATTCGCAAGTAATTTATGAAATCCATAAAAGTAGGTATAACAGGGGGTATCGGTTCAGGAAAGAGTTTTGTTTCTAAGATTTTCAAAACGTTGGGGGTTCCTTTCTATGATGCGGACAAAGAAGCAAAAAGACTTATGAATACGCATCCCCATATTAGAGAAGGGTTGATGCAGGCTTTCGGACCGCAGGTCTATGATGCACAGGGAATGTTGAACCGCAAATGGCTTTCCGAACAGGTATTCAACGACAGCGATAAGCTACAACAACTTAATGGTATAGTGCATCCCATAGTAATCCAAGATGCGGTAGATTGGTCGCAACGACAAACCTTTTCCTACAGTCTCAAAGAGGCTGCACTGCTATACGAAAGCGGTTCCTACAAGACGCTGGATTTTACTATTCTGGTTGTTGCTCCGCAGGAGCTCCGCATTGCTCGTGTTATGGCGCGGGATGGCGTTTCACGTGAAGATGTTCTGGCAAGGATGCACAAACAGATGACAGATGAAGAGAAAAAGAAATACGCTAGCTTCACCATAGTCAACGACGGCAAGCAGCCTTTGATTCCACAGATTTATACTATACATCAACAGTTAATAAACATTCATGGCAAATAAGGATATTTTAGAGGATTTTATCATAGAGGATGAGTTTGGGTTTTACTGTGCGTATGGGGACTTTTATATAGATCCTAAATATCCTGTGACCACTGCGGTGATTTCTCATGCGCATGGAGACCATGCTGTGCCAGGACATGCATATATCTTCGCTACAGCTCCCACTGCAGCTTTCATGCAGTACCGCTTTGTGCAGCAGCCTATAAAATCTTACCATATTAAGCAGTTTAAGGAAAAATTTTATATCGGAGAGGTGGAAATAGAGTTCATCCCAGCCGGACATATATTAGGCTCGGCACAGATAGTAATGACCTACCGAGGAGTCCGCTATCTGTATACGGGAGATTATAAGCTGCAGGAGGATCGTACCTGCGAGCCAATAGGTTACATGCAGGCCGATGTCCTTATTACCGAAACTACTTTCGCCAATCCTGAGATAGTCCATCCTGACCCTGTCGAAGAAATTAAAAAGCTTAACACTACCTCTTTGAATATCATGCTGGGCTGTTACAGTCTGGGGAAAGCACAACGTTTAACATACCTTATCAATATCCACTGTCCTGATAAAAAAGTCTATACTCACCATTCTATCACTCCTATACATAGGCTTTATGATTCCTTAGGCTTTGTGAAGTTGAATTATGAGATATACAATCGAAAAATATTAAAAGAAGGGCAGCATAAGGTATACTTGGTACCACCTATTGCTTTCAATAGTTATTTTCGGGCTAAAAATATCGTCCGTGTGTTTGCTTCGGGCTGGGAGCGTCTCCAACACGCCAACGATATGTCACTTTATATTTCAGATCATATAGACTGGCGGGAGCTCAATATTTATATAAGTAAAGTACAGCCGCGTGAAATTTGGACCGTACACGGAGACGGCTCCCTACTGAAAGAACATTATGCCGATAAGATCATTGTCCGAAATATTTTCAAGAAGAAGCGTATAACGGTTTAAAGTTTTTTTTACAGAAAATTAAAGTACTCTAAATTTTGTCTTTTCCGCAATCTTATTAATTTTGGAATATAAACCTAAAAGCACCACAATATTTAGATATTCCGAAATTCATTATGATACCATCTTGGCAGAAATTTATTGATGGCGACATAGAATCATTTCAAAAGATTTATACTACTTATGTAGATGATCTGTTTGATTATGGGATGAACATCTGTGGTGATAAAGAGCTCGTATTGGATTGTATTCACGATTTGTTTGTCCGGTTATTTGACAACAAGCGCATAGCGAAGAAGGTTAACATCAAATTTTATTTGTTTGCTTCTCTTAGGAGAGATATTCTTCGCTCTAAAAGTAAAGCCGGCCGGTTTATTTATGAAGAAACTTTAGAAGAATGGGAACTGGCCAATTCTTACGAACTCAACCTCTTTAGCGAAGGTGGCGTAGAACTTGACATACAGCGGCTACGAGAGAAAATCGAAAAACTTCCCAAGAGACAGAAGGAAGTGCTTTATCTCAAGTATTATGTAGGCTTGAGTTATGAGGAGATAGCAGAAGCGATGAAAGTCGACATAGCTTCCTGTCGTACACTGTCTTTCCGTGCCATACGTCAGCTCAAACTCGAATTTTCTACACTTAAATCTTTTCTTATTCTTGTCTAAAAAACTCTTCAGCAGGCCGCTTAAGGCTGTTTAGTGCATTTTATTTAGAGCTTTCAAAAAAAAATGAATTTTTTTTGAAAAAAAGATTAGTAAAAAGCAAAATTAAGCAAAACGGTTAAAACCTTTGCTATACAAGGCTTTATAAAAAGAGTAGTCTTAGTTCGGAAGTCGGTGTCTGATAGTTTTGGTTCTTGGTTTTGCTTGGTATCAAAAGTTGAAACCCAAAAAGCAGATAGATTGCAATTGTGAAACAGAAGAAAAACCAAAATTCATTCAGTCAAAAATGTTTTTAGGAATAGTAACAGCATTTGCAATCGTAATGCTTGCCTTTCCATACTACTCAAGCATTTTCTACCCAAAGACAGAAAAGCAAATCATAGTAGTGGACAAATCCAATATTCAAAAAGTAGAATTTACGATTAGCGGAATGACTTGTGCAAGTTGTGGCGAACACGTAAATCACGAAGTAAATAAATTGACAGGAATAATAAGTTCAAACGCTTCTTATGAAAATGGAAATGCAATCGTAGAATTTGACAACTCAAAAACAAATATTTCTGAAATCGAAAAAGCAATAAACTCAACAGGATATTCTGTAACCGACAAAAAAGAAAATTAAAATGGAAATCAAATTACAATCAACAATCACTTGTCCCAACTGCGGACACAAGAAAGAAGAAACAATGCCGACAGACGCTTGTCAATATTTTTACGAATGTGAAAAATGCAAACAAGTTCTAAAACCAAAACAAGGCGACTGCTGTGTTTATTGTAGTTACGGAAGTGTTGCTTGTCCACCAATTCAGCAGGACAAAAAATGTTGCTGACGGACAGAAAACAGAAGAGCAACTAAAAGTATTTTTTATTTGGATGCTTCATAAATGTTACGATACAAAAGGATCATAGAAGCTACAACTCTTATCACTTCGCCAAACACTGCCACGCACCGCCATTGACTGCCACATTCTTATAGCCGCTGTGTAGAGCCTTTAAATTCACGCCCGAACATTAAAACTAAAAAAGAATGCAAGGAGAAGACGATTTAAGAGGTTTAGCCAAAATAATGGCTTTTATGCGGGCAGTCAGTATTCTTTTGGTGCTGATGCACCTTTATTGGTTCTGCTACGGGTTCTTTTTAGAACGTGGTTGGACGTTGGAAATAATCAACAAGATATTAGGCAATTTCGACCGGACGGCGGGCTTGTTTTCACATACCCTTTATACCAAGGCGTTCGCTTTGGTTTTGCTTGCTTTGAGTTGTTTGGGAACGAAAGGCGTAAAGAATGAGAAGATAACCTGGGCTAAAATCTACGTGGCTTTGGGCGTTGGTTTTGTGCTGTTCTTTCTGAACACGCCGTTGTTAAAGCTATCTCCGGTAATAGGCACATTTCTGTATATCCTTACTATCTCGTTAGGTTATATCGCTTTGCTGATGGCTGGCGTGTGGATGAGCCGTTTGCTTCGTACTAATCTGATGGACGATGTTTTCAATAACGAGAACGAGAGCTTTCAGCAGGAAACAAAGCTGATGGAAAACGAGTATTCTGTCAATCTTCCTACCAAATTTTACTACAAAGGCAAATGGAACAACGGTTGGATAAACATTGTAAATCCTTTCAGAGCATCAATCGTGTTGGGTACTCCGGGTTCAGGAAAATCGTATGCCATCGTAAACAATTACATCAAGCAACAGATTGAGAAAGGCTTTAGTATGTACATTTACGATTTTAAGTTTGACGACCTTTCTACCATTGCCTACAATCATTTATTGAAGCATCGGGATAAGTACAAAGTTCAACCCAAATTCTATGTCATCAACTTTGATGACCCACGCAAGAGCCACCGTTGTAACCCGTTAAATCCCGATTTTATGACGGACATTTCTGATGCTTACGAAGCGGCTTATACCATAATGCTGAACCTCAATCGAAGTTGGATACAGAAGCAAGGAGATTTTTTCGTGGAAAGCCCAATTATCCTATTGGCTGCCATTATTTGGTATCTGAAAATCTATGAGAACGGCAAATATTGCACATTCCCACACGCCATTGAATTGCTGAATAAAAAGTATTCGGACGTATTTACCATTCTGACCTCATATTCCGATTTGGAAAACTATCTTTCTCCGTTTATGGATGCCTGGCAAGGTGGCGCACAAGACCAATTGCAGGGGCAGATTGCATCGGCAAAAATTCCTTTGTCAAGAATGATTAGCCCGCAATTGTATTGGGTAATGACCGGGGATGATTTTACGCTTGACATCAACAATCCGAAAGAACCTAAAATTTTGTGTGTAGGTAACAATCCCGACCGTCAAAATATCTACTCCGCAGCTTTGGGATTGTACAATTCGAGAATTGTTAAGCTCATCAACAAAAAAGGGCAATTAAAGAGTTCAGTAATCATAGATGAGTTGCCCACAATTTATTTTAGGGGACTGGACAATCTCATCGCAACTGCGAGAAGTAATAAGGTAGCTGTGTGTTTGGGCTTTCAGGATTTTTCGCAGTTAATACGGGATTACGGAGATAAAGAGGCAAAAGTTATCCAAAATACCGTAGGTAATGTATTCAGTGGGCAGGTTGTGGGCGAAACCGCAAAGAGCTTGTCAGAACGGTTCGGAAAAGTATTGCAGAAACGTCAGAGTATGACCATCAACCGAAATGATAAATCAACTTCGATTTCTACGCAATTAGACAGCCTTATTCCTGCTTCTAAAATTTCAACTTTGACACAGGGTATGTTTGTTGGTGCTATATCCGACAACTTTGACGAGCGTATCGAGCAAAAGATATTTCACGCCGAAATTCTCGTGGACAATGAAAGGGTTGCTACCGAAACTAAAGCGTATCAGAAGATACCGCAGATTTTATCTTTTGCTGATAAAAACGGCAACGATAATATGAAGCAAGAGATTGAAAGCAACTACCGCCAGATAAAATCCGACATTGTACACATTGTTGAAAGTGAAATAGAGCGTATCAAGAACGACCCGAACTTACAGCATTTGATACAGCAAGAACAATAAACGCATTAAATAAAGGACTAAGAATGTTGGTGGTGCTTCTTCTTGAATTTAGATGGAGTGTCGCCAACATTTTTTTGAACAGTTTATAAAACAAATATTCGGAATGAAAAATGATGATTATAAAATAGTAATTTTTCAAAACAATGCAATGCCATTGCATTACTTTTTTACTAACTTTGCAAAAGAATATGAAAGTCTTTTACTCCATATTGGCAATTTATATGATGGCGGTATTTTTAATGCCGTGTACCGATATGTATGAAAAGGAGAGTTTTCAAAACCATAACCATTCAGAAGAATTAGCCCATAAAGCAAGCCACGACCATCAGGAAAAACCTGATATGTGCAGCCCGTTTTGTTTATGCGATTGTTGTGGAATGGTGTCGGGCATAGTGCTTCAATGGAATGTATATAACTTAGTTAAGGCGAAGACTTTTGAACTGTCTAAGCCTGAAATATATTACAAATCTATCTTTATCCCCTGCTACTTCGGGAAAATTTGGCAACCGCCAAAGATTAATGCATAATTTTTAGTGTTTTAATGATTATTGCTTTTTGCTTACAGCATTAAGCTGAATGTTTTTGGGTCATACTTCGTATTCCCGAATTTATAATCATTGCAATTTATCATTAATTATTCACCATTAATCACAATAAAAGTGTTAAATAGTATTATAAAATTCTCTATAAAGAATAAGTTCATTATAGGATTAATGACCTTGTTTCTCATCATTTGGGGGGTATGGAGTGCCAAGCAAATCCCCATTGATGCCCAACCTGACATTACAAACAATCAGGTTCAGATTATTACACTCTGCCCTACATTGGCAGGACAGGAAGTAGAGCAATTGGTTACTTTTCCCGTTGAGCAAAGCATCGTCAATCTTCCCAAAGTGGAAGAAATAAGAAGTATTTCGAGGTTTGGACTTTCCGTTGTGACCGTTGTATTTCAAGATGATGTAGATATTTATTTTGCCCGGCAATTGGTCAATGAAAAACTGAAAGAAGCGGAGGAACAGATACCGGAGGGTATCGGAACGCCTGAACTTGCTCCTGTCAGTACAGGTCTTGGCGAAGTGTACCAATATATTCTCCGCCCCAAAAAAGGAAGCGAGGATAAATATTCCGCAATGGATTTGCGTACAATGCAGGACTGGATTGTTGCCCGACAGCTTTATGGTACACCGGGGGTTGCGGAGGTCAATAGTTTTGGCGGTTTGCTCAAACAATACGAGGTATCTGTTGACCCTAACCGTATCAAGGCAATGGGCGTTAGTATCTCCGATATTTTTACCGCCCTCGAAAACAACAACCAAAATACCGGAGGTGCATATATCGATAAGAAGCCCAATGCTTACTTTATTCGCGGGATTGGTCTGGTTACTTCATTGGAAGATGTAGGAAATATCGTCGTTAAAAATACAGGTAGCGTTCCGGTATTTATCAAAGATGTGGCAGAAGTACAATTTGGTCACGCAACCCGGTACGGAGCATTGACCTATAATGGCGAAGTAGATGCTGTGGGTGGGATTGTAATGATGTTGAAGGGAGAAAACACCTCTGAAGTTGTAAAAAACATCAAAGAAAAAATACCGGTTATCCAACAATCTCTACCTGATGATGTGGTCATAGAACCCTATTTGGATAGAATGAACCTGATAGATAGAGCGATAAGTACTGTCGAAAAAAACCTAATTGAAGGTGCATTAATCGTAATATTTGTATTGATTATTTTCTTAGGGAATTTCAGGGCAGGTTTAATCGTCGCATCAGCTATACCGTTATCAATGCTTTTTGCATTGGGAATGATGAGGTTATTTGGCGTAAGTGCCAACCTGATGAGTTTGGGAGCTATTGATTTCGGATTGATAGTGGACGGTTCGCTGATTGTTGTTGAAGCCACAATGCATCATTTGGGCTTACGGAAATCCACTCAAAAACTTACGCAGGCAGAAATGGACGAGGAGGTGTATGAATCTGCAAGAAAAATCCGTACGAGTGCCGCATTTGGAGAAATCATTATCCTCATTGTTTATATTCCTATCCTTACTTTGGTCGGTATAGAAGGGAAAATGTTTACGCCAATGGCGCAGACCGTAAGTTTCGCCATTTTGGGAGCTTTGATTTTGTCCTTTACCTATATCCCGATGATGAGTGCCTTGTGTCTGTCTAAAAAACCGATTACCAAAAGGAATTTTTCAGACAAAATGATGGACTATCTTCAAGGGGTTTATAAGCCTTTGTTAGAAAAAGCCATTCGGATAAAATATGTGATTATTGCGGTTGCCGTTGGGCTGTTTACCATAAGTATATTTCTATTTTCACGGATGGGCGGAGAGTTCCTGCCAAAATTGGGCGAGGGCGATTTTGCTTTCCACTGTATCCTGCCACAAGGAACATCGCTTAGCCAAAGTCTGGAAACCTCTATGCAGGCATCAAGGATAATCAAGGAATTTGACGAAGTGAAAATGGTCGTAGGCAAGACTGGTGCTGCCGAAGTACCGACAGACCCGATGCCTCCTGAAGCCACCGACCTGATGATTATCCTAAAACCGCAGGACGAATGGAAAACAAAAAAATCCTATGACGAGCTTTCCAATGAAATGATGGAGAAACTTAAAGTTATTCCCGGTGTATTCTTTGAAGCCAATCAGCCGATACAGATGCGGTTTAATGAACTGATGACAGGTATCAGGCAGGATGTAGCCGTTAAGATATTCGGAGAAGACCTCGACAGTTTGTTGGTTTATGCCAATAAAGTGAATGCTATTATTCAAACAGTAGAAGGTGCGACTGCTCCGCAGGTAGAACGGGTAGCAGGTCTTCCCCAAATCAATATCGAATATGACCGTACCCGAATAGCCAATTACGGCTTGAATGTACAGGAAATAAACGATATTGTCAGCACTGCGTTCGCAGGTAAATCAGCAGGTGTGATTTATGAAAACGAACGAAGATTTGATTTGGTGGTACGGCTTGATGAAGCCCACCGCAGTTCCATTGAGGATGTGAGCAATCTGTTTATCCCACTACCAAACGGCGACCAAATACCGCTTTCACAGGTTGCAAACATTGATTACAAATTAGGGCCCGCACAAATCAGTCGTGAAGGAGGAAAACGAAGGATATATATCGGATTTAATGTACAAGGGCGGGATGTAGCAAGTGTTGTAGAAGAAATTCAGGATAAGTTGGCTGAACAGGTTAAGCTACCGACAGGATATTATTTTACCTATGGCGGTCAGTTTGAGAACCTCCAAAAAGCTACTGACAGATTACTGATTGCAGTACCTATCGCACTACTTCTGATTTTTATCCTACTGTATTTCACGTTCCATTCGTTCAAGGAAGCCATTTTGGTATATACCGCTATCCCGATGAGTGCTATCGGAGGTGTGTTTGCACTTTTAATTCGGGATATGCCATTCAGCATATCGGCAGGTGTCGGGTTCATCGCCCTGTTCGGTGTCGCCGTTCTGAACGGTATCGTACTGATTGCCACGTTCAACAGGTTGGAAAAAGAGGGCTGGAATGAGATTGTTCCGAGGATAATCGAGGGAGCTAAAACAAGGCTTAGGCCTGTATTGATGACCGCATCAGTGGCAAGTTTAGGCTTTTTACCAATGGCATTAAGTACAAGTGCAGGTGCAGAAGTACAAAAACCATTGGCAACGGTGGTTATCGGAGGACTGATTTCGGCAACTGCCCTGACATTGTTCGTTCTGCCATTGCTGTACTTTGTATTTATGAGAAACCAAAAACCTCCGAAAAACAATAAAACGAAAGCCATAACACCTGTATTGTTGCTGTTTGTGTTCTTGGGTTTCTCTCAAAGCGGTAAGGCACAAACTCCGATAAATGTCGATAAAGCTATCGAGATAGCAATGGAGAATAACCCTCAGCTACGTTCCAAAAATTTGGATATTCAATCTGCCCAAAGCCTTAGCAAGACGGCGTATGAACTACCGAAGACCGATGTAAACTTCCAATATGGAAACACAGACGGATTTGAATATAATGACGGTTTCCAAATTTCACAGACCATTCCCTTCCCGACACTCTTTGGGGCGAAGAAAAACCTTGTCAAAGAGCAGGTCAAAGGTCAGGAATGGTCAAAGGCACTTACAGAAAATGAACTGAAAAAGCAGGTAAGAACCTATTATTATCAGTTGGAATATTTGGAGCATAACGCTTCGGTTTTAAAGTATCTTGATAGTATTTATTCAGACTTTATCCGTGTGGCGGAACTGCGGTATAAAACGGGAGATATAGGTAAATTAGACGTTAATACAGCAACCACCAAGAAAGGGGAAATAAGTCTTTTGTATCAACAAAACGAGGTTTTAAGACAGAACGCCTATCAGAACCTTAAAAACTTGATGCAGACACAGGAAGACTTCACAATTGAACCCCAACCGGATTATACGCCATTGCTGTTAAGCTCTTTCATTGACAGTTCGGCTGTTGCAAATCATCCGAGCATTCAGCTATTGTACCAAGAGGCGAAAATCGCCGAACAGAACAAAAAATTGGAACGGGCAAATAGCCTGCCTGATTTTACGTTCGGTTATAATAACATATCGCTGATAGGAATGCACAGTAAAAATGGTGTAGAGCAATTTTATGGCAGAGGACAACGGTTTAGTTTTGTTGATGTAGGTATTACAATCCCAATTTTTACCACCACCAAAGCAAAAATTCGCTCGCTTGATTACAAGAAACAATCATTGGAATTAAATGCGCAATGGCAGGAACAACAGCTTAAAACGGAATTGGCAAACGCCTTGAAACAATACGAACAGAATGTAGCGCAGTTTACCTATTTCAAGGAGCAGGCACTTCCCAATGCTGATGAGATTATCAATGCTGCAAAGCTGGGCTACAGTACCGGAGATATTTCTTATGTGGAGTATCTCTACGCCTTGCAGACCACAGCCGATATTCAGCTTAATTATTTAAAGAGCATACAGCAAATTAATGAGGCTGTAACGCTTATCCATTCATTAATCAGTAAATAATACAATATATGAAACGTACCATAAATAAGATAGTTTTTAGCGTTCTTGTCCTCGTAGCAATCTTTGCTTTCAACGCCTGTACAAATAACCATAAAGAGGGCGACGGGCATAATCACGGAACGGAAGCAGAAACAACAACGGACGAACACGAAGAAGAAGAAGAAAATGTTGCAGTGCTAACCGATGAGCAGATGAAAGCGGTGGGTATTGAAATCGGTTCAATTGAACAGAAGCAATTATCCGCAACATTGAAAGCCAATGGAGCATTAAGAGTTCCCAACAGCAACAAGGCGAATGCAACCTCGTTGTTTGGTGGTGTTATCAAATCCCTTAATGTGGAGATAGGCGATTTCGTAAGGAAAGGTCAGGTTATCGCTACTATTTCCAATCCGCAATTCATACAGTTGCAGGAAGAATACCTAATCATCAATAGCCGGATAGAGTTTGCCGAACAGGAACTTGTAAGACAAAGAGAGCTGAACGACGGAAATGTCGGAGCAAAGAAAAACCTGCAAAGTGCCACTACCGAATTGAACACGTTGAGAACACGAAAAGCATCGTTACAACAACAAATCCAAATGATGGGCATTAATCCGGCTTCCCTGTCAAATTCCAATCTTAAATCCTCGTTGGTCGTTACAAGTCCGATAAGCGGTACTGTGAGCAATGTTTTCGCCAAAATCGGAAGCTATGTAGATGTGTCATCGCCTATTGCTGAAATCATAGAAAACACAGCCCTGCACTTGGACTTACAGGTGTATGAAAAGGATATTCCTTTAATCAAAATAGGTCAGAAAATAGATTTTGTCGTAACCAACAATCCCAATAAGACTTATTCTGCCGAAGTTTATAGTATCGGCTCATCCTTTAGCGGAGAGAGTAAAACTATTGCTGTTCACAGCAAGATTACAGGAGATAAAGCAGGATTGATTGACGGAATGAGTATAACCGGAATGGTAAGTTTAGATGATGTATTAAGTACGGCTGTACCCAACGATGCGATTGTCAATGCAGATGGAAAATATTACATCTTTTTGGTCAAGGAGCAGGAAGAAAAACCACACGACCACAAAGAGGACGAGGCTCACGATCACGGTTCGGAAAAAGGAACTCAATTTGTAAGAATGGAAGTCGTTAAAGGTGCTACGCAATTGGGTTATACGGCAATTACACCTGTAAGTGAAATTCCGCACGGTGCGCATATCGTGGTAAAAGGCGCGTTTTTTGTGAATGCAAAAATGGATGATTCGGGAGAACACGCCCACGCTCACTAAAAAACATTGGATAATGAAAAAAAACATTGAACAGAAGCTGTTGTCAAAGAACACCAATCCGACAAGTATGCGGATATTGGTGTACGACTTCTTGGAGCAACAGCAGACAGCAATGTCCTTATCTGAAATTGAGAGCCATTTTTATAAAGCAGACAGGGTTACGATTTACAGGACTTTGAAAACTTTTGAAGAAAAAGGCATTGTACACAGTATTCAGGAGAACACTACGGTCAAGTATATTCTGTGCCACGATGGGTGTGATGAAAATACACACAAGGATTGGCACTTACATTTCTATTGTAAGATTTGTAAGCAGACAACCTGTAAGGAGGATTTTATAATACCGCAGAATGGAAGTCAGAATTACCGTATCGACGAACTAAAATTATTTGGTAAGGGAATTTGTGAAAACTGTTTAAAGGAGAGTTTGCAATAGCATTGCAGGCTCTCCCTGTGTAACTTTGTTATAAATATAAATGTGTTATGGACACCTATCTTAAAGAAACAAAAATCCTTGACTACTCCAATGTTTCCATACAAAAGCTATTGGAGCAGAGAGGTGGGAAAACTTGGACACCGTTGCCAAAGTTCAAGCCATTTACAATTTTGTACGGGACGAAATAAAGTTTGGCTATAATGTTTCTGATTATATTTCCGCATCGCAGGTGCTGAATGACGGGTACGGACAATGCAACACAAAAGCCACTTTATTAATGGCTTTGTTAAGAGCAACAGATGTACCTAACCGTATTCACGGCTTTACCATTGACAAGGCATTGCAGAAAGGAGCTATTACAGGTATTTGGTACAGACTATCGCCTAAGAATATCTTGCATAGCTGGGTTGAAGTTTGGGTAAACGAGCAATGGTATTTTTTGGAGGGCGTGATTTTGGATAAACCGTACCTCACTAAATTACAGGAACAGAACAGTGATTGCAAGACCACTTTTTGCGGTTTCGGGGTTTATACCGATAATTTTGAGAACCCGCCGATTGAATGGAACCTCAATAATACATTTATTCAGGATAAAGGCATCAATCGGGACTTTGGCGTTTTTGATACACCCGATGCGTTTTATGCAAAACATCAACAAGAACTGAACGCTTTCAAGAAGTTTATTTTTCAGCATATCGTGAGGCATATAATGAATAATAATGTAGAAAGAATAAGAAATAAAAAAGTGTAACGAACTTAAAAAATTAAAGGCTATGATAAATACAGACAAAAATCACAAGCATACTTACGATGCACAAGGCAAAATGACTTGTTGCACACAGGAAGAAAAAATCTACACCAAAGCAGGTGCTAAGGAATTGGTAAAAGGGCATCACAAAAATGACGGGCATAATCACGACCACAGTGATGATGACGGACACGACCATTCGCATTCAGGAGATACTGACAATGTTTTCAAGATGTTTCTTCCCGCCATTATTTCCCTTGCGCTGTTGCTTGCAGGTATTGCAATGGATAATTGGTTTCCGCAGACGTGGTTTACCGATTGGGTACGGATTATTTGGTACGTGGTGGCTTATGCTCCTGTTGGACTGCCCGTACTCAAAGAAGCCGTTGAGAGTATTCGCAAAGGCGAGATTTTCTCGGAGTTCTTTTTGATGGGCATTGCAACTATCGGGGCATTTGCCATTGGCGAATATCCCGAGGGCGTTGCGGTAATGTTGTTCTATGCCGTTGGCGAAGTTTTTCAGACAATGGCTGTTTCGAGGGCAAAATCAAACATCAAATCTTTGCTTGACCAAAGACCCGATGAAGTAACCGTTTTAAAAAACAATGAACCGCAAACCGTAAAGGCAGAAACTGTTGCCGTTGGCGAAATTATACAGCTTAAACCGGGAGAAAAATTAGGCTTAGACGGAGAACTGTTGTCCGAAACGGCATCTTTCAATACATCGGCTTTAACAGGCGAAAGCAAACCAGATACAAAAAACAAAGGCGAAACCGTTTTGGCAGGGATGATTAATCTCAACACCGTATCGCAGGTAAAAGTTACGACCGCATACACCGACAGTAAGTTGAGCAAGATTTTGGAATTGGTACAAAATGCCACTACACAAAAAGCACCAACGGAATTATTTATCCGGAAATTTGCAAAAATCTATACGCCTATTGTAGTGCTGTTAGCCATAGCTATTTGCCTACTGCCTTATTTCTTTGTAGAAAATTATGAGTTTAGAGATTGGCTGTACAGGGCTTTGGTATTTCTGGTTATTTCTTGTCCTTGTGCGTTGGTTATTTCCATTCCGTTAGGTTATTTCGGTGGTATTGGTGCTGCAAGCAAAAACGGAATACTGTTTAAAGGGAGTAACTTTTTAGATGCTCTTTCCGATATCCAAAACGTAGTGATGGATAAGACAGGCACAATGACAGAGGGCGTTTTTAAGGTTCAGGAAGTCAATTTCAATCCTGAATTTGATAAAGCCGAAATTCTGGAATTAGTTAACATTTTGGAAAGCAATAGCACACATCCCGTAGCGACCGCTATTCACGAATACGTGGGGAAACCGAATAATGAAATCCAATTGGAAAATACGGAGGAAATCGCCGGACACGGTTTGAAATCAACTGTAAACGGTAAGGATTTATTGGTCGGGAATTTCAAACTGATGGATAAGTTCGGCATACCATACGACTTAGACCCGAACAGCATCGTTTATACAACTATCGCCGTTGCTTACGACAGCAAATTTGTCGGTTACATCACGATTGCCGACAGTATCAAAGAAGATGCACAGGAAACCATAACCCTACTGCATAAGCTCAATGTTAATGCAACGATGCTTAGCGGAGATAAAAGTACCGTTGTAAAATATGTGGCGGAGCAGTTAGGGATAGACAATGCTTTTGGAGATTTATTGCCCGAAGACAAAGTAAACAAAGTCAAAGAGATAAAAGCCAAAAATGAAAGCGTTGCCTTTGTCGGGGACGGTGTGAATGATGCACCTGTTGTAGCATTAAGTGATGTGGGTATTGCAATGGGTGGTTTGGGAAGCGATGCTACTATTGAAACCGCCGATGTAGTAATACAAGACGATAAGCCGAGTAAAATACCAATGGCAATCAATATCGGTAAACAGACAAAGAAAATAGTTTGGCAAAATATCGCTTTAGCATTTGGAGTGAAAGCCATTGTATTGATACTTGGTGCAGGTGGATTAGCCACAATGTGGGAAGCCGTATTTGCTGATGTAGGTGTGGCATTATTGGCTATATTGAATGCAGTAAGAATACAACGAATGAAGTTTTAAACAACGTTCAGTTCAACTTAAATCGTAAATTTGTGCATTAGTTTGATATGAATATAAATGTGAGTAAGGAATGAATATACTCTTTATAAAAAATATGGTTTGCAACCGCTGTATTATGGTGGTACAAAATGAATTGGACAAGTTGGGTTTAAACGTAAAGAACATAAAACTTGGAGAAGTAGTACTTAGCAAAGAACCTACAGCCGAAGAAAAAAATAAATTGGATAAAGCCTTAGTTTTATTAGGGTTTGAACTCATTGATGATAAGAAAAGTAGAATTATCGAAAAAATAAAGAATATAATTATTGAGTTGGTTCATCATCAAAACAACGATGCCAAAACCAATCTTTCAGATGTGTTAAGTAGTCAATTACACCACGATTATAATTATTTATCCAACCTGTTTTCGGAGATAGAGGGTACTACCATTGAAAAATACTTTATAGCCCAAAAAATAGAAAAGGTAAAAGAGCTATTGGTATATGATGAACTGTCTTTGAGTGAAATTGCTTTTCGTCTGAACTATTCGAGTGTAGCTTATTTAAGCAACCAATTCAAAAAAGTAACAGGACTGACACCGAGCTATTTCAAGCAAATACGGGATGATAAAAGAAAACCTTTGGATAAGGTCTAAGTAAATCTTACAAATCCATTCCATAATTCCACAATAATTCCCATCCATATTATCGCCAATTTTGTATTGTTAATTAAAGCAAGCGAAAATGGCAACAAATAAAAATAAAGAAATCATCTATCTTCCGTTGGAAGATGTAGAAAGCGAGCATTGTGCATTAATCGTTGAAAAAGGATTGGCACAGGTAAAAGGCATAGAAACCCACAAAGTAGAACTGAATAACCGCAGGGCAGCCATTACAGTAAATAATACAGAAGTTGTAGGCGAAGCGGTAAAAGTAATTAAAGATTTGGGTTATGGCGTTTCTACTGTAAAAAACACCTTTCCTGTTTTGGGTATGACCTGTGCTTCTTGTGCGGGCAGTGCTGAAAGCATCGTTAAATACGAACCAGGTGTAGTAAACGCTTCTGTAAACTTTGCCACGGGAAATCTTACCGTTGAGTACCTGCCCAATATAACTGATGCTTCAAAATTGCAAAAGGCGATACAGTCCATCGGTTACGATTTGTTGATTGAAGATGAAACTAATCAGCAGGAAACATTAGAAGCCATCCACACTCAAAAGTTTCAAAAACTAAAAACTAAAACCATTTGGGCGGTTATACTTTCTCTTCCGGTAGTAGTGATAGGTATGTTATTTATGGATATACCTTATGCCAATCAAATTATGTGGGTATTTTCTACACCTGTTGTATTGTGGTTGGGCAGGGATTTTTTTATCAATGCCTGGAAGCAGACAAAACATCGTTCAGCCAATATGGATACATTGGTAGCATTGAGTACAGGTATCGCCTATCTGTTCAGTGTATTCAATATGTTGTTTGCCGACTTTTGGCATCAAAGAGGATTACACGCCCACGTATATTTTGAAGCAGCGGCTGTTATTATTGCATTCATTCTGTTAGGGAAGCTGTTGGAAGAAAAAGCCAAAGGCAATACATCTTCAGCTATTAAAAAGTTAATGGGGTTGCAGCCGAAAACCGTCATCGTGATACAAACGGACGGAACGGAAAAACAGACCGCTATTGAGGATGTAAACGCAGGCGATGTTATTCTTGTAAAGCCGGGCGAAAAAATTGCGGTGGACGGTATGGTAACTTCAGGCAATTCTTACGTGGATGAAAGTATGTTGAGCGGAGAACCTGTACCTGTATTGAAAAACGAAAACGAAAAAGTATTTGCAGGAACGATTAACCAAAAAGGAAGTTTCCAATTTAAAGCCGTTAAGGTAGGCAAAGAAACAATGCTTGCTCATATCATCAAAATGGTGCAGGACGCACAGGGAAGCAAGGCTCCCGTACAAAAGTTGGTAGATAAGATTGCTGGTATTTTTGTTCCGGTTGTGATAGGTATCGCTATCCTTACATTTATATTATGGTTCATCTTGGGTGGCGATAATGGGGTTGTTCAGGGTCTATTGGCAGCAGTTACGGTATTGGTTATTGCCTGTCCTTGTGCTTTGGGATTGGCGACACCTACGGCTATAATGGTTGGAGTTGGTAAAGGTGCTGAAAACGGTATTTTGATAAAAGATGCCGAAAGTTTGGAATTAGCGAAAAAAGTTGATGCCATTATTTTAGATAAAACAGGAACAATTACCGAGGGAAGACCAGAGGTAACAGGCGTTCAATGGCTGAATAATGATGATGCGACCAAAGACATTTTATTAAGCATTGAAAAGCAATCCGAACACCCATTGGCAGAAGCGGTGGTAAAACACTTGGATGGAGCAACAACCACAACTTTAACACAATTTGACAGTATCACAGGTAAAGGAGCAAAAGCCAATCATAATAACGAAACCTATTTTGTAGGCAATAAAAAACTATTGAGAGAAAACAACATCAGTATTGCGGAACAATTACAAAATCAAACTGATGAATGGGGCAAACAATCGAAAACTGTTATTTGGTTTGCCGACAGCAAACAGGCACTTTCCGTATTAGCCATATCAGACAAGATTAAAGAAACATCTGTACAGGCTATCAAAGAAATGCAGGATATGGGCATCGACCTGTATATGCTAACCGGAGATAATGAAGCTACTGCCAAAGCCATTGCAGAGCAAACAGGCATTAAGCATTACAAAGCAGAAGTATTGCCACAGCACAAAGCCGATTTTGTAAAAGAGTTACAAAGTAAAGGTAAAGTAGTGGCAATGGTTGGGGACGGTATCAATGACAGTACCGCTTTGGCAACAGCCGATGTGAGTATAGCAATGGGCAAAGGTTCGGACATTGCAATGGACGTCGCCAAAATGACCATCATTTCGTCCGACCTGACCAAGATACCGCAGGCAATACGCTTGTCCAAACAGACCGTAGCCACCATCAAGCAAAACCTGTTCTGGGCGTTTATCTACAACGTAATCGGCATTCCGGTAGCGGCAGGCATCCTTTACCCTGTTAACGGCTTCCTGCTCAACCCGATGATTGCGGGTGCGGCAATGGCATTGAGCAGCGTGAGCGTGGTCAGTAACAGCCTGCGGTTGAAGTGGAAGAAATAAAACAGTAAATCTCACAAATCAAACAAGAAATTACACAACAATAACTAACTGAATAGTACGGAAATTTGCATTATCAGATAACTCTAAAATTTGTAAACAATGGAAAATAAACAATTTCAATTCAAGACGAACATCAATTGCGGCGGTTGTATCGCATCTGTAAAGCCGCACTTGGACAAGGCAGAGGGCATCTGCCATTGGGAAGTGGACACGGCCAACAAGGACAAGGTACTTACCGTGAAGTCCGAGGGCATTACCGAGCAGGAAGTAATATCGACCGTGCAAAAGGCAGGCTTCAAAATAGAACCTTTGGATGCCTAAGCCAGCACCTTTTTGAAATGCCCTTTTTCCGACCGAATTTCCATGAGGTTGGGTTGATGAAAAAGGGCATTTTATCAATTCTGAAAAAAGGCGATAGGTTATTGCGTATATGGCATTATTTTTCCATATAGCAAAAAAAACGTAAAACGATATAAAAAAAACCAATCTAATTTGTAACTTTGTTGCGTTGAAAAATTATAGAATACATATAGGCATTTTGACATTGTTCTGTTTGGTTTTCTTTATGATGCCAAGTCAGAGCTATGCCTGTTCCAAAAATTCAACAAAGACCGAGCAGTCTTTCTGCTCAAAGGAGAAATCCAAAAAATCAGAACATAAAAAAGGTTGCAAGAGCAAATCCTGTAAAAAATGCAAAAGTGACAAATGCGGGGGCGGTTGTTCCCACAGCTCTTGCAGGTGCGGTGCTTCAACCACTTCCCTAAATGTCCCAACCGTAATCGAATTAAAGGCAAAAAATCACTTAGCAGCAGCTAAAAAGCAAAAATTCGGTTTCAAAGAAGCCTACTATTCTTCGGGCTTTTTCTCCATTTGGCTACCGCCTAAAATAAGCTAAAACTATGGCCTGATAGCCATAGGTATGTCCTGTCAGAAGCTGTTCCGGCTTTTGCAAATCCCCTATTTGTATCATTTATTTAAAATTTAAAACAGAAATGGGTTTATCAATCCCCCGTTTCTCAAAATGTAATTATTATGAAATCATTATCAAAAATAGTGATGGTAATCGCCGTATTACTATCATCAATAAACGGCTTCGCACAAATCAAGAATGCGAAAACAGAAACCGTAAAGATTTACGGCAATTGTGGTATATGCAAAACCACCATCGAAAAGGCAGGTAACGTAAAAAAGGTAGCCAGTGTGGACTGGAACAAAGATACCAAGATGGCTACGCTCACCTATGACGGCGACAAAACAAATCAGGATGAAATCCTGAAACGTATCGCTTTGGCTGGTTATGACAGTGAGAAGTTCCGTGCGCCGGATGACGTATATGCTAAACTGGCTGGTTGCTGCCAGTATGATAGACCAGTGAAGACGGTTGCCAAAAACAAGGAGGCGGGAATGGACATGAATGCCGGACATGGCAATCACGACCATAGTCAAATGGCAGCTAACAAAGATGCAGCCCAAAACCAATCACAGCTAAAGGCTGTATTTGACAACTACTTTTCAGTGAAAGATGCTTTGATAAAAACCGATGCGGCGACCGCATCTGCCAAAGCCGCTGAATTGGCTGCATCCCTTAAAGCAGTCGATATGAATAAGCTATCGGCAGAGGAACATACGGCTTGGATGAAAGTGATGCAGGACTTGACGGCCAATGCGGAAAGCATTTCAAAATCAAAAGATGTTGCAAAACAAAGAAGTGCTTTTGCGGCACTTTCGGGAAGCATCTACACACTGGCCAAAGTGTCTAAACAGGATACTCCCGTTTATTACCAGCACTGCCCTATGTACAACGGAGGTAAGGGAGCCAATTGGCTAAGTAAAGAGAATGCTGTTAAAAACCCATATTACGGCTCACAGATGCTTACCTGCGGCAGTACGGTCGAAACCATTAAATAACAGGTCTGAAAGCTATGGTACAGTACAATGACATGGTGCAGGCGCTTAAAGACCTAAGACAGCGTGGATACAGTATGGACTTTAGTCTGTTGCCGGACTGCCTGTTCTGTGCGTCAAGGAGCCTGAAACTAAAACCGGAGGATTTTACGGTTACGGAAACCCATAGGTTTGAAAGCCTCGACAGCAGTCCTGATAACAATGCCGTGATTTATGCCATATCGTCCAATGATGGTAAGAATAAAGGCGTACTTGTTGATGCCTATGGTGCTTATGCCGAAGAAATGACCCATGAGATGGCAAAAAAATTAAGTGCAACATAACTTTTAAAACCCCTTGTTATGAAGAACAGGACAAATTGGTATGTCATTACGGGAGGCCCATCAACAGGTAAAACTACGGTTGTGAACCTCTTGGCTGAAAAAGGATATAATACAGCCATAGAACATGCCCGGCATTACATAGAAACGATGAGCATCGGCGGAAAGACCGTAGCGGAAATCAGGGAAAATAAGCTGGAATTTCAACAAGGCGTACTGAAAATGCAGATTGAACAGGAAGCAAAGCTCGACCCGGAGGAAGCGGTATTTTTGGATAGGGCTATACCCGATGCCCTTGCCTACTATCGTTTTTTAAGGCTTGAACCGGATGCCCTGCTGAATGCTGCTTTAGCGCATGTTGATTATAAGAAAGTATTTATACTTGACAGGCTCCCGCTTGTAAAGGATTATGCGAGAACCGAAAATGAAAGTGAACAACGCCATATACATTCTCTTATAATCGAAGTTTATAAATCCCTGTCTTTTCCGATTGTACACGTGCCTGTGCTGCCACCGGAAGAAAGGGTTCAGTTCATTCTTAACAATCTATAATATTTAATGCGATTATGAATAAATACACGTGTCCTATGCACCCACAGGTGCTAAAAGACGAACCGGGAAAATGCCCGCTCTGTGGCATGGCATTGGTTCCCGTTGGCGGTGCGTCAGCTTCTCATGAACACACATCAGGACATGGGCATTCCGGGCATTCTCAACATGGCCATGCTGACGAAAACTTTAATAAACATGAGGGGCATCATACAGGCGATTTCCTCACACGTTTTTGGATAAGCCTTGTCATTACAATCCCTATCCTGCTCCTGTCACACATGATACAGCAATGGTTGGGTTTCTCCCTTGCTTTCAATGGCGATAAATATGTGCTGCTGGCATTGGGTACGGTGATTTATTGCTATGGAGGCTTACCGTTCCTAAAGGGAATGATTGGCGAGGTGAAAGCCAAAGCCATAGGGATGATGACACTTGTTGCCATTGCCATATCCGTAGCCTATGTTTATTCCGTAGCCGTTGTATTTGGCTTGCAGGGTATGGACTTCTTTTGGGAACTGGCAACCCTAATTGACATCATGCTGTTAGGGCATTGGCTGGAAATGCGTTCCCAAATGGCTGCTTCACGGGCATTACAGTCATTGGTGGCTTTGCTGCCCAACGATGTTACCGTGGAACGTGGCGGAGAAGCTGTAAAGATAAAGCTCGAAGACCTGCAAAGCGGTGAAACGGCTATCATAAAACCGGGAGAAAAAATTCCAGCCGATGGATTGGTACTGGAGGGGCTTTCGTATATCAACGAGAGTATGCTTACCGGGGAAAGTGTTCCCGTAAAAAAGGAAAAGGACGGAAAGGTCATCGCAGGCTCTATCAATGGCGATGGTGCGCTGAAAGTTAAGGTAACAGCCGTGGGAAAAGACAGCTACCTGAACAGGGTTATCAATCTTGTGCAGGAAGCGCAGGCTACTAAGTCTAATACACAGAACCTTGCGGACAAAGTTGCCAAATGGCTCACCTTTATTGCCATTGCCGTGGGCATAGGCACATTTGCCTATTGGTATGCAAGCAGTGGAGATATTGCCTTTGCGCTTGAAAGAATGGTGACGGTAATGGTAACGGCCTGCCCGCACGCATTGGGCGTGGCTATCCCGTTGGTGGTCGCCATTTCCACAACGCTTTCGGCGACCAATGGCCTGCTCATCCGCAACCGTACGGCATTTGAATCCACCCGAAAACTTTCCACCGTCATTTTTGATAAGACCGGAACGCTCACCAAAGGTTCCCATGCCGTAGAAAAGGTTATACCGTTAACAGACGAATATAATGCCGATGAGGTTATCCAGTATGCTGCCGCAGTACAGCAAAATTCGGAACACCATATCGCCAAAGGCATTATGGCTACATTGAAAGAAAAGAGCCTTGCCTTATGGAAGTCTGAAAACTTCAGCTATATGCAGGGCATAGGTGTTAAAGGTGTTGTGAACGGGAAAAATGTCGTAGCTGGCGGCCCGAATTATTTCACCGAAAACCACCTTTCCCTGCCGGAAATACCAAGCGAAATCAATCAGGAAGCCGAAACGGTCAACTTTGTCCTCATTGATGACCGGGTAATCGGCATCATTACTTTGGCAGACAGCATCCGTGAGGGTTCGGCACAGGCGATTGAGGAACTCAAAAAAATGGGCATCAAGTCCTTTCTGCTCACCGGGGACAACGACAGGATTGCTGCTGCCGTAGCCGGAAAATTGGGTATGGACGGGTATTTGGCTAATGTGCTTCCGCACAACAAGCAGGAGAAAGTAAAGGAGTTTCAGGCAAAAGGCGAAATCGTAGCAATGACTGGTGATGGTGTAAATGATGCACCTGCACTGGCACAGGCAGATGTGGGCATTGCCGTGGGTTCCGGTACGGACGTGGCTGCCGAAACAGCGGATATCATATTGGTAGACAGCGACCCGAGGGATGTGGTCAAACTGATTGACTTCGGCAAACTTACCTACAAAAAGATGGTACAGAACCTGATATGGGCGGTTGGCTACAACGTGGTGGCAATACCGCTTGCGGCAGGCGTACTCTATCCGAATTTTGTTTTAAGTCCCGCTATGGGTGCTGTGCTGATGAGTGTAAGCACCATTGTAGTGGCTATTAACGCAAGTTTTTTAAAAATCAAAAAATAAATAAAAATGAAAAATCTAACATTATCAATCATTGCTGTTATCATGGCATTTGTAACAGTATCATGCAATCAGGCATCCAACAAAAACGAGCAGTCTTCAAGTGATACTGCTGTTGTATCACAAGAACAGTCAGCTTCCCAACCAAAAGAGGATGATACGGTAGCTGCGCCCGTTGTGAGTGAAACTCCGAGCGGTCAGGAAGCAAAAGCAACAGGAAAAGAAGAAGCAAAAAACTTTTCTATTGCGCCCATAGTTACCG
The DNA here is from genome assembly GCF_039541675.1 of Sphingobacterium thermophilum. Classification (NCBI taxonomy): domain Bacteria; kingdom Pseudomonadati; phylum Bacteroidota; class Sphingobacteriia; order Sphingobacteriales; family Sphingobacteriaceae; genus Sphingobacterium; species Sphingobacterium thermophilum. Next base: position 30,315 of record NZ_BAABGR010000004.1, on the reverse strand, counting down.
ATTATCTGTCCTTAAAGAACGCCCTTGTTTCGGACGATGACAAAGCTGCCGCCAGTTCAGGGAAAAAGCTGTTAGCTACCCTGAATAAAGTGGACATGAAAGCCGTTCCTGCCGATAAGCACAAAAAGTACATGGACATAGCGGACGATGCTAAAGAACACGCAGAACATATCGGGGAAAATGTCGGCAACATCCACCACCAGCGGGAACATTTGGCCTCGCTTGGCGAAGATTTGAAAGACCTGATTGATTTGTTCGGTACATCGCAAACATTGTATCAGGACCATTGCCCGATGTTCAATGACGGTAAGGGTGCTGTTTGGTTCAGCGAAAACAAGGAAATCAAAAACCCTTACTACGGTTCTAAAATGCTGACCTGCGGTAAGGTGGAAAAAACAATTAACAGCAAATAAATTTCGGGTTATGGAAAATATGCAAAACAATCACAATGCGGGTCATGCCTCGGAGCATGGCACGCACAATCCAAAACATGCTTCGGGCATGTACAAACGCTTTGCGATGATGGCTGTCGCCATGTTCGCAGTGATGTATTTTATCATGTACGCCATGATTGACGAGTGGCAGAACCTGATACCCAATATCAATAACCTGTACATGACCCTGCTGATGACCTCGGCAATGCTGCTTATCGAATTAGCGATAATGAAAGTGATGTACCCCAACAGGAAGATGAATTGGGCGATAGCCATCATCTCGGTTGCCGTTGGCATCTTTTCATGGTTTGGTATCAGGGAACAAATCAATGTCGGGGACAAGCAGTTTGCAAAGGGTATGATACCCCATCACGCAGCAGCCATATTGATGTCCGAAAAGGCACACCTGACCGACCCGGAACTGATAGAGCTGCAAAAAAACATACTTAAAACCCAAGCGGAAGAAATTGAACTGATGAAGCGCAAGCTAAAAGAGTTTGAAGAAAGTAAATAATAAAATTTAAAAAACAGTTTCGACATGAGCAAAATAATAATCGGCTTTATTTCCTTATCAGCCCTGCTATTCACCGCTTGCGGACAGGTAGGGTCAAATAAGGATGAAGCGACACAGCATTCGCAGGCAACTCCGGAAAGCCACGGGCATAGTAACCAAATAGGTGAATTGGTTCCATCGGATGAAGTCTGCATGGTCAACGATGCCTATATGGGCAAAAGGCAGTTTGACGTAAAATTTGATGGTAAAACCTATTACGGATGTTGCGAAATGTGTAAGGAACGTATTCCAAAAGATGCGACCGTGCGGATGGCGATAGACCCCTATTCCCATAAGCAGGTAGACAAAGCTAATGCGGTGATTGCTGTGACAGGAAATAACGGTGAAGTTTCTTATTTTGAAAACAAGGAGAATTATGCCAAGTATGTGAAAAAACAGTAGACACAAAAAGATGAAGCCACAATAAAATAATTATGACCATAAAGAAGAAAATCATATTGGGGCTGGCTGTCGTCCTGATTGCCATACAGTTCTTTCAGCCCTTACGGAACCAGGCGGTTGAAGTGCCAGCCACCCATATCGAAAGGGTGTACACCGTACCCCAAAATGTAAAGGCTATCCTTGTTCAGTCCTGTTATGACTGCCATAGCAACAATACCCATTATCCGTGGTACAGCCGTATCCAGCCCGGCGCATGGTACATGGCAGAGCATATAAAAAAGGGGAAAGAGGAACTCAACTTTAGCGAATTTGGCGACTATTCTGTCCGCAGGCAGCGAAACAAGTTCAGGGCTATGGCCGGGCAGGTTAAGGACGGGGAAATGCCGTTGTCATCATACACACTAATTCATCGCAATGCAGTATTGTCACCGGAGGATAAGCAGGTTTTGATAGCGTGGTTTAGCACAATGGAAGACAGCATTAAATAAAATTTTTCAAATCATGAACAGATATAATAAAATACCTATAAGAATTTTGCAAACAGTGCTGATACTGCTTTGCACACAAACATTATTCGCACAGAAAGTAGTGCGTTACGAATTGTATGTAAAAGACACATTGGTAAACTATGCCGGGAAAGAAAAAAGAGCCATTGCCGTAAACGGGCAAATCCCCATGCCCACCCTAACTTTTACGGAGGGCGACACTGCCGAAATAGTGGTGCACAACCAATTGAAAGAAAGCACATCACTTCACTGGCATGGTGTGTTCCTGCCCAATAAAGAAGACGGTGTGCCCTGGCTTACACAAAAACCCATCGCACCGGGCACAACCTACACCTACCGTTTTCCGATTATCCAGCATGGTACGCACTGGTACCATTCCCACTCAGGATTGCAGGAGCAGATTGGCATGTACGGAAGTTTTATCATGAAGAAAAGAAGCGATGATAAGACATTCAGACAAGGAATTGACGATTTGCCGACCGTTCCAATTATATTAAGTGAGTGGACAAATCTTAACCCCGACAACATTAACAGGATGCTGCATAATGCCAACGATTGGGCTGCTATCAAAAAAGAGGCTACACAATCATACGTTGAAGCGATTAAAGAAGGGAAATTTGGAGTGAAAGTAAAGAATGAATGGAAGCGAATGCTGGCAATGGATGTTAGTGATGTTTACTATGATAAAGTCCTAATAAATGGTAGCCATAGCACCGATTTGAAAACAATTGATGGTAAAAAGCTAAAAGCAGGCGACAAAGTAAGATTGCGTGTTTCCAATGGAGGGGCGTCTTCATATTTCTGGCTAAGGTATGCTGGAGGAAAAATTACAGTAGTAGCGAGTGATGGGAATGATGTTGAGCCTGTAGAGGTGGACAGGTTAATCATTGCCGTTTCTGAAACTTACGATATTGTAGTGACTATCCCTCAAGATGGTTTGGCTTACGAGTTCTTAGCAACAACCGAAGACAGGACACAATCTGCGAGTTTATTTATAGGTGATGGGGTCAAACAGCTTATTTCCCCGCTCCCACGATTGAAGTATTTCGAGGGGATGAAGATGATGAACGATATGATGAAAATGAATGGCGATTTGGACGATATGGGCATGAAGATGAGCCTTAACCAAATGGACATGAATGTAGTGATGTATCCCGAAATTACCGGAGATGCAACAAAAAAAGCAGACCACAGTAAGCATGAGGGTATGGACATGGATAACGACGCTAACCGTTACAACGCTAATGCCTTGGGAGACATCAAAACATTAAATTATGCTATGTTGCAATCGCCTTATAACACCTCTCTTCCAAATGATGCGCCTGTAAAAGAGTTGAAATTCACACTTACTGGCAACATGAACCGCTATGTATGGAGCATGGATAATAAAATACTTTCGGAAACTGACAAAATACCTGTAAAAAAAGGAGAAATATTACGGATTACCATCTATAACAATTCCATGATGCGTCATCCCATGCACCTCCACGGATTTGATTTTAGGGTTATTAACGGTAAGGGAGAAAAATCGCCTTTGAAAAATGTATTGGACATTATGCCGATGGAAACGGATACTATAGAGTTTTTAGCAAATGAGGAAGGTGATTGGTTTTTCCATTGCCATATTCTTTATCATATGATGGCAGGAATGAACAGGGTGTTTGAAGTTGGAGATTACAAAAATCCCTATTTACCCGATAAAGCAAAAGCCTATAAAGAACTGCAAAGGGAAAGCAATATGCCTCACTTTATGATTGAAAACGACTTTGCAACGAATGGAAATGACGGTGGAGCGATGTTGCAAAATGCAAGATGGTCATTAGGTACAGAATGGCGTTTAGGCTATAATAGTATGCACGGTTATGAAGTAGAAACCCATTTAGGTAGATACATTGGAAAGATGCAATGGTTCATGCCCTTTGTAGGTTTTGATTACCGCTACCGTAAAATGGGAGAAGATGAACACGAAAAGAACATATTTGGACAAACCAACAAGAAAGACACCCGCAGGGCGTTCAGTTTAGGGTTTATGTATACATTGCCTATGCTGGTCAATTTTCAGGCAGAAGTATATCATGATGGAATTGTGAGATTGCAGTTAATGCGTGAAGATATACCAATTTCAAAAAGACTAAGAGGTGGTTTTATGGTGAATACCGACTTAGAGTATATGGGAGAACTTAGGTATATCATTAATAAGAATATAGGTATACGTACCCACTATGATAGCGATATGGGCTTTGGTGTGGGGCTGGCATTGACTTATTAAAATTAAATAACTAAGGGTTGTAAACTGCATAACCGTAAAAAAATATCGGTAAAAAAAAGGAGGTGATGCAGGTGTAATTCGCAAAGACTAACCTGCATCATACTACAACCCTTTAAAGTATGCAACAAAAATCTATCTATCGTTCCATCATCAATACGGTAGAGGTTGAATTTTTTTAAGCAGTAATTGCATCATAAGCTAATACGAACAGTGTTAGCTTTTCTGTATTAACCAATAATATATTACATCAAAATGAAGCGAATGGATAAATTTTACAATGAAACATATCTTAAATTGGAAACTGCAATCCAGGAACTGGAGATTGAAACCGACTGCCCCATAAAAAGAATTGAAGCCGTTATACACCATATCATACAAAGCCTTGCCGACTTAAAGGACTTTGTACTGAAAAATGACTTTAAGAATATGGAAGAAGAAATCCATTTTTTCAAGTATCAGAAACCTGTTATTGTTTCAAAGCTCATCTACTACAATGCCATCTATAAAATCGAAACAAGAAGACCCTACGGGAACAAGCGTACCAAGAAATATTTTACCAAAGAACTGAAAAAGCTAAAAAGGTTCTTTGAAAACAACCTTGATTTTTACAAGTATTACCGCAGCAATAATTCTTTCGTTGACGAAAAATTCTTTGTGCGTGGCAAGCACGATATAAGGCTGTGGTTAGACACATTTTATTTTGAAGCAGACCATCGTTTTTCTACTTCACACGATTATAAGGTTGCCAAGATTATTGCCAATGACCTGATACAAGTTTATTTGGAAGACAGGCTCAATAACATCAATGTGAAAAGGGGGTCGGACAATTCATTGAAATGGACGGCAAGTAAAACGGCACTGACGGAACTCATATATGCACTGTACTCCCACGGTGTATTTAACAATGGGAATACAGACATAAAATTGATAGCTAAAACTTTTGAAGAAGCCTTTAATATTGAGTTAGGCGATTTTTACCACACGTTTATGGAACTGAAAGCCCGTAAGATAAACCGAACCAAATTCCTTGACAGCCTGTGTGAAGCCCTAATAAAAAAAATGGACGAAAAGGACGAAAAGTAACGACTATTATAATACGCCACGAGGTGAATGAACGCCTTTTGTCCGTATAATGCTTTCCTGCACCTTTGGGGCTTCATTCTGCTTTTCTGCCTGCTCCGAAGCATCTTGTTTGGTTTCCGGCGTAATAGATAGCTGTATCTTTCTTTCTACGGCAGCCAGTTCCGTTTTAAGCTCACTCAATCGACTTTCCTTAGCCCAAGTACCGTTAACCACTTCCTGAAGCATCGGCAGGTCTTTTTGTATTTCAGCGATTTTCTCCTGCTCCTGCTTCACAAAGCCCGGCAGTTTTTCCAAAGCCCTTAAAAAATTCATTGCGGCGGTTTCGGGGTCTTTTGCCATCAGACCGTTATTGTAGGTGTACTTGATATTGCCCTCGCCAGTTATAAAAAATCTATTGACCCTTTCGAGTGTTGAATTATCCTTTGGAAGTTCTGTTTTAACCAATAATTGAAACCCGTAGAGGTTGCCTATTTCACGATAGTCGCCTGCCGTGCGGGCTTTGTTCGCAATCTCGTTCAGTTTTGCGCCTATTTGTTTCGGATTTGCATTGGGCGGCAAGCCATCTAACAGCACAGGGTTTTCGATTGTACCGTCCGAACGCTTTTGCAGGCGTTGCTGTAAGTTTTCCCAGTCGGTACTCATCCGGCTCAAACGGGATTGAGTGCTTTGCAACATTTCCATATAATCCTGTACCTTAAATTTGGCACTGGATTTAGAGCGGTTGAACGCCTGCTTTTCGCTTTCCAGTCCGGCAATCTGTTTTTCCAGTTTGGCTTTATCCAACAGGTCTGTATTTCCTGACAGGATTGCCACATATTCCGAAAAGTTCATTCCCGATTTTTCGTCCATACTTCCCTCGTCAATCGTTCTTTTGGTCAGGTTGTTAGTCTTTAACTGGTCGATGAAAAGCTGCTTATTATACAGCAGGTTGAATTTGTAACTGTCCAACGATTTTTCAACTGCATAGATAATCACAGCAACTTTATTATCGGCAAAGAATTTGGCAATCTCATTGCCTTTTCTGATTGCCCGCCCGTCCCTTTGGGCAAGGTCAGACGGTCGCCACGGTGTATCTAAATGATGAACGGCAACAGCTCTTTTCTGTGCGTTTACGCCAGTTCCGAGCATACTTGTAGAACCGAACAGTACACGGATTTTGCCCTCGTTCATTCCGTTGATAAGTTCCTTACGTTGCTTATCATTTTTCGCTTCCTGAATAAACCTTACTTCGTGCGCAGGTATGCCGTGGTCCTCCACGAGTTTGCGTTTTATTTCGGAGTACACGTTCCATTCGCCGGGCTTGTAGGTTCCCAAATCGGAGAAAACGAACTGCGTTCCTTTCTGTGCGTTGAACTGGTTGTAAAACTTGGCGATATTTACCGCACAATGCGAAGCCTTGTTGTCGGGATGGTCGTCGTATATACCACTTACCATACGCATATCGAGCGACATCTTACGGGCATAGTCCGTCGCAATGAGCATCTTTGCTTTTTCTTCCCTTTGCGATAATGGTTCTCTTCCGAGCAAAGTAGCATCGCCCGTTTTGGCAAAAGCCATCAGGCTTTGGATAAAGGCTTCTTGGTCGGGCGTTGGCGGTATATTGTATAATACCTCGTTCTTGTTGGGTCGGTCAATACCAATATCCTTTGCCGTTCTGTAATCCGTGATTTCAGAATAGAACTGCGCAAGTTCCGGCACTTTGATAAAGTAGCGGAAACGCTCTTTTGCTACAATATTGTTAGCTACCGAAAATTCATAATCGGTCGTTTTCCTTGCATAGATAGCTGCCCACGCATCAAAAGAATGAATGCCCTGTTTTTCCAATGCACGGGGACGCAGATATTTGAACAGTAGGTACAGCTCCGTTAATGAATTGCTGATGGTCGTACCCGAAAGAAAGGTTGCGCCCATATCCGCATTGGTACGCTCCTGAATGGTGCGGATTGCAAAAAGCAGGTTCAGTGCCTTTTGGCTGCCGTCCACGTTACCCAATCCGGCAACCCGTGTATGACGGGTGTTGAACATCAGGTTTTTGAATTGGTGGCTTTCGTCCACAAACAAATGGTCTATGCCCATCATCTTAAAGTCCACAATATCATCTTTGCGGTTTTCAATATCGTGTTGCAGCGTTTTCAGCTTTACTTCAAGATTTTCTTTTCGTTTGATTACCCCGGCGAGCATTCCCCTTGTCACTTCCTTGCCTTGCGATTTCAGGGCATCGAGGTTGCGCTCTACGCTGTCTAATTCTATTTCGAGGATTTCCTTTTGTATTTCGGGCGATTGAGGTATCATTCCGAACTGGTCGTGCGTGAGTATCACACAATCCCAATCGTTGTTTTTAATATCCCCGAAAATCCGCAGGCGTTTTTTAGGCGTAAAATCATCAATACCTGGATAAAGGATTTTTGCGTGTGGATAGGCTTTTCGGTAGTCTTCAGCAATAGCAGGTATATTGGCTTTCAGTCCGATTATCATCGGTTTATGGGCTAATCCCAAACGCTTCATTTCCTGCGCTGCGGTACACATTATCAGCGTTTTTCCTGCGCCTACTTCGTGGTCGCAGATAGCACCGTTGTTCAGTTTTATCATCCAAACCGTGTCCTTTTGGCTTGAATACAGGTCTTCAATGCCTGCACCCTTGCGGTCTAATCCCGGAAATTCCTGATGGCTTCCGTCATAGTTCGGGCGAACGAAACAGTTAAAGGTGTCGTTGTACTGGTCGGTCAGCCTATTTTTAAATTCATCGTTCTGTGCGTGTAGCCAGTCGGTAAAAGCGGTACGGATTTCATCAATCTTGGTGTTCGCCATTTGTATGGCTTCCATATCCCGTACTTTGACCTCTTGGTCGCCAACCATCACTTTTTTGGTTATATCAGGCGTAGTATTGACAAGGGCGTGTTTGAGCAGGGCAATACCGTCAAATGTTCGGCTTTCCGCTTTGACAGCATATTTTTCCCAAATGTGCATATTGCCCCGATGACATTTCACAGAAAAGTCGTCGGAGCTTTCGGAGTAATGAACCAGTACATCCGCATCGAACAGGTGCGAAGCGAAACGGGCATAAATTCCGGTAGGTATCCACCGTTCGCCGAGATTAAAATCCAACTCCTCAAATTCAATCCGTTTTGGTCGGGCTTCCTCTAAAGCGGTAAGGCTTTCTTTGGCTTCGGTATCATCAGGATTGTTTTCAAGATAGGCTCTTACTTCATCGGCTTTCTCAACTACGTTGCCTGCAATCCACCGTTCGGCTATTTCGTATTCCTGTTGTAGCGGATTGTAGAACAACCGCCCGTGTAAGGCTTCTTTCAGGGTATCGGCAGGCAGGCTGCTGATTTCGGACATAAAGTCCAAATCCACGTTGCCGTATTTATTCAGCGAGGCGGCTAATGCCTCTTCGGGATTATCGGTTGCTAACGTGGTCGTAGAGAAACTAACAGGACGGCTGAATATATCCGCTTTATGGATTATGCCGCCAATGATACGCTCCAGATAAGGAATTTCTTTACCTGCGCTGTCTGTCTTTATCAGCTTGGCATTGTCGGCAGCATTGAGATTACCGTATTTTTTGACAAAGCCATCGTACAGGAGGTTCAGGGTTTCCCGTTCTGCCTTGTGTTCGGTCTGCTTTTCAGCTTCTTTTTGGTACAGGTTGATATAACTGTCCCTTACAGCTATGTAGGCTTCGGCTCTTGCTTTCTGTGCCGACGGCAATTGCAATGGATGAAAGATAGCTTTTTTGTCTTCCTTATCCACCTCTTGCAAATAGCCGACCCAACCGTTATCCACCACAAGGCAATCATTCCGATGGAATGATTGCAGTTCGCCACTATACGGGGCAGGTTCAGGAATAGCATTAATATTGATAGCGGTAATGGCTGTCTTATCAGACTGGCCATTTCCGTTTATTTGTGAAAACAGGTCGCTGATAGCTTCCTGTTTTTTGCCGTTAACCTGGTCGGTTCCGTTAATATCACCATTGGATTTTAGCGGTGTATAGGGCTGCTGCCTTGCACTGCTGAACAGGTCGGGCTGACGACCTATTGTACCTCTTCTTTTTTTAGTGCTTTGCCTTTTGGCTTGGGTAGTTCTTTTAGGTGGAGCAAGAACCATTACAGGTTCTCCCGCACTTTCAAACAAGTCAAAAATGCTTAGTTGCTTTAATTCCTGCGGGCTTTCCTGACGGACTACCGGAGTAGGTACAGGTTGCGGCTTTTGCTGAATGATTACAGGGTCTATGACCGGAGGTGTAACTTTTGGTTCAATAGGAATTTGTATAACAGGCTCGTCGTTCTGTTCGCCTTTGTATAAACTCAAATTCAGATGCTTTCCAAAATCTTCGGAAAGCATTTGCTTCAAATCTTTGGCAATGCCCTCAACACCGTCTTTATGCGTATAGATTAAGGCAGGTTGCCCGTATGGGTCGGTATCTAATTTTTGGTCGGTATGGATAATTCTTGTACTGTCCTGAAAGAGCGCATTGCCAGGCGTATTGTATTCAGATGGCTTGCTTTGGCAAAACAGATCTTCCCTGTCGGTCAGATTTTCTTTTGCCGTATTTTTTTGCAGGATAATCAGGTCGCTGCCGACTTCCGTACCTGCATATTCGGTAAACAGGTTGTTAGGCAATCTTACAACCGAAACCAAATTATTATCCTGCATCAACGCCCTGCGTATGGGTTCGTTCTTAGGGCTGTTCAGAATGCCCTGTGAAGTGATGTAAGCCAACAAACCGCCCTCACGGAGCATATCAGCACCTTTCAGAAAAAAGTAATTGTGTATGCTTCGGGCAGCTTGTTCCTTTGCGCTGTTTCTACTGCGTGAATAAGAAAGGTCAAATACGGAAGTATCGCCAAAAGGGATATTACTGGCGATTACATCATAGGTGTTTTGTTCCCTTTCGGGGATTTCCTCAAAGCCGTTTATACGGATATTGATTTCGGGGTAAAGCTGCTTTAAAATCTTGCCTGTAAGCAAGTCCTTTTCATAAGCGGTAACACTGGCTTTCTGATTTTCCGAAAAGGATTGGATGAATGAACCGATACCTGCGGAGGGTTCGAGGAATTTATCAATGTGCAGACCATTATCCCGCAAGGCAGATGAAATGGCATCTATAACTTTTGGTGGGGTATAAAAAGCCGTCAGTACGGAACTTTTCATACTATCCACATACTTGCGGTATTGCTTATCGTCTTCGGAATTTTCTTTGAGTAGTTGGTGGAGTTCCTGCGTGAGTGGAAAAAGGTCGTGTTCTGTTTTTCTCCAATGATTGATGTCTATTTCGTTTTCTACGGGGTTCAGAACGAATTTAAGACCGCCAAATCCGCTGTATCGCATCATTAGCAGTCTTTCGCCTACGGTGGCTTGCCGTTTCTCCTTTTCCAGTTTAAAAACAATTCGCAGGGCATCAATATTCTGTTGGAGATGGAACCGCTTACTGAAGCCCATTTTCCTCAATCCATATTGAGATGGTTCCGGTCAGTTCGGTATAGAGTACATCAAACTCATTTCCGTTGGCGAAATCATCGGTTAATTCATATCCTGCGAAAACAGGCTCACAAACGGGGAACATTTTAAGGGCGAACGGTCGCAGCTCCTCGTCTGCCATTATGGCATCAAACTCATTGCATACCACTTTGAAAACCGTGTTGAACTTGGAGAAGTGCAAGCCCTCAAAAAGTATGTAGTTGGCTATTTCGTCGCATTGCTCAACGGCGTTTCCCGAACGGAAAGCACCCTCATAAGCATTGGCAGCCCACGAAGACCGTTGGTCAATAAATTTTTGGTCGTGTGCCTTTTCGGGAAAGCTGCTGTTTAATAATTCTTGCAGTCGTAATCTGAAATACGACAGGTCTTTTTGCTGTACATCCATACTTATTTTGATTAGAATTTTACTTAAATCCTAAAATTATAAGCAGGAGCAAATGCCTTTGATAATGTTGCAGCGTTTGGCTTTGAAAGGCAGGATTTGGCGATTTACAATAGAAAATTGAACTGATTATTTATACAGAATTGGTGCTTGGCTATATGTTTTTTCACAAACTACTTTTGTGGTTTAAATATTTATCGTAATATTGCGATATATTATTACAAATAAGATGGGCGTAACAAAAACAGAAATATTTACAGAACAGCAAAACAGCTTGGCAACCACTTTAAAGGCACTGGCTCATCCTGCCCGTATAGCTATCCTGCAATACATCATCAAGCAGAATGCTTGCATTTGTAATGACTTAGTGGAAGAATTAGGATTGGCGCAGGCTACGATTTCACAACATTTAAAAGAGCTTAAAAACATTGGTATCATCAAAGGCAATATAGAAGGGACAAGTGTGTGCTACTGTATTGATGAAAATGTTTGGCAGCAGATTAAAAAGGAACTCAATGCTTTCTTTATAGATAATGTAGAGGTTGATAAATGCTGTTAAGCATTTTTTTTAAGCACATTAATCGCAATAAAGCAATATAACAATTAAATAAAAAAATAATGAAACTATCAAACATCAAAGAAATCTTACCAGCATTGGATAATGTTGAATTTCAATTAGAGAACGGAACATTTGTACCCGAACACTTTCACGTTACCGAGATAGGTGTTATTACAAAACACTTCATTGATTGTGGCGGAACAATTAGAAACGAAAAAGTTGTCAATTTCCAATTATGGAATGCCAACGATTTTGAACACCGATTAAAGCCAACAAAGCTATTAAACATCATTAAGCTATCCGAAGAAAAGTTGGGTATTGAAGATGCCGAAATAGAAGTAGAATACCAAAGCGAAACGGTTGGTAAATACGATTTGAATTTTAACGGAAACCATTTTGTACTGAAAAACAAGCAAACCGCTTGCCTGGCAAGTGATGCTTGCGGTATTCCTGCCGAAAAGCAAAAGGTAAAATTATCAGAGCTGAATAATGCTTGCTGTACACCAAATTCGGGATGTTGCTAAACACTAAAAACAAAATGCGATGTATCAAAAACTAATCGAAATCATTAACAACAAAATTGATGTACAAAGCATCAGCGAAGAACGTAAAGCCGTATTACAACCGCTGATTGATTTTATACAGCAAAAAGTAAACGACAGGCAGGATATAAATATCAATTTCATCTGTACCCACAATTCCCGAAGAAGCCATTTATCACAGGTTTGGGCACAGGTAGCGTCAGCACATTTTAATATACCAAATGTACATTGTTATTCGGGCGGTACGGAAGAAACGTCACTATTTCCGAAAGTTGCAGAAACATTGACTAATCAGGGGTTTAACATTTTCAAAATCGCAGATACTAATAACCCTGTATATGCCATAAAATACAGCGATAATGCTTTGCCTGTTATCGGCTTTTCAAAAAAGTACGATAGTCCTTTCAACCCAGTATCAGCATTTACAGCCATTATGACCTGTTCACAGGCAGACGGTGGATGTCCATTTATTGCAGGTGCAGAAAAAAGGATACCTATCACATTTGAAGACCCTAAAATTTCAGACAATACACCGGAGCAATCACAGGTATATGCAGAAAGAAGTTTACAGATAGCAACGGAAATGTTTTATGTTTTTTCAAAAGTCAGTCAATAACCAATGCAACCAAAACTAAAATTTCTTGACCGTTACCTTACCTTATGGATATTCCTTGCAATGGCAGCAGGTATAGGTTTAGGGTATTTCTTTCCGGGAATATCAAAAATTACAAATGCTTTATCCGTAGGCACTACAAACGTTCCTTTGGCAATAGGTCTGATACTGATGATGTACCCGCCATTGGCAAAAGTGGATTATTCATTATTGCCCCAAGCATTTAAGGATAAAAAAGTAATCGGCATATCCTTATTGCTCAATTGGGTTATCGGTACAATATTGATGTTCGGATTAGCCGTTTTGTTTTTACGTAATGAACCCGATTATATGACAGGCTTGATATTGATAGGTTTGGCAAGATGTATCGCAATGGTAATCGTATGGAGCGATTTAGCTAAAGCAAACAGAGAATACACAGCTATGTTAGTTGCATTAAACAGCATCTTTCAGATAATTTCTTATAGCTTCTTAGTTTGGTTATTCATTAATGTATTACCAAGCAAATTAGGAGTAGCCAATTTCAATGTAAGCGTATCAATGAAAGACGTAACCGAAAGCGTATTAATATACTTAGGCATTCCTTTCTTAGCAGGTTTTATAAGCCGTTACGCATTGGTAAAGTCAAAAGGAATAGAATGGTATAACAGGAAATTTGTACCTCGAATATCGCCCATTACATTATATGCTTTACTGTTTACAATCGTATTAATGTTCAGTCTGAAAGGCGATAAAATATTAGAACTGCCAATGGATGTAGTAAAAGTAGCCATACCGTTAATCATCTATTTTGTACTAATGTTTTTTGTCAGCTTCTTTATCAATAAATCTTTAAACGTTCCTTACGACAAAAACGCATCCATCGCATTTACAGCCACAGGAAACAATTTTGAATTGGCAATAGCCGTAGCAATAGCGGTTTTCGGTATTCATTCTCCACAGGCATTTGTGGGCGTTATAGGACCGTTGGTAGAAGTACCTGTACTGATACTGTTGGTAAAAGCAAGTTTATGGCTAAAGAAGAAATATTACTAAAGGTTATTTAAGAACGTATTAGAGCATTTTGAAGCATAAAAAAACTAAAAATGAACCTCCGATAATTCGGAGGTTCATTTTTTACGGCTTGTTCAATATTTGAAGCATCCTGCCGACTTCAATATCCATTCTTGAAAAAGCAAACCATTTTTTGCCCAGGTCTTTGAGCGATGCCCCTATATGGTAGAGTTCTGTATGGTCAATAATCAAAAAACGGTCGTGGGCGTCGGAAAACACTTCAATTTCTATCGGAGGATATTGGCTATTGTAGCGTTGTAAGTCTAACCGTAACTGATTGCTGATACTTTTGGTAAGGATTGTAGCGGTTACATTAGTCTTACGCTTACCCAACAAGGTAAGCACCGTATCATCCACATAATTATCAAGCAGGATAACAGAGCTTTTGGCACTACGGATAATATCGGAAACAAAGGCGTAGGCATCAAAAATCTGCCCGTTGTAGAAAATGCCTTTTTCGCTGTGCAGCTTGTCGCTTTCCAAAGCCTTAAAAATCTCTTCAAATTTTTGGTCGGCTTCCAGTTGCTTTAACTCGATATTGTCCAAACGATGAAACAAAGAAGCGTTGCTGATGAGCATACGCCGCATTTCTACAAAGGCTTCCATTATTTCCACACTCATTTTAACGGCTATATCAGAACGAAGTATGGCAGATGCCATTGCAACGCCTTGTTCCGTAAAAGCATAGGGCAAATAACGTCTGCCGCCGTAATTTAAACTTGAGGTTCCAATTTGGAACCTCAAGTTTTCAACTTCCTCTTCGGTCAGTTGAAAGCAGAATGATACAGGAAAACGCTTAATATTTCTTTTAACAGCTTTGTTCAGGTTCTTTGTTTCTACCTGATATAAGGCAGCGAGGTCGCTATCCAACATTACCTGTTTGCCCCGGATAGTATAAATCAGGTTCCTGATTTCTTTGGGTACGATTGACGGTTTATTTTCCATTGCGTTTACTGCTTTTGTTTTTTTCAAACTCAAAGGAACTTTCAGCGTTTTCTTTCAGAATGATGTAAGCATCGAATTTCTTTCCGGCTTTGCTTGTCATTCCTTTGATAAGAGAGGTTTTGCCTTTATTGACAAGGTTTGTTACATTTTCGATACTGATTTGTACACCGCAGACGGTGCGGAACTGTACCCAGTTACAAGCCTCATCAGGGCATTTCACAATCTTGTCACGGATAATAAGCTGCTGACTTTTGCATTTCGGGCAGGTTAGTTTGGGTTGGTTGGTGCTTGCAATAGAGGTTTGTAGCAATTCATCGGTAATAGATTTGGCATAGGTTTCCATTTCCTTTTGGAATGTTCCGGCATCCGCTTCGTTATTTTCTATTTTCTGTAACGCCAATTCCCATTCGGCAGTCATTGCCACGTCTGCAATTTTCCGGTCTTTTACAAGCCCGTACACCTGCAATCCTTTTTCCGTAGGGATTAAAGAACGTTTATCCCGTTGGATATAATTACGGGTAAACAGGGTTTCGATAATGGCGGCTCTTGTTGCAGGAGTACCGATGCCGATATTTTTGAGGGCTTTGCGTTCTTCTTCGTTCTCAATTTCTTTCCCTGCGGTTTCCATAGCCGACAAAAGCCCGGCTTCGGTGTAAAGCACTGGTGGTTTGGTCTGCTTTTCCAAAACTGCGGCTTCCTTTATGGCAAGTTCGTCGCCTTTATGCAGTTCAGGTAATTCCTGCACTGGCTCTTCGCCGTCATCGGTAAAACTTCCTTTTATGGAACGCCAACCCGCTTCCTGAATTTTACAGCCTTTTGCCGTAAAGTCGTAATGCAATACCTGTAATGATACATCGGTTATTTCTTTGACACAGGCTTGCGATATGGCTTCAAGCAAGCGAAGCGCAATCATATTGTAAATCTTGTTTTCGTCTGCATTAAGTACGGACGGCACTTTGTCCGTAATCAACAAACCGTGATGGTCCGTTACACGGAGGTCATTCACGATACGTTTGTTGAACCGTCCCCATTTGATTTTGGTAAGGGCTTGCTTGCAATCCTCACGATTTTGCAATGCCCGCACGAGGTTTGGAATTTCTGCCCACATATCTTCAGGGATGTATTTGCTCCCGGTACGTGGGTACGTGATAAACTTCTTTTCGTACAGGCTTTGCGCAATATTGAGCGTTGCTTCAGCAGATAATTTCAGCCTTTTGTTGGCTTCCTTTTGTAAGCCTGTCAGGTCGAAAAGCAAGGGCGGTTGTTCTGTAACGCTTTTGGTTTCTACTGATGTAAAGGTTGCCGTTGCGCCACGCTGAATAGCTTTAAGGGTATCATCAGCAAGTTGCTTTTCGTCCCATTTGGTTGCGGAAATACTTTTGAAATCAACCTGGGCTTTGTTGTGCGTTAATTGTATCTGCCAGTATTTCTTTACCGTGAAATTCTTATTGTCGAGGTAACGTTTACATATCAAAGCCAGTGTGGGCGTTTGCACTCTTCCAAGCGAATGGATACCATTGCCTGCGGCAATGCTCAATGCCTGTGTAGCATTGATGCCTACAAGCCAGTCGGCACGGCTTCTGCCTTGCGCTGCCTGATACAGTCCGTCAAATGCTGCCCCGTCTTTTAGGTTGTTGAAGCCTTGCTTTATTGCCTTTTCGGTAAGCGAACTTATCCAAAGGCGTTCAAAAGGTTTGTTGCATTTCAGGTATTCATAAATGTACCTGAAAATGAGTTCGCCCTCACGACCTGCATCGGTAGCAACGATGATGCTGTTGCTTTGCTTAAAAAGCTGCTCAATGACTTTCAGTTGCTTTAATGCGCCAGTATCGGCGGTGTACCCTTTGTCTTTTTTGACCTTGCGGACGGTCAATAAAAACGGGTTGGGCAATATCGGCAGGGATGCTTTATCAAATCCCGAAATGCCGTAATCTTCGGGCATTCCCAGTCCTATTAAATGACCGAATGCCCACGTAACAAAATAGCCGTTACCTGTCAGGTAGCCATCCTTTTTATCGGATGCTCCCACAAGTCCGGCTATTTCCCTTGCTACGCTTGGTTTTTCTGCAATGATTGTTTTCATACTGTATTACATTTTTCTGCCTTTGGATTTTTCAGGCTTGTTATCCTGTTGCTCCTGCTGCTTCTCGTTTTTCGGTCTTTGCTGCCCGGACTTCAAAGGCTCTTGGACGTTCTTGGTCGCTTCGTTGGTTTTACCCTCCGAATTGACGGCAGTTTGTGTTTTATGAGTTTCGGCAGGTTCTACCCGTGCTTTGTACTGACCGGGAAACTCAAAATTGGTCTTTCCGGTATCTTTGTCGAACGTGATATAACCCTTATACGGTTGGTCTTTTTTGTCTTTCAGTTCAACGTATATGGTTTGTCCGGCTTTGAACTTGTTGTACTGCTCATCATCCAGTTCTTTGCCCCTGAAAGTTCTTGGAGCTTCTTGCGGTTGGCTTTGCTGATTGCTTTGTTGGGTATTCTGTTGGTTCGTTTGCGCCTGCTGATTGTTGTTGCTTCTGTCAAACAGGAACTCAACATACCGTTTGTCCGCATTGAATTGTACAGTTGCCGAAAACTCCGTTCCTTTCGAGGAAATCATACCCTCTAAATAGAGCGGTTTGCCCTCCATCAGCGTTTGTTTTTGTTCGTCATTCAGCTTTACGCCCTTAATTTCATCGGGAATTTTTATAAACTCCGTGCGCAGTGCAACCACGTCATTGGTCAGCCTGTCAATACTTATAATGGACGGCATCAGGTCGCCTGTTTTGGAGTTTACCAAATTGACGACACGCCCCATATTACCCGTTTCGAGCAGGTTTTTCTTGTCTTCGTCCGTAAACTTGTGACCGAAAAATTCAAAGTGGAGGTTAGGTTCTCTTTTGATACCGTGTATTGCCACGATAACATTGCCGTCTTCCGCTTGCTGTAAAGACAGGCGGGCATCCGTGCGGAGGATAGAGCCCCCGAGGTTGATACCTATCGGTAAAAGCTCATTGGTTTTATAACCTCGTAACAAAGGGTCGAGCAGGTTCCTTTTTTCAAGATACTCTTTGCTCAATCCGAGGTTTTTCATTGTGTCCCAATCAATCTGCTCCGGCTTGTAGCGATATTCGCTTGTTTCCGTTGTTGTTTGTGCTGTTGCCATATTATTTTGATTTTCTTGTTTTTTATCGGGTTGGGGTTCTGCTTTCACTTCGTGTTCTTTCAGCACTTTTTCGCCCTGTGGAGTGGGCTTATCTACGTGCTTTTGTAATTCCTCTGCTTTTTCAGCAGCAACCGAGGCAGGCATTTTGAAGAAAGTAAAGTTTGTAGGGTTCTTTAACTGGCTGAAAAAATTGGAAAAGAAGTTGGAAAAGAAATCACCGCTTTTATCCACACGCATAAACTGGTTTTGATTTTTCTTCGTGGGGTCAACGGTTTCCATTTTCCCGTTTTCGTCTATACTCTTTACTGCCTGGATTTTCATTTTCTCTTTATCCAATACGAGTAAGATGTCCGAAAGCTGTTCGGGCATTTCCTGTTTATTAGTTGTTTCTTCGCTCATAATCTGAAAATTTCAAAATTTCACGATCGAATGTAAAGGAAGCCTTCACTGATTTGCTTTATGTGGCACTCAAAGGCAGCGTTTGTCACTTATTGGCATCCAGTTTAGGTAACGGAGGGTTAAAACTTTCCCTGATGAACTGATGCACATCGGATAGCTTGTAATACAGTTTTCCGCTAATGGTATAATAAGGGAGCTTACCTATGGAGCGATACCGTTGCAGGGAACGGTTACTGATTTTCAGCATTTGCAATAAATCCTGATTATCCAGTAACTCTTCGCCGTCTATGCTGTTGCGCTTCTTTTGTAAATCGTCTATGTGGTTGCCAAGAATGTCCAGCCTGTCCATTATGCGTTCCATCCACGCCACAAATTCCATTTTGTCGATATTCATACGGGTACGCTTTTAATGATTACCTGATTTCAGCTTTCTGCCTTTCTCGATATAGCTTTTGCCTTTCGCCATAAGCTGCTCCACATATTCATCGGTCGTCTGCACGGCGTTAGCGTTGAGCATTTCCTTGATAGCACCAATCGTATAGTAATACTGCCCGTACATTTTTGAAAAAGCTATCTGCCCGTTGGTGCGCATACGCCACAACGTTTTTTCGCTGATGTGGAGATACTGGCAGACTTCGTGGTTGTTGAGCCATAAGCTATCGTAGCTTGTATCTTCCAGTTTGAGGATATATTCGCTAATGGCTTTCAACCGTTCGTTGAGGTGCTTCCACACTTCTTCGTCAACTGTTATAATGTTCATTGCACTATTGTTTAATATTCACAGTACAAAATTCAGAAGTGTGGCAGTGTTTGTCTGCCAATGCGTACCCATTGGTTTGGCACTTTTTTTCAAATTTTTTGCAATGAGAAAAACCCTTGTTTAATAAGGGTTTTAGCGTGTTTCGGTTATTTTGTAGTAGCCTTTTGCCCATATATGCCAATTGGCATATATGGGCAAAGAAAAAGCAGTACATTTTGTGTACTGCTTTCAAACACCCGTGCTGATGTTGCTAAAGGTCTTTATCCATATACTCTTCGAGGGAAATTTTGAGCTGGTCTAAAAACACCGTTCGGGAGCCTGCCCTTGTTTTCATTCGGTGGAAAGAATGATGTATATCGTTCAAGGGCGTTCGGAAGAGGATTTGGAAAATCAATGCTAATTTCCTGATGCCTATTTTCCCGTATGCAATAGATTTGGAAACATACAGGGCGTAAATCAATTCTATCAGTGCATTTTGCGAGTTCGTCCACGAAATGTCTTTGTTTCCATCACCGTTTATTGAAATGGTATCGGGATTTTTTTCAGGGTTTATTTTGGTAAGCAAGAAAGTATAAAGTAATTCATTGGCTATAATATGGGCAACTTTGTTATCGTAATAAGTAGAAAAGCTAAGGTCAATTTCAAATACACTACTTTTTAGACCATCGTGGTAATTGATTTTTCCGAGCCTGAAATAACTGTGGTCACGGTCAGTTCTGCCTGCACGATAGTACCTGTAAAAATCCTCATTGGATATGCTTTCCTTGTATTCGGATTTCAGAATTTTCAGTTGGTTTTCAAAATAACTTTGGTGTATTCTCCCTGCACTTACGGGGCAGGTAGTTTCAATGCGGAATACCTTATTGTAATAAATAAGTTTTCCTAAAATCTGCGGTTTGATTTTCTTGAAAAAATTGATTTCCTGCCGTTCGTCCTTAAATCCGGTCTGCAAGACTTTCATCTTTATAGTAAACAGCATTTCCTTTAAGAATAAGGTCATTTGGTAAGCCTCATCCGCAGTTTGCATCATTTGAGAAGATAGCATATCTTCCTGACGCTGAATTTCCGATAATATTTTGTTCAACACGATTTCCATAGCTTAGATTTTTAGAGATTAACACCATACGTTTCGGATTTACATTTTTGTTTATTTGTCAAAACTTGGAAATAATATCGGAACCAATATCACAGGTTGCCCCCATATTGGGGAAGATTTATTTTATAACGCCTTATGATGTATATTGGAAAAAGCAGAAAAAAGGGTTAAGTACGCTACGACTTAACCCTTTTTTTTATTAAATTTGCGGTAATGATTTACAAGGTAATCAGATGAAAGCGAGTGCAGTAAGCACCATTACTAAATCGTTACCGATAGCACTTTCGGTTCTTGTAAACTACTCTTTATTAGCCACTTTGGGCTATATTAATCTTTTTTATAAAAAAATGTCTATAAAATTGTTGTGGCTTGCTCTATATAGAAAAAGCTAACGTGAAAAAGACGGAAGAACCAATTCATAACCTATTCCACGATAAGAAACAGCAGCTGGATAAGCAGGAAAAGGATAATCTTTTTGCCCAGATTGTCAAATCGGGAAGGAGAAGACGTATAGTGCGTTGGAGTAAAACCTTCGCTATACTGGTGTTGTGTAGTCTTTCCGGACTATGGTTGTATTATCAGAGCAACATTATGAAGGAAAGTCCATCTCTTAGTGTGGTAGAAGTATCTGAAAAGCATAAAGAACTAGTTCGAGGCAAAGAGGAGACCACAATTTTGAGTGCTGATGCGAGAGGAAATGCATGGGAAATATATAAGGAAGGATGGCAACAGATGGCCAACCTCGATTCTATACATATTGATGCTATAGATACTCGTGAAGCGGAATATACTACCATATATGTGCCCTATGGATCTCGTAAAGAGATAATTATGTCAGACGGCTCCAAAGTATGGCTTAATGCAGGTTCTTTGTTTACTTTCCGAAACAATATGTTGCAGCACGATAGAGAAACCTATTTGGATGGAGAAGGATATTTTGATATTGCAACTAACGGCAAGCCCTTTACGATTCATACATTCAACTCGGAGGTTAAAGTGTTGGGAACTAGTTTTAATCTGTCTTCTTATGAAGAAGATAAGATGACCTCACTAGATCTCATTACGGGAAAAGTCCGCTTTAGCAGCAGACAGAACAAATTTAAGGCGGTAGATATGGAGGCAGGTCAACGTATAAGCTATGATGAAACTAAAAATGTGGTGACCTTGGACCGCAACTCTAAAGGGAATGATATCATGTGGACCAAAAAGCAATTGGTCTTGGACAACTCCACACTTCCATATCTGATTTCGAGGTTGGAAAAAATATATAATGTAGAGATAGTCTTTAAGAAAAAAATTAAGGATGACGAACCTTATTCCGGACGTCTGAATTTGGACGTAGATGTAGTGACGGCGTTAAAGAGTATTTATGAATTTAGAAATTATGAAATCAGACTAGAGGGAAGAAGGGTTGTAATACAATAGACGAAACGTATAGTAAAAAGATACAGAAGAGCGGCCACTCTTCTGTACAACTTGTAAATAAATCGTTAACAAACAATTTAATGAATCTAAATTATGAAAAATTATCTGTTGAGGCAACATGTCAAACGGAGATGTTGTTATGTTCCAATCATTAAATCAATTATGAGACTAGGTACTTTAATTTTGACAGGGTTAATGATGTCTTTTTCTGCCATTGCTTATCCTCAAAAAGTAACAGTAAAGATGGAAAATGGCAGTCTCAAAAGATTTTTGGAAGCGCTGCAGGAACAAGTTGATGTTGCTTTATTGTACCCTGAAAAGTTGGTCAACCATATTAAGACTAGCGTCTATGCTGAAGATGAAGACTTTAAAAAGTTGCTTACGCAAGAGTTGGCTAAGCACAATCTAACATTTAGGGAGAGTAAAGGGCAGATAACGATTATTCCCAGAGAAAATAAATCTCCTATAACCAATACGTCTGCCAAGCAGATGCAGCAGGAACAAATTTCGGTAAAAGGTAGGGTGTTCAATACAGCAGAACCTCCTGTTCCTCTTTCTGCTATTACCATAAGTAATGAGGAAGGTAGAACTTTAGGTTTTACGGATGAGGCCGGTTATTATGCGATTACACTCCCAAAAGGGGGAGGTACCATTATCTTCAGTGGGGTGGGGTATCATGAAAAGCGTATTCAGGTGACTAAAAACGAGCTGAACCTTACCGTCTCTCTTGAGGAGAATGTGTCTGACCTGGATGAGATCGTTGTAGTAGGGATGACAGAAATGCAGCGCAAACATATTGCCAGCTCTGTAGCCTCCTTAGATATAAAAGCCAATGTTGAAGGGAAACCTATCACCAACCTTTCTCAGGCCCTACAAGGTGGGGTTACTGGTCTGCAGGTACAGCAGGGCTCAGGTCTGCCGGGAGGGGATGCAGCGACAATAAAAATCCGCGGTATTTCTACATTGAACAATTCCGACCCATTGATCTTGGTGGATGGCATTCCTATGGATATGAATCATATCGATCCCGTAACTGTAGAAAGTGTTACGATCCTGAAAGATGCTGCTGCTGCAGCCATTTACGGTGCACGTGCTGCCAATGGCGTAATACTCGTAACCACAAAAAGAGGTAAAGCCGGACAGATAAACGTATTATACGATGGATACTATGGCTCACAAACTCCTTCTATCATCCCCGAATTTGTTGATGCACCTACTTATATGCGTATGTATAACTATGCTCAGGTGGCATCAGGAGGCTCTGTTTTCTTTACTGACGAACAGATAGCCCGTACAGAGGCGGGAGATGATCCTATAAACTATCCAAATACTGACTGGGTGGATATTCTTATCGACAAATATTCTCCTTTGACGTCACACTCCTTGTCTGTAAGCGGTGGTAACGATGTGGCGCGATTCGCTGTGACAGGAAATTATATGTATCAGAAAGGTATGCTGCCGCTCAACAAAATGGATAGATTCAATCTCCGGGCTAATACTTCGGTATCCCTTTCTAAGAAGTTTCTAATCAACCTAGATGTGTTGGGTATTCGGAGAAATACGTTATATCCCAACCGCACGTTGAGCAATGGGGGGATACGTATGCTGGATGACTTGTACCGTCTTCCACCTACAGTATTGCCGAAATATCCTGCAGAAGAAGGGTGGCCTACCATCTATGGTCGCTATGCTGATATAGTAAACCCTATCGCTTATGCCGAAGTGGGGGGTACCATAGGCTATCAATACGATCAGGCAGCTATAAACTTACAACCTAAGTGGTCGTTGAGTGACAATTTTTCACTACGAGGGCAGCTTAGCTACAGACTCAATAGTGACGTCTACAAACAGAATAGAGACAACTTTTACTTCTTCGACTATTATACTAAGCAGCTGGTGCAGACTTGGACCGCACAACGTAATGCATATTCCGAAACAAGAGACACCTACCTCTATCTAAGCGGTGCTTTTGATTACAATAGGAGCTTTGACCGTCACAACATTTTCGCTATGGGAGGAATCTCGGCCGAACAGTTCAACAACGGCTATTGGAATGTGTCTTCCTTAGCATCAGCATATGCTAAGCTGAATTACTCGTTCGATGATAGATATCTTGCAGAACTGTCCTTCCGGGCGGATGGATCTTCGAAATTCGGCCCTGGTAATAAGTTCGGGTACTTTCCTTCCGTGGCATTGGGTTGGAATCTTCACAACGAGAAATTCTTTAACCTAGAAAAGGTTAACAACTTCAAACTTAGAGCCTCTTATGGTCTTTTGGGTAATGAAAATATAGGACTATATAAATATCAGAACCTTATTAGTACGGATAATGGGGTAGAGACGGAGTGGGGAAATCCAGATATCTCATGGGAGAAAGTACATATCCTAGACTTGGGTATAGATCTGGGAATGTTTGATAATAAACTGTCGTTAACCTTTGACTACTACGATAAGAAAACGAAAGACGTAATCTTACAACCTTCGGTAGCTCCTTCCGGAGCCATAGGTTCTGCTCCTCTGAATGCGGGAGAGGTAAGCAACAAGGGATGGGAAATCTCCTTGAACTATAATGAGAATATCAGTAGAAATTTCTCCTTCTCTATCAAGCCGGGGATTACCTATAATAAGAATAAGATAACAAAAATTATAGGAGGACCGTACATAAGCGGAATTTCTATCAATACACAAGGTTATAGCATCCAAAGCTATTATGGCTATGTTACGGACGGTATTTTGCAGTATAGCGATTTTGCCAGCGATAAGAAGACTCCACTTGTACCTATTTTACCGGGTGAGGGTCCTGGCGACATCAAGTATGTGGATTTGAATGGGGACGGCGTCATTGACGAAGATGACCAACGTGTGATAGGGGATCCTACACCACGCTTGAACTATTTCACCAACGTCAATATGAGCTACAAGAATTTTGACTTGGAGTTTTTGTTGCAAGGTACAGGAAGTCATGATTATTCGGCTAATCTGGGAGGAAAGTCTAGTGGATACTTGTGGCATCCACTTAACTTTAGTGCCTCGGGAGGTGTACCTACAACATATCGTGCAGCAAATAGCTGGAGAGAAAACAACCAAGATGCTATATTTCCGAGAATTCTTGCAAACCCTGCCAACAACGTATTGAGAAGTGATTTCTGGCTGTTTGATGCTAAATATCTACGAGTTAAGTTTATACAGGCAGGATACAGACTCAATAACAAATTCCTTAACAAATACGGTATCAAAAATTCACGCATTTATCTGAATGCACAAAATCCATTCCTATTCACCAAAGTAAAATTGGCAGACCCTGAGTCTCAAGGTGGATCGTGGACATATGGTATTATGAAAGTATATACTGTGGGTATCACTGCAAACTTTTAAATAAATGATGATGAAAACGACTATAAAATCTTATATATCTGTAGGAATGTTAATGGTTGCACTCCTACAATCCTCTTGTAATGAGTTTTTGACGCACGACAGTCCTTCGGGTGTCAGTGACGAGCAATGGTGGAATACAGAGGCGGACGCCACAAAAGCTTTGGCATCCGTATATGTCGGTATTCCAGGCGGTAGTTCGGGGCGCAATATTATGTATTATGCAGGATTGTCCGATGAGGCTGTACATCGGGGCGACTTCAAGGGAGAATACGACACCTTTACTCGTGGGTTAGCCAACTCCCGTTGGGGCGTCTCAAATTCTCTGTGGACAGACGATTATATCTGTATCCGAAGAGCCAATAGGTTTTTGGAGAATGTGGACAAAACCTATATGGACGGCGCACTGAAGGAACGCATGAAGCTGGAAGCCCGTGCACTGCGAGCTTACTACCACATGGAGCTGATGATGGTATTTGGTGACATACCTCTTCTGACAAAGTCTTTAAATCCGGAAGAAAACAATCAGCCGAGAACACCTCAGAAAGATGTTTCAGACTTCATCATTGCAGAACTGACGGAATGTGCGGAGAAGCTTCCAACAACCTATGTTGAAGCCGATAAGTTCCGTATCACCAGTGGAATATGTTGGGCTTTGCTGTCGCGTCTAGGACTTTACAATAAAGATTACGAACTGGCTCGCTTTGCGTCGAAAAAAGTAATGGACTCCGGCGTGTATAAGCTGTATGTGAATAGCGCAAGACCGCAGGACAGCTATAGCGAGCTCTTCAGCTACGCTGGCGAAAATAATACGGAAAGAATTTTCTTCAAAGAGAATGGCTGTTCGAATGCGTGGACATCTTTTGCCCCTTACGGAATAGGTGGTGAAACATATCTATCACCGACAAATACCGTGGTGAACAACTACGAAACGAAGCAAGGAAAAACCTTGAGTGAGCTGGGCCGAGATTCCATCCTTATCTACCAAAAGGAGCCAAACTACAGAAATAATAGAGACCCTCGTTTGGCAGCTTCAATCTTTGTGCCTTACGAAAAGTTCCAAGGGCAATATACGCTGGATCCTTTCTATAATCCAAGCGATAGGATTGGAGAATCCAAATCTACTGCTACTGGTTATTGGATTAAAAAGTATATCGATGCTAAAGACCGTCAAAATAAATCGGGCTCCTTGGACTTCATGATCATTCGCTATGCCGAAATATTACTTAACTATGCTGAAGCCATGATAGAGCTGGGACAGTGGAACAATAGCGAGGCCATTGCCGCCATAAATCAGGTGAGGGCAAGAGCTACTATGCCTCCGGTAAATACGGGCTTGTATAATACGCAAGAGAAGATGCGTGAGCTGATAAGACGTGAAAGACAGGCCGAATTGGCATTCGAAGGAGGCCGTTATTTTGATATCCGTCGCTGGGGAATCGATGAAGCCGTAATGAATGGAGAGGTTTATGGTGCAACCAATCCGACGACAGGTGAAATAGTACGCGTACAAAGCCGAAAATACGATAGGAATAGAGAGTACTATTGGCCTATCCCTGAAAAAGAACTAATAGCGAACCCAAACATGACTCAAAACCCTAATTATTAGACTGTATTATGAAAAAACTAAAATATATATTGGCCCTAATGACTGTGTCGATACTTATGATGGGCTGTGAAAGATCCATAGATCCTGGAGACTGGAATATTTTGCCGGAAAGAGAAATTGAAGATCCACAAACCCCAGGAGATGAAGAGGAAGGTATAACCTTCAAAGTAATGTCCATGAATATGGCATTGGGAACCAATGCCGCCAATTTTCAGCCAATGTTGGAATATATCAAGGAATATGATCCAGACTTGTTGCTGTTAAGGCAAGTAGATAGTGCTACGACCCGAGCCAATAAAATCGATAGACCTCAAGTGGTAGCAGACTCCATGGGTATGTATGTTTTTTTCAAGAAAAATTTTGACTATCAGACAGGAGGTTTCGGAAATGCAGTTCTTTCTAGATTTCCTATTAAGGAAACATATGCCCAGATACTGAGAAGGGCAGAAGGAAGCACTGCAGAATTACGTAGCATGGTGCGCATAAAAGTGGAAATTGCAGAAGGCAAGGAACTTTATTTTGCAGGAACAGAGTTAGACCCTAATGCCACAAACCGACCACTGCAGGCTATAGATATTATTAATGCTAACGAACGTCTGGACGCTCCTTTGATTTTGGTGGGAAATTTTAACGAGCAAGAGTCCGCGAATCTAGAAACTTTAAGCTATCTTAAAGGTGCATTTACGTTCGCCTGTTTGGGTACAGGATGTCCGTGGAATGCTCCCAAAGATAATCCTAATGGTGTCTACGACTATATTACTTTCAGAGACAAGGACGATGTGCTGCGTGTACTAGAGTACGGCACTTTCCCTAAGTCTGCTAACACATTCTTGCCTATGGTGGCAACTTTTAAATATATCGACAAAAAATAAATTTTATGAAAACTTTATTCTATCTCTTTTTAGCTGTTCTGGTAATGTTCTCTTGTGGAGGCAAAGAAAGCGTGGAAGCTCCAGTGACAACGAGTAAAAAGCTTGTTACTTTGACTTATAACATCCATCACGGAGCTCCTGAAAACTCCAATGAAGTAAATCTAAACAATATCGCTAATGTAATCAGAAAGAGTGGTGCCGAGATCATTGCTCTTCAGGAAGTGGATGTAAATGTCCCTCGTTCGGGAAAAGTAAATCAAGCTGCGGAGTTAGCTAAGTTGTTGAATATGAATTATTATTTCTCTAAATCTATAGACTATAATGGAGGGGAGTATGGAGTGGCCATATTGAGTAAATATACATTGTCCAATGCAAGAAAAGAGCTGCTTCCGAATCCTGCATCAGGAGAACAGCGCAGCATAGCAATAGCAACTATAACTCTTCCTGGTGATGTTACCATAGAGTTCGCGGCAACGCATCTGGACCTTAACGAAACCAACCGGATGGCGCAGGTCGAGTACATTAATAGTCTTAGCAAGACATTGAGCAAACCCTTATTTGTCGGGGGCGATTATAATGCTGAATCGTCATCCAAGGAGCTGACAAAATTCAAGGAGGAGTTTAATCTTTCATGTTTGAACAGCTGTCCTTTGTCTTTCCCGGTACGTACGCCTAATAAAGCTATCGATTTTGTAGCATTCAATAAGTTGGCAGCTTCCAGATTTTCTCTGGTGGCAGCAAATGCTATGACTGGAGAATATGCTTCGGACCATCTCCCTGTCACGGTGGTTTTCAACTACAAATAAAACACTGAAGCCTTCCCACAAGAGGAAGGCTTCAATGTTTTATTTGCTCTGCAAGATTATTTTCCCTTCTTTTCCGGGAGATCCTGAATATACCTGACCTTGCGGTAAGCTGATTCTTCCCGGAGGAGAATGTTTAATCTGATCATATATGACACGCAGGTCTGAGGCAGGAACCACATGAAGACCTCCAGGGCTTGCATCCATGTGGAGGTAGTGCTTTTCTTTTTTGTTTTCCGTTTGTGGGGTGATGCCCTCTTTAGCATAAGTTAAAGTAATGTTTCCCCCATCACCGTTCGGATCGGTGCGCGTTCCGTTGTTGGCATCCCTACCTTTTGCAATAATGTATAGAGACCCCAATCTTTGAAAGTAAATATCAATATCGAAGTTGGAGGCGTTATTTTTTCCTGCGTTACCGCTGATAAATGCATTGTTCCCTATTTCAGCATAGCTTATGACCAGTTTTACATCCTTTTCACCATAGAACTGTAAAGAGGACTTATCCTTCATGATGAGGGTGTCAATACGAAGGGTAATTGTCGAATCTTTGTCTTTGGAGTGAAAAACCTTCTTTTCCTTTTTGTTTAACACCAGCTTGGAAAAATGTTGGTCTACCGATTGGGCAAAAACATGACCTAAGCATAAGAAAAAAGCACCAATCAGTATTGCTATTTTATTTTTCATAATCCTATTTATTAACGTAAATACTCGACGATAAGCTTTGCCGTCCTTTGGGAAGCTCCCGGTGATCCCAGCTTTTCGGTCAGCACATCGTAATTTTCTAGGATACTTGCACGATGCTGCGAATCCAACAGTATGCGGCCCAGCTCTTCTTTGATGTTGCGGGTCGTGCAATCTTCCTGTATCAGTTCTATTATAGACAAATAATTGTTAATAAGGTTTACTAAGGATATGAATCTTACTTTAACCAGTTTTTTGGCCAGCCATACGGAAATGGGATTGGCTTTGTATACGACGACTTGAGGCACTCGTAAGATTCCTGTTTCTAGTGTAGCCGTACCGCTGGTCACCACGGCTGCTTCGGCATTGGCGAGAAGGTCATAGGTCTGACCGAAGACTACCGGAAGATTTAGGTCTCCGATAAACTGTTGGTAGTATGCTAAATCAAAGTTCGGAGCACCGGCAATTACCAGCTGATGCTTAGGAAAGGAGAAAGTTAGCTCTGCCATGATGGGTAGCAGATTTTCAATTTCCATCTTTCGGCTGCCTGGCAACAGCGCTAAGATAGGCGCATCCGTCAGTCCGTTATCCTTACGGAAGTTGGGATTAAAAGTATAGGATGAGATGGCGTCTAGCAAGGGGTTGCCCACATAGTCTACCTTCATCCCGAACTTCTTGTAGAAGTCCACTTCAAAGGGTAGGATACAGAACATGTGATCCACAATTTTCTTGATCTTGTGTACACGTCCCTGATTCCATGCCCATATTTTAGGCGATATATAATAGCATGTTTTAATGCCTTTTTTCTTGGCAAAGGCAGCGACTTTTAGGTTAAATCCCGGAAAGTCTATCAAAATAACCGTGTCAGGATTGTATTGTGCGATATCTTCTTTTACGGCTTTGAGATTTCTGGAAATGGTATTCAGATTTTTCAAGACCTCTACGAAGCCCATGAAAGCCATCTGTGAAGTGTGGATAAGAGCTGTTGCTCCCGCAGCTTCTTGCATAAGATCGCCTCCCACGATACGGAATTCGGCCTGCGGATCTTCTTGCTTCAATGCTTTTATCAAGTTGGCGCCATGTAGGTCGCCCGATGCTTCTCCTGCTACGATATAGTATTTCATGAAATCTGCATTTTAAGGTTTAAAGATAAGTATTCTTTTAGGAAGGATGCGTAAAATCCTATTTTTCCATGAAAACTGAAAAGCAAAAGCCTTGGTTTTTTGGACTGCCCCCAAAAAGTTGGACGAATTTATGCAATATTTTTGATATGATGAGCTCGGTATTCTACCGGGCTCATTCCATTTAAATTAGTTCTTATC
>NZ_BAABGR010000003.1:0-139449 GCF_039541675.1 Sphingobacterium thermophilum | reverse complement strand
CCTTTATACAGTGTTCCGGAAGTATTACATCTGATGATGTAGACATAATAGATTTCCATAAGACCAAAGAGTTAAGGGATTATTATAAGGGAGATACGATTAAAAAAAAAAGCTATTCGGAAGAATAACCTTTAATTTTTTTCAGCGGTCTGGACGGGACTCGAACCCGCGACCCCATGCGTGACAGGCATGTATTCTAACCAGCTGAACTACCAGACCTGAAAATTTCTTAATGTGAGTGTGTAGTTTAAAAAGAATTTTAGCGGTCTGGACGGGACTCGAACCCGCGACCCCATGCGTGACAGGCATGTATTCTAACCAGCTGAACTACCAGACCTAAAATCTTTTTTGATACGTTTAAAGAACGTGCTAAGTGTTGAAAATAATCTGGCGGTCTGGACGGGACTCGAACCCGCGACCCCATGCGTGACAGGCATGTATTCTAACCAGCTGAACTACCAGACCAGAATTATTTTCAATACTTTTCAGAACGTTTGGAGAGCACTTTCTCCTCTTTCAGCGGTCTGGACGGGACTCGAACCCGCGACCCCATGCGTGACAGGCATGTATTCTAACCAGCTGAACTACCAGACCTCAACCATTCTTTCGAGAAGGTGTGCAAATATAGGGCTGTTTTGCGAAAAAACAAACTTTTTTATCAAAAAAATTAGTCTACAGCACCCTCTTTCATCTTCTCTGCATTCTCTGCAAATTGCAGTGCATCGATAATCTCCTGAATATCACCGTCCATGATTGCAGGAAGGTTGTAAAGTGTCAAACCGATACGATGTTCGGTAACACGACCTTGTGGGTAGTTGTAGGTTCTGATTTTTGCCGAACGGTCTCCGGTAGACACCAAAGTCTTTCTTCTGGCAGCGATGTCGCCATTTTTCTTATTAAGTTCTAGCTCATACAATTTGTTACGCAACATCTCCATTGCGCGCTCACGGTTTGCCAATTGTGAGCGTTCTACTTGGCATACCACGACTATACCGGTAGGTTTGTGTGTAAGCTGTACTTTTGTTTCCACTTTATTGACGTTCTGACCACCGGCACCTCCCGAACGTGAAGTTTGCATCTCTATATCACCAGGGTTAAGTTCTACATCCACATCTTCTGCTTCAGGAAGTACGGCTACGGATGCTGCGGAGGTGTGTACACGTCCTTGTGTTTCCGTATCTGGCACCCGTTGTACGCGGTGTACACCTGATTCGTATTTCAGCTGTCCATATACGTCTTCGCCTATAACTTTGATGATAACCTCTTTATATCCTCCCGCTGTTCCTTCCGTAACATCCATAACTTCTGTTCTCCATCCTTTTTTCTCACAGAAGCGGGTGTACATACGGTAAAGGTCGCCCGCAAAAAGAGCTGCCTCATCACCTCCTGTACCACCACGGATTTCGAGGATGGCATTACGTGAATCTTCAGGATCTTTAGGGATAAGCATGAGGCGTATTTCCTCCTCTTTCTCCTCTTTTTGTGTGGAAAGAATTTCCAATTCCTCCTTAGCCATCTCGCGAAGTTCTTGGTCTTTCTCGTTGGCTAAGATATCTTTACTCGCTTCGATGTTGCTTATAATATTTTTATAAATATGGTATTGCTCTACGATTTTGCCTAACTCTTTATATTCTTTGTTCAGTTTCGCAAAGCGCTTCATATCGGAGATGGTGTCAGGCTTGCTTAATTCAGCTTCCACTTCTTCCCATCTTTCTTTGATTGCTTGTAATTTTTCTAACATAATTCTAAAACCTTCAGGTCCAAAAAAGTCTTTTGGATTGGCAAAATTACTGAAAATTTATCTGATTACACGTAGTTTTTTAATGACTTGATACGGCTTTCAATCCGACGATGGATGCGATAAGGGTGAAAATGAAAAACAAACGCCAGAAGTCTGTAGGCTCTTTAAAGAAGATGATGCCTATCAAAACTGTTCCTACAGCTCCAATTCCCGTCCATACGGCGTAGCTGGTACCCATAGGTAGAGTTTGTGTTGCTTTGATCAATAGTCCCATGCTGGCAAAGAGGCAGACCACGAACCCCAGATACCATCCGTACATGGTGGTGCCTGTAGTTTCTTTGGCTTTGCTCAGGCAAGTGGTGAAGCCTACCTCAAACAGTCCTCCTAAAATTAAAAATATCCAGTTCATATGTTTGTGTTTATGAAGTACAAAGATGAGGTAACGGCAGGAAATAACCTTTTACAAATGATAAAAAATTATATCTCTGCACGTATGCGGGATAAAGTTACCTGTGAAACCCCTAGGTAGGAAGCTATATAGCCCAATTTGATGCGCTGGAGGAGCTTAGGTGCTTTTTTCAACAGCTCAGTGTAGCGTTCACTTGCTGATTTGAACAGGCTTTGCATAAGACGTGCTTCGATTTTTAGGGTTTCCAGTTCTGCAAGCTTGCGACCCCAGTTGGCTATGGATAGGGAAGAGGCATAGAGCTCCTGCAGCTCCTGGATAGAAATTCTGTAGATGACACAAGGCTCTAAGGTGTCAACGATTTCGTAGGTTGGAAGAGAGTGAACATAGCTGTTGAGCGGTAATATGATATCACCAGGAAAGCAGAAGTCCAGTACAACCTCTTTTTCTTCCTTCGGATAAAAAATGCGGCATATGCCTTCTTCGAGAAAATAGATGTATTTGTTTACCTCTTGGTGTTGGATGAGTATCTCTCCTTTAGAAACGCAGAGTTTATGGGCTATGGCAATAATCTTATCCATATCCTCTTCCACGAGTGGATATATCTGTTGTATGCCTTTTGTTAGCTCCATTTTTCTAAGGATAGGTTTTCACCGTCCCATACGGCATAAGTGCAATGGTTGATCCATTCTCCGAGATTCACGACTTCTGTACTATTGTTCACCTTGATATGATAAGGAACATGTCTATGTCCAAAGACCATATAGTCGAAATGTTCTTTTTGCAAAAGCTCTTTACTATAGATGATGAGCCATTCTTTGTCTTCTCCCAGAAAAGTTTCCGGTGCTTGACTCGAGATGCGACTGTGGCGTGACCAACGTGTAGCTATGCCTATACCTAGGTTGGGGTGTAAGCGTGCGAAAAGCCATTGACACAAGGGACTTCGGAAAATCTTTTTCAGCATCTTGTATTTTCTGTCTCCCGGACCTAAACCATCACCGTGATGTATATAGAATTTCTTTCCATTTAGGTTGAGCTCCAGTTCATTATCGATGATGGAGGCTTTCAGCTCTTTCTTCAGATAACCAAACATCCACATGTCGTGATTCCCCTTGAAGAAAGTCAGCTTGATGCCCATGTCTGCCAGTTCTGCTAATTTCCCTAGGAAGCGAATATATCCTTTGGGAACGACAGTAGCATATTCAAACCAAAAGTCAAAGATGTCTCCTACAAGATATAATTCTGCAGCATCTTTCTTAATATGGTCAAGCCAGCTGACGATTGTCCGCTCCCGTTCTTCCGATTTGGATTGAGGATATGCTCCTAGATGGAAATCTGATGCAAAATATATCTTGTCTCTTGGTTGCATATTGGTCAAAATTACCAAAATAGCACATGCAAACAAACCATTATCTGCAAACTCCCAATATTTATTAGCTTTGTGTTATAAATTTTAAATTATGAGAAAGAATATAAGTTCAGGTTTGGTCATGATGATGGCTCTAGTAAGTTGTCAGTCACAGAATAAAATTGAAGCATTGAAAAATATCACATTAAAACCTTACCCGCAGACCGAAAAGATAGACCACAAAGATGTTTATTTCGGTACAGAAGTAGAAGATCCTTATCGTTGGCTGGAAGACGACCTTTCGGATAAGACTAAGGCTTGGGTCAAAGAACAGAATGAGGTGACGCAGGATTATCTTTCACAGATTCCTTATCGCGAAGCTATCAAGCAGCGCCTAGAATATTTGTGGAACTATGAAAAGTATTCTGCACCTTTTGAGGAGGGGGAATATATTTATTGGTTCAAAAATGACGGACTTCAAAACCAGTCCGTACTTTATAGGAAGAAAGGAGAAAATGGTAAAGAAGAAATCTTCTTAGATCCAAACAAATTTTCGGAAGATGGGACCACTTCGCTGGCAGGCATCTCTTTCAGCAAGGATGGCTCCTTAGTGGCCTATCAGATTTCTGAAGGCGGATCGGATTGGCGTAAGGTTATCGTCATGCGTACTGCGGATAAATCCATTGTAGGAGATACATTAGTCAATGTTAAATTTTCGGGATTGGCATGGAGAGGAAACGAAGGGTTTTACTACAGTTCCTACGACAGACCTAAAGAAGGTTCTATTCTGTCGGCAATGACAGACGCTCATAAGCTATATTTTCATAAGCTTAATACCCCACAGACCGACGATGAGCTCATCTTAGGAGGTGAAAATCTCAAAAGACGATATATAGGTGCTTATCTTACGGAAGATGAGCGATTTTTGGTTGTAAGTGCCGCCAATACTACTTCCGGCAATGAGTTGTATATCAAAGATTTGACTATACCTAATTCGGATTTTGTGGCCATCGTTCCGAATATGGACAAAAATCACGCTGTGCTGGACAATGAAGGCTCACGGCTGATAATCTATACAGAGCTAAATGCTCCTAATGGTAAGATTGTTACGGTGGACTTTGCCAATCCTACCCCAGATCATTGGGCAGATCTTATTCCAGAGACGGAGAATGTCCTTACCCCTTCTGTAGGAGGAGGTAAGATTTTTGCCACTTACCTAAAGGATGCTATCTCCATGGTTAAGCAGTATGACCGGAACGGAAAGCTGGAAAGAGAAATTGAGCTGCCAGGAGTAGGTACTGCCAGCGGATTCAGTGCAAAGAAAAAGGATAAGCACTTATATTATTCCTTTACATCGTATATCCATCCAAACACAATTTATAAATACAATATCGAAACGGGTAAATCCGAAGTTTATAAAGAATCGGGAGTGAAGTTTGACCCTTCACAGTATGAGTCCAAACAAGTGTTTTATACCTCTAAAGATGGAACGAAAGTGCCGATGATTATCACCCATAAAAAAGGGATAAAGCTTGATGGGACGAATCCAACCCTATTGTACGGTTACGGAGGATTCAATATCAGTTTGACACCTGCCTTCAGCCTAGCACAGGTAATACTGTTAGAACAAGGAGGAGTATATGCTGTGGCTAACCTTCGTGGAGGTGGCGAATATGGAGAAAGATGGCATCTGGCAGGCACCAAGATGAATAAGCAGAATGTGTTTGATGACTTTATTGCTGCGGCAGAATATCTGATTAGTGAAAAATATACATCTTCTGAACGTTTGGCTATCGCGGGAGGCTCCAACGGAGGTCTTTTGGTAGGAGCATGTATGACGCAGCGTCCGGAGCTCTTCAAGGTGGCATTCCCTGCCGTAGGGGTGATGGATATGTTACGTTACCATAAGTTTACGGCCGGTGCGGGATGGGCCTTTGATTACGGTACTTCGGAGGACAGCAAAGAGATGTTTGAATATTTGTATCGTTATTCTCCGTATCATGCGTTGAAACCCGGCGTAGCCTATCCGGCGACGATGATCACCACGGCAGATCATGACGACCGTGTGGTGCCAGCACATTCTTTCAAGTTTGCCGCACGCCTTCAGGAGTACCACAAAGGAAACCATCCGGTCCTTATTCGCATAGATACGAAGGCAGGACATGGTGCCGGAAAATCGACGTCAATGCAGATTGAAGAATATGCAGATCGATGGGCCTTCATGTTTCAGAATATGGGCATTGGCTATACCGAAATTAAATAGTAAATTAGTAGGACGACGAGAAGGTCGTCCTTTTTTATGGTAGAAAAGTTAATCCGACATATCCAAGGTATAGTGGCTCTCTCATCAGAAGAGATAGATATTATCAAGAGCTTAGTGAAGGAAAGGGAGGTGCCACGCAAAAAGTTTTTGCATCAGGCAGGAGAAATCCCATATTATTCTGCTTTTGTGGTGGAAGGATGTTTACGCTCATATACCGTAGACCGTAACGGATTTGAACATATTCTGCAGTTTGCTCCAGAAAACTGGTGGATTTCGGATATGTACTCTGTTGTGAAGAATCAACCCAGCATTCTTTATATCGATGCACTTATTGACAGCAAGGTTCTGTTGCTAAGCAGAAGTTGCCAGCTGTCGCTTTTCGATAGTATTCCTAAGTTGGAACGGTATTTCCGCATTCTGACGGAAAATGCACTGGCCTCCAGCAATCAACGAACGATAAACTATCTAAGTCTTTCCGCGAAGGAGAGGTATGAACGCTTTTGCGAGATGTATCCTTCTCTCATACATACCATTCCTCAAAAATCCGTTGCCTCCTATATAGGCATCACTCCTGAGTTTTTGAGTAAGCTGCGTGCCGAAAGAATAAAGGCTAATTCTTAATGTAAGTTAAGAAATACGCCAGAAGGGTGAATTATCTTTGTGTAAAACAAAGAAAGGAGTATATGATGAGGACGACCCTTTATAGAGCAGGCAGTAGAGGTTATGCTGACCATGGCTGGTTGAAAACCTATCACACCTTCAGCTTCGCAGGGTACTACAACCCTGAACGTATTCATTTTGGGGCCTTGCGGGTGCTGAACGATGATCATGTGGAAGGAGGTAGTGGCTTCGGTCTTCATCCTCATAGTAATATGGAAATTTTTTCCATACCATTGAAAGGGGCATTGGCTCATACGGATAGCATGGGCAACTCGGGAGTGATAGGTGAAAACGAAATCCAGGTTATGAGCGCCGGTAAAGGTATTCAGCACAGTGAGTATAATGCAAGCGAGGTGGAGCCTGTAGAGTTCTTGCAGATTTGGGTTTTTCCTAACCAAGAGAATGTGGAACCACGCTATGATCAAATTAAAATAAATCCTGAAAGTCGTAAAAACAGGTGGCAACAGATTGTATCTCCATCAGCAGAAGAGAAAGAAGGAACATGGATTTATCAGGAGGCTTGGTTTTATCTAGCGGATTTAGATAAAAATAAAGTGTTGGATTACACCAGGAAAGGAGAAACTACAGGACTTTATCTTATGGTATTGGAAGGAGAAGTGGAAATAGCAGGACAGACCCTGCAAAGGAGAGATGCCATTGGAATTGAAGATGTACGACAAATAACTGTTAAGTCTCTAGAGGATTCTTTCTTATTACTTATGGAAGTTTCTCTTTTGTAACGTTTTTCTCATAAAGAGAATGTTTTTTCTTATTAAATTGTAATAATATTGTCCAAAAATTACAAAGAGGAAGGGACAAAGTACAAAAACCTCTATTTTTGTGGTCTATGCTGAAAAACCTAGGATTATTTTTTGTGCTTTTAAGTTTTCCGTTCTTTCTGTTTGCTGCTGAAGAAAGTAATGAGAAAAGAGATTCTTCCCTTTATAATTTGACTTCCAGGGTTAAGCCTCCCCGAAAATTTTGGAAACCTATTACTTTGTTTGATACGATACAGGTTGAAAAGGAGCTTATCCCTACGCGTAAGAAATTCTTTTGGAGAGCCAGCTCGGAATGGTTTTTAGCGCAGGCTTTCCCAGCTACGTTTAATAGGTTTATCAAAAGGGATCCTTTTTCGTATATCTCTTTCAAAAATTTTATTCAACATCAGAAAATCAGCGCCTGGGATTGGGATGACAACCAATTTACTACCAACCAGATTGATCATCCATATCACGGACAGATATATTTCAATGCTTTTCGCAGTAATGGATACAATTTCTACCAATCCAGTATAGCTACATTTTTAGGTAGTTATATCTGGGAGACGGGAGGAGAGACACAGCATCCCTCCATCAATGATTTGGTGAACACCACTTTCGGGGGGATAATATTGGGGGAGATGACGCATCGTGTTTCACGTAACATCTTGGCTCGTAGTAAAAATGGGCATAACATTATTGGGAATGAAATTGTAGCCCTATTGGTAAATCCAGTGAATAGCCTGAACCGACTTCTTGATGGAAAGTGGGGTAAGAAAATCGATGATTATTATGCTGCAGACTCTTCTCATATCAGTGCCGAATTTGACATGGGACTAAGGAGATTCGACACTAAGACAGGAGATTTTCTGGAGAAAGGAAAAAATTCCGTATATGCCCGTTTGAGATTTTACTACTCTAATGGGGATCATAACTTCAAGCGTCCTTTTGATCAGTTTTCTGTGAATTTTGAGCTGGGAAATGGCGATAGTTCGCGAATCAGCACGATCAACGTACATGCTTTGTTATATGGCGCCGAATTCTTTAAGTCAAAGAAAGGAGAACATTTTGGGACCTTAAATGCGCATTACGACTTTTATAATAATGATGCATTCTTTTATGGTGCCCAGAGTTTGGTTTATAACTGGAATTCGGAATTCCGATATAAGAGTACAAACCGCTTAAATTTATCTGTAGGAGCAGGAGCGGTCTTGTTGGCGGCAGTGCCGGACCCCTACCTCTGGTATGGGCAGGCAAGAAATTACAATTATGGCTCGGGGGCTTCTTATCGGTTTGTGGGGGAGCTGAGTTTGTTGAACCGCTTGCTGATTTATGCCAACTATAACGGAGGCTATTTTCATACCATCAGCGGTACGAAATCGTATTACCTCTTGCATGCCGCCACGGTAGAAACAAGCTTACGTGTCTTCAAGCGCTTTTCACTCAATATAGCTTCAGGATATTTTGCGTTGGATGGACACTTCAAAGACCAGCAGTATCCTGATTTCACTAAGGAGTTTCCTTTTGGAAGATTATCTGTGGGATATAATATTCTTTTTTAAGTAAAAAAAATGATGGAGCTTAGGCTTTTATTTGCATGTGCTCCATCACTTTTCCGAAAATATCTATCTGCTCTACTACTTCAAATCCCAACTTTTCGTAAAGCCGTTTGGCTTTATCGTTGTCTTTTTCTACCAAAAGTCCTAGGGTTTGTTGCCGTTTTTTAACAAATTCTTCGATAGCAAACTCTAAGAGAGCTTTTCCGATACCTTTACCTTGATATTGTGGCGCTACCGCCAAGGTATCAATATAAAATTCACCGGCTTGTGTTTCTTCTGCTGCGTGATAATCTTTCCCGAAGTCAGATTTTATTTTCTCCCATATTGGTTTTCTTAATGTCAACAATTTTGCTCCATCGTACAAACAGATCTGGCCAGCAATCTCATTTCCCACTTCGGCAACATAAATATTCTCATAGGAATATTGATTGTCTGGTAGTGCGATAAAGTAAGCGAGAAAAGCATTCGCTTTATCACTGTTAGTTTCACCTATGAATTGATAGGTGATTTCTCTCATCGCTAAGTTCATGAGTTTTGCTAGGATGGAGGCCTCCTGAGGAGTAGCTTTACGTATTCTCATATTCTTAAAATAAAAAAGGTTAGCAAACGTCTTTGCTAACCTTTTACATTCTAAAATCAATAAAATTTTATTTATCTAGCTCTTGAAACTTGTTGTAGTCGATTTCTTGTGAGTTGATTTTAACGTTAGATTTCAAGTAATCGAATACTTTCAAGGCTTTAACTTCTTCAAACAGACGGTTAGCTTGTTCTTTGTCTGAAAGCAACTGAAGGGCGAACTGGTTCAATTGTTCTTCCGTAGGCTCTTCATTGAAGTTGTACATCTTGATTTGTGCGTAGATACGTTCTTTTGCCAAATCTACCACCTCATCATATTTAATTTCTAAGTTGTTGGCTGTGATGATGCGGTTTTCAATGATAGTCCATTTCAAGTTGTTCAAGAAGTCAGCGAAACCTTCTTCGATTTCTTGTTCAGTAAGGTTAGGGTTTGTAGCTTTTAACCATCTTTTCAAGAACTCCTCAGGGAATTTTACGTCAACTTTGTCCATGCCGAAAGTGTACATGTCGTTGCGTAATTTTTGATCTGAAGTTTGTTTGAAAAGGTTTTCAACTTCTTCTTTTACTTTAGCGGTAAACTGTTCTTCAGTTGTAACTTCTCCTGCTGCGAACAATTTGTCGAAGAACTCTTGGTTAAGTTCTGCTTCTTCTAATCTGTTGATATTTTTAACGGTAAGTTCGAATTTCGTTACGTCAAGATTCTCAGCTTCCTCTTCAGTGATACCTAAGATGCGAGCTAGGTCAGCTACTTGGAAAGCTTTCTTAACGTCGATTTTTACGCTGTCATCTTTTTTAAGACCTACTAAAGATTTTTTGATTTTAGCGTCTTCGATGATGTCTGTACGTACAGAAGTAGTTTTTTCGATTCCGCCTTCTTTATCTTGCTTCAAGGTAGCATAAAGAACATCTCCTTCTTCAGATACTTCAGGGTTAGTCATTTTGCCGTAGCTACGACGTAAGTTTTTGATACGTTCTGCTAGGGTAGCTTCATCTGCTTTGATGTCGTACTGAGTGAACTCAGCAGATGCATCGAAAGGAATTTCGAACTCAGGCGCTAAACCTATTTCGTAGTTGAAGTTGAAAGTATCTTTGAAGTCCCAGTTGTATTGTGCGTCCTCTTCACCTTCTGCAGGAAGTGGTTGGCCTAATACCTCTAGTTTTTGCTCGGTGATATATGCCGAAATCTTTTCGTTGATAAGTCGATTGATTTCGTCGAATAAGATAGCTTTACCGAAAGTACGTCTAATATGACTTGCAGGTACCATGCCAGGACGGAAACCTGGTAATTTTGCTTTTTTAGCTTGATCTTTAATCGCTTTGTCGACAGCAGGATTATAGTCCTCTGGTGCTAAATTGATAGTAATTTTAGCGATGTTGTCGATTTTCTGATGTGAAATATTCATACTTTTTAGCGTTATGTTCGCATTATAAAAAAAATCCTCCCGATAACTTTTTTCGGGAGGATATCAAGTGCGGAAGAAGGGACTCGAACCCCCACGCCTTGCGGCGCCAGATCCTAAGTCTGGTGCGGCTACCAATTACGCCACTTCCGCAGTTAGGATTTCTTTTGATGACACAAAGATAGGCGCTATTTTCGGTTTTGTCAAGTCTTTTGATGAATAAATTTTATGTTTTTTTACTGTAAATGGGCTAATAGGTTAGTTATCAGAAATATATTTTTTTTCATGATTTTTTGTGTTGTCTCATAATTTTTCTCGACAACAAGGTGTGTATCGCTTATATCACGCTTAAGATTGCTCACGATAAGATGGTTTTTCACTTCTTTTTTCCGAAAGGGAAGGTGACATTATTCCCGTTGTCGGGGGTGGAGAAGGGGAAAAAAATTAAGAATTGTCGGATTATTCAGAAAACTTGTGGAGGATGTATGGTGTAATTTTAAAAAAAATTTGGTGATGTAAAATTTTATCATCAACTTTGGATATCAAAGTACTTTTATGAATCATAAAGATTTAATAGACGAAATAGGGCATATACGTTCCTTGATGGAGAAATCATCAAAATTTATGTCCATCAGTGGGCTGTCAGGCGTATTGATTGGTTTTTATGCTTTAATAGGTGCGGGGACAGCTTATGCATATATTTATGGGGGTGATGCTGTTTTTGCATATCGTGATCAGTATCTAAATGCAGACACGATTCCCGTATTTACCTTTATTGCATTGTTGGTTTTGTTAGCTTCTATAGTGACAGGCTATCTTATGGCTTTACGTAAGGCAAAGCAGGCAAGACAGTCGGTGTGGAATCCGGCTAGTAAAGCTTTATTGCAGGCTATGCTGATACCTTTGATCACAGGAGGAACGATAAGTTTGATATTCCTTAATAATGGAAATTACGAACTGATTGCTTTCACATTGCTTGTTTTCTATGGACTAGCTCTAGTTTCTGCCTCTTACTTTTCGTTTAAGGAGCTGCGGTGGTTAGGGATTTTGGATATTATTTTGGGATTACTAGCTTTGTGCCTGCCTGGCTACGGCATCTTTTTCTGGGCTGCCGGATTTGGCCTTTTGCATATTGTTTATGGTTTAATCGTACATCAGCGTTACGAAAAGTGAAGTTAGACTTATCTCTATACGACAAGATATTGGAAAATCGTGTTCGGTTGCAAATCATGAGCATTCTGGTAGCAAACGAACATTACGATTTCAATTCACTGAAAGAACTTTTGCAGGTGACGGACGGCAACTTAGCTTCCAACCTGAAAAGTCTCGAGAAAGAAGGATATATTACCGTAGAAAAATCTTTCATAAACAGAAAGCCTCATACCAAGTATCGCAAAACCGAGAAAGGTCAAAAGGCCTTTGAAAATCACCTTATGGCTCTAGAAAATTTAATCAAACAACAGTATAAATAATTTTTTTAACCAATAACTTTGAAAACAAAAGTACTTTTAAACAATGCTATTATGGAGACTTCAAATCACAATGTACACGATCAAGGTTTAGTAAGCATCTACGACCGATTGACAAATTCGTCGGTTTTGAAGATGGTTGTTATTTTCTTTCTTACCTCGTTTATGTTGATACCGATGTCATGGATCTATGACCTGATTCAGGAGCGAAGGCAAAGAGAAGAAAGCGTAACCAAGGAAATTGCTCAAAAATGGGGTAGGGCACAGGTGGTAAGTGCGCCCGTGCTGGCTATCCCCTATAGCTATTGGGAAGAGACGCTACAAAAAGATGCTGAAGGAAAATCTGCTTCCGTAAAAACTTTAGCGAATGACTGGATCTTTATGTTGCCGGAAAAATCCGATATTAAAGTATCCGTAACGCCGGAAACTTTGAATAGAGGAATCTATCAATCTGTCGTATACACAGCTAAGGTGTCGATTAAGGGGAATTTTAATAAGCCCGATCTTTCTGCTCTTAGGATTGATGGAAACACTGTAGACTGGAAAAATGCCAGAATCATCTTTGGAGTAGAAGATATCAAAGGATTGTCTCTTTCTCCAAGCTTATATTTTGCGGGTAACCATTATACGCTGAAAAAGGATAATTCCATACAGGGGGTATTTCCAAACATGTTAGAAGCGGCGCCAATAGGATTAGGAGAAGACGATAAGGTTGCTTCAACATTTGAACTTAATTATGAGATTAAAGGTTCGAAATCGTTCAATTTCCTTCCTTTGGCAGACCAAACAAAGCTTATGGTAGAAGGCAGCTGGTCAAATCCCAGCTTTAATGGGGGATTTTTACCGGATGACCGTAAGGTGGGGCAGGAGGGATTCCAGGCCGTTTGGAACATTGCTAGTTTTGGTCGTAAGTTACCTCAGCAGTGGATAGGTCTACAGCGTATATACAACTTTGCCGACATCCCTTTGTCGAGAGAAGATATGATAATGACAAGCGAAGAGCTTTCTAATCCTGCCTCACAGTCCTCCGTGGCGACAGATACGGATATGGTTCAAGTGAATTTCCTTCCGGAGGTGAATAACTATCAGAAGACCTATCGGGTTGCGAAATACGGCATTTTGGTGATAGTGCTGACATTTGCTTCTTTATTCTTCACAGAAATTATCAAAAAACAGCGTATCCATATACTTCAATATATACTTATAGGGATCGCTATGGTTGTATTTTACTCGCTGTTATTGGCCATTTCTGAGCATTTGGGATTCAATATTGCCTATTTAATAGCGTCAATTGCCACAGTATCCTTAATAGCATCATTTATCCTGATGATCACCCAACAGAAGAAGACAGCTCTTTTGTTTGGGATGATTCTCTCGTTATTTTATGTATTTATATATGTGCTTATGCAACTGAGGGATTATTCGCTTATCGTCGGCTCTATAGGCATATTTATTATTCTGGCCGTATTGATGAAGTTGTCTACAAAGGTAAATTGGTACACCTTCGACAGGCAATGAGATTGGGAAAGGAAGGTATCAAGATATATTTGACTTATATCTTGATGTTATGGATGAGGAGAAGCAGAGAGCTAGTATAGACACTTTTAAAATTCTTTCCTATCTTGTACCACAAAACGATAGAGAAGATGAATAAAGTAACTATATTATCCGCTTTTCTACTTTTGGGACTTCAGGGACAGGCTCAGCGCCTTCCTGAAAAGCAAGTAGATGCCAATCAATTTAAATCACAGATGAAAGAAGCTTTATCGAAGCGTGCCATGACACCTACAGACCTTTGGGCTGTGGGACGAGTGTCGGCAGAAGGATTAAGTGCTGATGGTTCTACCCTCGTGTACGGTGTGTCAAATTATTCTTTCGAGCAGAACAAATCGGAGAAAAATCTATTTACAATACCTGTAAAAGGAGGTGTGGCTAAACCTTTCACTACGGATCCAGGAGGTGAGTCAGTCATTGAGATTACACCGGAAAATGAAGTGATTTATTTATATAAAGGACAGCTTTGGAAGAAAAATATAAATGGAGGAGAAGCCGTACAGCTCACCAACTATGAGGGAGGACTCTCGGATGTTAAACTTTCCCCAGATAAGAAACATATCCTTTTCAGCAAGCAAGTGCTTATCAAGAAATACCATAGTGTAGACAAGTATCCGGATCTTCCAAAGTCCAATGTTTATATCTATGATGATTTGGATTACAAACATTGGGATAGCTTTAACGACGGACGGTTCAACCATCCTTT
This sequence comes from Sphingobacterium thermophilum, assembly GCF_039541675.1. Classification (NCBI taxonomy): domain Bacteria; kingdom Pseudomonadati; phylum Bacteroidota; class Sphingobacteriia; order Sphingobacteriales; family Sphingobacteriaceae; genus Sphingobacterium; species Sphingobacterium thermophilum. Next base: position 125,009 of record NZ_BAABGR010000003.1, on the reverse strand, counting down.
TGTAGCGAGCTACAACCAAGGACAGATCGGTGAAGCCATAGATCTGTTGGAGGGACAGCCTTATTATACGCCTACTGCACCATTTGGCGGGGCAGAAGACTATGTTTGGGCGCCGGATAGTAAATCCATACTTTATGTGTGCAAGAAGAAATTTGGGAAAGATTATGCTTTGAGCACGAATACCGATATCTACAAGTACGATTTAGATACCAAGCAGACGACAAACCTTACGGAAGGTTTGATGGGCTATGATACTAATCCGTCCTTCAGTCCTGACGGCAAATATCTTACTTGGCTGAGCATGAAGACAGACGGCTATGAGGTCGATAAAAACGACATCATGCTGATGGATATAGCTAATGGCAGAAAGCTGAACCTCACTGCACATTGGGATGAGACCATAAATTCATTTTTCTGGAGTAAAGACAATAAGAAGATATATTTTGTAGCACCGACAAAAGGTACGGTTCAGCTTTTTGAGTTGACGGTACCAGCCAATCTGAATGTACGCTCGTTGCCGGCTATTCAGCAGCTGAGTCAAGGACAGTTTGATATCAATGGTATTGTGGGAGAAACAAAAGAGGGCCTTGTCGTAACATCGACAACTATGACACGAGCCACTGAGATTTATTTGTTCTCTCTCAAAAAGAAAAATCTTACGCCAATCACTTCGGTTAATGATGCATTGTATGCTCAGCTGAAAGAAACAAAAGTGGAAGGGCGCTTCTGTAAAGCCTCCGATGGTGCAGATCTATTTTCTTGGGTAATCTATCCGCCGGATTTTGACCCTAACAAAAAGTATCCTACCTTATTGTTCTGTCAGGGAGGTCCTCAATCAGCCACAACACAAGGATATTCTTTCCGTTGGAATTTCCAGCTTATGGCTTCTCAAGGTTATATCGTTATCCTTCCTAACCGAAGAGGAATGCCTGGATGGGGTGTTAAGTGGAATCACGACATCTCTAAAGATTGGGGGGGGGCAAGCTATCCGCGACTATCTTGCTGCTATTGATGACTTCAAGAAAGAACCTTATGTGGATAGTGAACGTATAGGGGCTATAGGAGCAAGTTACGGTGGCTATTCTGTATTTATGTTGGCAGGAGTACATGAAGGTCGTTTCAAAACTTTCATCTCGCACTGTGGCCTGTTCAATATGGAATCATGGTATGGCACCACTGAAGAGCTCTTCTTTGCCAACTACGATTTGGGAGGTCCGTATTGGGATAGAAAAAATGCAAAATCTTATCAGGAGTTCAACCCTATCAAGCATATTGACAAGTGGAATACGCCAATCCTTATTTTTCAAGGAGGAAAAGATTTCCGCGTGCCAATAGGACAAGGTCAGGAGGCTTTTCAAGCGGCTCAGCTGAAAGGAATAAAAAGCCGCTTTGTTTATCTTCCGGATGAAAACCACTGGGTGCTTACAGGACACAATGCTCAAGTGTGGCAGAGAGAATTCTTCGGTTGGTTAAAGGAAACTTTGTAATGCAAAAAAGAAAAGTCTGAAGCGGGGAACTTCAGACTTTTCCAAACTAACCAATTATTAACCTAAATATGAATTTACTTCTATAACGCGAATTGTGTGCCATTATTTTATTAGGTTGTCTGTTTTAACAAAAATTTAACAAATCGTTTTAGGAAGTGGATAAAATAAAAAGCCTTGCTTTAATAAGCAAGGCTTTTTATTTGGATTTTAGATGATTCTTTATGGATTAAGCACCTAATTGAACGCGTTTGAAAGCTGTTACTGTCAATCCTTTAGAAACGCTGTCTAAGAATTGAGCGATGCTTTTCGAAGAATCTTTAACGAACTCTTGGTTCAATAAAGTAGATTCTTTGTAGAATTTGTTCAATTTACCTTGAGCGATTTTCTCAACCATTTCTTCTGGTTTACCTTCTGCACGGATTTGCTCTTTAGCGATTTCTAGCTCACGCTCAATAGTTTTTGCGTCCACATCGTTTTTATCGATAGCGATAGGGTTCATCGCAGCGATTTGCATAGCCACGTCTTTACCAGCCTCTTCAGCACCTTCTACAGCAGCAGAAAGAGCTACCAATACACCTAGGCGGTAGTTACCGTGGATATAAGCGATAACTTTTTCACCAGTGATAGTTTCGTATTTAGAAACATCGATTTTTTCACCGATGATACCTGTTTGCTCGATTAAGGCATCAGCAACAGTTTTACCATCGATAGAAAGACCTTTTAATTCTTCTAATGAAGCAGGTTTATTAGCTAGAGCTGTGTCAGCGATTTTTTCAGCAAGAGCAATGAAGTCAGCGTTTTTAGCTACGAAGTCAGTTTCACAGTTTACTTCTACGACGATACCGCTTTTACCATCAGCAGCAGCTTTTGCTATAATCACACCTTCGTTAGAATCACGGTCTTGACGGCTTGCTGCTACTTTAGCACCTTTTTTACGTAGGTAGTCGATAGCTGCTTCGAAGTCACCGTTAGCTTCTATTAAAGCTTTTTTACAATCCATCATACCTGCGCCAGTTTGTTGACGCAATTTGTTTACATCTGATGCAGAAATTTGTACTGACATGATATTTTCTTTTTTAATAAAATTACAATGTTAAAATGAACACCTTAGCTTGACGACTACAGGTGTTTGTTATGAACGAAAAAACCGGAAAGACGTGTTGGGATTGAGGAAGCATACTTCCAGAAACCTACACTTGTCTATCCGGCTTTATGTATAGAATACTATTCTACGTCTTTTGCTTTACGAGTGCGTTTTCCTGGAGTCGCTTCTGCGCCACCATCAGCTGCAGCTTTAGCGGCTGCTGCTTCTTTTTCCGCCTCTTCTTCTTTTTCGCGTTTGCGTTCTTCTAGACCTTCAGCGATCGCTTGACCAATGATACTAGCGATAAGAGCGATAGATTTTGTCGCGTCGTCGTTAGCAGGGATTGGGAAGTCGATGTTAGTAGGGTCAGAGTTTGTATCTACCATCGCGAAAGTAGGGATGTTCAACTTAAGTGCTTCAGACACAGCGATGTGTTCTTTTTTTACATCCACGATGAATAAAGCAGCTGGAAGACGGTTTAAGTCAGCGATACCACCTAATAAGGTTTCTAACTTAACACGCTCACGTTGAATCATCAATTTTTCTTTCTTAGAAAGTACGTCGAAAGTACCATCTTTTTGCATCTTGTCGATGTTGGACATTTTCTTGATAGACTTACGTACTGTTGCGAAGTTCGTAAGCATACCACCTAACCAACGCTCTGTAACGTAAGGCATGTTCACAGCCTTAGCTTGTTGTGAGATGATTTCTTTCGCTTGTTTTTTAGTAGCTACAAATAATACTTTGCGACCTGATTTTACGATTTGTTTGATAGCTGAAGCAGCTTCTTCTAATTTCGTAAGAGTTTTGTTCAAGTCGATGATGTGGATACCGTTGCGTTCCATGAAAATGTACTTAGCCATTTTCGGATCCCACTTACGAGTAAGGTGACCAAAGTGAACACCCGCATCCAATAATTCTTGATAAGTTGTTCTTGCCATTTTGTGTTCCTCCTTTGATTAACGTTTACTGAATTGGAATCTTCTACGTGCTTTACGACGTCCTGGTTTTTTACGTTCAACCATACGGTCGTCGCGTGTAAGCAATCCTTTAGCGCGCAACGCTGGTTTGTTTTCTGGGTTAAGCTCTACCAATGCTTTAGCGATAGCTAAACGCACAGCTTCTGCTTGTCCCTTAATTCCACCACCTTGAACGTTAACTCTAACATCAAAATTTGACAATGACTCCACTACGCTTAATGATTGCGTAACGATGTATTGCAATGGCAATGTTGGAAAATATTCTTTGTAATCTTTACCGTTTACGGTAATGTTTCCGCTGCCAGCTCCTAAGAAAATACGAGCAACAGCAGTTTTTCTTCTTCCTGAAGTGTTAGTTGTTGACATGCTTGCTCTCCTTAAAATTTAACTGGTTTTGGATTTTGTGCCTCATGTTTGTGCTCTGTACCAGCATAAACATAAAGGTTTTTGAATAATTTACGACCTAAACGATTTTTAGGTAACATACCACGAACGGCTTTCTCGATAAGGCGTTCTGGATGTTTTGCCAATAACTCTTTAGGAGAAACAAATCTTTGACCACCTGGGTAGCCTGTGTAGCGAACATAAACTTTGTCGCTTAGTTTGTTCCCTGTCAACTTAACTTTGTCTGCATTGATAACGATTACGTTATCTCCGCAGTCTACGTGTGGGGTAAATGTTGGCTTATGTTTACCACGAATTACTTTTGCAATTTGGCTTGCCAAGCGTCCCAAGATCTCGCCCTCAGCGTCAACAACGATCCACTCCTTGTTAACGGTGTTCTTATTGGCTGAGACAGTTTTGTAACTTAACGTATTCACTTGCTTTTATTTAATTAATTAATGTTTGAAAATCAATTGTAATCACTACAATCGGATTGCAAAGGTAGTAATTTTCTTTTCAATTGTAAAGCATAAATTTCAAATATTTTTTTAACTTTTTTTAAACGTTTTCGATTTAAACTTTTGAAACGTATTTTGTTCCTTTGAAGTAGAGGGGATATTGTTACCTTAGTGACGGTGTCCAGTTATATAAAGTAAATACATATTATGGGGATTAAGAAGTTTTTGGTAGTAGTTTTCTTTCTGTTAGGAGCTGTTTGGTCTTTTGCTCAGGAATCTAAGGAACCACCTTATAAAGATAAGTTGCAACAGGTAGAGTCTTTTTTGCGTAACGGAAATTTACGTGAAGGACTCGATATTTTAGAACAGATTACAAAAGATTATCCGCAGGCGGCAGAAGTATTCTATGCCAAAGGCCTTTTGTATGGTCAATCCGGCAATATGGAGGAAGCTATTGCCAACGCTAGGAAAGCGTACGAGCTTGAAAAGTCTAATCTGGCATTCTCCAACTTGCTTATGGATATATATAAAAGGCAAGGCATGTTTGAGGAGGCTATCCTGTTGGTCAAGAATCTGAAAAATTTTTATCCTAAGGCGGAGGGATTGGATAGAGAATTGTTGCTTCTATATACTCAGAACAATCAGCTGGATAAGGCTGAAGCTCACTATCAGACCATGGCCAAAACACAACATTCCGACACTTTGGATCTGGTGATGGCAGAAATATATCTGAATAAGAACGAGCATGCTAAGGCCAAAACTTTACTACAGCCTTTGAATGGTAAAACCAAAATTGCCGATATCTATGCTTATTTAAGTTATATTCACAATAGAGAAGGAAAACAAAAGGAAGCTATCTCTACTATAGAGCAGGGTATAAAGATTACCAACGATAAGAGTCTGTATCTTGATCTGGCAGACCTGTACAAAGATCAAGGAAAGACAGAACCTATGTTTGCCGCACTTAAAGAAGGCTTTACGGCGACGACCACAAGCTTTGACGACAAATATAGGGTATTAGCCAATCTGGTGTACAATGAAAAAGTTCTATCGGACACTAAGCTTATCCAGCTTGCTGATGTGTTAGTGTTGAATCACCCAGACATGTTGGCTGCTCAGGTTATACGTGGAGAGCTGTTTTGGCGTAAGGGGGATGTAGAAGATGCCAGAACCATATTTTTAAAGGTTGTCAACTCGAATGTTCGTTATGTTGATGCATGGCGTCTCCTTATCAATACGGATTTGGCTCTAAATCAGCCGGATGAAGGTATCAAGCACAGCCAAGAGGCGTTGCGCCACAACCCTAACAATTCCCAGCTGCTGTACTTTTCGGCATTGGCACATATTGCCAAAAGCGATTGGCAAAAAGGGAGAGAGGTATTGGAGACAGCACTTAACTTTTCCGAAAATGAGAATAGTTACCTTCGTTCGATGATATATGGCACCTTGGGTGACGTGTATCATCAGCTTAATGAAAAGGATCTTTCGGATGTGGCTTACGAGGAGGCTATAGCCTTGGATAGTACGAATGTAGGTGCTCTGAACAATTACGCTTATTACTTGGCGCAGCGAAAGAAAGATCTGCACCGTGCCGAGAGATTTTCTAAACTGTCTAACGATCTGGAACCCAATTCTGCAACGCTGATGGATACCTACGCGTGGGTGTTGTTTCAGCAGGGGAAATTCAGAGAAGCTTTGTCATGGATTGAAAAGGCCGTAAAGATGGAAACCAACTCGGCGGTTCTCTTTGACCATTATGGAGACATTCTTATTAAATTAGGGAAAGAGAAAGAGGCACTAAAACAATGGCAAAAGGCTTTAGAAATTCATATGGCCAATGCTGAAGAGAATGCCGCTAATATTGATAAAATCAAAACAAAAATTAGTGGAAAAAAATATGTGGAATAAAATTATATATGGTATGTGCGTGGTGTTTCTGCTTGCGGGTTGTAAGACCAAAAAAGTAGTGCAGATGCCCAATATCACTACCTCACCTTCGTCTGAAAATGTAGTGTCGGGTATCGTTATCAACAACCTGGACTTCCATACTTTCTCGGGAAGAGCCAAGGCTGCTGTGGAATTCGGGAAGGAGAGGCAGGATGCTACGCTGAATGTGCGTATCAACCGCAGTAAGGCGATATGGATTTCGGTTACCGCGTCATTCCTCAATATAGAGGCCGTGCGTGTCCTTATCACACCGGATTCTATTAAGATTATGAATAAGCTTCAAGGTGAATATATCGTCAAACCATTTTCCTATATACATCGCTATACAGGAGAAGGCATTACATTCAATATTTTGCAGAATATGCTTATGTCGAATGTGACAAACGAATTGTTGCGGACCCACCAGCTTACTGTGGCCAAGGCTGAAGATGAGACACAGCTGGTAGGAGTCAAAGATGATATTTCCTTTCAGTATAGTCTCAGCGGCAGTGCTCGGCCAAAGGTATTCAGGCTATTGCCAGTGGGTTCCAGTGACAAACTGGAGGTGTTCTATAGCTCCTTCAATAGTGTTACAGGATATGAATATCCACAACGGCAAAATATTAAGCTCCATGCAGCGGAGACGTCCATTACTGTGGTGTTGGACTACAACAAGATAGAGTTTAATCAGGAGGTGGAGATGCCTTTTACGGTGCCTGCTAAGTATAAGGTAATCCGTTAGCTTCACTGTTAAAATATATTTTTTATTAGGCAAACCAGTTAGTTATCATTATTTTTGGAAGTCTAAAAAATAAAGCTGTAAAGCCGGATTCATTTCATGTGTTTGAAAAAAATAGTATTAAGCATAGTCTTTTTAATTGGATGTAGCCAAATATCATTTGGTCAAAGTAGTACTCAATTAAAGAAACAATTAGAAAAGATTAATGCTGAAATAGCATTACTAAATAAAGAGTTAGCCGCCAAAACTAAGGAAAAAATGTTGTCCCAACGTGAAATTAACGCGTTGAGCAAGCAACTTCGTCTTCGTGAAGAAAAAATCGTCGTAATAAACAGAGAGCTTAACAACCTATCAGCGCAGATTCGAAAGAACACTACGGAAGTAGAAAACTTGAAGGCCGAGTTAGAGAAGATGCGTAAGGATTATGAGAAGATGATCCTTTTCGCCTTCAGAAATAGGAATGGCTACAATAAGCTGATGTTCATCTTTGCTTCCAAAGACTTCAACCAAGCGTTTAAACGTATTAAATATTTACAGCAGTTTAGCGATGCCCGTAAGGTGAAAGTGGCTGAAATCGAAAAAGTAAAAAAGGAAATAGAATTGAAGATTGCGCAGATGGAAGCAGATAGGAAGGCACAACGTCTATTGTTGGCAGACCAGGAGCGCGAACGGGACATCATTCGCAAGGATAGGGCAGCACATCAGTCGCAGCTAAATACCATCGTGAAGCAGGAACGTACCTTCCAGGGGCAGTTATCGCAGAAGCAGCAGGAAAGAAAGCGTATCCAAGCTTTGATTAAGGCGGCTGTGGCACGTGAAATCGCTGAGGAACGTCGCAAGGCCGAACTGGAACGCAAGCGTAAAGCCGAAGCTGAAGCTAAGCGTACCGGAAAGACAGTGGCCGAGATAGAAAAAGCTACACCAAAGAAATCGGATAGCGAAATCTTGCGTTCTACGCCGGAGGCGGCCAGACTTTCAGCTGACTTCAAATCTAATCGAGGCAGGTTGCCATGGCCTGTAGCACAGGGTAACATCGTTCGTAATTTCGGCCCTTACAGTATCGAAGGCGTGCAAAGTTTGTCTGAAGAGATAGCCATCCGTACCTCTACAGGCGCAAGCGTGAAGGCCGTATTTTCCGGAGAGGTGGTGCAGGCTGTAGCAGGAACAGTGGTGATAAAGCACGGTGAATATTTTACCTTCTATTCTAACTTGTCATCCTTGTCTGTTCATAGAGGACAGAAGGTGAATAGGGGACAACAGCTCGGTGTGGTAGGCTTTGACTCGGAATTCGAAGCGCCGGTAGTGTATTTCGGTGTGATGCAAGGTATGACGGCTGTCAATCCATCTTCTTGGTTAGCAAGATAGTTACATTTGATTATAAAATTTATTACATATATTTGTAAAGAGAGTATTGAACTATTAGAATTCATTAAGAAATAAGCAAATGCATACATCTAATTTATTATTCATAGGAACGCAAGAAATTATAGTTATTGTAATATTAGTCCTATTGTTGTTTGGAGGAAAAAAGATTCCTGAGTTAATGCGTGGTTTGGGTAGAGGCGTGAGAGAGTTCAAAGAGGGGCAGCGTGAGGATACGTCAAATCGCTCGAACGAACAGAATAACACAAATAATAACCAATAAGAGCTTTCAGTAAAGATTACATTGCTGTCGATGTAATCTTTACTTTTTTATGCCGGTTCGGCTGAGTATTGCCAACTAGTGACCAAAACTAGCACAATATGAAACTTTTTTATTGTACAGCACTTTTAACCTTTCTTTTTTCAAACCATTTGCATGCCTTTACTTCTAAGCCTTTAGCAGAAAGTAAAAATACACCTTCGTCGATATCTCCAAAAGATACGCTGTCAGCATGGAATGAGGAAGAGCGTGAGCTTATAGAAAGGATGCAGGCTACATCCAAGACTATTCCGTTGACATACAACGAGAAGGTGAAATATTTTATAGACAAATATACTTCTGCAAATTACAGACCTTATATGAGTCGTCTGTTAGGGCTAAGTAAGCATTATTTTGCTGTGTATGAAAAGGTTTTTAAGGATATGCAGATTCCGGATGAGGTGAAATATCTTTCTTTGGTAGAATCTTCTTTGGATCCTCATCTCGTTTCGCGGTCCGGTGCTGTAGGTCCTTGGCAGTTTATTTATACCACGGCTCGTCTCTATGATTTGGATATGAATGCCCATATCGACGAGCGTAAGGATATTTATACGGCAACGTATGCTGTCTCCAAATATCTGAAAGAGGCCTATGACATGTTCAACGACTGGACGTTGGCTTTGGCATCTTATAACTGTGGCCGCGGGGCGATGCAGCGTGCCCTTGCCCGTACAGGGCTGGAGAGTCCCACGTTTTGGGACGTAGCTCCCTATTTACCACAGGAAACTCAAAACTATATTCCTAAGTATATTGCTATGACCTATGTATTGAGCAATGCCGCCTATTATGCTATTGAGCCTGCGGAGACCGAGCTAGACTATACGGCCAAGATGGTGATGGTAGATAAAGTGGTGGACTTACGACATATTGCCAAAGCCATAAACATGGACTTGAAGCAACTTAAACATTACAATCCTGCCTATAAAAAGTCTGTAGTGCCTGGATCTGTAGAGAAACCAAAACGTCTATTCTTGCCTGTCACACCAAATGTAAATGACAGCCTTCTTTATCTGGCATTGAATGCTCCTTCCTCCTTGACACTAGAGTATCGCGAAGAAGAGGAAGTCATGGTAGCGGAAGCAAGAAAGACATACCGCGTCAAAAAAGGGGAGACACTGACTTCTATAGCACGTAAATTTGGTGTTACCGTACAGGACCTGAAAGCTTGGAACAATCTTTCAAACAAAAGTATCATCGCCGGAAGGCAGCTTGTGGTCTTCAAGCCTGTTAGTACAACCTTAGCAAAAAATACCTCATCCAGAAATAAAACATCAGCACCTAAAAGTAGGACAGCCTATTATACAGTAAAGAAAGGAGACTCCCTGGATAAGATAGCCCGCAAATATGATGGCATCACAGTAGAAAAAATAAAAAAGGACAATGGCCTAAAAGGTAATCTTATAAAGCCGGGAATGAGATTAAAAATAAGAAAGGATTAAGTAAAACTTAATCCTTTCTTATTTTATATGATTAGTAGAAATAAACTATATCTTAAGATAGCCAAACGCTATCTTCTTGCTTGTCGAACTCTTCGAGACGGACCTCCACATGTTCTTTGAGGATGGTAGAAAGCTTCAATCCGTAGAAATCACTGAATATAGGGAACTGATGGTGGCTGCGATCTACCAATACGGCTGTACGCATCTTTTTCAACGGCACATTGATAAAAGCGCCCAATCCGTAGGCTAAGGTACGTCCGCTGTTCAGTACATCGTCGATGATGACGATAGCTTTATTTGCAGCAGACTCTACCGGAATGTCTGTAGTAGCTTCCAGACTTCTTTTGTTTTTCTGGATAGTCACCTTTATCAATTCTATTTCTTTGTCCGGAGCGATGTCTTTTAATATCTTTTGAAGGCGCTGCGCGAAGATATACCCTCGGTCAGCTATACCTACAAGGACAATGCTGGGCTCTTCAAAATTGTCTTCAAGGATTTGATAAGCGATACGCTTAGATTTTTGAAGGATCTGTTCTTTATTTAATATTAGAGTCTTTTTACTTGGCATAATATAATCTGTTAAAGCAAAAATAAATAAAAAGTCCGAATGATATGAATGCCATTCGGACTTTATTAACTTTTAAAGATTTTATCGTTACTTTATTTATTGTTTTCTTCTTTGTAGGAAGAGGCATCTGCCGTCATAGTTTCACTTACTTCTGGCTTTGGTCTTCCACCGTTATAATAGTAGCGGTTCCAGTAAGGTTCCTTTAGGCTGCTTACCATTACGCCTTTGCTGGATGAGGCATGTGCAAACTTGTCATCTCCAAGATAGACACCCACATGTGTGATGCTTTTACTTCTGATTTTGAAGAATACCAAATCGCCTGGCTGAAGGTCTTTGCGGTTGACAGGTGTTACATTAGCGTATTGGTTTCTGCTGTTGTAACCGATAGTGGTATTGAAGACGTTTTCGTATACAGCTAAGGAGAACTTCGAACAATCAATTCCTTTTTTGGAATCTCCACCCAAACGGTAAGGTGTGCCAAGCCAATCGTATACGAATTGATAGAGTTTAGTGTTTGTCGTTGCTTTAATAGCAACTCCCATGATCTGGGAGAAATATTCTTTAGCTAGGTTGTCCTGCTCGTTGTTGTTCTTCTTGTTGTTTGTTGTTTGTGCTTGCGACACTAGACAAAAGCCTATAAATAGCACTGCTGCTATTAGTTTTTTTGTGTTCATTAAATCGCTTTTTTATTTACAACTTTCCTTTACACTACTCTTTTCCAAGGAGTAGATGTCACGAAGATAGTAGATACATCCCTACAATCCAAATTTTTTTACGGTGTTTTAACGAATTTTTAACATAGTTGAAGGTGTAAATACGTAGCTATATGTCCATAAATGCGTTTTATAAAAGGATAAATACTTTGTTTATTTTTGTTTGAAATTTTTTTAAAAAAAATTTGATTTTAATATTAAAATAGTTCTATCTTAGCTGCAGATTTGAAAAATATGAAATACGTGAACTCAATTATTACAACAATTATTATTACTACGGGGATAATTTCTCGGAGGAAGTAACTTGTTTGTATAATTGAGTGTAGATATACAGAAGCCTTCCTCCGAAAGAGGAAGGCTTCTTTGTTTTGGGAATACGGAAATAAATAAACTAAATAGTAAATAACTTAAACCAATGAAAGTTCTAAAATTTGGCGGAACGTCGGTAGGTACAGTAGATAGTATCAAGTCTGTACTGGAAATCGTAAAATCTTCTTACGACAGAGGAGAGAAGCCTCTGGTGGTATTGTCGGCAATGTCTGGAGTGACCAACCTGCTTACGCAGATGGCAGAAAATGCAGCACAACGTAAGTCTTTTGCGGAGGATATCAAGCTGCTGGAAGAAAAGCATTTTGAAGTGGTCAAACAGCTAATCGCCATCAAATACCAAAATCCGGTGTACACCAAACTTAAGCTTATGTTGAATGAGCTTGAGGAAATACTTCAAGGGGTATATGCCCTGCAAGAGCTTAGCCTTCAAAGTAAGGACTTAATTATATCATATGGAGAGCGCTTCTCCAATTATATGGTTTCCAAAATCATGGAACAGTATATTCCGGAGTCCATATATGTGGATGCATCACATTATATGAAGACGGATTCCAATTTTGGAAATGCCCATCTTAACGAAGAGCTTACAACGCAACTTATCAACAGCCTAAAACATACACACGCTGACAAGCTTATGTTTGTTACCGGTTTTATCGGTTCTAATGAGGAAGGGCGTGTTACAACTTTAGGACGAGGCGGTTCGGACTATACAGCTGCTATTTTCGGTTCGATCTTGGGAGCCTCAGTCATCGAAATTTGGACTGATGTAAACGGTATGTTGACAGCGGATCCACGCATCGTGAAGAAAGCTTTTTCGCTGCCGGTGCTATCGTACACCGAAGCGATGGAGTTGTCGTACTTCGGGGCGAAGGTAATCTATCCACCGACGATGATTCCTGCCTTTATGAAGCGCATTCCTATAGCCATCCGCAATACTTTTGAGCCAGAATTTCCAGGGACTATCATCCAATTTGAATCAGATTGCAGTCAATATCCAATCAAAGGTATATCTTCCATCTCGGATGTTTCGATAATCAATCTTTCGGGGTCGGGGATGATTGGTAAGTCCGGCTTTTCGGGGCGTTTGTTTACGCTGCTGGCGAGAGAGCAGATTAATGTCATCCTTATCACTCAATCTTCTTCGGAGCATAGCATTACCTTCGCTGTAAATCCTAGTGATGCAGAGAAAGCGTTGAAGCTTATTGCTACCGAGTTTGAATTGGAGTTGCAGGCCAACAAGCTGGTGATGCCGGAAGTAGAAAAAGATCTTTCCGTATTGGCTATCGTTGGGGAAAACATGAAGCGCACTCCAGGTATGTCGGGACGTCTTTTTGCGGCCTTAGGACGTAACGGTATCAACGTACGTGCCATAGCTCAAGGGTCTTCGGAATTCAACATCTCGGTGATCATCGCCAAAGAAGATCTCGCAAAAGCTCTGAACGCCGTACATGACGCCTTCTTCGCTGAGCTGAAGAAGACATTACATGTGTTCAACCTAGGAACAGGAAATATAGGCTCGACGCTGTTCAAGCAGCTAGCTAAGCAACACGACTTTCTGTTGGATAAGAACGACCTTGAAATAAAAGTGGTAGGTGTTGCCAACTCGCGTAAGATGCTGTTCGATAAAAACGGCATAAATCTCGAAACCTGGAAAGAAGACTTGGAGGCCAACGGTCAGGTGTCCGATTTGGCTGCCTTTGTGGAAACCATGAAAAGCATGAACCTGCCAAACTGTGTGTTTATAGATAATACGGCTAGCAAGTTGCCTGCAAAATACTACGAAGAGATTTTCAAGTCCAACATTTCTATAGTGACATGTAATAAGATCGCCAATTCGGGGGATTATGCTACCTACAAACTGTTGCACGATACCGCACGCAGACATGGTGTAGACTTCTTCTACGAAACCAACGTGGGAGCAGGGCTACCTATCGTGCGGGTGCTTAAAGATCTTATGCTTAGTGGAGACAGAATCCTGAAGATAGAGGCCATCCTTTCCGGAACGATATCCTATATCTTCAACAACTTTGTAGGGGAAGCTTCCTTCTACGATGTGGTGAAAAAGGCACAGGAATTAGGTTATACGGAGCCGGATCCGCGCGATGACTTGGGAGGAGTGGATTTCATGCGTAAGATGCTTATACTGGCACGTGACGCAGGTTATGTCGTGGAGGCCGAAGATGTGGAGCTAGAGCAGATTCTTCCGGAATCATGTGCTGCAGCTGCATCGGTCGATGAATTCTATGCAGAGTTGTTGAAAGCTGATAGCTTCTTCAATGAGTTGAAGGAAAAGGCAGCAGCCCAAAATAAGGTTATCCGTTATATAGGTAAATTAGAAGAGGGCAAGGTGTCTATTAGCATGCAGATGGTGGACGAGACTCATCCTTTCTACTCGTTGTCGGGTAGTGATAACATTATCTCCTTTACTACAGAACGATACAAAGAACGTCCTTTGGTAGTCAAAGGTCCTGGAGCTGGGGCAGAGGTGACTGCAGCGGGTGTGTTTGCAGACTTGGTAAATGTAGGTGCTAAATAGTATTTTTAAGTAAAAATAGATAGTATGCCCATTGATCAAAATAAGTTGAAGGAGAAGAACATAGACTTTAGCAAGATATTAGATAAAGTTCGTGTGTTTGCTCCTGCTACCGTAGCCAACATGATTTGTGGCTTCGACATTCTGGGGTTCGCTGTAGATGAGCCCGGAGATGAAGTAAAGATGTATAGAGTAGCAGAGCCTGGCGTCCGTATACGCTCGATACAGGGCGACGACGGGCGGCTGCCGATGGATGCAGACAGAAATACCGTGAGTGCCTGTGTGAAGATGCTGCTCGACGACTTAGGAATACTGCAAGATATAGGGGTAGAGATAGAACTAATCAAACATATGCCTATAGGGTCTGGTTTGGGATCCAGCTCGGCGAGTACCGTTGCAGGGTTGTTTGCCATAAATACCCTGCTGGGAAACCCGCTAACCAAGGAGGAGCTTATGCCTTACTGCGTGGAGGGAGAGCGACTAGCTTGTGGGCATGGGCATGCCGACAATGTTGCTCCCGCATTGATGGGAGGGGTGACTCTTGTGCGTGGAGGAGAAGAGCTGGATATTGTGAAGCTGCCTGCACCAAAGGAACTTTATGCAGGGATTGTGTTCCCTCAGGTGGATGTGCCTACACGAGATGCACGACAGCTCATCAAAGAAAAGGTATTACTGAAGGATGCTGTAACACAGTGGGGCAATATTGCTGGGGTTGTTGCAGGGCTTTTCACGGAAGACTATGAACTCTTAGGAAGAAGTATGCATGACATCATCATCGAACCTTCCCGAGCAATCCTCATCCCTGAATTTTATGCCATGAAGGAAATAGCTCTTTCTTCAGGGGCGCTGAGCTTCGGTATTTCGGGGTCAGGACCTTCTGTGGTGGCGGTAACCAAAGGAAGGGAGGTAGCGGAATCCGTTACACGGAAAATTCAGGAACATCTTTCTACGAATGGAATAGATAGTTATAGATACGTTTCTGCAGTAAATGTGGAAGGACCTAAGGTATTACCCTTTAACGACTAACCATTATGAAATTATATAGCACGAACAATAAAGATTTAAGAGTTTCATTTAAAGAGGCGGTATTCAACTCTTTGCCGCAAGATCGGGGCCTCTATATGCCGGAGGTGATTCCTTCCCTAGATCCACTTTTTATAAAAAATATTCATCAATATTCTTTGCAAGAGATAGCTTTTACGGTTGCTTCAGCCTTGATAGGCGATGATATTCCAGCCGTGGACCTGAAGAAGATCGTGGAAGATGCAATCAACTTTGATGCTCCTGTTAAATTTTTGGACCCAGAAACTGCGGTGCTCGAACTGTTTCATGGTCCTTCCTATGCTTTTAAAGATTTTGGTGCGCGTTTCATGAGCCGAGTGATGGGTTATTTTTCTAAACAGGGCGACAAATTGCTGGATGTCTTGGTTGCCACTTCGGGAGATACAGGAGGAGCTGTGGCTTTAGGATTCTTAGGGGTGGAGGGGACGCGCGTGACCATCCTCTATCCTAAAGGTAAGGTGTCTAAAGTGCAGGAAGAGCAGCTCACTACCAACGGCCAGAACATACGTGCATTAGAGGTTGAGGGCACGTTTGACGATTGTCAAGCTCTAGTGAAGCAGGCATTCAACGATACGGAGCTTAACAGAGAGTTAAGACTTACTTCTGCAAACTCCATCAATATTGCTCGCTTGATACCGCAGACGTTTTATTATTTCTGGGCTTATGCACAGCTGAAGGCGCAAGGTGTCGACGAAGTGGTGTTTACCGTGCCTAGTGGCAACTTCGGTAATATTGGAGCAGGACTGTTGGCATACAAGATGGGGTTGCCTGTAAAACATTTTGTAGCAGGAACGAATGTAAACGATACTGTGCCGCGTTTCCTCGCTTCGGGAGCTTATGATCCAAAACCGTCGGTTCAGACATTAGCCAACGCTATGGATGTCGGAAATCCAAGTAACTGGGTGCGTATCCAAGATTTGTTCGACAACGATCTGGATAAGCTACGCAATATGATTTCTTCCTATACGTATAACGATGAGCAAACTAAAGCCGGTATGCGGGAGCTATTCGAAAAATATAGATATGTGGCGTGCCCACATACCGCTATCGCCTATCTGGCTTCCCAAGCTTATAAGGAAGAATATCCGGGACAATATGCTTCGGTATTTTTGTCGACAGCACATCCCTGCAAATTTCCGGATGGTATAGACGCCGATATTTTCGAGCATGTAGTTTATCCGGAAGGTGCCAAAGAGCTAGCCGGCAAACCTAAGCTGGCGGAACCTCTGCAGGTAGACTATGAGATGTTTAAAGACTATCTGCTGAAAAATAAATAATTGTTTCTTCATATGAGTAGTTAAGGATTTTCCTCTTGTGGGAAAGTCCTTTTTTATTTAGATTCGTATATATAGACCTAAAATTCAAAGCTTTGAAAAGAATATTGAAATACTGTTTGATTGCAGCCTTTTGTAGTGGTGTAGTGTATGCACAGACGGCAGCTCAGGAGCCCAAAGTGGTATTGGTTATTCATGGTGGCGCTGGTACCATCAACAAGAAAAGTATGACGCCAGAGAAGGAACAACGCTACAAGGAGGCGTTGACTTTGGCATTGAAGAAGGGATATGAGAAAATCCGTGCAGGGGAAAGTGCTTTGGATGCTGTGCAGGCCGCAGTCAATGTTATGGAAGATTCACCGTTATTCAATGCAGGGAAAGGGGCAGTCTTCACCAATGAAGGGAAAAATGAACTTGATGCTTCCATCATGGATGGGGCCACTCTTCAGGCAGGGGCAGTGGCAGGCGTGAAAAATCTTAAAAACCCCATTGATGCAGCACGTGCAGTGATGGAAAAGTCGGAACATGTGATGATGGTGGGACGTGGAGCAGAGCTGTTTGCTATGGCCCAAGGCTGCGACACTGTTCCGTCCTCCTACTTCTTTACAGAGGAGAGATGGCAGCAGCTCCAGCGCACGAAAAATAAGGAAGAAGGAAAACCTGCAGCATATCATGTGGATCCTCGTTCATATCTTATTTCGGGGGTGACGGATGCGGATAACAAATTTGGTACTGTAGGGGCTGTAGCATTGGATAAGCAAGGAAACCTAGCGGCAGCAACATCCACCGGAGGAATGACAAACAAACGTTACGGACGTGTGGGGGACTCACCGATTATTGGAGCGGGCACCTATTGCAATAATAGTACTGCCGGCATCTCTTGTACTGGCTGGGGAGAATATTATATACGTGCCGTAGCGGCCCACCGAGTGTCTACTCTTATGGAGTTAAAAGGCCTTTCGGTAGAGGAAGCCACTAAGCAGGTTATTGCTGAAATCGGTCAGCTTGGAGGGGAAGGAGGTATGATAGCTTTGGACCGAAACGGAAAATTTGCGATGGAATTTAATACTTCCGGAATGTATCGGGGTACAATCGATGAAAACGGGAAGGTCTCGGTCTTCATCTTCAAAGATTAGCAAAGGGGGAGTAATCCCCCTTTATTTTTTGAATAATAGGAGCAGCTAATCCTTTTGTATTCTGTATTTTTGCAGGGATGAATAAAATAATCCTTAATAAAGGCAAAGACAAGGCTGCCTGGCAGTTGCATCCCTGGGTATTTTCGGGTGCTATAAAATCGTTGGAAGGTGATATTGAGAATGGTGATGTTGTTGCGGTACACAATATAGAGGGTGAATTTATTGCCTATGGTATATACAATGATACTTCTCGTGTAGCAATACGTCTTTTGGAATGGAACCCAGCCAACCCCATTGATGAACAGTGGTGGCGGACACGTGTACAGAAGGCTATCAAGAACAGAACCCATCTCCTTCATGAAGAAAATGATACCGTACGTCTCATCTTTGCGGAGGCCGATTTTTTACCGGGGCTTATTGCCGACAAGTATGCTGATTTTATTTCTATTCAGGTACATGCTGCCGGTGTGGAGCGCGTAAAGCATATCATCGTCGATGAGCTTGTGCAGCAGCTTTCACCAAAAGGAATATACGAACGTAGTGATCTGAAGTCTCGCGAGTATGAGGGACTGCCCAATACCAATGGATTACGTTGGGGGGTAATGCCTCCGACATTTGTGGATGTTATAGAAAACGGAATTCATTATAAGGTTAATATCATTGACGGACAGAAGTCCGGTTTTTACTGTGACCAACGTGAAAACCGCTTTTTAGTTGCACAATATGCCAAAGGAAAGAGAGTTTTGGACTGTTTCTGCTATTCGGGAGGTTTCACGTTAAATGCCTTCCGTGCAGGAGCTCAGGAAATTGTGTCTGTGGATAGCTCTGCCTTAGCGGTAGAGACCTTGAAAAACAATGTGCTGCACAACGGTTTTGATTCTTCAAAACATAGTGCTGTACAGTTGGATGTAAACAAATATTTACGTCATCTTGCTGAACAGGAGGAGAAGTTTGATATCATCATTTTGGATCCTCCTAAATATGCACCTTCACGTTCTACCTTGGAGAGGGCGTCACGAGCCTACAAAGAGCTGAACCGCCGCGGTTTGTTATTGTTGGAATCGGGCGGATTGCTGGCCACATTCTCTTGTTCAGGAGCTATGGATATTGAAACCTTTAAACAGGTTATTGCTTGGGCAGCATTGGATGCAGGAAAAGAAATTCAATTTATAAGACAGTTTACTCAGCCTGAGGACCACCCAGTAAGGGCTTCTTTCCCTGAAGGAGAATATTTAAAAGGTCTGCTGGTACGGGTAATGTAGATTAAATTATTATTAGATGCTGAAACTATCAACTGAGAAGCCTATTTATCCAATTTTATTTGCCGTAAGTTTTGCCCATCTGTTGAACGATCTTATTCAAGGTGTCATCCCTGCGGTATATCCTTTGCTGAAACAAGAACACCATCTGGACTACGGTCAGATAGGACTTATCACTTTTGTTTATCAGCTGTCGGCATCTATTTTTCAACCGATGGTAGGTACTTATACAGACAAACGTTCGCAGCCCTACTCCCAGATGCTGGCCATGGCACTTTTGATTGTGGGAATGTTTGTCTTTGCCAATGCTCATAGCTATCTGTGGATACTTATAACTGTCTTTTTGGTGGGTATTGCCTCTTCGATTTTTCATCCAGAATCGTCGCGAATCGCTTATATGGCCTCTTCAGGAAAGCGAAGCCTAGCGCAGTCTATATTTCAGATTGGAGGCAATGGAGGTATGGCGTTAGCACCAATCGTAGTGGCTTATGTGGTACTGCCGCGTGGCCAATGGGCTATCATGTGGTTGGTGGCCGTTCCTCTGCTGGGACAGTTGGTTGCGTATTATATAGGTGGCTGGTATAAGGAGCATCTGCTGAGACAGTCTAAAACAGAAAAGAAGAGCATAGCTTATCCCGATCTTCCTAAAAGTAAGGTTATCCTGTCTATCGTGATTTTACTTCTGCTTATACTTTCCAAATATTTTTATGTGGCAAGCATCACCAACTATCTGCAGTTTTATGCTATGGAGAAATTTGGTATTTCCGCTGTGCGGGCGCAGGTGTATTTATTTTATTTCCTTACGGCAGTAGCTGTGGGAACTATGATTGGAGGGATTTTTGGAGATCGTTTCGGCAGGAAATATGTTATATGGTTTTCTGTGTTGGGAGCAGCCCCTTTCACGTTGGCCCTGCCATATGTTGGGTTGACAATGACAGGCATCTTTATTGTCATCATAGGACTTATATTGTCTTCAGCTTTTCCTGCAATTATCGTTTATGCACAGGAGCTGTTACCTAAGAAGTTGGGTATGGTTTCGGGATTGTTTTACGGATTTGCCTTTGGCGTGGCAGGAATAGGTTCAGCCCTGTTGGGGTGGCTCGCCGACTGGACATCCATAGAGCATATTTATCATATCTGTTCATATCTGCCGGTGATAGGTGTCATTGCAGCTTTGCTGCCTAATTTGCAGAAGATAAATTACATTCAGCAGAGATAAATAACAAAAAAGCGATTGATCAGACGTCAATCGCTTTTTTTTGTTATATCCTACCACCTTATCAATGCCGAACCCCACGTAAAGCCGGCACCAAAGGCTGCAAGACAGATGAGGTCACCTTCTTTGATTAACCCTGCTTCCCATGCTTCACACAATGCAATAGGGATGGAAGCAGCCGTGGTATTCCCATACTTCTGAATATTGTTAAATACCTTTTCGTCTGGCAGTCCCAATAGTTTTTGAACGTACTGCGATATGCGCAGGTTTGCCTGATGTGGTATGAGTAAGTCTATATCGGCAGGGGAGAGGTTATTTTTTTGTAAAGCTTCATGGATAACTTCCGGAAATTTGGCTACCGCCTTTTTAAATACTGCCTGTCCGTCCATATAAGGAAATGCAGTACCGTCTTCCAACATTTTAGGAGTCATAAGAAGCCCTCCTAATTCCTGTTCCGGCCATTCTGGCATGGTGTCCAGCCATATGCCGCTTGAAGAACCCGGGTAGTACATGGCCAGCTTTTCAGCTTCGGATCCATCGGAATGTAGGTGGGTGCTCAAAACGCCTTTATGTGCTTCTTGTGTAGGTTGCATGACTACCGCTCCGGCGCCGTCACCAAAAATAACCGATACGGCACGTCCTCTGGTAGAGAAGTCCAACGCGAAAGAGTGCTTTTCAGATCCTACTACAAGGACATTTTTATACATTCCTGTTTTGATATATTGGTCAGCGATAGAAAGAGCGTATATGAATCCCGAGCATTGGTTGCGTATGTCGAGAGCTCCTACTTCGCCCATGCCCATCTCTCTCTGTAACAATACAGCACTTCCCGGAAAATAATAATCCGGGGATAGAGTAGCAAAGACGATGAAGTCCACGTCCTGCGCGGTGATGCCGGCACGTTGTAGCGCTATTTTGGAGGCTTCCACGGCCATAGTGGTTGTCGTCTCGCCGATGCGGTCCGCATAGCGGCGTTCTTTGATGCCTGTACGCTCCTGTATCCATTCGTCACTGGTGTCCATGAAGCGCGTCAGGTCATGGTTTGTATATATATTCTTTGGAACGTAGAAGCCAATACCTGCAATTTTTGATTGAAACATCATATGAATTTTATAATTAGTTATCCTATTAGTCTCTAAAATTACATTTTTTTTGAAAAATACTATATTTTTGTAATATGAGTGTTGAGACGGCACAAGAAACATATACCTTAGAAGAACTACTGGCATCGGTAAAAGAGAACCATCGTTTGATCTTGTGGAACGACGACGTCAATACCTTTGAGCATGTTATTTATTGTTTGATGCATCATCTTCAATATACGGAGACGGAAGCTGAACGTATTGCCTGGAAAGTGCATACTGAAGGAAAATGCGCTATCCTGGAAGGTTCTTTTACAGAACTGGAAGTGTATCGCAAAATTTTGAAGTCGGAAGGATTGACCGTTACTGTCGAGTAGATTGTTACTTGTGTCGAATGTAGATAATTAATATCTTTATTCGAAAGACAGTATACTATAAACTTAAATATTATGATAAGAAGAATTCTTCCTATGGCCGTTCTAGCCACAGCAATTACTATGAATGCTAATGCACAAGAGCAAAAAACAGCAGAAATTTTAAATACCATTGAATATTCCAATCTACCTCGGGTAGATATCAAGGAATTTAAGAAAAACAAAAAAGGAGCTTATGTTATTTTTGATGGCAGCTCTTTGAAAGGATGGAGAGGGTACAATAAAGATCATGTTCCTAATAAATGGAGTATTGAGGACGGAGCACTTAGATTTTCGCGCAACCCGAATGTAGAGAAACCTGAAGGTGGTGATATCGTATTTGCTTATGATTTCAAAGAGTTTGAGCTGGAATTCGAGTGGAAGGTGTCACATGCTGGCAATTCGGGTGTTTTCTATCTAGCCAAAGAAATCAAGAACCAGCCAATCTACATTTCATCTCCTGAATACCAGATTTTGGATAATGACAACCATCCTGATGCTAAGATGGGGGTGGATGGCAACCGAAAATCCGCTTCTTTATACGACATGATCCCCGCCAAGCCGCAAAATGCAAAACCTGTAGGCGAGTGGAATACTTCTAAGATTGTCGTGAAAGGCAATAAGGTGCAGCATTTTCAGAATGGGGTTAAAGTTGTTGAATTTACTATCCGTGATCAAGCGTGGACCCAGTTGCTACAGACCAGCAAATTTAGTCAGGAGAAATGGCCTTTGGCTTTTGCCTTGTTGAACAATGTAGGGGGAGATAGCAAATCCGGTTTGATCGGTTTCCAAGACCACGGCGATGATGTTTGGTTCAGAAATATTACAGTGAAAGTATTATAACATGAAGATTACGAAGAAGTTTTTTGTAGAGGGCTTATTAAGCTCTCTTTTTTGTTTGATGAGTGTTAATGCTACGCAGGCACAGGAGAGAAGGTTTTATGATCCTTTAAAAGAGCAGGCTATCCAAGGGAGGCTGTCGGTATTGAAGCAGGAGGATGGCTACCACCGGCTTCCGTCAGCTGTGAAAAGTGAGGTGCGTCCTCCCGTATGGAGTTTGGGGACCAATGCTGCAGGACTCTTTGTAGATTTTATGACAGAGGCGGACACTATTCAGGTGCGTTATAAGGTTAAGGGAGCCTTGAATATGCCTCACATGCCTACAATAGGCGTAAGTGGGGTGGATCTGTATGCTTTCCACAAAGACCGTTCGAGTTGGGAATGGGCCTTCGGACAATACAAGTTTGGTGATAAAAATGACACTATAGTTTATAATTATAACAATATAGGTTCTTCGAAAAACAAGGTGTACAGGCTTTATCTTCCGCTATATAATACGGTGGAATTTTTGGAAATAGGAGTCAATCCGAAATATTCACTCACCTTTAAGGAGGATAAGACAAAACCTATCGTCGTATATGGAACTTCCATTGCTCAAGGAGCCTGTGCTACAAGACCGGGGTTAGCTTGGACCAACATAGTAGGAAGGAACCTGAAGAGAAAGGTTATCAATTTGGCCTTCTCGGGGAATGGTAGACTTGAGCAGCCCATCTTGAATCTAATGAATGGTGAAGATGCTGCGGTGTATGTGCTGGACTGCATACCTAACCTAGCGCTGACGCCTTCTCGAAGTGCAAAACAGCTGGACTCTTTAATCCGTAATGCCGTAACTTTTCTGAGAAGACAACATCCCTCTACACCTATAGTATTGTTGCAACATAGCTCAGCCTTCACGGATGGATTTCTCAACAAGCACACAATGGCCGAGTATGGCGCTTCATCAGAAGTGGCAATAAATACTTATAACGACCTTATCAGTAGAGGAACTAAAAATCTTTATTTGATAAAGGCGAAAGATATAGGTTTCGATATTGAATCGACAGTGGATTATGCCCACCCGAATGATATAGGTATGATGAAGTTGGCAGAAGCTTATACTAAGCTTTTGCAAAAGATATTATCACAACAACAAAGCAAATAGGAAACCTATTCGCTTTGTTGAGCCTAAAGTAAAAATTCTTAAAAAATATGTTGTAACTCTTTAAGGTCAACGATCATGTGAGGTACGTCATGGGGTTTTTCGGCTCCCACGGCGTTAAAATATATGGCATCCATGCCGGCATTGATAGCACCTCGCACGTCAGCATCGAGGTTATCACCGACCATGACCGAATAATCTTTCTGAGTCTCACCTTGGGTTACAGCATATTCAAAAATTCGTGCATCCGGTTTGTTAACACCGAAGACTTCTGAAATAACGACGGTTTTGAAGTATTGGGCTAGGTTGCTGCTGCGCAGTTTTGTTTCGCAGGCCTCCTTGAACCCGTTGGAAATCAAATGAAGACTGTACCTGTGTTGCAGGTATTCTAGTGTTTCTATGGCATTGGGGAAGAGGTTGGTCTTGGTAGGGCAGATGCGTAGATATTCTTCTTCAAACTGTTTTGGAAACAATTCAGGATCTACTCCCAATTGTTGGAAGGTGTCCGCAAAACGTAATTTACGTAAGGTGGGCTTGTCAATCTTACCGTGATGGTAAAGGTCCCATAGTCGATGGTTGTTTATTGTATAGGTTTCTATAAAATCGTCCGAATTGGGTCTATTGAAGAGCTTATCAAACTCAAAAACATAATACAGTTCGTGTAAAGTTTCTCTAGCGTTGCGGTCAAAATCCCAAATCGTATGGTCTAAGTCGAAGAAAATATCTTTTTTATGTTGAAACATATGCAAAGATAAGAAATTGTATTTCGTTTCTCCCTCAAGAGTATTTTCTTCTTATTGTCATAAATTTTGCCGTATTTTATTATGAGGAGGTATTTAAGTATTTTTGTTAAAACAAGATAAGATGAGAAGAGCACTTTTTTGGTTTTATGTATTAGTATTTTATGCCATCTGTCAGCTTTTTGCGTGGGGATATATGTTTATCAAATATGTTCCGGATCGTAAAGGCATGATTATCGGTGAAGGCATGATTTTTATCCTCATCTTTATCTTGGGTATTTTACGCCTCAAAAGACAGCTGGAGAAAGAAAGATATTATTCACAGCAGCAGCACAACTTTTTGCTGTCGGTGACGCATGAGTTGAAGTCTCCTCTAGCTTCAGTGAAGCTTTATCTACAGACTATCCTGAAGAGGGAACTAGACAGAGAGCAACAGAAAGCTTTCCTTTCCAACTCGCTGAAAGATATAGAGCGCTTGGACTATCTTGTAGAGAATGTGCTGTTGGCTACTAAACTGGAAAATCGTAGCTTTAATCTGCCGAAGGAAGACTTCGACTTTTCGGCACTAGTACAGGAGGTGCTGGATAGACTGCAGAAGAATGCCTGTAAGACGGAGATGTTGCGCGGTGAGATAGAACCTAACATCATTTTGCATGCCGACAAGTTTGCCATTACCAATGTGGTGAATAATCTGGTGGAAAATGCCATTAAATATTCACCGCCATGTGCTACTGTAGAGGTGAAGCTGTATAAGAAAGATAACAATCTGATTTTTTCGGTGGCGGATCATGGACAGGGCATTCCGGATGAAGAGAAGAAGTTGATTTTTAATAAATTTTACCGTGTAGGTAATGAATCTACCCGTAAAACCAAAGGCACTGGATTGGGGTTATATATTGTGAAATCAGTATTACAAAAACATAACGCTACCATTAAGGTGAAAGACAACAAGCCTTCAGGTAGCATTTTTGAAGTAATTTTTGAAAACTATGCAGGCTAAACAAAGAATACTATTAGTCGAAGACGAAGAACACTTGTTGGAGGCTATCAAGCTTAACCTCGAATTGGAAGGTTACCGTGTCACAACAGCTACCGATGGAAAGAAAGCATTGAAAATCTTCAAGGAAGAGCGTTTCAATCTTATCATTTTGGATGTCATGATTCCTGAAATTGATGGATTCCAAGTGGCAGAAACCATAAGACTACAGAATACGGAAGTGCCTATCATGTTCCTTACGGCAAAAAATAGCAGTGAAGACCGTATCACAGGCTTGAAGAAAGGTGCTGACGACTATTTGGTGAAGCCTTTTAACCTTGAGGAGCTAATTCTTCGTGTAGGCAACCTTATCCGTCGTGGGATGAAGCCTGAAGAGCTTAAGGAACTTAACTCCTATACTATAGGCGATAAGACCATATACTTCAACTCCTACGAGCTGCATCATGCCGACGGTACGGTGACTTCGTTGACCAAAAAGGAAACGATGTTGCTAAAGCTGTTGATCGAGCGCCGCAATGAGGCCGTTTCACGTGAACAGATTCTTGAAACAGTATGGAACTACGATGTATATCCTTCCACCCGCACTATTGACAACTTTATCCTTACTTTCCGTAAGTATTTTGAGCCGGATCAAAAACATCCTATATACTTCCATTCCATCCGTGGGGTAGGATATAAGTTTACGGACAACAACAATAACAACGAAAGCAGCGAAGGGTAACATAGATAGATGAATACCAGAATACGATTTATACTTATCGCCATTGCCGTTATAGCTTTGGCCTACTGCGTAGTGTATCAGCATTTCTATGCCTGCGTATATATATTGGGAGCTATTGGCTACTTGATATGGAGTGAATACAGGGAGGGAACAGTTTTTCTTGCTACACAGGCCTTCCACAAGCAGGACTATGACAAGGTTAAGAAGCTGCTGGATCAAATCAAAAATCCGGACACCCTACGCAAAGGGAGAAGGAACTTTTATGAATTCATGAAGGGTAATTTGGCGCTTAAGGAAAATAATATCGAAGAGGCGGAATACCATTTTCAGCTGGCCTCACGCCTGCCATGGCGTAAAGACCATGAAAAAGCTATGGTATTGATCAATTTGGCCAATATCAACCTTCGCAAAAAGGATTATGAACGAGCTGCTACTTATCTGTCCGTGACGGAAAAGCTAAAGCTTACCGAAAGACAGAAAAGTATCATTCAGAAAATACAGAAAGAGATAGACAATCATAAATAAGATAGCATAGTGAGTACGACTTTACGAAACGATTTATTTATCAGAGCTGCTCGATCGCAGCAGACGGAAAGACCGCCGGTATGGATGATGCGACAAGCAGGCCGTTTTATGCCGGAATATTGGGAGATTAAAAATAAATACACATTCTTGGAGATGTGTAAGACGCCGGAAATTGCGGCAGATGTGACCATGTTGCCAGTAGATCTTTTGGGTGTTGATGCTGCCATTCTGTTTTCGGACATTTTGGTTACTGCCGAAGCAATGGGAGGTGATCTATCCTTCGAGCAGGGGGTAGGACCTCGCTTTTCGAATCCTGTGCGCAGCCATGCTGATGCCGATAAGTTGTCAGTAGATTGTGTGGATAAGCTTCAATATGTTGCGGAAGCTATTAAGGTTATTCAACAACGTCTCGATGGCTCTATTCCTCTCATCGGATTTGCGGGTGCGCCTTTCACAATCTTGAGTTATTTGGTTGAGGGTGGTTCGTCAAAAGATTTCAAACGTACCAAGCTGCTGTTGAACAATGAGCCGGAGTTAGCACATAAAATATTGCAGAAGATTGCTGACGTTACGGTGGATTATCTGAATATGCAGATTGATGCTGGGGTGAATGCCCTACAGTTGTTTGACAGTTGGGCATTAGCCTTATCGTGGAATGACTATAGAGACTTTTCGCACCATTACAATAAGTATATTCTATCAAAGATTAGACGCACGGTACCAGTAATATCGTTCTGTAAAGGATCGTCAGTGTTTGCGCCGATGATGGCGGAAGCACATCCGGACGTGATCTCGGTGGATTGGAATGCCGACCTTAAGAATATTAAACAAGCTCTTCCGGAAGGTATAGCTGTACAAGGTAACCTAGACCCTTTTGTGCTTTATGCCGACAAAAAGGTTATCAAGGACAAGATACATCAGCTATTTGAGCGCATGCGCGGAGAAAAAGGGTTTATTTTTAACCTTGGGCACGGTATCATGCCTGATATTCCGTTTGACAATGTCAAATTTGCGATAGAAACCGTAAAAGAATTTAGATATTAAGAGGTAGGGAGCAAAGTTTTTTGCTCCTTATTTTATTAAACCTATTTTTGTAGCATGTTATATCTGTACGCAAAAGCAATACACATTATTTTCGTAGTGTGCTGGATGGCGGGTTTGTTCTATATGCCTCGCCTTTTTATTTATCATACCGAGGCGAAGAGCAAAGGTGAAAAAGAATATGCTATTCTTCATGAGCAGTTTATTGTGATGGAGCGCAGGCTTTGGTGGGTCATCACTACTCCAGCGATGTATATTACTGTGTTAGCGGCATTGGTGATGCTACATGTTAATCCAGGGTTGCTGACAATGGGATGGATGCAAGTCAAACTTCTCTTTGTCGCAGGCCTTATAGGATATCATTTCAAATCCCAAAATATCATGCATCAGTTGCGTGCAGGAACATGTAAGTGGACTTCCGGTCAGTTGAGGATGTGGAATGAGGTCTCTACCATCATCCTCTTCGCTATAGTCTTCTTGGTCATCCTCAAATCGGCGTTAAACTGGATCTTTGGTGTATTAAGTCTTTTGGGACTCTCCATCTTGTTGATGATACTTATTAAGCTTTATAAGAAATACAGAAAGTCGAAAGGGGAAGCCGTAGAATAAGGTTATAGCTTTAAGATATTTTTCAGTTGATCTGATTATGAAAGCAGAAGTGACAACCGCGTTGCTTCTGCTTTTTTATTAGAAATAACAATGGTTGGAAAGGGAAAGAGTATTTTCTTTATTTAGACCTTGGCTACAGCTTTTTCCTTGTACTTTCCAATTCAGGACATTTACATCATCCAAAACATTTGAGTGTCCAGTTTTACAAAATGATAAAGACTTTTTTATGAGTATGAGCAGCGATACAAAACTTTCTAGGTGAAAAACTGAAAAGAGAGCACACAGGAATGAATGGTATTTATAAAACAGAAACAGACAGACAAGGGGGAAATCATCTTCGTTTTGTAATGACTTTTATATAAAGCACCAGTTTAATAGATAAACTTTGAAAAGCCTACCTTCTTCTTCCTAGGCACTGTACCTGATATAGAGGAATATCAATGATAAGAGAGTTTTTAACATTTAACCAATTTCCTGCCACAGACGTTTTTGTTCGAAACAATGCAGTTATATTTTTTGTCGGAACAATTTTTTAAGGGTGCAAGTAATTTAGTCCAGAAAAATAGTTTTTTCTGGACTAGTTTATAATTAACCTTTTTGTCCGTAGCATAAATATTTGATTTCCAGGTATTCGTCTAATCCGTATTTGGAGCCTTCGCGCCCTATCCCTGAGGCCTTGATGCCACCAAAAGGGGCGGAAGCGTTGGATATAAGACCTGTATTGATACCAACCATGCCGGCTTCTAAGGCTTCGGCTACGCGTTGGCAGCGGTGTATATTTTCGCTATAGAAGTACGCTGCTAGGCCGAATGGGGTATCATTGGCCAAGGCGATGCCTTCCTCTTCGGTAGAAAACCGGAAAAGAGCACAAATAGGTCCAAAGGTTTCTTCCGTGCTTATTTTTGCCGTCAGTGGCATGTCTACCAGCACGGTAGGAGCGAAGAAATTATCTGTGATAACTTTTCCGCCGATAAGAATTCTGGCACCCTTGGATACGGCGTCTTGTACATGGTCTGTAACTTTTTCTATTGCCGCCTTATTGATGAGAGGTCCTACCTGAACTCCCTCCTCAAAGCCGTCGCCTATTTTAAGTTGGTTTACAGCCTGTTTAAGTTTTTCGGCGAAAGCATCATATATCGAATCCTGCACATAGAACCGGTTTATTGACACACAGGTTTGTCCGGCATTACGGAATTTTCCGGCTACAGCTCCTTTTACTGCTGCGTCTAGGTCTGCATCATCAAACACTAGGAAAGGGGCGTTGCCTCCCAGCTCAAAGGAGACACGTTTTATCGTGCTTGCAGCCTGTTCCATCAGAGTTCGTCCCACTTCTGTAGATCCTGTAAAGGTTATTTTGCGCACCAAAGGATTTGTTGCCAGCTCATGGCCTATTCCTTTGCTGTCTTTGGAGGTGATGACAGAAAATACGCCTTTAGGTATTCCTGCCATTTCAGCTATTTTGGCTAAGGCTATGGCTGTGAAAGGTGTCTGTGAGGCTGGTTTCAGTACCATAGTACATCCTGCTACGAGGGCAGGAGCCATCTTTCGCGAGATCATTGCCAGAGGGAAATTCCATGGCGTGATGGCACCAACCACACCTACGCTTTGCTTTATCGTCGATAGACGTGTGAGGCCGTTGAGTGAAGGTATGTTTTCTCCGTAAGCACGTTTACCTTCTTCGGCAAACCACTCTACAAAGGCATTGCCGTAGTCTATTTCTCCTTTGGATTCGGCTAGTGGCTTGCCTGACTCCAGCGTCATGATTTCGGCAAGCGCATCTTTATATTCTTTTGTCAGCTCGAATATTTTTCGGACCAGGGCGCAGCGTTCCCCGACAGGCGTATTGCGCCAGCTTTTCCATGCTTCATGGGCGTCTTCAATAGCCTGTCGGCAATCCTCTATCGTAAGATCCGGTAAGGAACCTATAGATTGATTGGTAGAAGGGTTAATAACCTCGAAAGAATTTGTGCCCTCCACGAATGTTCCGTTTATATAGGCTTTTTGGATAAAAAGTGGGTTTTCCATAATGACAAAACAGTTTGATTACAGGGATTGTTTACAATAAACAAGAAAAGAGGATTTCTCCTCTTTTACTTTGTTATAAGTTTTTCAGGATGGCGTGTCCCATTCTATCCCTTTTTGTCTTTAGATATTCTTCATTATATGGATTGGGCGTGATTTCTATAGGCACATTCTCTACGATTTCCAGTCCATAACCTACTAATCCGGCACGTTTTGTAGGGTTGTTGGACATGAGACGCATTTTTGTTACCCCCATATGGCGAAGAATCTGAGCTCCTACACCATAGTCTCGGAGATCGGCTTTGAATCCAAGCTGTAGGTTGGCATCTACGGTATCAACACCATTTTCTTGGAGCTTATAGGCGTGCAGCTTGTTGATAAGGCCTATGCCACGTCCTTCTTGGTTCATATACACGATGACACCTTTGCCTTCTTTTTCAATCATCTCCATAGCTTTGTGTAGCTGAGGACCACAATCGCAGCGGCAGGAACCGAAGATATCTCCCGTCACGCAAGAGCTATGCACACGCACCAATACGGGTTCATTTTCTTTCCATTCACCTTTATAGATAGCCAAGTGCTGTTCTCCTGTATTTTTTTGAGTGAAGGCTTTCATGTTGAAGTCGCCGAATTCTGTAGGTAGATGTACGGTAACTTCCTCCTTGATCAGTGTATCGTATTTTAGTCTGTATTCGATTAAATCTTTGATGGTGATGATTTTGAGGTCGAAACGTTTGGCTACTTCCATCAGTTCGGGTAAGCGAGCCATTTCTCCATCATCTTTTAGGATTTCTACCAATACTCCTGCCGGTTCGAACCCTGCCAGACGTGCTAGGTCTACGGCTGCTTCGGTGTGTCCTGTACGACGTAATACGCCGCCATCCATAGCGATTAGAGGGAAGATATGTCCTGGACGTCCAAGTTCTTCCGGTTTGGTGTTAGGGTTTATTAAAGCTTGAATGGTTTTCGAGCGGTCAGAAGCCGAAATACCCGTAGTACATCCATAACCTTGTAGATCTACCGAAACGGTGAAATTCGTTTCATATACGGCTGTGTTTTGACCTACCATAGGATGAAGCTTCAGCTCTTCGCAGCGCTCTTTGGTAAGAGGAGCACAAACCAATCCTCTACCGTGTGTAGCCATGAAATTGATAATTTCCGGTGTAGCATTGCGTGCTGCCGTCACAAAATCGCCCTCATTCTCGCGATCTTCATCATCTACGACAATGACCACCTTGCCTGCTTTGATATCTTCTATAGCTTCTTCTATGGTGTTTAATTTAATATCCATTGATATAAAAATTTTATGCTAAGTAACTCAGATTTTATGAAAAATGTATAATAGCAACGTCAAAATAATCCTTTATTGAGGTTGTTTCTTCTTGATGTTAAACTTGCTGCGCAGCCACTCCATGATTGCTTGGACCTTGATTTTGTACTGGGCAGCATCGAAGATAGCGGAGTCTGTCGTAGACTTATAGGTAAGGAAGGCTGCCAGCGGCGTCAGGATGATGATAGCCATCCACATGCCCCAAAAAGGAGTTATCACGCCATCTCTTGCCGACTTTTCCGCAACCGTAGAGATGATATGATAAATCAGGAAGAATATAATGGACATGACTACGGGAGCTCCCAATCCTCCTTTGCGCACGATGGCTCCCAGGGGAGCTCCTATGGCAAAGAGCAAAAGGCAGGAGACGGCCAGCGTGAACTTACGGTGCCATTCGACATAGTATTTGATGTTTTTATCTACTAGATCTTTATACTGAGGACCACGGAAAAGGTGAGCATCCTTAAAGTTGTTGATATTGTTCATGGCGGTCGTAATGACCGATAGGCGCATATTTTGTGGGATATAGTCTATGATTTTATCGCCTTTACCTTCAAGTTGGGCTTTCTCGACCACTCCGGTATTGTAGTAGGAGGATGTGAATGTAAGGTTCTGCTTCAGCTCCATAGCATATACCCTAGATAGACTATCTATTTCCCTTTCTGTGGTATCGGATTTGGCAGCAAGTTGACGCAAGTTCATCATTTGATGATGTTGCTTAAACAGGTTTTCGTCGGTGCGCTTCATGCCGAAATCCGAAACATCGAATTTTGTTTCCGTCTCTTTGAAGTAGAAGCGGATGAACTGCTGACGGGGATCGTAGTTCGTAGCATTCTGCTTGCGGGAATCTTGGTATTGTACCCCGTTGATGAGTTTGAGGATAAGATAACGTTGGTCCCTCGAGTTGTACATGTATCCGGTATCGGCCACCAATACATTGCTTCCCGGGTTTCCTGACGTTTTGTTGTAAATGGTAAGGTCGTACAGCTCCGTCCCATCTTTGGACTTACTTTTTGCACGGATGGCATATCCGTCGATGGAGTTGTTAAATACTCCCGGCTTGATCAAGAAATCAGCCTTCTTCTTGGTCACATCATATAGGAGGGAACCCATCTTGAGGTTAACCACCGGTAGCGTATAGTCTGAAAATAGGAACGAAGAGCCAGCGAAAATTCCCACCAAGACAAAAAGTGGCGTCATGGCCTTGCGCAACGACACCCCTGCCGCTTTGATGGCTACCAATTCGTAGCTTTCACCCAAGTTGCCGAATGTCATGATGGATGACAGCAACATAGATAGCGGCAAAGCCATGGATAGCTGTACGGCACATTGATAACCGATAAGCTCCATGATGACAGTCCAATCTAATCCCTTACCGATAAGGTCATCAATATATTTAAACAAAAAAAGCATCAATAGGACAAACATGACGATACAGAAAGTAACGATGAAAGGCCTAATGAATGCTTGCAGTATTAAGATATGTATCTTTTTCATGTAAACAGCCCCTTATTCTTCTCTCAACTGTCCGAATAAGAATTTATTTACAAAGATACGGATTTTTATGCACCAATAACACTTTGCAAATAGCTAATTGAGTTGTCCCAAATTTTCTTTCTTTCTTCCAAGTCTTCCTCTTTGACAAAGTCGGTGATGGCTAAGGCTACATCGTTGGTAAGCTCGTCTTGAAGGATTTCCATTTCAAAATAGTGAGGCTCATCGTCCAGCCATTTGAACTTAACGCTTTTGTTTTCTTTTGATGCGGCAACCTTCGCGCGATGAGACTCATTGTCCCAAATAAACTCGTAGATGCCGTCATGGTAGTTGACGTCGTCGGCAAACCACTGTGCTAACTCGTTAGGCTCGATGAGATATGGATATAAGATACGAGGTGATGAGTTGATGATATATTCGAGGTGAAGTTTAGCTTTTTCTGCCATATCTCTTTCCGTTTATTTTAAGTTTATAACTAAGAATGATAGCTGTAAAATACATATTTTGGAGCAAATATTACTGTAAAATAAAAAAAAGTTTTTAATCTTGAAAATTATCCTTGTAGGTGCTTCATTTCTAATATTTTGTGCTTGTATTGGGCTTTTAGGGCCATTTTTTGTGAAAGAAAAATGAAAAAAATACTTGCAATGTGAAAGGATGTTGCTATATTTGCATCACCGAAAGGGCGGGGTAGCTCAGATGGTTAGAGCGCAGGATTCATAACCCTGAGGTCGGCAGTTCGATCCTGCTCCCCGCTACAAAGCTTCAAGTTTCCTTGAAGCTTTTTTTGTTTATGAATACCAGTATTTTAGCTGTTTTTCTTATCCAACAGTTTCGCATATTCGGTAGGACGTATTCCTGCCACCTTAAAGAAAATATTGCTAAAGGCAGATAGGGAGCTGTAGCCTACCATCAAGGTAATCTCATACATGTTGTGCTGTCTTTCTGAGATGAGTTCGAAAGCTTTGGTGATACGCAAAGAACGTACAAAGCGCACATAGTTCATTCCCAGATTTTCTTTAAATTTTCGAGACAAGGTGCGTGTGCTGAGGCCAAACCGTTGTGCCACCTCTTCGATGGTGAAGTTGGATTCCAGGTTGCTGTTGAGGAAACGTGCAATCTCCAACAGTTTGGGATCTTTAGGAAAAGGATGTTGCATAAGAATGGGCAAGCGCGTAGATTCGATCTGCGGAAGATTTTCCTTTATAGCGCGGAGGAAATAGTACTTTGCAGGATCAGATTTCTCAATGCGCCCGAACCACGATTTAGTATATAAAATCATCTCACGAAGCAGGTCGTTGGCGAAATAAATGTTCGGTCGACTAAAAAAAGGACTATCTTCCTTCATAATCCTGAAATAGATGTTGTAAAGCTCCACCTTCTTACTATAGGTAAGAATGGAGTGTGGCACTTCCGCGGGAATCCACATAAAACAACGCGCTGGAAGATACCAATGTTTCTCTTGAATGAAGAT
This sequence comes from Sphingobacterium thermophilum, assembly GCF_039541675.1. Taxonomy (NCBI): domain Bacteria; kingdom Pseudomonadati; phylum Bacteroidota; class Sphingobacteriia; order Sphingobacteriales; family Sphingobacteriaceae; genus Sphingobacterium; species Sphingobacterium thermophilum. The sequence goes on along the minus strand of NZ_BAABGR010000003.1, from coordinate 90,314 downwards.
ATGTACAATGCCCCCTTCGGCATAGAGCAACTGTCCCTTATGGTGGCTGTGCATGGCCGTTTCCACGGTAGCCAACTGCATATGGTTGACATAAAAGTCAATGCCATCGCTATCTAGCTCCTTTAGTATTTCCTTGATATCTGCTCTCATGTTTCAGTTCCTATAAACAAAGGTACCATCTGTTGGCGTAAATGAGCAAATGTTTTTCTTATTTTATAAAGTTATGCTTTTTGAGGTGTTCTAACTTTGTGCCGTTATAAGTTTTTAGTATAGCATCAGTTCATTTATGAGATTAAAAATTAGGTATCCACTATTTATAGGAATGATACTTTGGGGAAGTTTAGCATTCCCCCTGATGGCGCAGACTTTCCAACGGCTAACACTTCAAGACGCCATAACCCTAGCTTTACAGCACAACAAAAAACTTCAGATTAAGTCTATAGAAAATAAAGTTACCACTATAAGGGCGGAAGATATACGTCAGGATAAACTGCCGGAAGTGGCTTTCAACAGTAATGTACAGGTGTTGGACAACCTTCATCAATACGAGCAGGGGTTGGGGCATCCTTCCACAATGTATGAGACCCCGAGATTTAAGTATAACTTTACGATTGACGCCGAAATACCATTGTATACGGGAGGAAAGCTCAAATACGAAGAGAAGAAGGCGCATCTGGATATTGAAATCCAAGATTTACATTATCGTAAGGCTGAACGTGATGTGAAGATGCAGCTTATTGCAGCTTATCTTCATGGCTTACACCTTCAGCAACAGAAGAAGCTTATCCTAGAAAAGATGCGAGAGGACTCCTTGGTCATAGCCCAATCGGAGAAGCTGCGACAGAATGGCGTGGTGACCAACAACGATGTGTTGCGCACGAAACTGCAACTTTCTAACCATCAGATGTTGTATTATGATTTAGAGAAGGATTTGACTATTCTGGAGCATGAGGTTAAGATTCTATTGGCTTTGCCAGAAGAAGTGGAGATGCATATCGATACGGAAGGACTGTTTTCCGACATCCCGATAGTTTCTGTACTTGAGGATCTTGTAGCTCAGGCTAGAAATAATAGCGAATCCCTACACATAGCAGAGAAAGAGGCTGAGCAGAAGGAGCTGGATAAGAAGTTAGTGCACGCCAACGTCCTTCCAAAAGTTTTTGCTGGCGGAGAATATGGCTATAATTATCCGAATTTTATGTTTTTTCCTCCGGTAGAACACCTTTACCGCTTTGGCGCGGTAGGGATAAGCCTTAAGATGCCATTATCTAATCTTTATAAGAACAAGACCAAGGTAAATATGGCCAATGAGCAGCTCAAGATGGCACAACTGACTGTAGAAGAGAAGGAAGAACAGCTTAGGCATGAGGTCTTTGCCGCCCAGAAGAAGCTGGAGGAAGCTATCCGAAAGATTGGTATCGCGCAGCAGGCAATAGACCAGGCTAAAGAAAACTATCGTATCGTGCGTCTTAAATATAGCAATCAGTTAAGTTTGATTACGGAGCTTATTGATGCCGATAATGCCTATCTGGAAGCACAATCCAATCTTATTTCATTGAAAATCAATAGGCAATTGAAATACTATCAATTACAATACGTATTAGGAAGAATATAAATATGGCAGCACAGTTGACAAAATTAGAAAAACGAACAAACAGCATCTTGACTCTTATAGCTTGGACATTAGTGGGAGCAGGGGTACTCGTCTTGGGGTGGTTTTACCTCTTTGCGCGTACGCATGTAAGTACAAACAATGCTCAGGTTCGGCAGTATATTACACCCGTGGCTAGCAAGGTGTCGGGATATATTCAGGAGGTCCGCTTCGAAGAAAACCAATATGTACATAAGGGGGATACGTTGGTAGTCATTGATAATAGGGAGTTTAAAAATCAGGTGGATATGGCGGAGGCAAGCCTCGCCAGCACCTCAGAGTCGGTGGATATATATGAGAGTTCGGTGAAGGTTAAGGCTAGTGACTTGCAAACCATCCAAGCTAATGTGGAGGCAGCTAAAATTGAAGTATGGCGTGCCGAGCAGGAGTATATGCGTTTCAAAAATTTAGTGGAACAGGAGGCAGCCACCCAACAACAGTTTGAAAATGTAGAAGCGAAATATAGACAGGCACAGGCACATCTTAAGGCTTTGCAAAATCAGCTGTCGACAGCAACGATGAATGCATTCGCCGAACAGACCAAGATTGCTCCCGTAAAAAGTCAGGTGGCTCAACATCGAGCGCTGGTCAACAATGCTAAGCTTGCGTTGAGCTTTACATATGTCATAGCCCCTTATGACGGATGGGTAGGAACACGCAACATACAGGTGGGACAGCTGGTGAAAGAAGGACAGGCTTTAGTGCAGGTTGTCTCGCAAGAGAAATGGATCGTAGCAAATTTCAAAGAAACCCAAATAGGGGAGATCGACACGAGTAAGGAAATAGAGATCCGCGCCGACGCCTTTCCGAATATAATTTTCAAAGGAAAGATCCATTCTTTTTCGCCTGCTGCCGGCTCTGAGTTTTCTTTGATTAAACCGGATAATGCTACGGGCAACTTTGTGAAGATAGAACAGCGTTTTCCAGTGAAAATCGTATTGCTCGCTTCGCCGGAGCAGGATAAGTTGAAAGCAGGGATGAATGTAACCGTAGCAGCACAGAAAATATAAAGAATGAGCACAACAAGTAGCTTGATCAAGTCTTGGGTTCCTGATAAGGTGGCAGTAGCTCTCTTGGCATTGGCAATGTTTCCCCATTTGATGCTGTTGTCCATGTTTAACTTGAACAGCACCTTCACTGCTTCCTTTTTAGAGATGGAAGTGGAGGATTTGCAGTTTATGTTTTCTTTGGGGTATGCGCTTATTGTCTGTGCTCTCTTTCTGCATAGTCGTCTTTTCGGGGCAATGAATGTGCGGCTTTACCTGTTGGTGATGACTTCACTCAATATCCTTGTCCTTTTTGCCATGACGTGCACAAGACAGACGCAACTGCTATTAGCATTAAGGATTGTTCAGGGACCTTTATCCTTGTTCGAGGGATGTATTATGATTCCTGTCTTGATGAAGACCTTAAAAAGCCCCAATGCCAAGTTTGTAGCCTACAGTGTGTTGTATTCGTTCATGCTTACGGGTGATAAATATTCCACTTCGTTGGTAAAATACGCTATCGACCACTACAGTCATAATTTCATTATCTACACGGTTATAGGTTTTCATCTGCTAGCTCTTTGTATTTATCTGCTTCTGCTCCGTCCTCACCGCATTTTTCCTAAGAAACCTTTATACCAACTAAATCTTGCCGGTGTTGTTTTACTGGCTATAGGTCTTATTTCGGGTGCCTATTTTTTGGTGTATGGGAAGAAATATAACTGGTTGGAGTCCGAAAGAATAATACTGGCTTTGGTGAGTTGTATGCTTTTTTGTGCCTTATTCTTATTTTATCAGCGTACGAGCAAGAGACCATTATATCATTTTGAGGTATTTAAATCCGAGCGCGTGTTGGGGGGAGTAATACTATTCTTCTGCTTTTATGTGTTGCGATCAGGCATGAGCAATATATATCAAGTGATGGGCACAGTTTGGAAATGGCCTTGGGAGTATGTGCTTAAGGTTCAATATTTCAATGTTGCAGGTAGTCTGTTGGGGATTGTGATTTCCTATTTTCTTTTTACAAGAGGAGTGGGGTATAAGAAAATATTTATTACAGCCTTTGCCATACTGGCAGGAGTGATGCTATGGTTTAGTTATCTTTTTTATCCGGATACTACGGTTCGTGCCATTGGTCCTGCCTTATTTATAGAAGGGGTAGGACAAGGAATTTTGATGACTCCTCTGTTTTTTTTCATGATTGGGGCGGTGCATCCTAGCATTTCGAGTAGTGCCTCCCAAGCAGGTACCGCTACACGTTTCTGGACCAGCACCTTCGGTTTTGCCCTGATGCAGAATCTTGTATTTTATCTTTCTACGAAATATCAGTTTCTGCTGGCCCATAATATGGATGTGACGCGTCCTGTGTTTCAAGAACAGTGGTTCGCCATATTTGGGAAATATTATTCGCAATATTTATATAATGATGCGTTGCGTCTTTCTTCAACGACATTAAAGAATAAAGTAGCACAGCAAGCTCTTCTTCTTGCGGATACTGAAATTTTCAGGGGTCTATTTGTTTTCGGAATGGTCATCCTGCTGGCTATTCTCTGTTATAGGCCATTGAAAAAAACTATTCTTTCTTTAAAATAAAAATACTTTCTGTTTTTCAAACTTTATGTAGATTTATAGGTATTAAGGAAGCATGATTTCTTTTAAATGCCTATACATCTATGCGTAGACTTTTTTCTCTGCCTTTTTACTTAAAACTTGCGGCAATAATGATCAGTATTATCGCTATAGGATATCTTATGCGTATTGGTCAGACGATTATTGTGCCTTTGATATTGGGTGGGTTGTTTGCTCTGTTGTTGGTACCTGTGTGCAACTGGTTTGAAAAGAAGCTCAGGTTCCATCGTACTTTGGCCGCATTGGTTTCATTGATTCTTTTTTCTGCATTTGTAGGGGGACTGTTTACCCTTATAGGGTCACAGTTAACCTTGTTGAAAGATGACTGGCCAGCCTTCGAGAAGCAGATTATCGGAGGGATAGAATCTTTGCAAGAATGGATACGTCAGACATTCAACATAGGATATAACAAGCAATCCGAATATTTGTCGCAAACACTCAATAAATCCATCAATCAGGGTACGGCTATTGTAGGGATAGCCTTGCTATCGCTTTCTTCGGTCTTTATTCTGATGGTGTTTACCTTTTTATATACCTTCTTCCTTCTTTTGTATAGAAGACATATCCTGCGTTTCTTTCTCTTGCTGAATAAGCCTCAACATCAGGCTATTATCCTTGAAATAGCCCATGAGATACAGTATGTGGTGAAAAAGTATCTTATAGGCTTGATTTTGCAGATGCTTATTGTGGCGGCCATGACCTTTATCGCTTTGAGTATCATAGGTGTGAAATATAGTCTTATGCTGTCGTTGATTACCGGTGTCATCAACGTATTGCCTTATATAGGGATTTTTGCTGCCATGTTGATGATTTCTCTCATTACCTTTGCAACCTCTTCTCTGACCCATGTGCTTTTCGTGGTTATAGCACTGATTGTCGTTCATTTTATAGATAGCAACTTTGTGGTTCCTAAAGTCGTGGGATCCAAGGTGAAGGTAAATTCTCTTTTTGCGATGTTGGCAATCATTATGGGGGAGTTGATTTGGGGAGTGTCGGGAATGTTTTTGGCCATACCGATATTGGCGATTATGAAGATTGTCTTTGACAGGATTTACGATCTAAAGCCGTGGGGCTTTCTGTTGGGAGAGGAAGACTCCTCCGATCATTCGTATAAGATCTTACGTAGTGAACTATATCCCGAAATTGTGGAGATCAGAGAGGTAGAAAACAAAAAAGACGGATAACCGTCTTTTTTGCTATGGGTTTGTTGACCAAAGGGAAGCCGATTTAAGCATAGCTCTGCGAGGCAGCTTAAGGTTAGCGACAATTAGTTCGGCGAAGTCTTCCGGCTGCAATACTTTTTCGGGATTGCCGTCGGTCAGTTTGAGTTCTACAGACATGTCGGTAGCGATGGTAGAAGGCATCAAAGTACAGACACGGATGTTGTGCTTACGTACTTCCCGCATCAAAGAATCCGAGAAGCCTATGACGCCGAATTTTGAAGCACTGTAGGCTGAGGTGGTGGCAGCACCGTTCAAGCCGGCGGTAGATGAAACGTTGATGATGTCTCCCTCATTTTTTGCAATAAGCTGTGGTAATACGGCTTTTGTCACAAAATAGGTGCCCAATAGGTTGGTGTTGATGATATCTGTCCAAGTATCTACATCCATATCCATCACAGAGGCGAATACGCCAATTCCGGCATTATTTACCAAGATATCGAATGAGCCAAACTCTTTGTTCAGTTCTTCTACAGCTTTTGATACCTCATTGAAGTTTTTAATATCAAAGGCTTTGTACGCCGCTTTCACACCCAACGCTTCGATTTCTTTGACGGTCTCTTGTAAGGAAGCTTGATTTCTTCCTGTGATAGCTACGTTGATTCCTTCTTTAGCAAAAGCTAGGGCCGTTGCCTTACCTAATCCTCTTCCTCCGCCCGTGATAAGAGCGAACTTTCCTTTTAAATTTTCCATATACGAAGGTACCAATAAAGGTCAGTAAGAACGTCATTTTTGCGCCATAGATTAGTAAAAAATCATTGGAGAGATTAACACGTTTGGGTGACGGGATATATCCATTTGGATTTAGGGGGAATTGCTGTGAAGTTGAGACTTTCTCTGCAGAATAAGGGTAGAAAAAGAGAAAATAGAGAGCTATGTCACACGAAATTTGATGACAGTAGAATTGTGACAGAGAATGAAAGTTTTGACCATTCGATGTAAGAGTCTTTTGTAGCAGGTATTAACTTGCTTTGAGGGTATAAACTGGCTAACGGCTTGCTGATGAATGTGGATTTAATGCCACAGAGAGATTGTAGAATAGGTCTCTTAGCATCGGAATAGGATATCTATTTTAAGAAAACTTCTCATGCTGGGGAAGGCTTTTCAATATTTAGACTTAGGAGACTATTGAATCTGATTGAGCAGTCTATAGCCTTCCATCTGTCGACATATCGCTAATCTTATTTTTTTACCAACAGAGTTTATTGCGCTTTCATTTCTTTATAAAATGTTTTTATTCAAAAAAAATGTTATTTTAGGTAAGATAATAAACCATAAATTATGAAAAGATTTTTGTTAGCTATGGCTGTGGTATGTGGATTTGCCACGGTAGCGAATGGGCAGACATCGTATGGTATCAAAGCGGGTGTTACATTTCCTAAAGTTGTCACCTCCGGTGAGGGGTTGACCATCACTTCTGATGCTAATACGGGATTTTATCTTACCGGTTATGCTGATGTAGGTCTCAGTAATGGTTTTACCTTTCAGCCCGGCATCTCTTTGCAAAATAAAGGAGGAAAGTATCAGATTGGGTCGGAAAATGTGAAGATGAACCTTATGTATATTGAGGTGCCGCTAAATTTTGTTTATTATATCCCTGCAGGGATGGGCAACCTTTTCTTAGGTGCCGGTCCATACGTAGCGTATGGGGTTTCAGCGAAAGTGTCCTATGGCAATTTAAGTGAGAGTGGAAGCTTTGATGAAGCGGATCTCAAGGCTTTCGATGCCGGAGTAAACATTTTAGGTGGTTATAGGCTGGGAAATGGTCTGTCGCTCAATGCAGGTTATGGGTGGGGGTTGACCAACATTGACAAAGATTCGGGAGCTACCACCAAGAACAAGTTGTTTTCGGTAGGTATAGGATTCCAGTTTTAAATAGCAAGAAATTTTGAGGAAGAGCCTTCTCACGCTGGAGAGGGCTTTTTTTATACATTAGACTGACGGATTATTCTTCTGCTCTTCGTATTTTTAGGATATATAGAATTTGTTATGCATAAAATGAAGATTGAGATATGGAGTGACGTGATGTGTCCCTTCTGTTATATCGGTAAAAGAAGATTTGAAAAATCTTTGGAGCATTCTCCTTACAAGGATATGGTGGAAATAGAATGGAAGAGCTTTCAGCTGAATCCTTACCTACAAACGGATCCTTCTTTGAATATTGACGAATATCTGGCTCAACATAAAGGTATAGACTTAGCGCAAGCTAAAGCGCTAAATGCACAGGTCACACAGATGGCTGCACAGGAAGGTCTTGTCTATAATTTCGATAAGTCGATAGTTGCAAATTCTTTCCGGGCTCATGTGCTGACCCACTATGCAAAAGCTTTCGGTAAGCAGAATGATGTCGAAGAGTTTCTGTTTCGAAGTTATTTTACCGAAGGGAAAAATATAGACGATTTGGAAGTTTTAAAAGACATTGCGGATAAGGTAGGATTGTCGGCAGACGATTTTGAGAAGACGCTGCAAGAGGGACGTCTGGATGATGAGGTGAAGATGGATATCCACGAGGCGCGGCAACTTGGAATTCAAGGAGTTCCTTTTTTTGTGTACAACCGTAGGTTTGGAGTTTCCGGTGCCCAGCCCATAGAGGTTTTCGAGAAAACATTGGAAAAAGCTGTAACAGAGTGGAAGGCAAACAATAGTACTTTTGAAATAGAACAGTCAGAAGAAGCTCCTTCTTGTGGGCCTGAAGGTTGCGACTAAGTTCGGTTGTGTAGAAATGGAAAAACCTTCTCCACAAGAGAAGGTTTTTCTTTGGATATTGAAATCTAATTCAATTACACTTTAATTTCAACTTCAACACCTGAAGGTAATTCAAGTTTCATCAACGCGTCAACAGTTTTAGCATTTGATGAGTAGATATCCAATAATCTTTTGTAAGAACATAATTGGAATTGCTCACGTGCTTTTTTGTTAACGTGTGGTGAACGCAATACAGTGTAGATTTTCTTTTCAGTAGGAAGAGGAATAGGACCTGATACTACTGCACCTGTAGGTTTTACTGTTTTTACGATTTTCTCAGCTGATTTGTCAACTAAATTGTAATCGTAAGATTTCAATTTGATTCTAATTCTTTGGCTCATTTTACTTTATTGTTTTAAATGACCTCCTATTAGAGCTATTTGCAATAGGAGGTCGGTTATCCTTTAAATATCTAGATTATTAGTCTTCGATATCTTTGATTTTACCTTTAGACTTAGCTACCACTTCGTCTTGGATGTTACGAGGAGCTTCAGCATAGTGATCAAACTCCATTGTAGAAGTTGCACGACCTGAAGTGATAGTACGTAATTGAGTTACGTAACCAAACATTTCTGATAGTGGTACGTGAGCTTTGATCACTTGAGAACCGTTACGAGAGTCAAGGCCTTGCATTTGACCACGACGACGGTTCAAGTCACCCATAACATCACCCATGTTTTCTTCTGGAGTCAACACTTCCACTTTCATGATAGGCTCCATCAACACTGGGCTACATTTTGGTAAGGCGTTACGGTAAGCTAATTTTGCTGCCAATTCGAATGATAATGAGTCAGAGTCCACAGGGTGGAATGAACCATCGATCAAACGAACTTTCATGCCTGACAATGGGTATCCTGCTAATACACCGTTTGCCATAGCAGCTTCGAAACCTTTTTGTACAGAAGGGATGTATTCTTTAGGAATAGCACCACCCACGATTTCGTTAACGAATTGAAGAGGGCTCTTTGTAACATCCCAATCTTCGTCCACTGGTGAGATAACCACTTTGATATCCGCGAACTTACCACGACCACCAGTTTGTTTTTTGTACACTTCACGGTGTTCGGTAGAGCCTGTGATAGACTCTTTGTAGGCTACTTGAGGAGCACCTTGGTTAACCTCTACTTTGAATTCACGTTTCAGACGGTCGATCAAGATTTCAAGGTGAAGCTCTCCCATACCTTTGATCACTGTTTGACCAGTCTCTTCGTCAGAGAATACTTGGAATGTAGGGTCTTCTTCTGCTAATTTACCTAATGCGATACTCAATTTATCTACGTCAGCTTGAGTTTTAGGCTCGATTGCCAAACCGATAACCGGCTCAGGGAATACCATAGACTCAAGAACGATAGGGTTTTTCTCATCACAAAGAGTATCACCAGTTTTGATATCTTTGAAACCAACTACCGCACCGATGTCACCAGCACCGATTCTTTCGATAGGGTTTTGTTTGTTGGCGTGCATTTGGAAGATACGTGAGATACGTTCTTTGTTGCCCGAACGAGTGTTCAATACGTAAGAACCTGATTCAAGCACACCAGAATACACACGGATGAAACATAAACGACCTACGAATGGGTCAGTAGCGATTTTGAATGCTAAGGCGGCGAAAGGCTCAGACTCAGAAGGTTTACGGTTGATTTCTTGTTCTGTTCTAGGGTCCGTACCTTTTACTGCATCTTGGTCTGCTGGAGAAGGTAATAATTCCATTACCAAGTCAAGCATAGTTTGTACCCCTTTGTTTTTGAACGAAGAACCACAAACCATTGGTACGATAGCGTTGTCTAATACCGCTTTACGTAATGCGTCTAAGATTTCACGTTCTGTCAAAGAATCAGGATCTTCGAAGAATTTTTCCATCAAAGACTCATCGTAAGAAGCTACAGCTTCCAATAATTTTTCGCGGTAGATAGCAACTTCTTCTTTCATGTCATCAGGAATAGGCACTTCTGTATAAGTCATACCTTTGTCGTGCTCATTCCAAACCATACCACGGTTGTTGATCAAGTCAACTACACCTTTGAAGTCATCTTCAGCTCCGATAGGCAACTGTAAAGCTACAGCCTCAGAGCCTAACATGTCTTTTACTTGCTTAACAACTTTCAAGAAGTCCGCACCAGAACGGTCCATTTTGTTTACGAAACCGATACGAGGTACTTTGTAGTTGTCTGCAAGACGCCAGTTTGTTTCTGATTGAGGTTCTACACCGTCTACAGCAGAGAACAAGAATACCAATCCATCCAATACACGTAAAGAGCGGTTTACCTCTACGGTAAAGTCCACGTGTCCTGGTGTATCGATGATGTTCACTTGGTATTTTTTACCGCGGTAGTTCCAGAATACTGTTACAGCCGCAGAAGTAATAGTGATACCACGCTCTTGCTCTTGTGCCATCCAGTCTGTTGTAGCAGAACCTTCGTGGGTTTCACCCAACTTGTGGTTTACACCGGCGTAGTAAAGAATACGTTCTGTAGTTGTCGTTTTACCAGCATCGATGTGGGCAGCGATACCAATATTTCTAACTAATTTTAAATCTTTTCCCATATGATTAAAGTTTCCCTTAGGGGGCTTTTATTTTAAACTGTTTTTGGAAATAAGTACACCGACCTTGATAATAAATTTGCTTTATTATCCAGGGTCGGTGTGCCTATATTTGAATGTCTGTTTTCACTATTAGAATCTGAAGTGTGAGAACGCTTTGTTAGCTTCCGCCATTTTGTGCGTATCTTCTTTCTTCTTAACAGCTGCACCTTCACCTTTAGAAGCTGAAATGATTTCGCCCGCTAATTTCTCGTACATGTTTTTCTCACCACGTTTACGAGCGTAAGTGATTAACCATTTCATTCCCAAGGAAATTTTACGTTCAGGACGTACTTCCATAGGAACTTGGAAGTTAGCACCACCTACACGGCGAGATTTAACTTCTACTGAAGGCATAACGTTGTTTAGAGCTTTTTTCCAAACCTCTAAACCGTTTTCTTGAGTTTTTTGTTCTACTAAATCTATAGCGTTGTAAAAAATAGAGTATGCGATGGATTTTTTACCGTCATACATCATATTGTTTACAAATCTCGTTACCTGAACGTCGTTAAACTTTGGATCAGGCAAAATGATTCTCTTTTTTGGTTTTGCTTTTCTCATTTTCTTTTCCTCCGTTTAATTATTATTTACCTTTTGCTGGAGCCGCCTGTCCTGGTTTAGGACGTTTAGTTCCATATTTCGAACGACGTTGGTTACGACCTGCTACACCTGAAGTATCTAGTGCACCACGGATGATGTGGTAACGCACACCTGGTAAGTCTTTCACACGACCACCACGGATCAATACAATCGAGTGTTCTTGTAAGTTGTGACCTTCACCTGGAATGTACGCGTTCACTTCTTTACCGTTTGTTAAACGTACACGAGCTACTTTACGCATTGCTGAGTTTGGTTTCTTAGGGGTAGTAGTGTATACACGTGTACACACACCTCTTCGCTGTGGACATGAGTCCAACGCTGGTGACTTACTCTTATCAACCAGAGCTACTCTACCTTTTCTAACTAATTGTTGAATAGTAGGCATTTACCTTTCGTTTTAAATTTTTGTTTAAAATCCTTTTTTAAGTCCGCAAAGATATATAGAAAAAATGTAAATGTAAAGTGTTGTGTAGAAAAAAGTTTTAGACATAAACCGCACTTTTCAAGCATTAGCTGCTGTAGGGATGTCTGTTCTTTTTTCTCGTTAAAATGATGTGCAAAGTTAAGGTGTACTTGTCTTTTTTGGAAAATAGTGTTGAAAAATTCTGTATGAAAGATAAGATATGGACGTTAATGGTTACTTTTGAAGTATGAGTCTACACAGAATACTTGTAAGTCTAATCCTTTGTCTGGGCTGTACCTTCGCTGTGGCACAGTCCCTACGCAAAGAAAGTAAAAATCGTAAACTGAAAATTCTTTTGATTTCAGATCTGAACGATAGTTATGGTTCGGTCACCTACAGTAAGGAGGTCCATGATGTGGTGGCGCGTATTAAGGATATTAAGCCGGATCTTATTTTATGTGGGGGAGATATGGTCGCAGGGCAGAAAGCTTTGTTGACGGCTTCGCGTCTGGATTCAATGTGGCTGGCTTTCGGTCAGTATGTGTTGGAACCTATTGCTCAGTTGGGCATACCCTTTGGTTTTACTGTGGGCAATCACGATGCTTCTCCTAGCTATAAGCTTGATAGGGCGGCAGCTTCCTCGTTCTGGATTAAGAATAAGCAAAAGACAAATCTTGTTTTTGTGGATGACACTTACTATCCATACTATTACTCCTATATGAAAGATAATGTGTTTTTCATAAGCTGGGATGCCTCTTCGGCAGTGATTCCTGAGTCCGTGAAGCAGTGGATGGCAGTGCAGTTGGAACAGCCTATAGCTAAGCAAGCTCGTGCGCGCATCGTGCTTGGCCATCTTCCGCTCTATGCTATCGTTGCTTCAAAAAATAAGAAAGGGGAGGTACTTAACGAGGCGGATGCTACGCTTGAATTTCTCCGTAAACACGGTGTGGATATGTATATTTCCGGACATCAGCATGCCTACTATCCGGCGACAAAGGAAGAGCTGGTGCTGCTGCATGCCGGATGTCTTGGTGGAGGGCCTAGACCATTGCTGAGGCATACGGCTCCGGCGACGAAAGCATACGCACTCATCACCCTCCCTAAAAGAAAAGGAATAGAGGCGGTAGAAATAACGGGGTATGAACCGGCTTTCCATTCGCATATAAGCTTGGAAACTTTACCGGATTCCGTTTCTGGATTTAACGGAACAGTTTTTAAATGGAGAAAATAGGTGTATGACCTAAATAAAGAAATCCTAAGCCTCGGCTTAGGATTTCTTTATTAGCTGATAAGCGTAAAATCTATCTGTCTTTTTTCTAAGTCTACTTTTTTCACTTTGATACGTACTTCGTCTCCCAGCTGATATACTTTTTTCTTACGCTGTCCTATGATAGCGTAATTTTTCTCGTCGAGGATGTAGAAATCATCTGTAATATCCCTCAATCTTACCATACCTTCACATTTATTTTCTTCGATCTCCACGTACATTCCCCATTCTGTGACACCAGAAACAATACCGATGTATTCAACGCCAATCTGATTTTGTAAGAATTCGGCTTGTTTGTATTTGATGGACGCTCTTTCGGCTTCGGCTGCTTTCTTTTCCATTTGTGACGAATGTTCGGCCATCTTTTCGTAGTGTTCTATATTAATGTTTTTGCCTCCTTCTAAGTAGAACTGAAGAAGTCTATGTACCATTACGTCTGGATAACGACGTATAGGTGATGTAAAATGGGTGTAGTAGTCGAAAGCTAGTCCGTAGTGCGAATGACGCTTGGTTGTATATATAGCTTTAGCCATGGACCGAATCGCCAAGGAGGTCAAAAGGTTTTGTTCTTTTGTGCCCTCAATACGTGTCATCAGTACATTTAGGGATTTTGCTGCTTCCTTTTCAGTGCGTAGATTGAGCTTATGGCCGAAGCGGGCAGCAAAGGTGGAGAAGCTGGTCAGTGTTTCGGTATTAGGTACATCGTGAAAGCGATACACAAAGCCGGGCTTGTTCTTTCCTTTTCCGCGTTTGCCGATAAATTCTGCCACCTTGCGGTTGGCTAGCAACATGAAGTCTTCTATCAGTTTGTGTGCATCCTTTCGGATCTTGGTGTAGACACCTAAAGGTTTTCCGTTTTCATCCAAGTGAAATTTCACCTCTTCACTTTCGAAGCTTATTGCGCCATTTTTAAATTTGCGTTCACGCAAGATGTGAGCCAGTTCATTTAATTTGAGTATAGCTTCGGCGTGATTCCCTTCTTTTGTTTCGATGATTTCTTGAGCTTCCTCATAAGTGAAGCGGCGGTCCGAATGGATGATGGTGCGGCCGAACCATTCATTCAACACGTTGGCCTTATCGTCCATCTCGAATACGGCAGAAAAGGTAAGCCTATCCACATTGGGTTTTAATGAACATAAATCGTTGGACAAGCGCTCTGGCAACATCGGGATAACACGGTCAACCAAATAGACGGAGGTTCCTCTGCTGAAAGCTTCCTTATCTAAGATAGAGTCCGGCGTGACGTAATAGGTCACGTCCGCGATGTGTACTCCGATTTCGTAATTGCCATTGTCCAGCACACGGAAGGAGATGGCGTCGTCAAAATCTTTGGCGTCGAAAGGGTCTATTGTAAAGGTGAGGACGTCTCTGAAGTCACGACGTTTTGCTATCTCTTCTGTCGGAATTTCGTCCGGTATAGCTTGGACTGCCTTTTCTACCTCATCCGGAAATTTTAGTGGAAAACCGAAATCCGTAAGGATGGCATTCATTTCGGTGTCGTTCTCTCCTTTTTTTCCTAGTACAGCCTTTACCGTACCTATCGGGTTCTTGGCATTTTTTGGCCATTCGATGATGGAGACAACTACCTTCTCTCCATCCTTGGCGCCGTTGAGGTTGGCCAAAGGCACGAAGATATCATTAAGCATTTTCCTGTCATCCGGAAGGAAAAAGGCGTAGTTCTTCGAGATCTCTATCGTTCCGGTGAAATCGGTTTTTGCACGCTGCAAAATTTCCACCACTTCACCTTCTCTTTTCTTTCCTTTTTTACGTTCGTAAACGTGCACTTTAACATAGTCTCCATGGAGAGCTTGTCGCAGCTTTCTTGGAGCTACGAAGATGTCGTTTTCAAGCTCGTCGTCAGGCACGATGTAGGCTGATCCGTCAGCTGTCATATCGACAGTTCCTGTTATGTAAACGTTAAGCTGTCGTAATTTAAATTTCCCTCTTTCGGGTTGTTGGAAGAAGCCTTCTTTGGAGGCGTCATTGAGGATGTCTGCAATAGCGGCTTTTGACTCTGCATCCGTGATGTTAAGCTTTGCCGCTACCTGTTTGTAGTTCATTAGCTGATTACCGTTTTTCTCAAAGACGTCAATAATCAGTTTTGTTAAGACTTCTTTATATGGGTTTTCTTTTTTGTTCTTCATTGAAGTTTTCTGTTGTTCATTTCTTCTATCTTAAACCAAGAGTAGGAGAGGGGCTACTTTCATTTGGGCAGATAGGTATTCTATTCTAGTTGGTTCTAAAGATACAAAATTGATACCAGATATTCATATTAAGCCTTTGTTAAGCTTTTGGATGAAGGTAAAGTTTTGTTTATGAATTTAGTGTTTATTTTAGTTTTAATAATGTATTGATAAATAGTTATTTATTTAGTTTTTATGCTAAAATATTATTTTGTAATAGCTTGATTGTCAGTGTTTTAGTTTGTTGTTGTTTTTTGTCAAGTGTTTTGGATAATTATATGTGTCAATTTAAGTTTTATTTTAGCTGATTTAAATAATTATAAAATAAAGATTTATAATTCTATTTAGCTAAAATAAAGGCGTGATTTTTAGGCATGAAATTCATATTAAAGACCTTTTTTGCACGATATTGAAGAATGTGCAAGATTTTCAGTCTTCAGGTTGTAAGAAAAGTGGAAAGCTATTTATTTTCGGTGATTTCTTCCTGGCAGTTGCTGCAGATACCTACTGCATTAATGCCTATAGAATGAAGGGAAAAATTTTGTGGAACGTTAATCTTTGGAATGGAAATTTCGTCAAGGCAGTACACACTGTTGCATACTGAACAAATGAAATGAACATGCTGATCGTGGTGGTGATGTTCGGTACATTTGGATGAGCATATGGCATAGGTGGCAGTGCCGTGCAGGTCAAAAATTTTGTGGAGTATTCCCTTGTCTTCGAAAGATGCCAGGATGCGGTATAAGGTCACGCGGTCTATTTCGGAGCCGAACACCTTCTCCAATTCGGGTTGTTTGATGGCTGTCTTTTTGTCAGATATTACTTCCAGAACACGAAGGCGCGGTTTGGTAACTTTTAGTCCGTTCGACTTCAAAAGTTGGGTAAAATCAGCTTGAGTAGCTGTCCTATTTACTTCGTGTGCTGCAGTTTTCATGATGTAAAAATACTAAATTTTAAGGGTAAAAGAAAACCCTCCAATGGAGTGTTGGAGGGTTTCACAATATGCGTGTAATTTCGTTTTATTTGCCTGCTGCTTTGGCGTGGTCTGCTAAGAACTGAGCCAAGCCGCTATCAGTTAAAGGATGTTTTAGAAGAGCGGTGATAGCCGACAAAGGACCTGTCATCACATCGGCGCCGATCTTCGCACAGCTTAAGATATGTGCGCTGTGACGGATGGAAGCGGCAAGGATTTGTGTTTGGAATCCGTAGTTGTCATAGATAAGACGGATCTCTTCGATAAGGCCTAAGCCATCTACAGAGATGTCGTCCAAACGGCCAACGAAAGGTGAAACGTAGGTAGCTCCCGCCTTGGCTGCTAATAAGGCCTGACCTGCAGAGAATACCAACGTACAGTTAGTTTTGATACCTTTTTGGCTAAAGTATTTGATAGCTTTAACACCATCTTTAATCATAGGTACCTTAACCACAATCTTAGGGTCTAAAGATGCTAATTTTTCACCTTCTTTAATCATGTTTTCGTAATCGGTAGAGATTACCTCAGCACTTACGTCGCCATCTACGATGTCGCAAATAGCTTTGTAGTGATTTAGAATATTTTCTTCTCCTGTTATGCCTTCTTTTGCCATTAAGCTAGGGTTGGTTGTTACCCCGTCCAATACGCCTAAGTCTTGTGCCTCTTTGATTTGATCTAGGTTGGCTGTGTCGATAAAAAACTTCATGCTCTAATCTGTTGAAATGTAATAAATTTAAAACTATCTATAAATTTAGCTGTTACAAATGTAGTTAATTATTCAATATTTAGAGATATATTGCTTGCATGGAAATTTTCAGGTCGTTGCATTATCCTAATTTTAGGCTGCATACGATAGGACAGTCATTATCCCTTCTAGGTACATGGATGCAGCGCATAGCCATAAGCTGGCTGGTATATGAACTTACGAACTCTGTATTTTGGTTAGGCTTTGTCTCTTTCATTTCTCTTCTGCCTTCGTTGGTGCTGTCGCCTTTTATAGGATCTTTTGTAGACAGGCGCTCTAAATACAGGCTGGTGGTATGGACGCAGGTGCTTCTGATGTTACAGGCGGGGCTGTTGACATTAGTAGTATTTGTCGGTTGGGAGTCAGTAACGTGGTTGTGCGTGCTAGGCTTTACACAAGGGGTGATTAATGCTTTCGATGTGTTGGGCAGACAGGCTCTCTTGTCTTCCTTGGTTGATAATAGAAAGGATTTGCCCAATGCCATTGCGTTGAATTCCTCCGTCTTTAATGCGGCACGTATGGTAGGGCCCGCCATAGGAGGTTTTCTTTTGAGTGCCTATGGTGAACTGATGTGTTTCTTTGTTAATTTCCTGAGTTTTATTCCGGTTTTGACAACTTTGTCGTTGATGAAAGTGAAGGAGAAGCCAATAATCTTATCCAAGGGCAGCTCTCATATGCAAGGGTTGAAGGATGGTTTTGATTATCTGAAGCGATCTCCTCATCTTGCTTCTTTGATTATTATCATGACATTTTCGAGCCTATTTGTCATTCCTTATACTTCTCTATTGCCGGCTGTTGCACGTGATCTATTCCATGGAGATGAAGCAACCTTTTCGTGGTTTGAGTCGGCGGCTGGATTAGGGGCTATGATTGGAGCTATACGGATGGCGAGTCTCAAGTCTGGAGAGAATCTTCGCTATCGAGTAATGTTTTCGGCATTGATCATGGGCGTGTCGCTGTTGTTACTTGCTTATTCACATTTCTTACCTTCTGCCATTTTATCTACTGTAGCGGTATCCTTCGCCATGATGATGCAAAACTCCAGTATCAATACCTATATACAGACCCATTCCTTACCGGCTTTTAGGGCGCGTATAATGTCTTATTATGTGATGGCTTTTCAAGGAATCTTCCCAATAGGAAGTTTGTTAACGGGTGCTATGGCTGAAGCTGTAGGGCTTAAAAATGCGCTTTATATCATGGGAAGTATAGGCGTTTTGATATCCGTTTGTTTCTATATTTATCTACGTCTGCATATTCAACGTAAATTATTTAAGATTGAATATCCTCAATGGAGAAAGTGATACTAATAAGCCCTTAGAAATTTTCTAAGGGCTTATTAGTATAGGTAGAATTAATTTTCGTCTATCCATCTGCCGTCCGCTTTGATGATGTTGATGAGTTCATCTAAGGCGTCGGCAGAATTTACATTACGTTTAACCACTTGCTGACCTCTGTATAAGGTAACTTTACCTGGTCCGGCACCTACATAGCCGTAGTCTGCATCGGCCATCTCGCCGGGGCCGTTCACTATACATCCCATGATGCCAATCTTAAGCCCTTTGAGGTGACTGGTTCGCGAACGAATCATCTGGGTAGTTTCTTGTAGGTCGAACAGGGTACGTCCGCAGCTCGGACAGGAAATATATTCTGTCTTGGAAATGCGGGAGCGGGTAGCCTGCAAAATACCGAATGAAATAGAGGCAAGCTTGTCCGTCGGCGTAGCAGGAGAGTCTATCCATATGCCGGAGCCTAAACCATCTATAAGCAAGGCGCCAAAGTCAGTGGCGGCGTATAGCTGTATCTTTGAGATTGGTTCTTCAGGATTCATCGCATCACCTACGGGTCCTGAAAATTCTTCTCTGGCATAAGAACGTTTGATGATAACAGGAATATCTAATCCTATTTCCTGCAGATTGGCAAAAAACTGGCGCTGATCAGCCATGCCATGAACATGGTCGGTTTCCACGACAAATACCAGTGTATGGTCAATGCTAAGGTTGCTGAACTCTTCGCTGTTTAGCTCATCGTTGCGAAGACGTACTATATTTAATGCCGGATCTTTAATCTCTGCAGTATTGTATTCAGCCAAAGAGTAGATAGGGTGTATATTCGTTTTGTTGGAGAGTTGGAGCCAGGTTTTGTAGTTATAAAGTTGTTTAAGGTTACCCGGCATGGTGAATGAAGGCAATTCATCGGCAAGATATACGAAATCCACCGATTGGTCTCCCATGTGGTATTTGTCATTCAGCGCATCATATTTGTATCCTACATCCGAAAGGATAAAAGGATCTTTTAGGTTGCGGGATGAAATATCTATGATTACACGTGGAACCATGGATCCGCCGATGAAGGCGTTGACTTCTCTTGTATGGTAAGGGGTCGTTTTCTGCTCGGCGCTGAAAGCTAGGATTTCTCTGTTCTTCTGGGCCGCCTGTGTCTTACGTGTACTGTAGCGATTTACCAAGGCTATGGCTACCGGTGCTTCCTTTTCCGGTTCTTCGGTCAGCGAGACACGTATTGTGTCTCCAATACCATCTTCCAACAGCGTTCCAATACCTACGGCAGATTTTATGCGTCCATCTTCACCGTCTCCTGCTTCTGTCACCCCGAGGTGTAATGGGTAGTTCATGTTTTCTGCTACCATTCTTTCTACCAGGAGGCGGTAAGCCTGAACCATTACCTGCGGATTGGATGATTTCATCGACACGCAGAGGTTATGAAATTTTAGGTCCTCACATATGCGTATAAATTCCATGGCGGATTCTACCATGCCTTCCGGTGTGTCTCCATATCTACTCATGATGCGGTCAGATAAGGAACCGTGGTTGGTACCTATACGCATTGCTGTTCCGTACTCTTTACAGATAGCCACCAAAGGGGCAAACTTTTTATAGATACGATCTAGTTCAGCCTGATATGCTTCGTCTGTATAATCTATTTGATCGAAACGTTTTTTGTCAGCATAATTGCCGGGATTGATACGTACCTTTTCTACGATACGAGCAGCCACTTCCGCGGCATTAGGGGTAAAGTGTATATCTGCTACCAGCGGTACGTTGCATCCTCTGGCACGTAATTCCTTTTTAATGTTGGCGAGATTTTCAGCTTCTTTGATGCTTGGGGCCGTGATACGCACATATTCACAGCCAGCTTCTACCATGCGTATGGTTTGTTCTACCGTACCTAGCGTGTCCATCGTATCGATAGTTGTCATACTTTGGATACGTATAGGGTTATTTGCGCCCATAGGTACATCGCCAATATAGATTTCCCTTGTTTTGAAACGGGAATATATAAGCTTGGAGTTACAATAGCCTCCAGGCAATGTCAAACGTTGTTGTGCTTCCATTACAAGTACAAAGGTAGGTATTTATAGGTTTATTACTAACCTATTTTAATATCTCTCTATGGTCAGTGAGTTGGCAGCCCCATTGATTTCAATAATATATTTTTGGGAAGCGGAGTTGAAGTTTGCTGTCTGCCACTGGTCATCCACTTTGGTGAATCCATCCAGTTTGTTAGAGGAAAGGATGGTAGCCATCTCGACAGCACAGGCAGCATCTTTCGGTATGGAAATTTTGCAGGCCGAGGCCGCTGTATTGACTTCTATAGTGGTTTCTCGCTTAACGGGATTTCCCAACTTTAATTGAATATCTGCTGCGGCGCCGTTCAACTCCAAGTTGGAGAATTGGCAGCTGCTGAAGTCAGCATCGAAGCGAGACGCAGCAATGTTGAAGGATAAGTCCCACACAAAATCTTTATGAAAAGCCAAGGTGACAAAATTATCTTTGGCCTTTTTATTCGTGATGCTACCATAAAGCTCAATACTGTTTCTTTTCTTCTCCAAAGAGAAACCTATGCTTTTGTTGGTAGATTTTGCTTCTAGAAAATGATGGGTAGTGCTATCTATAGTTATGGTAGCTGCACTAATATTAAAGGAAAATTCCGGATTAGATACAGAATCTTTTAACGGTATGATTACACTGTTCGGAGAGTTCCCCTTGGTTTTTACCGAACTTTCAAAGTTAATCTTATCTTTCCAGTTGAACTTTTCTTCCGAAGTGTAACCTATTACTGCCAAAAATGCACATATAGCTACGTTGGCAGCAATGATTATCGCGGTTCCAAAGTTTTTATATTGAAACATTAAGTTTATTCCAACGGAGATAATGATCAAAGGCCAGTATTTGAGTATAGCATAAAAGTTGAAATGCACCACATCAAAATTGTGCAGTAAAGCCACAATTCCGAAAAACACTAACCAAATTCCTGTCGATATTGTCCCTCTCATACCTAAAAATTAATCTAATATCCTGATTCTTTCGCTAATCTACACAAGAAAATATATTATATATAACATTTTTCGGCGAAGTAAGTATTACTTTCGGTAAATGTCATGAATTTGCGAGTTTCGATAAACAATTTATGACATTCAGCGGTTATATAATTCAGTGATAAATATGTATTTTAGCGTAAACCGTAAGTGAATATATGATCTTCTATTATTTTGGTGAATACTTACTTTTACTTAAGAAGGTTTTCAAAAGACCCGAAAAGTGGAGAGTATATTGGAAGCAGATTCTTTATGAGATGAACGATATAGGGGTAGGGTCTTTGGGGTTGATACTTATTATTTCCACCTTTATAGGAGCCGTAATGACCATGCAGATTGCTTATCAGCTGGACTCCGGCTTTATTCCTAATTCGGTGATAGGGCAAATCAACCGAGATTCCAATATTCTAGAGTTGGGGCCTACAATCTCGGCGTTAGTGCTTATGGGTAAGGTAGGGTCTTCCATAGCCTCTCAAATCGGCTCTATGCGTGTTACCGAGCAGATTGATGCCCTGGAGATTATGGGGATAAATGCTGCCGGCTATCTGATCTTGCCTAAGATTATAGCGGGAGTGGTGATGATTCCTGTCTTAGTCATTGTTGCTATAGGCTGTGCCTTGGTAGGAGGTCTTGTCGGAGGTACTTTGACTGATGCAGTAACTCCTACAGAATATGTTGCCGGAATTCAGACAGCTTTTAAGGGGTATACCGTGGCGGTAGCCCTCGTCAAGGCCGTAGTATATGGCTTTATCATCACATCTGTGCCTGCATATAAAGGTTTCTTTGTGCGTGGTGGGGCGCTAGAGGTGGGAGCCGCGGCAACCAAGTCTGTAGTAATAGGATGTATCACGATTCTGGCAACAGATTATTTGATTACAGCATTAATGTTATAGTAGCGAAGGCATGATAGAAATTAGGAATATACATAAATCTTTTGGAGACAATGCGGTATTGCAAGGTATTGATGCTGTATTTGAGCCGGGGAAGGTGTCGCTTATCATTGGAGGGTCGGGATCCGGAAAAAGTACTTTGCTGAAATGTATGGTAGGTCTTCATAAACCCGATGAGGGGCAGGTGTTTTTTGATGGCAAGGAATTTACGTCCATGAATTTTGAGGAGAAGGTACCTATCCGTAAGGAGATAGGCATGCTCTTCCAGAATTCTGCTCTTTTTGACTCCATGACCGTAGAGCAGAATATCATTTTTACACTGGACATGTTTTCGGATATGAGTAAGTCAGAGAAGAGGGACAGGGCTAACTTCTGTTTGGAACGCGTGAACCTGAAGAATACCAATAAGCTTTATCCTTCGGAGTTGTCGGGAGGTATGAAGAAGCGTGTAGGTATTGCCCGTGCTATAAGTATGAACCCAAAATATCTGTTCTGCGATGAGCCTAACTCGGGACTGGATCCTGCAACATCCATCTTAATTGATGAGCTTATACAAGAGCTCACCCAAGAATATCAGTGTACTACGGTGGTGGTAACACACGACATGAACTCGGTAATGGGAATAGGAGAGTATATTCTTTTTCTATATAAGGGTCAAAAATTCTGGGAAGGCTCCAACCAGGATATGCTGCATTCGGATGTAGAGGAGTTGAATGATTTTGTCTTTGCCAGCCCGTTGATGAAGGCTGCAAGGAATGTGATGAAGTAAGAGTCTCAACCTGCTTAGTTCGCTATTTTTCTTTACTTTTGCAAAAATAAAAGAAAAGCACATTGTCAACTCCAACGAATATTCAGCTATTGACACCACAACACTGGAAAGATTATGAATTGATCGACTGTGGTGATTTTGAAAAATTAGAACGTTTCGGAAACCTTATCTTGATTCGTCCGGAGCCTCAGGCTGTATGGCCGAAAGCTTTGGGTGATGCCGAATGGAATAAGCGTTATCATATCAAATTCAAAGGACGTTCAGCAACCAGCGGCGATTGGATCAAGAAAAATCCCAAAACCGTAGATCGCTGGCATATAGAATATAAAAACAAAGATGTAGCCATAAAGTTCCGTCTAGGATTGACATCCTTCAAACATGTGGGCATCTTTCCTGAACAGGCCGTAAACTGGGATTATATCTCAGAATCCATTAAATCCTTCAAAACACCTAAGCCCCGAGTGCTGAACCTCTTCGCTTATACAGGGGGAGCTTCTATGATAGCGCGTGCTGCCGGTGCTGACACCACTCACGTGGATTCTATCAAGCAGGTGGTAACTTGGGCCAACGAAAATCAGGAACTGTCCGGGTTATCGGACATCCGCTGGGTGGTGGAAGATGCTTTGAAGTTTGTGAAACGGGAGGTAAAACGCGGCAATAAATACAACGGTATTATCCTTGATCCTCCGGCCTATGGCCACGGTCCGAAAGGTGAAAAGTGGAAACTGGAAGACCATATCATGGAGATGATGCAGGATGTGGTGCAGCTGCTGGATCCTAAAGAGCATTTCTTGATATTGAACACCTATTCTTTGGGCTTTTCTTCGGTAATCGTAGAAAACCTTATTACTATGGCTTATCCACAGGTAGAAAACCTCGAAATAGGGGAACTTTATCTACAGGCTACTGCCGGCCCTAAGCTGCCATTAGGGGTGTTCGGTAAGTTTAGAAAATTTGCAAAATAAGATATTCTGAATACAAAATACCCCTTAGTATACGCTTAGGGGTATTTTTTTTATGCTTTGAAGATGATGGTCTTGTTGCCGTTGAGCATGACACGATCTTCCGTAATCAGCTGAATAGCCCTTACGAGCACAGCCTTTTCAATTTCCTGCCCTGCTCTTCTCATCTTCTGTACATCATAACTGTGGTCTATATTTTTGGTGCTCTGCACGATGATAGGACCTTCATCGAGGTCATTCGTAACAAAATGCGCCGTGGCTCCTATGATCTTCACACCTCTGTCGTGAGCCTGTTTGTAGGGGTTGGCGCCAATGAAAGCGGGAAGAAATGAATGGTGTATGTTGATAATCCTATTTTCAAATTCGGAAACAAACTTCGGTGAGAGGATACGCATGAATTTGGCCAATACAATATAGTCGGGAGCGACTTCTCTTAGCTTCAGGCTTATTTCCTGTTCAAATTCCTCTTTGGATTTGTTTTCATGTGAAATATGGAAAAACGGAATATCGAAGCGTTCGGTGAAATCACGGAGGTTGTCATAGTTACCTATGACGGCGCACACTTCTCCATTGAGTGTGTTGAAATAGTGACGTACTAAGATGTCGGCCAAGCAATGATGCTCTTTGGTGACTAGAATCGCCAGTCGCTTTTTGTGGGAAGGGTTAATCTTTATCTCCGCATTGGGAGGCAAGACTGCTTTGAGGTGGCTGTAGAGACCATTGGATTCTTCGACGTTCCCTGTGCATTCTACACGGAGGAAGAATTTACCGTGTTCAATATCCACAAACTCACGCATGGTGACGATGTTGAGCTTGTGCTTAGCTAATACATTAGATACATTTGCCACGAGTCCTACGGCATCTTGGCACTGAATAAGGATGAGTGTCTGTGTCATGTAGTTTAGGTTGTTGTATGTCGAATATAACCAAAAAAGCCTCCAAAAATGGAGGCTTCGTCACTATTTTGAATTTTATACTGCTGCTTGAATGAGCTCTTCCTCCCGGTCTATTTCCACACGTAGATTTTCGACAATATGTTTCTGTCTGTCTGGTGTGTTTTTCCCCATGTAATATTCCAACACCTGAGGTAATTTGTTCTCTTTGGTGAGGATTACAGGTTCAAGACGCATATCTTCGCCGATAAACTGTCCGAATTCGGAAGGAGATATCTCACCCAATCCTTTGAATCGTGTGATTTCCGGCTTTCCTCCCAACTTTTTGATGGCATTTACGCGTTCTTCATCTGAATAGCAGTAAATGGTTTCTTTCTTGTTGCGAACACGGAATAATGGTGTCTGCAGGATATAAACGTGTCCTGCCTTTACCAGGTCGGGGAAGAATTGAAGGAAGAAAGTCATCATCAGTAGTCGAATGTGCATACCGTCCACATCGGCATCCGTAGCGATGACAATATTGTTATAACGTAGTCCCTCAAGTCCGTCTTCGATATTCAGAGCGTGTTGAAGTAGGTTGAACTCTTCGTTCTCATAAACCACTTTTTTTGTCAAACCAAAACAGTTAAGGGGTTTACCTCTTAAGCTGAATACCGCTTGGGTCATCACATCTCGTGACTTAGTGATGGATCCCGAAGCAGAATCCCCCTCCGTAATGAAAAGGGTGGTTTCCAGTGCTCTTTCGTGCTTATCTCCAAAATGTATTTTGCAGTCGCGTAGCTTTCTGTTGTGCAGTGACGCTTTTTTAGCTCGTTCATTGGCGAGCTTTTTGATGCCGGCGATATCTTTACGTTCTCTTTCGGACTGTAAGATGCGTTTTAATAGAGCTTCGGCTGTAGTCGGTTCTTTGTGGAGGTAGTCGTCCAGCGCTTTCTTCACAAAATCGTTGACGAAGGTACGTACTGTAGGTCCTTCAGGGCCGACGCTCTGCGATCCCAGTTTTGTTTTCGTCTGCGACTCGAATACCGGTTCCTGCACTTTGATTGCTATAGCACCGATGATGGAAGCTCGTATATCGGAGGCGTCAAAATCTTTTTTGTAAAATTCGCGAATCGTCTTCACCACAGCTTCTCGGAAAGCTGCCTGGTGTGTACCACCCTGTGTGGTATGCTGACCATTTACGAATGAATAATACTCCTCCCCGTATTGCTGACCGTGGGTCATGGCAATTTCGATATCGTCTCCTTTCAGATGAATGATTGGGTAACGCATGCTTTCCGGGTCTATATTCCTTTCGAGAAGGTCTTTCAGTCCATGCTGGGATACGAACTTCTTCCCGTTGAAATTGATGGTCAGCCCTGAGTTGAGGAAAACATAATTCCAGATCATGTTTTCTACAAACTCAATACGATATTTATAGTGTTTGAAGATGGTCTCATCAGGACAGAAAGTTACGGCAGTACCGTTACGCTGTGTGGTGTCCTTTTGTTCGTCGGACACCAATACTCCTTTGCTGAAGGAAGCTATGCGGGTCTTGCCGTCACGGTAAGATTGAACGGTAAACTGCGTAGAGAGGGCATTCACCGCTTTAGTACCCACACCGTTAAGTCCCACAGACTTTTGGAAAGCTTTGCTGTCGTATTTACCTCCGGTATTGATTTTGGATACTACGTCCACCACAGATCCCAACGGGATACCACGGCCATAGTCGCGTACCGAAACTTTATTTTCCGTTACGGTTATATCTATCGTCTTTCCGGCTCCCATTACGAACTCATCGATGGAATTGTCGACAATTTCCTTTAATAATACATAGATACCGTCATCATACGCTGAGCCGTCTCCCAGCTTTCCGATATACATTCCCGGACGTAAGCGTATGTGTTCTTTCCAATCTAATGAGCGGATACTATCTTCGTTATATGTCGTCATGGTTTAGCCTAAAATTAATGCGTAACAAAAATATAAAAAACTTGTGATTTCTTTTAGTGCCTTCCATAGGGAAGCCTTTGATAAACTGAAGAAAGAAAAAGAGCCGAAGGACAATAATTGTTTCGGCTCTTCTATGCAGAGAGTTTATTAGCCTTATATAGATCTTCCGAAGTCGTCTTGCACGCGGACGATATCGTTTTCATCGGAAGGATTTTCTTGATCTGTGTGCTGCCAGATTTCTGCTACTACGCCGTAGTTGTCAAGGCCTACAAGACGGTGACGTTCTCCCTGAGCCAGACGGATATAATCTCCTTCTTTCAAAATTCTCAATTCATGTTCTTCATCGTCCGGACTGGTCACCACGCCTACCTCGCCGCGTACTACACGCCAGATTTCGGCGCGACGGTGGTGATATTGCCATGAAAGGCGCTTGTTAGGGGCTACCACTAAAATTTTCGGGCTTAGCTTTCCGGATATTTTCAAATCTTGCGTGTCCATGCCGTCAAAAAATTCGTTGGCAAATTGTTGAGCCTGATTTTCGGCGATAACAAAAAAGCCGCCCCAAGGACGTGTCTGATCTATTTCTTCTATGATAAAGCCCTTGTCCGTAAGTTTTCCTTGAATTTGGTTGAACAATTCACTCTTATCAAGATATGCCATATTGTAGTCGTTTTAAGTTTTACGTATTTGTACCTATTATATATCTAATATCTATAATATTTTCGAGAATTTAAATATTAATATAAAATAGTTCTTTCATCCATATTGCCGTACCTTTGTATAAATATGGATAATAAGAAATTAGATCATCATCCAATCTTTCAGAAAGCTGTAGCCTTCGTCAATCAGACGAATCAAAATATCTTCTTGACGGGTAAGGCCGGTACAGGGAAGACGACATTCCTTAGATATATTAAAGAAAACTGCTATAAGAAGATGGCTATCACAGCCCCTACAGGAGTGGCAGCCATGAATGCCGGAGGTACGACCTTACATGCTCTTTTTTGGCTGCCTTTCGGAGTGTTTATAGAGGATTATGAGCTAAAGTGGGATGAGCAAGACAACAATATCTATAACAAAAATCGGCTGTTTTCGACGATAAAGTTGACGCGGCAGCGAAGAGCCATTCTTCAGGAGCTCGATCTTCTGATTATCGATGAGGTTTCTATGGTGCGGGCCGATACGTTGGACGCTATAGATGTGATCTTGAAGTCTGTTCGTCGGGATATGCGTCCTTTCGGTGGGGTGCAGGTCCTTTTAATAGGAGATTTATATCAGCTGCCTCCCGTGGTGAAAGATCAGGAGTGGCAGGTGTTGCGTCATCACTATACCAGTCCTTTTTTCTTTGATGCTAAGGTACTGCGCTCTACACCGCTGGTGAAGATAGAGCTGCAGCATATCTATCGACAGCGCGACGAAAAGTTTATTTCTATCCTCAATAATATCCGCAACAACAGGGTGACGGCAGAAGATTTGGACGAGCTCAATGCACGATATAGGGAAAATTTTATCCCTAAGCCCGAAGAACAGTACATCACTTTGACCTCACACAATAGGCTGGCCGAACAAATTAATCAGGAGGAGCTATTTAAGCTTCCCGGTAAGATGTATAACCTCAAGGCCATAATTAAGGATGATTTTCAACAGGGAGCCTATCCTACAGAAGAGTTGCTAACCCTGAAGGTTGGAGCGCAGGTCATGTTCATAAAAAACGATACTGGCGACGAACGCAAATATTTTAACGGCAAGATAGGTACGGTAAAAGAAATCAATATAGATAAGCATCAGATTACGGTAGGCTTTGCCGATGGGTCGGAAGATGTAGTGGTGCGCCGCGAAACGTGGGAGAATATAAAATATAAGTATAATAAAGGAGAAGATAAGATTGAAGAAGAGGTGTTGGGTACATTTTCACAATACCCATTACGGTTGGCCTGGGCCATCACCATCCATAAAAGTCAGGGGTTGACCTTTGACAAAGCTATTATTGATGCAGGAACTTCTTTTGCTGCCGGACAGGTTTATGTAGCCTTAAGTAGGCTTACGGGATTGGAAGGACTGGTGTTGCGTTCTAAGATTGCGCCGCATGTCATCCGTACGGATTATCAAGTGGTGGACTTTATGAAGCAGTTGATGCGCGAGGAAGAGATGGATGGCGTATTGAAAGAAAGTCAGAGAGCATATCTGGGACAGATATTGTTACAAAGCTTCCGCTGGACAGCTCTTACAGAAGCGGTTGACGAGCTTTTCCAAACCTTACCCGATAGAAATATAGATCATAAAGAGGGAATATTAGCCTTTTTTCATTGTTTACGGCAGTCTTTAGCAGAGCAGGAACGCGTCGCCCATAAATTTATGCATCAGCTACACGCTCTGCTGGCCGACAAAGAGGCATTAGACTATACGAAAATATGTGAGCGTACTACGGCTGCCGTGCAGTGGTTTCTTCCGAAAATGGAGACTGAACTTTTGGAAGCTACCGAAAAACACATCGATGAGTGGAAAGTGCGTAAGCGTACAAAAAAATATATCCAAGAACTGAAGGCTTTACTGCTGGATTTCAAAAGGAAGTATGAGATTCTTAAACATTGCCTTACCATAGTGGAGGCCCTTACTAAAGATCAAGTCCTTCAGGATATCCCCTTGTATGTAGGAACGGTAAAAGATGAATCCGTGCAGATGGACGACAAGGAAGAGGAAGGAGAGAGGGATACCAAACGTATCACGTTGGACATGTATCAAGATGGCATGGATATCGCTGAAATAGCCAAAAGGAGAGGATTGGTAGAAGGCACGGTCTATGGTCATCTAATCCATTTTGTTGGTACGGATATCGATGCGGAG
The DNA here is from genome assembly GCF_039541675.1 of Sphingobacterium thermophilum. Taxonomy (NCBI): domain Bacteria; kingdom Pseudomonadati; phylum Bacteroidota; class Sphingobacteriia; order Sphingobacteriales; family Sphingobacteriaceae; genus Sphingobacterium; species Sphingobacterium thermophilum. The sequence continues at coordinate 60,706 of NZ_BAABGR010000003.1, read as the reverse complement.
GAATTGATAGAGCCAGAAAAGCTAAAAAAAATAGTAGATGTATTAAAACGCAACTCAGGTAAATCCGCTTCGGAGATAAAACTTATGCTAGGGGAAGAGTACTCATATCCCGAAATCCGGATTGGTCAGAAAGTTTTAGAAATAAAGCCCTAGATTTTTTTCGGAATAAGCTTCATAGTAATATCTTTGTAACAAAATTTTGATACTTTGGAAAACAGAAAGCAAAAGTCCAAGCTCAACAAATGGATTGTATTTACTTCTATGCCTTTTCAGATGGGGGTTACAATCTATTTGTTTTACCGTTTGGGGGATTGGCTGGATGTGAAGTATGCTGTGGAAGGAGGGTGGTGGACCAAAGGACTAACCATGTTAGGAATTGTCGTTTCACTTTATCAATTTGTAAGACAAGCTAACCGTATTGGAAAAGATGAATAATTATATCAAGTATTTACTTCGCCTTGCCGTGGTGGCTATAGCTGCTTTTTTGGCACATATGTTAATTCTTAAAGGTATAGATGCTGATGGATTGTGGAGTCAGACAGGCTACACATTGTCTCAGATGTATAGCTTTTGCTTTGTGAGCAGTGTGGCTGTGGTGGTGCTGACCTTGCTGGCGCAGTGGTCCATGCCCAAAAATCTAGGATTTATATTCTTAGGGCTAGTGGTGATACAGGCCATAGCCAGCTATATTTATATCAAGGATGGCTTAAATAAATTTGAAAATGACTTTATTGAATATAATTTCTTAGCAACCTTTTTTGTTTTTCTGTTTTTCGAGGTTTATGTGGCGCTGAGTGCTCTTAATGAGGGAAATATGGAAGCTTAAACTTTTCACAAAAAAAGTTTTCACAAAACATATTATATGCCAAATAAAGTTGTATTTTTGCACAAAATTTTTCATTATCAATAGTAATCTAAAATGGTGAATCTTAGAAGAGCACTTTTAATTCTAGCAGTATTATTATTTGCTGTCAATCCTTTCACTACAAGAGCGGAAGAGGCGCACGGACATGGCGATGCTCCGAAGACTGAAGCTGAAAAAGTTAACGAGCACATTCAACACCACTTACAAGACGATCACTATTTTACTCTATTCAAAAAAGGAAAAGAATACGTTGGTTTCCCATTACCTGTAATTCTGATTGATAACGGTCTTAAAGTATTCTCTTCAGGTAAATTTCACGAAGGAAATGGTGTAGCTGAGGTAGATGGACAATATTATGTTAACTATCACGGCAAAATTTATAAAACTGATGCTAATGGTTCATTGACTTTTGATGAACATCACCATCCGACTAATGCCAAACCTTGGGACTTCTCTATTACTAAAAACGTAGTAGGATTGATGGTAGCAACATTATTGTTGTTCTGGGGATTCACATCATTGGCGAAGACTTACAAAAAAGGTTCGAACAACCTGCCTAAAGGGGTAGGTCGTGTGTTGGAACCTCTCGTATTATATGTGCGTGATGAAATGGCTATTCCAAATATCGGTCACCGTTACAAGGAGTTTATGCCTTATCTATTATCTGTATTTTTCTTGATTTTCACGTTGAACTTATTGGGCTTGACTCCTATAGGTTTTAACGTTACAGGTAATATTTCAGTGACTCTATGTTTGGCTTTATTCACCTTCATCATCACTAATATTAAAGCAAACAAAGATTATTGGAAGCACATTTTCTGGATGCCGGGTGTTCCTGTGCCTTTCAAATTTGTGTTGGCGCCTATCGAGGTGTTAGGTATGTTTACTAAACCATTCTCGTTGATGTTGCGTCTTTTTGCTAACATTACGGCAGGTCACTCCGTAGTTATGGGATTGATCGCTATCGTATATTTATTCCAGCGAGAATTGACAATCCCTGGAAGTATCGGTGTTTCGATGTTGTTGACATTGGTGTTGTTCTTCTTGGAGCTGTTGGTTGCATTTTTGCAAGCTTTCATCTTCACCATGCTGTCATCATTATTTATCGGTATGGCGGTAGAAGAGCATTCCCACGATCATCATTAATTGGAAATTTTTTGTTAAATTCTATAAATAAATCACTATGTACAATTTAATTGGAGCAGGTTTAATCGTAATCGGTGCAGGTTTAGGTTTAGGTAAAATCGGTGGATCAGCTATGGAAGCTATCGCACGTCAACCTGAAGCTGCAGGTAAAATTCAAACTGCAATGATCATCATTGGTGCCTTGGTAGAAGGTTTAGCATTCGGTGCCCTAATCTTAGGTAAATAATCCAATTGATCAGAAGAACTAAACATGACTTGCAACGGTTGGTTGTAAGTCATGTTTTAAACGACAAAAAATTTAGAAGGAAAATAGAAACATATTTTATAAGTAGATATAATGGAAGCATTACTTAATCAGTTCTCATACGGTTTGTTCTTTTGGCAACTAATCATTTTATTGATTGTTATCTTCATCTTAGGAAAATTTGCTTGGAAGCCGATCGTGAATGCTTTGGAAGAACGTGAGAAAGGTATTTCTGACGCTTTAGCTTCTGCTGAGAAAGCTAAGTTAGAAATGGCACGTTTGACAAACGAAAATGAGCAATTATTGAAAGAAGCCCGTGAAGAGCGTGACGCTATCTTGAAAGAAGCAAAAGTACTTAAAGACAAGATCGTTGCTGAAGCAAAAGAAACTGCACAAGCTGAAGGTGCAAAATTGATCGAGGCTGCTAAACGTGAAATCGAAGATCAAAAGTTGAAAGCGTTGGCAGAGGTAAAAAATCAAGTTTCTACCTTGTCCTTGGAAATCGCTCGTAAAGTTTTGACAAAAGAATTTGAAGACCAAGCAAAACAAGAAGCTTATGTAGCGGACTTGTTGAAAGATGTAAAACTTAACTAATAATTGGTTACTCAAATTTAACGCACAGATATGTCAGTATTCAAAGTTGCTTCACGATATGCTAAATCTATTTTGGATTTGGCGCAGGAGAAAGGGATATTAGAGCAGGTGAAATCCGAAATGGAGGAGGTTGCCAAAGTAATCAAGTCAAATTCGGAATTGAGAGCTGTATTGGCTAATCCTATCATCAAGTTAGACAAGAAGCAAAATATCTTAAAAGCTATATTTGAAGGAAAGGTAAGCCCTGAGGTTTCCAGTTTCTTCAACATCATGGTCTGCAAAGGACGTGGTAACATTATCTTCGATACCACTTTGGAGTTTGTACGTCAGTACAATGAGCTGAAAGGTATCGTAAAAGCTGAAGTAATATCGGCACAGCCATTGTCTTCAGAGAATATCCAAACTTTAGGTAATAAAATTGCCGAACAAATCAATGCTAGTGTTGTCTTGACAAATAAGGTAGACAGCTCTTTGATCGGTGGTTTTATCATTAAAGTTGGCGACAGACAGCTGGATGAAAGCGTTGCCGGCAAATTGAGAAAATTAGAAAGACATTTCATTAGTCAAGGTATATAAGCAACCTGACTTTCAGTAAAGTAATAGAATCTAAAACCCCTTATACGAAGTAAAATGATAGAGGTAAGACCAGATGAAGTTTCGGCAATTCTTAGAGAGCAATTGTCAGGCTTTAAGTCAGAGGCCGAACTAGAGGAAGTAGGTACCGTGCTTACAGTCGGAGACGGTATCGCTCGCGTTTACGGCTTAACAAAGGTTCAATCAGGTGAGTTGGTTGAATTCGAAAATGGATTGCAAGGTATTGTATTAAACTTAGAAGAAGACAACGTAGGTGTTGTTCTTTTGGGTCCTTCTGATGAAATTAAAGAAGGAGATACCATCAAACGTACTAACCGTATCGCATCTATTAAGGTAGGTGAGGGTATGCTTGGTCGTGTTGTAAACACTTTGGGTCAACCAATCGATGGTAAAGGACCTATCACTGGTGAGACATATGAAATGCCTATTGAGCGTAAAGCTCCGGGTGTAATCTTCCGTCAGCCGGTAAATGAGCCTTTGCAAACAGGTATCAAAGCGATTGATGCTATGATTCCTATCGGCCGTGGTCAACGTGAGTTAGTGATCGGTGACCGTCAAACTGGTAAAACTGCGGTATGTATCGACACTATCATCAACCAGAAAGAATTCTACGATGCTGGTAATCCAGTATATTGTATATATGTAGCTGTAGGTCAGAAAAACTCTACTGTAGCAAACATCGTACGTACCCTTGAAGAAAAAGGGGCTATGGCGTACACAATTGTAGTGTCTGCTTCAGCTTCTGATCCAGCTCCACTTCAATTCTACGCTCCAATGGCAGGTGCTGCTATCGGTGAGTTCTTCCGCGATACAGGTCGTCCTGCATTGATTGTGTATGATGACTTATCAAAACAAGCGGTAGCTTACCGTGAGGTGTCTTTGTTGTTGAGACGTCCTCCTGGCCGTGAAGCTTATCCTGGTGACGTATTCTACCTACACTCTCGTCTATTAGAGCGTGCAGCGAAAATCAACTCATCGGATGAGATTGCTCGCAATATGAACGACTTGCCTGAGTCTATCAAACACTTGGTAAAAGGTGGTGGTTCATTGACAGCGTTGCCGATCATCGAAACTCAGGCGGGAGACGTATCGGCCTATATCCCTACAAACGTGATTTCCATCACTGACGGTCAGATTTTCTTAGAGTCTAACTTGTTCAATGCCGGTATCCGACCTGCGATCAACGTAGGTATCTCGGTATCTCGTGTAGGTGGTAACGCACAAATCAAATCAATGAAGAAAGTTGCCGGTACATTGAAACTTGACCAAGCGCAATTTCGTGAGTTGGAAGCGTTCGCTAAATTCGGTTCGGATTTGGACGCAGCAACAAAAGCGGTATTGGATAAGGGGGTACGTAACGTAGAGATCTTGAAACAAGGTCAATTCTCTCCGGTACCTGTAGAAAAGCAAGTTGCTATCATCTACGCTGGTACTAAAGGCTTATTGCGTAACGTTCCTGTAGAGAAAGTACGTCAGTTCGAAGAGGAATACTTAACGCAATTAGAGCAACGTCATCCTGAAGTGTTAGCAGCTCTAAAAGCTGGTAAATTCTCGGATGAGTTAACTGAAGTATTAGAAAAAGTAGCTAAAGAATTAGCTTCAAAATATTAATTAGATAAGAGTATAGAGTATTGAGTAAAGAGTAGCTTTTTACTCAATACCAATACTCCTTACTCAAATCTCTATTAAAATATGGCAAATTTAAAAGAAGTAAGAAACCGTATTACCTCGGTAACATCAACGCAGCAGATTACTAAAGCCATGAAGATGGTGTCTGCAGCGAAACTAAAGCGTGCTACGAATGCTATCATTCAGTTGCGCCCTTATGCCAATAAGTTAAGAGATATTCTTGCGCAAGTTTCGGCTTCTGTTGAAGGTAACGATTCTCCATATACTCAGGATAGAGAACCAAACAAGGTGTTGTTGGTCGTTATTACTTCCAATAGAGGGTTGGCCGGAGCTTTCAATACCAACGTTATAAAAACTACCAACAATTTGATCGCATCTAAATATGCGGATCAGTTTGCAAAAGGTGATGTTAGCATCATCGCTATTGGTAAACGTGGTCACGATTACTTCGCTAAACGTAATTACAACGTTATCGGTAATCACAACGATCTGTTAAACAACCTTAACTTCGAAAACGTATCTCAGGTTACTGAATTCATCATGCAAGAATTCAAAGAAGGTACTTTCGACCGTGTAGAGGTTGTTTATAACCAATTCCGTAATGCTGCAGTACAGATTTTAACTTCTGAGCAACTGTTACCTCTATTGCCGGAAGAGAAGAAAGAAGATACTGTAGAGTTGGATTATATCATTGAGCCTTCAAAAGAGAAAATCATTGAAGAATTGATCCCTAAGGCTGTTAAAATCCAGCTGTATAAAGCCGTCTTGGATTCTAATGCTTCAGAGCATGGTGCTCGTATGACTGCGATGGATAAAGCAACAGAAAATGCTGGAGATCTATTGCGTCAGCTTAAGCTTTCATACAACCAAGCTCGTCAGGCTGCCATTACTACGGAGCTTACAGAGATCGTTTCAGGAGCAGCTGCACTTTCAAATGGTTAATAGTCATGATTCTAGATATAAAAAAGCGATGAATTACTCATCGCTTTTTTTTATTTACAGTATTTTCCAAAGGAAAAGTTGCTTAACAACGTATTTCTCTTCGCATAAATACGAAGTAGGACAGCGCAAAGCACACCATCATGGCTGCTGTAATTCCTGTCAGCTGAGGCCATATAATCATCAGGCTGTCTTTGAACGAAAGCGGTGAAGGTATAGCACCTATCATTTGTTCTATTGATACAGGGCCAAGGCTTCGTACGGAAGGCATCAGAATTGTCGTCGTAGCATCCGTATACAGTTGGCTTGGCGACAGACGCAATAGATTCAAGATAAGGTTATTCCACGCTAAATATTCCTGTTCCGAAATATAATTCGGGTTTGGGATGAAAGGTCGTATGATAAGGTTGATAACTATAGGAAAGAATACGGTGAAGAATAACCATATTCCTATCGCTGTCAGTGCAGAGGTGGCTCCCTGACGGAAAACTATGGACAACAGTATCGACAGACTCAACCAAAAAGCTACATAGATGATGCTGATGATAATGAATCCACTAATACGGACCACTTCCTGCCATTCTATATTAATTCCTGTTGTAATAATTCCGGCTCCTATCATAAGCATACATAGTGAAGTAAAAAGCACACTTACGATAATAAGAGGAGCGAAGAACTTACTAAGAATGAGGTTGTCACGATAAAGCGGTTGTGCCACAAGACGTGTCAGCGTCCCCCCATTCTGCTCAGAATTGATAGCATCAAATCCTAAGGCTATACCCAGTAAGGGAGCTAAGAAGTTGAGGAATATATGAAAGGGAGGAATAGAGTTGTCGCTGGTAGTCAAGAGCTTTAGGTATACAAAAGCACTGTCCGGATCTTGGGCATTGTTGATAGTTTCTCTTAGCCCCGAAAAAGACACGAAGAGGGAGGCACCGAAGGTAAGCACGATAAGTGCGATGAGGATAATAAAGCGCCAGCTACGGATATGAGATCCTATTTCCTTGCGAATAAGCACCTTCATGGGGGTAGGAGGGAATGCCGATTTTCCCGTAGAGCTCCCATCAGGGTTGAAGATATTTTTAAAAAAATTATTTACGTTTTCTTTCATGTTTCACTTCTCTCTGATTACTACTTTCAAAATATTTGCTGTAGATATCATCTAAGGAATATCCGTTTCTTTGTACCGAAACGATGTTGGCATTTTGATATACTAAAGCGCGTACTGCTTCCGCGGTGATATCTTTAGATGCCAGTACATGCAGGGTATCTTGCTTTACCGATAAAGATTTATATCCCTCAATATCCTGAAGTGCTTTTTCAAGTACGGTAGGGTTTTCGATCTCACTAGCAAGCTGAATTACGGTTTTGAAACCTTCGTGCATCTGTAGCTTTTGTGCCAACGAGTCTATCGGTCCTTCCACGATCATCTTGCCGTCTACGAATATCCCTACGCGGTCGCATACGCGCTGCACCTGATGGAGATGATGTGAAGACATCAATACGGTAAGTTTTTGCTCACGGCTTAGCCGTTGGATAAGCTCCAAGAATTCGTTGACACCGCTAGGGTCTATTCCTAGTGTAGGCTCATCCAGAATTATCACTTTAGGCTTCTTGATAAGCACTTCCGCAAGTCCTAATCGTTGCTTCATCCCGCGTGAGAAAGTTCCAGTTTTACTGTCGCTGTTAGCTTCCAGTCCTACCACTTCCAAAAGCTCCTTGGCAGACTTTTTAGCTTCTTCTTCCGCTAACCCGTTCAGCTGAGCTATGAAGCATAGATTCTCTACAGCGGTCATGTCTGGATAGAACCCCACATTGTCTGGTAGATAGCCTACGAGCTTCTTAACCTGCAAGGGATTGCGCGTAGCATTGTAACCACAAATGGTGGCCGTGCCAGAGGTGGGCTCCGTAAGCCCCAACATCATCAAGATGCTGGTTGTCTTTCCCGCCCCGTTAGGCCCCAGCAATCCAAATATTTCTCCGGAATATATTTTAAGGTTCAGTCTGTCGACCGCGGTCTTTTTCCCATAACACTTCGTTAAATCCGTCAACTCAATGATAGGATTGTTCATGCGATATATGGTTTTAAGTTTGACTATGTGTTTTATATTATCTTCTTCCGTATTTGCGGATGAGATAATAAATTAAACCTGCAGCAGCTAGGATGATCAGAATACCAATCCATCCTGAAAGGATAGAAGTTTTTACCGTAATACGGATGCTTGCTTCTGCTGTGGTTTCATGATTGCTCGTTCTCACAATCATTTTCGATACATAGTCACCGGCAATGGTCTTATCAGGAACTTTCAAAGTAACCTTTACGTCTGCTTTTTGTCCTGGCTGCAGCTGCTCAATATTGCTAGGCGAGAAGCTTGTTTCCCATTTTGTAGGTAGTTGTGAAGAAAGCTCCAATGTGTTTAGAGGAAGTGTTCCGGTATTTTTTACTTCCAATAATATTTCTTTGCTGCCCCCAGCTACGATTTGGTCGCTAAGACGACCTGTAGGTGTGGTGATTTCCAATCCATAAGAACCGCGCACCACAGCTTCTAAGTCCAAGGTTAATGTGTCGGCAGAAGAAATAGCCTGTACCGGGATTTTGTATGTGTCCGGTTTAGTAGTGGCAGGGCATGTAATTTCTATTGTGATATCTTTGGTAGCGTTTGAATCTACCTGTAGTGCTGTAACGGAAACACCTTCCGCACGGAATATAACCTGCCATCCTGCCGGAAGCTTCGCCGAGAGGCTGTAGTTTTGCGTAAAAGGCTTACCGTTGGTCAATGTGCTATTATACCGGAAAGTTTCATTGGTCGTACCGGCAACATTGAGTAAGCGTGATGTAAAAGCACTTTTCTTTTTGTTTTGATTCTGAGCTAAGGTGTGTGCCGAAACACCCAAAATAAGACATACTAAGACGAATAAAGCTCTAATGATTCGATAGTTCTTTAAGTTTGATAACTGGGTTAACATAATCTAAACTGAATTAATAGTCCAAACTAATACCGTTTAAAAAATGTTGTTTAAGTCTAAATTTGATTAACGAGTCGCCAAATTAATAATCTAAATAAATATTGTCAAGATGTAACTTAGGACTTAACGAAAAAGAAAAACCGCATTATTTCTCTCTGAAATAATGCGGTTCGATAGTGTATGTGTATGGATTATCAGTTGCTGTTGGCTCTTTTGAATTCTAGGAATTCCTTATGCAAGCGCAAAAGTTTGAAGGTAGAGCTTATCATTTCGTTTGTTTCCAGCAATATGGCGAAATAGAGTTTGGTATTTTTAGGACTTGTGTCGCTAGTGCGTATATATTCTATTTCCTGATCCATAAGGGTATTTATCGTCTGCTGTATCTTGTCGCGTTTTTTGATGACGGTGTCTATATTGGTAAAATCTAAACGCTTATACATGTTGTATATCTCAGCATACCAATCACTGAGCTGTGCGCCCACGAGAAACAAGTGTTTTCCTTTGGATTCACGGAGTGGTTTGTGATTGTTGTCCACATGATTGTGGGCATTGCTACCGATGTTATAGAGATTTTCCACAATATCCTGTAAGTACCCCAAAGAGATGATGTAGTAGCGGCTTGCCTTGGCAGAAGTATCGTCTAGGTTACGGATAAACTTATAAAGATTGTCGTTGGTAGAGTCCAACTCCTTGTTTAATTTCTTGATCAGCTTTTTATGGTTTGCCAAGTTGGTAAGGTCCATTTTTACAAGGTCGTCAATGACACTTTGATAAAAAAGGTTGGTTTTGGCTATGACCTCTGCAATTTGCGTGGCGCTAGCTTCCGTAACCTGTTGCAGCGAACGGATATCTGATTTTTCCAGCTGCAACTTTTTTGTTGCTTGTTCTGCAATCTTACGGCGATGACTTCGAGCATTCTGAAGCAATAGAATAGCCAAGGCTATCAATGCCAAGACAAAACTTATTATGCCTCCGATCTTGAGAAGATAAGCGATGATGAAAGCGCCTAAGAAAGCACATCCTGCCGTAACAAACCATCCACCGATGACATGAAACACACCTGAAACCCTATAAACGGCGGACTCACGGTCCCACGCACGGTCCGCAAAGGCCGTACCCATAGCTACCATAAACGTTACATACGTCGTTGACAGAGGAAGCTTAAGAGAGGTTCCTAAGGCGATAAGACTGCTGGCCACAGTAAGATTTACTGAAGCACGTACCATGTCAAACATGGGAGCATCAGAAGATGTTTTTTCTATGGAGGTAACTTTGTCGAAACGTCTGTCTAATTTTACTTGCAAGGAACGAGGGACAATGTACGAAAGTAGATTTCCCAAATTGACAAAGAAGCGCACTATCCATTTAGACAGTAGGTTGGGCTCAAACTTTTCGGTAGAAGCATCTTGACTGCTTAAGCTCATCTCCGTCTCGATAACGGTTCTGGCCTTCTTGGAAGTCCACAAAGTAAATATCATTATAAGCCCACTGATGAAAAGTATCCACATAGGGGCTACTATATCCGAAGAGGCAAGAGGAGTCATCATAAAGGTGTTCGGATCTCCTCCCGACGATTTGAAGATTTCTATAGATTGAATGGCTGCTATGGGAACCCCTATAAAATTCACCAAGTCATTGCCGGCAAAAGAAAGAGCCAAACCAAACGTGCCGGCGCCGATAATGATTTTGAAGATATTTAATTGAAGTTTGATAAAAACAAAACTTAGTATGGTGAAGAATATAAAGCTACCGCCTAAAAGCATAAGCTCGTGCTCATGAATCCAGACCTTGGCATCCTGGCTAATAAAACTTACAGATTTTAATCCTTTGATGAGGATAAAATAAGAAATCAACGCCAATGCAATTCCCCCGAAAAAAGAACCGAATTTTTTTACTCTCTTGTCGAATTGAAAGGTGAAAATGACACGAGAGAGATATTGAATAATCATCCCCAAGGTGAAGGAGATGGCTACCGACAGCAATATACTGACGACTATTTCCGATGCTTTCTCCGTATTTATATAATTGGGCAGGGTCGTCCAGCTGTCATTGTTGGTAACGATCTTATAGACGGCTAGGCTGACCGCTCCACCTAATAACTCAAACACTATGGAAACGGTGGTAGAGGTTGGAAGTCCGAAATAGTTGAAAATGTCCAGCAGGATAATATCTGTCATCATCACCGCTAAAAAGATGACAATGACATCATTGAAGGAGAACATGCTGGGAACATAAATGCCGCTACGGGCAATTTCCATCATTCCACTGGAAAATACGGCACCAAATAGTATTCCCGCTGTTGCTAGGATCATGATGGTGCGGAATGAAAGAGCTTTGGAACCCAAACCGGAGTTCAGGAAGTTTACAGCATCATTGCTCACGCCGACCATCAGGTCTATGATGGCCAATACCGCTAAAGTAATGATTACCAAATAAAGAAAATGTTCCATATTTAAGATAAATTATTCAAAAGTATGAAGCTAATGTTAACTTATCATTAATTATGGAACAAAATAAATTCTTTATTTAAAGCAATTTACAATAGCTTCTGCCATAAGGCTTATGCCGGCCATGGAGGTGTGAACACCATCGTACGTCCAGTATTTTCCTTCGGCTTCTTTTTGTGCTTTGTCGAAGATGCTCTGATAAGGGATAAAAATGGCGTTGTATTCTTTAGCTATTTCTTTTGTCGCACGTTGGTAATCTGCAAATTCCGGATACCAAGAGTCATCAACGTATTTTACGCCTTTTACACCGAAAGGCTCACCGATGATAAGCTTCACCTGAGGTAAGTGTGTTAAGGTATAGTCCAACAACTTTCGGTATTGGGACTTATATTCCGCTGCTGTGCCTTGGTATTTGCCGTCACGCTTATGCCAGTAGTCGTTCACGCCGATAAGGATACTCAACACGTTAGGTTTTATGTCCAGACAATCTTTCTGCCATCTTTCTTGCAGCTGCGGAACTTTATGTCCTCCAATACCTCTATTATAAATCTGTAGGTTCTTTGAAGCGAATCTGTGCAATAGGGTTCGGGCAGCCTGTGCTGCATATCCTTTTCCCATTCCTTCTAAGTCATTGGGTCCTAGACGTTCTCTATTGCGCCCATGGTCTGTGATAGAATCTCCTTGAAAGAGGATAATATCATTCTGCTGTAATTTTATCTTAGTATCTTTAACGATAAATTCTTCGGCCTTAGCCATATTACTTCCCACTGCAGCAACACCTACAGCAGCTAAAGTCTGTTTGAGAAAACTTCTTCTGTCTTTCATAGATTAAGGTTTATTAACCCTAAAATATGGATGTTAACAGAATTTATCAATGGCGGCGCGTATTATTCTGCAGGCTTCCATGATTTCCTCTTCACTGATGGTGAGAGGAGGAGCCACACGTAAGGCTGTTTCACAATGCAGGTACCAGTCTATCATTACGCCGTTATCCGCACAGTATTTGCTGATGTTATAAACTTGATCGAAGTTTTCAACTTGTAGGCACATCATCAATCCAAGACCTCTTATTTCTTTGATTTTGGGATGAGCAAGCTCCTTGCGAAAAAGAGCAGCTTTCTGTTCTACCTTTTCGATAAGTTTTTCTTCTAAAATCACATTCAGCGAAGCCAATGCTGCCGCACAAGATACAGGGTGCCCACCAAAAGTAGTGATATGGCCGAGCATAGGATTAGATTTGATGACATCCATAATTGCTTTTGGCGCTACGAAAGCACCCAATGGCATGCCACCACCAATACCTTTAGCAAGCATGAGGATATCCGGCACAATACCGAAATGTTCAAAAGCAAACAATCGGCCTGTACGACCAAATCCTGTTTGAATTTCATCGAAGATGAGCAGAGCTCCGGTTTCGTTACATTTGTTGCGTAGGGCCTGCATATATTCTACCGATGGTACACGTACGCCGGCCTCTCCTTGGATTGCTTCCACAAATACGGCAGCCGTTTTCTCGGTGATGCATTCTAGATCCTGAAGCTTGTTATACTCTATAAAATCTATTTCCGGCAGGAGAGGAGCATAAGCTTTATGGTACTCTGCATTGCCTATTAGACTCAATGCACCTTGAGTGCTGCCGTGGTAGGCATTTTTTGCTGCTATAATCTGTCTTCTTCCCGTATATTTCTTTGCAATTTTCATGGAGCCTTCTACAGCTTCGGCTCCCGAGTTGGTGAGATATACCGAACCGAAAGAATCAGGTAGATTTTCCAAAAGCTTGGTAGCAAACTGCACCTGTGGAGCTTGCACAAACTCACCGTACACGGTAACGTGCAAATATTTTTCTAGCTGATCTTTGATGGCTTGAATCACCCTAGGATGACGGTGACCTATATTGCTGACATTGAAACCCGACACAAGATCTAGATATTTCTGTCCTTGAGGACCATAGAGATAGGAACCTTCGGCTTTTTCGATTTCAATAAGTCTTGGACTATCGGAGGTTTGAGCTGTGTTTTTCAGGAAAAGCTCTCTATTACTAATCATTTAACAAAGGTAAGAAGTAATGTATCAAGGCAAGGTAAAAAATGTCTTTCTCATCGAGAAAGACATTTTTTAGACTCCATCCAATTTTATAATGTTTACAGGACAGGCTTCTACTACACGAAGATTGTCCTCTACTTCTTCTTCACGAATTGTCGCTTGGTAGACTCCCTTTTTTTCTATGCCGCCAAGCAATACGGCTTTGCCGTCCTTTTTTGACATTCGCCAGCGGCTGAAGGCTATCTCTACACAAGCATTGCACCCTATACAACGTTGTCTGTAGTGAATCAACTTAGGCATTTGCAGCTACTATTTTGTACAATTTGTCCGAAGGTCTGATCTTCTCAGCGATTTTGAAGGATACTGTCTGTCCTTTAGAGGCTTTTTCAACTACTTCTCCTGAATCCAGACGGATTTCTTCTACTTCGGTTTCTACATAACCTGTCGTAGGCCCCGTAACGATAATCTTGTCGCCCTTTTGCAAGCTTTGGCTTTCAATGAAGAATTCACCCACACCTACTTTGTCGAAGTATTTTACCCCTTTTCCTAAGTAAATCTTGCGGGTTGTCGCCAATGAGCCATGAACGTTGGACCATTCGCCCATCTTACGTCCTAGATAGTAGCCGTCCCAGAAGCCGCGGTTGTATACTTCGCTCAGTCTAGCTTTCCATTGTTCAATTTTTTCAGGAGTATAAGTTCCTTCGGCGAAAGCGTCTACTGCTTCACGGTAGCATTTTGTCGTTGTGTATACGTAGTCTGCCGCACGTCCGCGTCCTTCGATTTTCAATACACGAACTCCGGCTTCCAGAATTTTGTCCAAAAAGTCTATGGTACAGAGGTCCTTGGCGGACATGATGTATTCGTTGTCTACTTGCAGCTCAATACCTTCTTCGTCCGTCACGGTATATGTACGGCGGCAGTTTTGGATACAAGCACCGCGGTTGGCCGAAGCATTATGCGAATGTAAGCTCAGATAACATTTACCCGAAACGGCCATACATAAAGCGCCATGAGCAAAGATTTCTATCTGTACGAGTTCACCTTTAGGACCGCGGATATCGTTTTTCTCAATAGCCTTCACAATATCACCAACCTGTTTTAAGGTGAGCTCACGCGCCATCACCATCACATCCGCATATTGGGCGTAGAACTCCACGGTCTCAATATTGGTAATGTTGGACTGGGTACTGATATGTACTTCCATTCCCACTTTACGGGCATAGTTCATTACCGCTAGGTCCGAAGCAATGACAGCTGTAATGCCGGCCTCTTTAGCCTTATCTATAATGCGGCGCATCAAAGAGATATCGTGATCATAGATAATGGTATTTAAAGTAATATAGCTCTTAACGTTGTTGTCACTGCATAGCTTGGCAATTTCAGGAAGGTCGTCGATCAAAAAATTGTTGGTCTGACGTGCCCTCATGTTTAACTGCTCGATTCCGAAATATACTGAATCAGCTCCTGCCTTGATAGCCGCAGCCATAGCTTCCTTAGATCCTGCCGGAGCCATTACTTCAAATAATGATTTATCTATCATCTCTATCTCTTTTACCCTTGCTTTTTTATTTTGCAAAGGTACAAAATTAGTAAAGAATTGGAGAAATGTAGAGCGCTTATGATATTATTATGAGATAAGAAAAAAGGCTACAGTTTTCTGTAGCCTTTCTATTTTGGTATAAGTTAAACTCTTATTGAGCTATAATCAAGAAATAGTTTTTCTTACCTTTTTGTGCAACAAGATATCTGTTGTTGATCAAGTCGGAGGTGTTCACTGTCTTTTCGATATCGTTCAACTTCACTTTGTTCAACGATACGCCGCCACCTACCAACATTTTCTTGGCTTCTCCTTTTGAAGGGAAGACCTGAGTCTTTACGGCCAATAGGTCAAGAATGTTGATTCCAGCTTCTAGTTCTGTTTTGCTTACAGTAAATTGAGGGACACCGTCAAACACTTCTAACACACCTTCGTGGTCTAAGCCTGCTAGGAACTCTAAAGAGCCGTTGCCAAACAAAAATTCGGAAGTTTTTACGGCTGTTTCGTAGGCTTCCATGGAGTGCGTACGGATGGTGATATCTTTAGCCAATGCCTTTTGCACTACACGTAGGTGAGGTGCGGCCTCATGTTCGGCAATGATGGCATCGATTTCCTCTTTAGTTTTCAGCGTAAAGATTTTAATCCAGTTTTTTGCATCATCGTCGGTCGTATTCAGCCAGAATTGGTAATATTTGAATGGGGAGGTTTTCTTAGGGTCTAACCATACAGCACCGGATTCTGTTTTTCCAAATTTTTGACCGTCCGCTTTTTTGATGAGCTGGGTTGTCAAGGCGTAAGCTTGGCCTTGATCCTGACGACGGATAAGCTCGGCACCGGTAACGATATTGCCCCATTGGTCCGAACCACCCATCTGTATTTTACAGTTGTGATGTTTCCAGAGATAATAGAAATCATATCCTTGAATGAGTTGATAGGTAAATTCAGTAAACGAAAGACCGTTTTCGCCTTCCAAACGTTTCTTTACCGAGTCTTTGGCCATCATGTAGTTGACCGTAATCAGCTTACCCACATCACGAATGAAATCCAAGAATTTGAAATCTTTGAACCAGTCATAGTTGTTAACCATTTTGGCATCGTTTTCACCGTCGCCGAAGTTCAAAAATTTCGAAAGCTGTTTTTTCAGACATTCCACATTGTAACGCAATGTTTCTTCATCCAGAAGATTTCGCTCTGCAGACTTGAACGAAGGGTCTCCGATCATGCCTGTAGCACCCCCTACAAGGGCTATAGGTTTGTGGCCTGCATTTTGAAAATGGATTAATGTCATGATTTGGGTCAAGTGACCTACGTGTAAAGAATCGCCTGTTGGGTCAAAACCGATGTAGCCTGACACTTTCTCTTTGTTCAGTAATTCTTCGGTACCCGGCATGATATCTTGTAACATGCCTCTCCAACGTAATTCTTCTACAAAACTCATAGCGATATGATTTATATAAATTTTAATTAAGAATTGCAAAGATAACAGATTATGATGTATCTTACGACAAATATTGTATAAATAGTAAGGGTTTGAACTTTTTATCACATTATTATTTTGAGCGGTATGCTGCTTCTTCCGAGCAGGTATTGGGAGGGTTATTGCCGGACTTGTTGAAGAATGTCGATAAAGATTATTCCTTTCAAATCCATAAGATTGCTGATCAATTTCCTTTTGGATCGACTTATAAGGCCATTACGGAAGGGTGGGTGCACCATGTCGAGGTAGACCGGCTGTTTCACAGCTCTCCATTTTTTTACGATCATACCCATGCGCTACGCAAAAGGATTGAGAAGACGGTAGAAGATTTGCCGGTGCGGGCCAGTTTTCTGGCGCATATCAGCCTGGAGCTGCTGTTGGACCACAAGCTCATAGCACATCAATTGCTGAGTGTAGGACGCATGTACGAGCATTTGGAAAGTGTAGATGTCAATATGCTCACCAAATACTTAAATACGTTGAAAATCGTCGACGTGGATAGATTTCTCAACTTTTATAATAAATTTGTTGAATCAAAATATATTTTTGACTACGCTCAGATTGAGAACATCCCACATGCTCTTTTTAATATTTGCAGGCGGGTATGGGACTTCAGACCCACGGCAGAACATATAGAAACTTTGGCCGTGCAGCTGGACGAGTATCAGCATGACGAGTTACGTGATTTCGGAGAGATATATCATTATATCTCCCAACAGTTAGATTAAAGAATTAGATCGATAAATAATTATTAACAAATATGAAGAATCAACTCTTCAGGAAGAAAAGTGTAGAGCAAATCATTGCGGATTCGGAAGCGAAGGGCAGTGGGATGATGAAAATTCTTGGGGTGCGTGATTTGGTATCCTTAGGTATTGCTGCAATTGTCGGGGCAGGTATTTTCAGTACCATAGGTCTTGCTGCCTACAATGGAGGTCCTGCGGTATCTATGCTGTTCGTTTTTGTAGCTTTCGCCTGTGTGTTTACCGCCCTTTCTTATGCCCAGTTTGCTAGCACCGTCCCTGTGTCGGGTTCAGCCTATACGTATGCCTATGTCGCTTTTGGAGAGCTTTTCGCTTGGATAATAGGTTGGGCTTTGGTGTTAGAATACGCCGTATCCAATATGGTAGTGGCCATATCGTGGTCTCAGTATTTTGTCTCCATGCTTGAGGGATTTGGTATTCATATACCTAAGTGGCTGACCATGGCTCCCGGCTACGCTTTGGATGCACATGCCAAGATGTTGGAGGTAGGGGCAGAACAACTTACCGGTATAGACCGCATTGCCTTGGAAGCATACCAGACTGCACCACGTATTGGTGATATTCCTATAGTATTTGACTTGCCAGCAGGTTTAATCACTGTTTTAGTAACTTGGTTAGTCTATATAGGTATAAAGGAATCACAGCGTGCCAGCAATATCATGGTACTGATCAAGGTGGGTATCATTGTGGCTGTAATCTTAGGCGGTGCTTTCTTTGTTAAGCCGGAGAATTGGACTCCTTTTGCACCCAATGGTCTTTCAGGCGTCCTAAGTGGGGTAGCAGCAGTATTTTTCGCCTTCATTGGCTTCGACTCCATCTCTACCACAGCCGAAGAATGTAAGAATCCTCAGCGGGACCTGCCACGTGCGATGATTTATTGCCTTGTGATATGCGCCATATTATATGTGCTTATCACTTTGGTGCTTACCGGTATGGTCAACTACACTGAACTGAATGTGAAAGACCCTTTAGCTTACGTTTTTGACTATGTAGGCTTCAATCATATGGCCGGTGTAATCTCGGTTACTTCGGTGATAGCCATTACCAGTGCTTTGTTGGTGTTTCAGCTGGCACAGCCACGTATCTGGATGACGATGAGCCGTGACGGACTGTTGTGGAAAAGATTTGCTACCATCCATCCTAAATACAAAACACCATCCTTTGCCACCATCGTGACAGGAATCGTAGTGACTATTCCGGCATTATTTTTTAAGATGGATTTCTTTGTGGATTTGACTTCTGTAGGAACGTTTTTCGCTTTCATTTTGGTATGCGCAGGTGTATTGTACATGGATAAATCAGGCTTGTCTGCCAAATCTAAATTCAAAGTTCCCTATGTAAATGGGAAGTATTTAGTAGGGATAGGATTTATTGTAGGTCTTGTTTTAATGTACTTTTATGGACAAGACAGCCTCGCTGAGTGGAAAACTTTAGGAGCTGGAAATGTGATTTTGCACAAGTCGTTAGTGTTGGTTTTTTGGTTGACTTGGTTAGCGTTAAGTATTTTTGCTTATAAACACAACTTCTCGTTATTACCAGTTATCGGAATTTTGATAAATCTTTACCTCATGTCCGAATTAGGAGCAAGTAACTGGATTATCTTTATTCTTTGGTTAGCAGCAGGATTAGTGATTTATTTTCTTTATGGATATAAGAATTCTAAATTGCGTATACAAGAATAGTGAAAACATATTATAAATAATAAAGCCGCTTCATTGAAGTGGCTTTATTTATGAGGGATAAATTGGATTAAGAATTTATTTAAAAGCCTATTCTATCGGATAGCCATCTTTTGATTATCAGATTAGGATTATAAATCGGGTTTCTCCTGTGCTAATTTTTTCGATTTTTGTTGTAATTCTTAATGTATCCTATGCAATCTAATATTCTCTGTGGTCGGAATATTCAAAGGTACACGTTCTAAGGTTACAAAACTACTATCCAATCCGAAACCTTTTTCTTCGCTCAAGCTGAATCTTCTCAAGATACGGTATATTTCCATAATGATTCGATTCGGCCAACTCAAATCCGTCGTTTTAGTAAATACTTTTTCCAAGACCACAAAGTTGAAATCACCTGGTATATTGTGTTTCTTTAGCGTGTCATATTGGCTGATGATATCCACTTCACCATTTTTGACCATTTCTTCAACTACTTTTCGGAATAATAAACTTATTTTTTGTTCTTCGCGGAAACCTAATTTGAAATCGATACGAATTAATTTTCCTGGAATTAATTGGTCTACTATGTACTCTCTACCATGAGGGGCGTCAGTTACATCGACATGTACAAACCAATATACATCTGCACGTTTTGGTTTTTTATTGATAATCGAGTAAATGATTTGGGCTTCTATTTCTTTTTTACTGTTTGCACTTGTTAAATATACCAATTGTGATGCGAAAGTGGGTACAGAAGTATCACTACTTAATTCCTCAATTATAGGGAAATACTGATCAATATGGACAAAACGCACAAATTCATTTTTGATTTTGCGGGCTCTGAACCAGGCATACATCACTAAGAATATTGAGGCTGCCAAAAGTAAAGTGAGCCAGCCACCATGTGTGATTTTAGCTCCGTTACCTATCAAAAAGGTGATTTCAATAGCAAAATAAATAAGCGCAAAAAAGATGACTAAAAATTTGTTGATTCTGCGTCTCAACATAAAGTAAACCATCAGAATCGAGGTAGATAAGAATGTTAAATTGATGGCTAGTCCATAAGCTGCTTCCATGTTGCTGGATTTTTCAAATACATAAATAATCAGCATACAACCGATAAATAATATCAAATTGATTGACGGGACATACAATTGACCTTTTTGGTTACTTGGGTAGCGAATGGCTACTTTGGGCCAAATGTTCAATCTTACACCTTCGGAAATCAAAGTAAATGAGCCTGTAATCATAGCCTGACTCGCGATGATGGCAGCAATGGTGGCTATAGCAATACCATAAACTATAAACCAGTTGGGCATTATGGAGTAAAAAGGGTTGGTGTCTCCGATATTTTGTCCTGTATGGGAAATTAACCAAGCACCTTGTCCTAGATAATTGAGTATTAAAGTTAATTTCACGAAAATCCAACTCACGCGGATATTGGCTTTTCCACAATGTCCCATGTCAGAATACAAAGCTTCTGCTCCCGTGGTACATAAGAAAATGGCACCAATAATAATTAGTGCATGGGGATGGTTTACTAGCGTATAGAAAGCATAAAGAGGATTAAAAGCTTTTAATATCTCTGTTGCTAACCCAATTGCATGTAGTCCTAATAAGCCGATAGTACTAAACCATACGAGCATAAGTGGTCCAAAAACGCGACCTACAATGGATGTCCCAAATCGTTGGATAAGAAACAATACGGATATTATCGTAATTACAATTGGAACGGTGGGTATCTCAGGATTAAATATTGCAAGCCCTTCAATGGCGGATGAAATCGTAATAGCAGGTGTTATCATACCATCAGCCAATAGGGTGGAAGCGCCTAATATTGCAGGTATAATTAACCATTTCGCTTGACGTCGGACTAAGGAATATAGTGATAAAATTCCTCCCTCTCCTTTGTTGTCTGCATTTAGGGTGATAAGTACATATTTGATGGTCGTCTGAATGGTCAATGTCCACAATACGCAAGAAACACAACCAATCACAAGATCTTTTTGTATTATATCGTTGTTAAATATAGCTTTGAGAACATACAAGGGAGATGTGCCAATATCTCCAAATATGATGCCGAGAGAGATTAATAAACCTGCTCCACTGAGCCGATTTAAATGTTGATTATGGTGGGATCCCATATAATTCTTCTATACTGAATACTTTAATTTGTGGGGCAATTTAGAGCAATTATTCGACATTTTCAATAAACTTGTTAAAAATTGTTAATTGTGTAAAAAAAAAGTTATCTTTAATTGTTTGTAAACAAAATCACATTACATTTGTAATACAATAATCTTAGTATAAGATAATCAACCATTCCATAATTAATTGTCAAATATAAAAGGATGAATAAATTTAATTTAAAAGTTTGCAATATGTTTAAAGTTAGAGTACTTACTCTAGCCATATTCACTTTTGTTACATTTGGTTCATCCGTATTGGCCAATCATTCTGTAAATACTCCGATTGTAAAGTTGGATATTGAAAAGGAAAATGTTGATAAATTAATTAACAATGTGAAGGCCTCTTACAATCCCGTTGTAGGTCAAATTCTTGTTTCTTTCAACCTTGCCAAGCAGTCCGCCGTAACCATCAAGCTTATGGATGCTTTAGGCAATGAGGTGTTAAACCTCTATAACGGTACCTTGGAAGAAGGTACCAACAGTCACGTGTTTGAAACTGCGGAAAAGATAAATCCGGGTTTCTACTTTTTGCGAGTGGCATCCGGTGCCGAAACTGTTGTAAAACGGATTTCTATTAAATAATTCCCTTAAAAAACTAATTTTCTTGGTTCTTTTCAGCAATCATCTTGTTGAAATCTTCCTCTATTTTCGGATTGGCTTTGTATGTCAATAAGGAAATGATAACAGTGGCTAAAAAGCTTATCGCAAAACCTGGTATTATCTCGTACAGCGCCTTATAGTCATGCGGGATGTATACCCATGCCAAAACGGTTGTGGCACCTAGTGTCATTCCGGACACAGCTCCTATAAGGGTGATCTTTCTCCACATTAAGGAGAGGATAACAAGAGGACCGAAGGCTGCGGCGAAGCCTGCCCAAGCGTTACCAACAAGATTTAGGATAGTGTCCTTAGGCGTTAGCGATAGTAAGAATGCAACTAAAGCGACAACCAACACGGAAAGGCGACTTACCAGCATCATACGTTTGTTGTCAGCATTCTTGTGAAGAAAAGTTTTATAGATGTCTTCTGTCAAGGAGCTGGAGGTTACTAACAGCTGAGAGGATATAGTGCTCATTACGGCTGCTAAAATGGCAGAAAGGAGAAATCCTCCGATAAGAGGGTGAAATAATGTTCTAGCTAAGTAAATAAAGATGGTTTCGGCCTGCTCTTTGGAGTTGTCGAAAAAGTTTACTTTGCCGGGAACATGCTCCGCTATATACGCTATACCGAATAAGCCGATGAGGATTGCGCCACTCATTGTCAATATCATCCAGCTTATACCTATTTTACGTGCCTGTTTCAGATCTTTAGCCTTTTCTATAGCCATAAATCTTACTAAAATATGGGGTTGCCCAAAATATCCCAGTCCCCAAGCAAGCAAAGAAATAATACTGATTGTGGAGGTGCCTTTAAATATATCAAGGTAATGGTCGTCTTTTGTCCTGATAATATCTAGTGTATGCGGAAGTCCATCTAAATGCCATAGCATGACAGCAGGTACTAGGATTAACGCAATAAGCATGATGGTGCCCTGCACGAAATCTGTGAGACTCACGGCGAGAAATCCACCCATAAAGGTGTAAAGTACTACCACAAAGCTTGTGGCAATAAGTCCTGTGCTATAATCCATGCCAAAGGCGGATTCAAAAAGTCTTCCTCCGGAAACCATACCTGCCGAGGTGTACAAGGTAAAAAATACCAAAATCAATATACTGGATATAATTTTTATAGTACCTGACTTGTCTTTAAAACGATTTTCAAAAAATACAGGAAGAGTAATTGAATTGTTGGCCAGCTCCGTATAGATACGCAGACGTGGCGCGATAAGTAGATAGTTAACGTACGCACCTATAGTAAGTCCTATGGCTATCCAGGAAGCTGAAATTCCGGAAAGATAAACTGCTCCCGGAACTCCCATGAGAAGCCAGCCACTCATATCTGCAGCCCCGGCAGATAATGCTGTGACTGCAGCTCCTAGCTTACGACCTCCGATTAAAAAATCATCTGAACTGTTTTTTGTCTTAAGATAGGAGTAAATACCTATCAACACCATTAGCAGGAAATAAAGTCCTATAGATATTAATTCGTAAAAGCTCATATTATCAGGTTAGTAGAAGCTAAGATAGTCAAAAGACATAAAAAAAGCGCTATTCTTTCGAATAACGCTTTTTCATAAAATAGCAAAGAATCTATCTTTTATCTTCTTTGTTTTCTTCACGTATAAAACGCTCTATATCTTTAGGATTTTTTACTTTGCTGTCCAACAAGGCAAGTTTTATTACTTCCGACATTTCAGTAACGTAGTGGAATTTCATATCCTTGATATAATCCTCCTTGATTTCGAGTATGTCTTTCTCGTTGGATTTGCACAGGATCACTTCCTTAATGTTGGCGCGTTTGGCGGCAAGGATTTTTTCTTTGATACCCCCTACAGGAAGTACTTTGCCTCGTAAGGTGATTTCGCCGGTCATAGCCAGCTTTTCTTTAACCTTGCGCTGCGTGAAAAGAGAGGTAAGCGCTGTCAGCATAGTAATACCTGCCGAAGGACCGTCTTTTGGTGTTGCTCCAGCAGGAACGTGGATGTTTACATCCCACGTGTCAAAGACTTTGTAATTGATGCCAAATTCTTCTGCGTGAGAGCGGAGATACGCCATAGCTATAGCGGCGGATTCTTTCATCACATCCCCTAGGTTTCCGGTAAGACTCAATTTTCCTTTTCCAGGGCTTAGACTGGATTCAATGAAAAGAATGTCGCCACCCACGACTGTCCAGGCAAGACCTGTCACTACGCCGGCAACCTCGTTGCTTTCGTAAATATCTTTGTCAAAGATTGGTGCTCCGAGGATTTCTTCTACCATCTCCGGTGTTACATTTGGCGAATACGGCTTTTCCATTACTTTTTTCGTCGCCACACCACGGACGATAGAACCTATTTTCTTTTCTAGGCCGCGGACCCCAGATTCTCGGGTATATTCTTCGATGATTTTTTCTATGACCTTACTTGAAAGGGTAACATCTTTCGCCTTGAGGCCGTGCATCTCGCGCTGCTTCGGAAGCAAGTGTTTCTTGGCTATTTCAATTTTTTCTTCGATAGTGTAGCCATTTACTTCAATGATTTCCATTCTGTCTAGGAGAGCAGGCTGGATGGTGCTTAGCGAGTTGGCTGTAGCGATGAACATCACCTTCGAAAGGTCATACTCCATTTCCACGTAGTGGTCATAGAAGTGCGTGTTTTGTTCCGGATCCAATACTTCCAATAAGGCAGATGATGGATCGCCCTTAAAGTCAGCCCCCAACTTGTCTATTTCGTCCAACACGAATACGGGATTCGATGTTCCTGCTTTTTTCAGCGACTGTATGATACGTCCAGGCATTGCACCGATATAGGTTTTACGGTGTCCACGAATTTCGGCTTCATCACGTACGCCACCCAACGCCATCCGGGTATATTTACGTCCCAACGCTTTGGCAATAGACTTCCCTAGTGATGTCTTACCCACTCCTGGAGGGCCCACAAGACATAGGATGGGGGCTTTCATGTCGTTCTTCAGCTTCAGGACAGCCAGATACTCAATAATACGCTGTTTGACTTTTTCTAGGCCATAATGATCCTTGTCCAGAATCTTGATAGCTCTGTTCAGGTCAAATTTATCTTTGGTGTATTCACCCCAAGGCAAATCCAATAGGAGCTCCAGATAGTTGATTTGTACGGAATAATCGGCTGCTGCAGGATTGATACGTGCCAGCTTTTCGATTTCTTTGTCGAAATGTTTTCCAACCTCTTCCGGCCATTTTTTGGATTTAGCGCGTGTTTTGAGATTTTCTATCTCTAGGTCTGGCGTGTTGCCACCCAATTCTTCCTGAATTGTCTTAAGCTGTTGGTTAAGATAGTAGTCACGTTGCTGCTTGTCCAAATCCGTACGTACCTTGTTCTGGATTTGATTTTTTAGTTCCAACAGCTGAAGCTCTGTGGTCAGATATTCCAACAGCTGTTTAGCCCTTCTGACGAAATTTTTTGTTTCCAGCAAGCCTTGCTTTTCCGGAAGTTCTATCGCCAGATTGGAGGAGATAAAGTTTATCAGGAAGGTAGGACTTTCAATATTGCGTATAGCTATTCCTGCCTCCGAAGGAAGGTTAGGGGACAGCTGTATGATCTGCAAGGCCAGCTCGCGTATAGAAGATATCAGTGCTTTGAACTCTTTACTGTTGGTCTTCGGCTTATCTTCCGCAAAACGTTCTACCCTAGCTTTGATATAAGGTTCGGACTGTACCAGGTCTTTCAGCTTGAAGCGTTGCTTACCTTGGATGATGACGGTCGTATTGCCATCCGGCATTTGCAACACCTTGATGATCATAGCTACCGTTCCGACTTTATGAAGCTGTTCGAAGCCGGGATCTTCCACGTTCATATCCTTTTGGGATACGACACCTATGATTCTGTCCGTTTTGTATGATTCTCTTACTAATTTGATAGATTTATCGCGACCTACAGTTATAGGTATAACAACTCCGGGAAATAAAACAGTATTGCGTAAAGGTAAAATAGCTAACGTCTCTGGTATATCTTCGTTGTGCATTTCATCTTCATCTTGCTGGCTTAGTAAAGGAAAAAATTCAGTGTCCTCACTAATAATGGGGATAGCTTGATTGAAGTCGAATTTTTTGATTTTGCTCATAGTATAGTATAATGTCTTAAATATCCGACATGTTGTCAGAATTTATGCTATTTTTTTTCTTTTTATATAGTGGTATTCATTATTGCAAGAGCAATGCCAAATGAAAATTTTGGTATTATTTATGCTATAATATCTAGGTAACTGTAATTTCGTCATATAAAAGACCACAGTGTGTCAGTATGAAGACATTGAAAAACCGTATATTTAGCGCAGCATAGTTCCGCTATATATTGTGGAAATGTGTATAAGTATTTGTTGATGACTTAAACTTATTATCTCAATTTTACTCTAACAGAAAGAAACATAATTACAATAGATATGAACTTTAAAAATTTGAATAGCAGATTAAAATCGGTAAAGGTGGGCATTTCTACATTAGCTTTGGCTTTGTTGACGTTGACAGCGTCAGCCCAACAGGAAGAACATAAGAATCCTAATGTGCGTATGGGACAGAAGGCCTTGCTTGACGGTGATTTTAAATCTGCCGTGACGCATTTGAAGAAAGCATTACCTGCCGAAGCGAACGATCCGCACGTGTTGTATCTTCTAGGATATTCACAGTTCCAATCTGCGGATTTCAAAGAGTCTGCCAAAACTTTTGGACAAGTGATCGCCTTAGATGGTAAAAATGCCAATGCCTATTATTATAGAGCAAAAGCTAAAAATATACAGGCTGTAGACAAAGACTCGAAATTAACGATTGCCGAGAAAGAGCAGCTGTTGACTTCAGCGATTGAGGATTATTCGAAAGCTATAAATATCAACAATAAGGATGTCAAATTGTATCAAAACAGAGCTATTGCTTACCGT
The DNA here is from genome assembly GCF_039541675.1 of Sphingobacterium thermophilum. Taxonomy (NCBI): domain Bacteria; kingdom Pseudomonadati; phylum Bacteroidota; class Sphingobacteriia; order Sphingobacteriales; family Sphingobacteriaceae; genus Sphingobacterium; species Sphingobacterium thermophilum. Next base: position 34,124 of record NZ_BAABGR010000003.1, on the reverse strand, counting down.
GATTTGGGAATCTTGAAAGGTACGGAAGGTGCTGAAGGCTATAACAAACAGGTAGCTACAGATGCTTATACAAAAGCTGTTGCTGACTTTGAAAAGGTGTTGAGCTTTGATGCTTCACGTAAAGATATTCAAACAGAATTGAAGAAGGCTAAAGTATATAGAGACTTGTTGAAATAATCAGCTCTAAATTGTTTTCAGACAAAGGGTGGAATGATCATCATTCCACCCTTTGTTATTTTATTCTTTCGTAATTCATCGAAATAAAGTCTATGGTTTCTTTTATCAATGCTTTAAGTACATTTATATCAATATCATCTAACTTTTTGATATAGATGCAGGCTTTTCCTTTTTTCATTTTCCCTAATCGTGCAATTAGCTCATTCTGTTGAGGTGTACCGCAATAGACGTATAGGGATATGGCTGATTTGCGAGGAGAAAAGCCAACAATGGGAGCTTCTCCCTCATGACCGGACTGGTATTTATAATGGTATAGGCCAAAACCTATGATACTGTTGCCAAACATATTCCTTGGGCATCTATTGTGTTATTCTTATCTCTAGGAAGTATTTTGCCGTCCTTGATGGTTTGAATACTTTCTTCAATATATTCTAATACTTTTTTCTCATCAAACTGGGAGCTGTCCGTAAAACGCCATTGGCGTAAAAATTTTGTTTTTCCTTCGGAAGCATTTACTAATACTTTGTAAGGATCTTTGAGGAATACGCCGTTATAAAACCATACAGAAAAGAAGTTTTTGAAACCTCTCCATCCAATAATGTTTTTACCATTGAAGGTGTATATATCCATACCCCATTTGTAGGGTTTTTGGAGCTGGGTTTTATGGATGAGAGCCTTCATCCTTTCGTCTAAATCTTTCTATTTTGTCGTATGTTCGTCCTGTCGGGATAAGACTTTATTTTCCAGCCTTTCTATGTTAAATCGCACCAATTCTTGAATGAGGCTTTTGTCGAGAGGGTGATGGTTTGGAATTTGGATAGTTCCTTTGGATGTTTTGTAGTTTACAAGCTTTTCCTTATAGACTTTTATGGCTTCTGGTCCTGGATAAAGTCCTATATGTTTAGCATGTTGGGCGAAATGGATAATATTTCCGTTACGCCAAAAGGTAGGTATTCTATAGGAAATCTTTTCCTGTATCTGTAGGGGAGAGACTTCCAAGATAATTTGTTTTAACTCATGGAGCCTTTTTTGAAACATTTTGTCTTGGTTGGCAATGTACTCGTCAATAGTGTTGAAATCCTTTTCTTTCATGTAGAGGTATAATTTCACTCAATATACTATTTTTCAAGTGTACTTTTGAGGTTTATAAGTCCTTGCTTGAAATCCTCATCCATATCGTACACCAGATTCATTATATTAAAGGGAAAGGGGATACAGCCTTCTATTTCCCAGCGAACACTACTTTGTTGAGGAGCAATAGAATCTACCTCTATAAAAGAATGGTTGGCCTGCTTGTTATCGTTGAAATAGATGTCTATATCTAGGCGTCTTCCTTCTATGATTTGTTTGATGACCTGTCTTCCGTTTCCTACTTTATTGCTTTTCCATGTGTAGGTAAAACCTACTGTTCCATCTTCTCCCAGATATTCCTTTTGGATATTGGGGTCTTGTCTGGACCATGGGTCAAATTCCCCTTGATTTTTCAGGTATTTGACTTTGTCAAACACCTCTGTGGCGTTGCGGTGGATGATAATTTCGCTTCCTGCGTGGAAGGTTTTGGGTGATATGGCAGCAATGACAAGTACTATGGCTACAAGTACTAGCAGGGAGATAAATACATTTCTGAGAATTTTCATAGTTTATGTTTGGGTTAGTTCCATAAGTTTCAACATGGTGTTGATGTTTCGACTGGTGGCGCGAACTTTCAGCTTTTTCTCAATAAGTACATTGGACAGCTTGGACGTTGAGGCACCGACCGGTATATAGTAATAGCAGACATCTTCTCTGATTTCAAGTTTATCATCATCTAAAGGCATGCTGCGTAAGACCTCAATATCATCTTGCTGCGGGATGCTGCCCAATAGTGCTATAAACGTTCTATTTTTTGGGTAATGTGTCGGAAAGGGATTGTTCTTTAAGAGTTGCTGAAGGCGGCATTTGTCCAAGACAAAAACCTCTATCTGGCGTCCAAGATGTTGTCTTATGCTTTCTTTGACAAGATGTTTCACTTCCTGAGCCTTTTGTTTTGTCTGTAAGATGATATTTCCACTTTAAATGTATGTTTGTACGTTCTGAAAACCTTGGACTAATAAGAGGTTTCTCAGCATCTTCATTTTGATGATATTTGTTCCCGACACATTTACGGCCCGCAGCAAGATGATAAACGTGTTCATTTCTTATGCTAAGATGGTTGTCCCTAGCATACCTAAGGCTGTTGTTCTACAAATACTTTAAAATTATTTAAGATTGCTTGCCATCCTTCTTTTTGCATGTCTATAGGATTCATCTCTTCCGCTTCGAAGTCTATCAAAATAAGTGTATATCCATTTTCTTCATGGAATGACATATCCACTTTACGGTCATCGGTCATTTTGTACGAGATTTTCTGCAGCGGAATGATATCGAGATATTCTCCTTCGAAGTCGAAGCCGAAGCTACCATCTTTGGCTTCCATTCTATTTTTGAATTTGCCGCCGACACGAAGGTCGTTGCTGGATGAAGGACAGTGCCAGTCGTCACTGGCATGATTCCATTGTTTTATTGATTCCGGATTATTATAGTGCTCCCAGACTTTATCTATGGGGGCGTCCACTTTAGCAGAAATATGAATTACTTGTTTAGGCATAGTTGAAATATTTTATGGTTTTGATTATTGACTGTGGTTGTCGCGGATAAAATCAAAGGCACCGTTACGTAGATTGATGCCATATTCGAGATAGGCTTTCAGACATACCAAAAAGTTTGCCCATCCTTCCGTTTGACCTATGGCTTGTTGTACGGCGTCTTTATGGTCGGAGAAGTTGCCTTCTTCGACGGTAACTATGGTGGCGTCACCCGCTTGCTCCAGCACGATATCTACGGTCATCTGCGGATTAGCGGGATCCCAGTTGAAAGAGATTTTTTCGTTAGGAATGATGTCCTTGCAGTGGATAGGGTAGAATTCTTCAAACTCAGGGAATTTCCATTGCACGGTAGTGTTGCTTTTTAAAATTCCTGTACTATGTGCAACGAAATATTTGTTTATCCTGTCCGGATTGACGATAGCGTCAAACACCTCTTCTATAGGTTTTAGAATCTGTATCCGCGCTTTCGCGATTATTGGAATTTCCACCATAGCTTTAAGTTTATAAGTTGTTAAAGTGATAAGGTGCAACAGACGATGCACCCGAATTACAAACTATCAGTTATCAGTTGACTTTATGCAGTGTCATTTGATCTATAAGCTCACTTTGTATGACGTTGCCTTCTTCATCTACCGGCAAAAGCATGTTTTCACCGACTTTATATTTTTCGTCCACATTATTCCCTTTGAGATGGACTATGGATCCGTTGTTATGCCACATAAATCTTCCGGAGTCCTGCACTGTGGTGTTGCGGTCTATATATTCAGCAATGTAGGCATACGTACCGTCTTCATATAGTTTTACTGTAGTGAAGATTCCGGGACAGTCTGCACAAGGTACTGTATCTTGATATATTCCGGCCCAATCCAGTGAATTTTGGGATGTATGTTCATCAGTGATCCGTAAGCTGTCTGCTTCTTGTTGAGTGCTGTTTGGGGTGTTTTGGCAACTTAAAAAGAGGCCTAATGCTACCCCCATTGTTGTTAAACTTGATTTTTTCATATCTTGTCTTTTTAATTTTTATTATGTCTCTTCAAGAACTATTACTTCATCTACAGACTAAACAAAAAGTATTCAAAGATGTTTTGACATTTATCCAACAGCACTACAATTACCGCCCTACGTCCTTCTGGAATGGAGAGATTGTGAATGCTGCAAACGAGAATCAGGGCAGTGCCCGTATTCTGTATTTTGCCAAGCTGAACAATCTTTCGGAAGAAGATACGTTAAACCTGTTTGCCGAGCACTATGAGGAGGTTAAGTTTACTCCGGAAGGCGATAGTCACCCGAACATACGGCAATTTATCCGTTATGGTTGGAATGGTGTTGCTTTTGAACAGCCCGTTTTGTCTAAAAAATAATCAGCAGCCCTTTACTAGGCTGCTGTGTGTCCTATGACATCTTTTTAGAACCTTCATAGTGTATCATCCAAGGGATGCCGAACTTATCGATGAAAGAGGCAAATCTTTCGGCGAAGAATGTTTCTCCCAGACTCATTTCTATAGTTTGCGCATCGACGGACAAGGCGTCGAAGAGCTCTTCTGCTTCTTCGGCGGAGCTGGCATCCAGCATGATGTAGGCATTGGTGCCAGAAGTTGCACGCTGTCCCATGCTTTCCAAGCAGTCTGTCCCCATAATATATTGATTGTCGTTGATAGCCATTCCGGTATGTAATACTTTGTTATTATCTTGTTCCGGAATAGGAAAGTTGGGGTCTTCAGGCATGTCGCTGAAGCGCATTAAAGAAATGATTTCTGTTTTGAAGGCAGCAGCGTAGAAGCGGAAAGCTTCTTCACAGTTGCCATTGAAATTGAGGTAAGCATGAATTTTGGCCATAATCTATAGTGGTTAGTTTTCGAGCATAGGTAAGTATTTCTTGCGGTTGTCTATGATAATCCATAAGTTGATTAGCAATAATATCAAAGCAATATGGATTGTCTCGGGCGCAAAATAGATATGTTGTAGGATGACACCCACCATAATAGGGAAGATGACAATTGCGCCTAAGGCTCTAGTTTTGGGGATAATGAATAACACACCACCCACAATTTCTATAATGGCTACCAGAGGCATGAGCCATTTTATCGTTCCAAAGGCTTCTGTTACTTTGGTAAGCTCTTCGCTCAACTCTGGAGTGGGTAAATACTGAAATAACTTATTTAATCCCGAATTGATAAACATAAGACCGAATAAAAGACAGGCAATAAACTTTAAGATTTTCATATTGGGCTACAGTTTAATTTAAAAATAATTTAGGTTTATTAATAGTTTATTAAAGTTAAGAAATTTTTGAAAAATAAAATTGTATTATGGCGTCACCGTTAAAGTAAAGTTTTTGTATGCGGAAGAACTTTGGTACCTTTGCAAACGCAAAAAGAAGCAAACTGGTTCTATCGCTGTCCTCGTAAGAGGAGAGAGGAAAGTCCGGGCAACGCAGAGCAACACGCTTCCTAACAGGAAGGCTGCCCCTTCGGGGGGAGACAGAAAGTGCCACAGAAAATATACCGCCACATGCTTGCATGGGGTAAGGGTGAAAACGTGAGGTAAGAGCTCACGGCCTTGTATGGTGACATACATTGCGGAAAACCTCGTGTGTTGAAAGACCAAATAGGTTGCGGGACTCAAAGGCTGCTCGTCTTTTCCTATCGTCGTTGACGCTAGGACCCGCAATGGGTAGGTCGATAGAGCCTGTGCGTGAGTGCAGGCCTAGATAAATGATAGAAGTCCTAGTCTTTAGGATACAGAACCCGGCTTATAAGGTTTGCTTCTTTTTGTTTTTCTATGAGCTTTTTGCTATTTTGCTAAATAATCATAAATCTTATTGCATATGACCACCATCCTGATAATTGACGACGAACGTCCTATTCGTAGCTCATTGCGTGATATTTTAGAATACGAAGATTATAAAGTCATCGATGTCGACAACGGTGCCGAAGGCTTGGAAATCCTAAAGAAGGAAAAGATAGACTTGGTGTTGTGCGACATTAAGATGAACAAGATGGATGGGATGGAAGTACTTTCGGCGGCGAAAGAGTTTTCGGAGACTCCTTTTATCATGATTTCGGGGCATGGCACGATAGAAACGGCCGTGGAAGCTGCCCGCAAGGGAGCGTACGACTTTTTAGAGAAGCCGCTGGACCTTAACAGGCTGCTGATTACCGTACGCAATGCTTTGGAAAAAGTTACACTGGTCAAGGAGACCAAAGTCTTGAAGCGTAAGGTATCCAAAACCAAAGAAATATTGGGTGAATCGCCAGGAATATCTTTAATAAAAGAAAGCATAGAGAAGGTAGCACCGACGGACGCCAGAGTGCTGGTGACGGGAGCCAATGGATCAGGAAAAGAGTTGGTCGCACGTTGGCTGCATGAGAAATCTGCCCGAGCGTCAGGTCCTCTTATTGAGGTAAACTGTGCTGCCATCCCTTCCGAGTTGATTGAATCCGAACTTTTTGGTCATGAGAAGGGATCCTTCACCTCTGCGGTTAAGCAACGTATCGGGAAATTTGAGCAAGCCAACGGAGGAACTCTGTTCTTGGATGAAATCGGCGATATGAGTCTTTCGGCACAGGCAAAAGTGTTGCGCGCCCTACAGGAGAACAAAATAACACGTGTAGGAGGAGACAAAGAAATCCCTATTGATGTACGTGTCATTGCAGCGACGAACAAAGATCTGCTAAAAGAAATAGAGGCCGGAAATTTCCGTATGGACCTTTACCATCGTCTGAGCGTGATATTGATCCATGTGCCTTCCTTAGCGGAAAGAAAAGACGATATTCCGATTCTTGCCAACGCTTTCTGTGAAGAGATCTGTGTAGATTATAATATTCCTGTGAAGGAAATTACGGATGATGCTATGCAGGCACTACAGGAACTGCCTTGGACCGGAAACATACGTGAACTGCGTAATATGATCGAACGTTTGATCATCCTCAGCGACAAAAAAATCACAAAGACTGAGGTAAACATGTTTGCCAACCCATCCGTATCTACCCATAAGAACGCTGTAGGGTCATCGATGATAGACCTAGACCGCATGGAAAACTTCAATGATTTCTTAAGTTTTGCCGAAGAGAAATTTTTGATACATAAACTGAACAAGAATTTTGGCGATATAGCCAAGACAGCAAGACAGGTAGGTTTGTCGGAAACAGAGCTGAAGAAAAAACTGGATAAATTTGGCGTGGAGATATAATGAAAAGGGCAAGTAATGCTTGCCCTTTTTTATTCGTTAAATTTTCTTTTTTGTCTTTTGTAAAGGATGACAATTACAGCTATGAGAATGATTGCACTGATGATAATATAGCCTGTGGCGGACTTTTCTTCATGCACGCTTTGTTCCTGCGCCAGACATAGCTGTATGCTTGCCAATAATGTGAATAAAAATAATCTTTTCATAAAATTGGAGTATAATTAGGTGTCTCCTTATAAAGCTATATAATATTCATCATTAAAGCAATTTTTGATCATGAAATAAATATTAAGAAAAAATCACTAACCTTTTTAGGGGTTAGTGATGCAAAAAAAGCATAATATTACTGAGAGAACTAAGGTAATTCGGCCAAGAAGTTACCTTCTTGGTTGATGAGTTCTTTCTTGTCCAGAATCTCCTGAAGATTTATGGTTCCGATGACATATTTATAATGTTCGCCATAATATCTTTCAGAGATATTTTTGAAGGTTACCTTATTTAAGAGTTCTTCGTCTTCGTAACGGAGGTAAACTTTCAAGTCGTAGTTTGTAGAATATTGCAGCTCTTGGGACTCCAGGTGCTTTTTATATTCGTAGCGATAGCCGTAACGCAAGGCAGCGATGTCGGACAATACCGCCGAACCGGTAGGGTGTCCACCTGCTCCTTTGCCATAGAAGAACTGTTCGTCGGCGAAGGCTGCTTTTACCAACACTCCATTATTTTCGTTCTCAACGTTATATAAGATATTGTCTTTGTTGATGAAGCGCGGCAACACATACAATACTACTTCGCTGTTGCTTATCTCTTTGGCATAAGGAATCAACTTAATTTTGTAGTTTTTCTCACGAGCAAACTGTATATCGGCGTCCCCTAATTTGTCAATACCTAGGTTGAGGATGCTGTCTGGATTGACAAAGATGCCATAGGCGTGCGAGGCAACGATAGTCAACTTGTATTTAGGGTCAAAGCCACCAACATCTAAGATGGGGTTGGTTTCGGCGAAGCCTAGCTCCTGTGCTTTTTTTAGGGCGTCGGCATAGCTTTGTCCTTCGTTAAATACTTTGGAAAGGATATAGTTGGAGGAGCCGTTGAAAATCCCGCTTACTGAATGCAGCAGCTCATTGTCATAGTATTCTTCTAAATTGCGGATGATTGGAATACTGCCACATACTGCTCCTTCGTACAAGAGTGAGGTGCCATATTGTTGTTGTAGTTCCGTAAGTTCTTGGAGATGTGTAGCAATCATTTTTTTGTTGGCAGAAACCACATTCTTACCCGATGAAAGGGCTCTTTTGGTGATTTCGAAAGCTGCCTCGGCATCGTCGATAAGCTCGACTACGGTATTGATTTCCGGGTCATCGAGTATAGCATTGGCGTCTGTGGTGAATAGTTCTGCCGGCAATGAACGCTTTTTGTCGGCATTCTTAATGACAAATTTTTTTATTTCTAAGTTTAAGTTTTTTGTTTTGATAATGTCGTATAATCCTTGTCCCACAACTCCAAACCCGAACATTCCGATAGTAAGTTTCTTACTCATAAAATAAAATAACTGTAGTTTCTCTTTTCCCTTATTTTCTGATATTAAAAAATTAAGTAGTCAGAAGACTACTTAATTTTTTCGAAAGCTTGTGCTAAGTCGGCTTTGATATCGTCAATATGTTCGATACCCACGGACAGACGTAACAATCCAGGGAATACGCCGGCCTTAGCTTGTTCTTCTGTCGTAAGCTGCTGGTGTGTTGTCGCAGCAGGATGTATGATCAATGTTTTGGCATCTCCTACGTTTGCCAAGTGGCTTATCAGTTGTAACGCATCGATGAATTCGTTCGCTTTGTCGGCTCCTCCTTTGATGGAGAAAGATAAAACGGCACCATATCCATTTTTAAGATATTTCTGTGCATTATGGTGATGAGGATGGCTCTTCAATCCAGGGTAGCTTACTTTTTCTACCTGAGGGTGAGCTTCCAACCATTGGGCGATTTCGAGCGCATTGTCCACATGGCGTTGCACACGTAATGATAATGTTTCCAAGCCTTGCAGCAATAGGAATGAGTTGAATGGAGATAAGGAAGGACCGAAGTCTCGCAATCCTTCTACGCGTGCGCGGATGGCAAACTGTATATTGCCGTAAGGACCGTTTTCGCCGAACACTTCAGAAAATACCAAACCGTGATAACCTTCTGAAGGCTCTGAGAATTGTTTGAATTTGCCGTTACCCCAATTGTAGTTGCCACCATCGATAATCACTCCGCCGATACTTGTTCCGTGGCCGCCAATCCATTTGGTAGCTGACTCTACGACAACATTAGCGCCGTGTTCCAAAGGTTTGAAAAGATAACCTCCGGCACCGAAAGTGTTATCCACAATAAAAGGAATGTCATATTTACGTGCTACAGCAGCGATCTTGTCGAAGTCAGGGATATTGTAAGAAGGGTTACCGATAGTTTCTACGTAGATAGCTTTAGTCTTTTCGTCAATAAGCTTTTCGATATTTTCGGCATCTGAATCTTCGGCAAAGCGTACTTCGATACCTAATCTTTTGAAGGCTACCTTAAATTGGTTGTATGTACCTCCATAAAGGTTAGCGCCTGCAACGAAGTTATCTCCGCTTTCCAAGAGGTTGTTTAATGCAATAAACTGCGCGGCCTGTCCGGAAGATACAGCAACGGCAGCCACACCACCTTCCAATGCTGCTATTCTTTTTTCGAATACGTCGGTGGTAGGGTTCATGATGCGTGTATAGATGTTTCCGAACTGTTTCAGCGCAAATAGGTTAGCACCATGTTCTGCATTCTCGAAAACATATGAGGTAGTTTGATAGATTGGAACAGCTCTTGATCCTGTTGTTGGGTCGGCCTCTTGGCCAGCATGTACTTGTAAAGTTTCAAATTTTAAGCTTTTATTCTCAGCCATTTTCTTTTCAATTTTTCAGGTTATAAAAATATATGATGATTTACTCCTTAATAATAATGTATTCAGAAGGGTGGTCGTCTTTTATATAGCAATATCTGTAAGGAAAAATATTGCAGACGACTAGCGCATTCGCATGCACGAAATAGAATGTTTACGGGTGAAAAATGCGGAAAGGTGTTCCTTAACAGGAAGGTTGTCAATCGGATAATTTAATGTTGTCTTCGTTGAATATATCATAGTCTTTTACATTTATATGCTCTAAAACGACATGTTTTAGACAGGAATTGGCACCTTTTCAGCCTTTTGCTGCTGGTTGCCAGTGGGTCACTGAGCCAGTCTCTCGCCACTTCTTTATAAATCAAGACCAATCCTTGAAAGGTTTTGATTAGTAATATGCTACAAAAGTACTCGACAAAGATAGTAGAATTTTTGTAAAATTAAAATTATTTAAAAATTTCTGTAAAACAAAAAGAGCGGCTTCAGAGGCCACTCTTTTATGTTTAATGTATGTAGGGCAGCACTTAAAACTTAAGATGTTTGACAGTCAATCCATTGTTGATAAGCTGTTTTAAGGCATCAATACCTATTTTGAGATGTGTTTCCACATATTTTTCGGTTACGGAAATGTCGGAATCCGCTGTTTTGACGCCTTCAGGAACCATGGGCTGATCAGATACCAATAGCAGGGCTCCTGTAGGGATTTTGTTGGCAAACCCTACGCTAAATATGGTAGCGGTTTCCATATCCACAGCCATGGCGCGGATGGATTTCAGATATTTCTTGAAAGACTTGTCGTGTTCCCACACGCGGCGGTTGGTTGTATACACCGTACCTGTCCAGTAGTCTCTTCCATATTCACGGATGGTGGTGGATATAGCCTTTTGGAGAGCGAAAGCCGGTAGGGACGGTACTTCGGGAGGGAAGTAGTCGTTGGACGTACCTTCGCCGCGTATTGCTGCAATAGGAAGGATTAGTTCACCTACACCTATTTTCTTTTTTAGTCCACCGGTTTTTCCCAAGAATAGAACAGCTTTAGGCCTTACGGCAGATAGGAGGTCCATGATGGTGGCGGCCATAGGGCTTCCCATACCGAAGTTGATGATGGTGATGCCGTCTGCGGTACATGCCTGCATGGCTTTGTCTTCCCCATAGATGGGTGCATCGTCGTGCATGGCTGAAAACAACTTCACATATTTGGTGAAGTTGGTAAGCAGGATGTAATTGCTAAACTCTTCTAAAGGTTTTCCTGTATATCTAGGCAGCCAATTGTTGACTATTTCTTCTTTTGTTTTAAGTCCTGGAGTTATAGGACTTTCTACTGTTTTTTTTTCTTTCTTCATAGTACTAAATTTTAATGTTAACCCCAAAAGACACGAAACCCTCACTTTGGAGGAGTGAGGGTTTCGCTGCTTATGCTACTTTCAGCTTCTTGATATCTGCTTTGGCGAATTTTTGCTTCGCATATTCCAGCGTGATATGAAGCGTCTTGTCCTCACTCTGATCTTTTGTGGATGGAATCTCAAACATGGCATCCAGCATGATAGCTTCACAGATGCTTCTCAAGCCACGAGCCCCCAATTTGAATTCCCAAGCCTTGTCTACAATAAAGTCGAACACTTCCTTGTCAAACTTCAGCTCTATGCCTTCATATTCAAACAGTTTTGTGTACTGCTTAATCAAGGCATTTTTTGGTTCTGTCAAGATGCTCAAGAGCGCCTTCTTGTCTAGCGGGTTCAGGTGCGTCAATACCGGAAGACGACCAATCAACTCAGGGATTAAGCCGAAGCTTTTCAAATCCTGAGGAGTGATATACTTATAGAGGTTATTTAAATCTATATCTTCCTCTTCGTCTTTCATTTTATAGCCTACGGTCTGTGTACGCAGACGGTTGGCGATTTTCTTTTGGATGCCGTCGAAAGCTCCACCGCATATAAACAAAATATTGTTTGTATTTACGGTGATCATCTTCTGGTCTGGGTGTTTACGTCCACCCTGCGGAGGTACGTTTACGTTGGTTCCTTCCAGAATTTTCAACAGCGCTTGTTGAACTCCTTCCCCCGACACATCGCGTGTGATGGAAGGGTTGTCGCTCTTGCGTGCGATTTTGTCAATCTCATCGATATAGACAATACCTCTTTCTGCTGCCGCTACGTCGTAGTCTGCTGCCTGTAATAGGCGGGTAAGTATACTTTCTACGTCTTCTCCCACATATCCTGCTTCTGTCAGCACTGTGGCATCCACGATAGCAAAGGGTACGTTAAGTATTTTAGCTACCGTTTTTGCTAATAAGGTTTTTCCTGTTCCGGTTTCTCCGACGATAAGCAGGTTAGACTTTTCTATTTCTGTCTCATCGGAAGAAGTTTTTTGGTTTAATCTCTTATAATGGTTGTATACCGCTACGGAGATTACTTTTTTAGCTTCATCTTGACCGATAACATACTGGTCAAGGTGTTGTTTGATTTCTATCGGACGAATTAATTTCAATGTCGTCTGCAGCGACTTATTTTTACGGTGATTTAATTCTTCCGCTAAAATTTCACCCGCCTGGGTTACACAACGATCGCAGATATGAGCTCCGTCGCCTGCAATGAGCATTAATGCTTCATTTTTGCTGATACCACAAAAGGAGCAATGTATATCTTTCTGATTCTTATTCATTTTATATATTACTGTCTTTGCGAGGGACTAGCACCTCGTCAATCATACCAAAATCTTTTGCCTCCGAAGCTCTCATCCAATAATCACGGTCAGAAGATTTTTCAACCCACTCATATGTTTGTCCTGAGTGTTGTGAGATGATGGTATATAGCTCCTCTTTTACCTTCAGCATCTCGCGAAGGTTGATTTCCATGTCGGCAGCCACCCCTTGAGCACCACCTGAAGGTTGGTGTATCATCACGCGGGAATGTTTCAACGCTGCACGTTTACCTTTTGCTCCTGCAACCAATAGTACCGCTCCCATAGAAGCGGCCATACCTGTACATATAGTGGCCACATCAGGAGAGATATACTGCATGGTGTCGTATATACCTAAGCCCGCGTATACACTTCCGCCCGGCGAATTGATATATATCTGTATATCGCGTTTGGCATCGGTAGACTGCAGGAATAACAATTGAGCCTGAATAATGTTTGCCACTTGGTCGTTGATAGCATCGCCCAAAAAGATGATGCGGTCCATCATCAAACGGGAGAAAACGTCCATCTGCGCTACGTTGAGCTGACGTTCTTCCACGATATAAGGGGTCAAGTTGGTAGGTAATCTTCTTTCTACTCGTGAGATGAAGCCATCTACATGTTGACTACCAATACGATGGTGTTTTATGGCGTATTTACGAAATTCGTTTTTATCTATACTCATATATGTCGTTTTTTCTGTGTAAATATATAAAACTAAATATAAATCCTTTTTTTGAAAAAAATATAAAATTATGTCTCCCTAATGTAATTTGGGATGTCTTCGATGAATTCGAAGGTGCCATTATCAAAATCTATCTTACAGAAATGATGTTCTATGCCGTTACTTACTAATAGGTAAGGTATACGATGTTTGGTGTTGTAGGTGCTTATCTGCTCAAAAGTTTTGGATGTGATCTTAACATGTGGAGCTTTAAATTCTGCTAAGATTATTTTCTCTCCTTGTGCATTATAGATGACCAGATCACTTCTTTTTTGCATATCATTGACCACCAAGCCTCCCTCTATTTTCATTAACGACTTCGGATAATCCTTGTAATCATGAAGAAAATGAACCCAATGTTGTCGTACCCATTCTTCTGGCGTGAGGACAAGATTTTTTTTCCGCAATACATCGAAGACGTATATTTTGTTGTTAATGCGGGAAAGTTTCAGTGCTATTGGGGGTAAGTTTAAAGCAATGGGACTAAACATAGGCAAAGATACGAAATTACCTCCGAAAGAAGAAATTAGGAAGCTGAGACTACTATTTACAGCTATTCCTTTATCTTTCATCATAAATAGTTAATTTCGCAGTGATATGAAATTTCAGGATATTCTCAATAGTATCAAGCAGCGCAAATACAAGCCGTTGTACTTATTGCATGGGGAGGAGTCGCATTTTATAGATGTGTTATGTGAGGCTATTGAGAAAGGAGTGCTTGACGACGCGCAAAAGGGGTTTGATCAGACCATTTTATACGGCAAAGATGTGGATTTTTCTACCATCATCAATGCTGCGAAGCGTTATCCTATGATGAGTGACTATCAGGTCATCATTGTGAAGGAGGCGCAGGCTATGAAGTGGAAGGGCGAGGAAGAAGTAGAGCTGTTCAACAAATATGTGGAGAATCCTACGCCAACCACGATTCTGGTGTTGGCGTATAAGCATGGCAAATTTGACAAGCGTACCAAGCTTTATAAAAATATAGAAAAGGTGGGTGTCGCCTTTGAGTCGCAGAAATTATATGACGATAAGGTAGCTCCATGGATTGTCGGTGAAATACAAGAACAAGGACGTAAGATACATCCACAGGCGGCAGCACTGATGGCCGAATATTTAGGAACGGACCTATCCAAGGTTGCTAATGAAGTGCAAAAGCTGATCTTGAACGTCACTAAAGACAGAGAAATCTCTGTGCAGGATATCGAACAGAATATAGGTATTAGCAAAGACTTCAATGTCTTCGAATTGAATAACGCTTTAGGAAGACGCGATGCGGTGAAGGCCATCCAGATTGTAGACTACTTTGCTGCCAACCCTAAATCCAATCCTCCGATAATGGTTATGGCTACTTTGTACGGCTATTTTTCTAAGGTGTTGAAATACCATTATCTGGCAGATAAAAGTTCCAGCGCCGTCGCCAAAGAATTGGGCATATCTCCTTTTTTTGTGAAGGATTACGAGCTTGCAGCCCGAAATTTCAATAAGTCAAAAGTGTTTCACGTGTTTCATGTGTTGAAAGATTACGATCTTAAATTCAAAGGGGTGGAGGTGGGACCTCAAACCTCGGAAGGAGATTTGCTGCGCGAAATGATTTTTAAAATTCTAAACTAATTAATATATGAAAAAACTTTTACTAGCATGTCTGTTGGTGGGTACTTCTATGGCTGTCAAGGCACAGACTTCATTCTATACCCTCATTCAGGGAGGTGCCAACCTAGGTTTTGCCAATGAAGGCTACGAGGGAGCGTTCAGTGGATACACCGTTCATTTTATCTTCGGTAAAAACTACAATGAGCGTGCCTTCTTGGGTTTGGGCTTGGGAAATGAACGACTGAAAGGAACCTATAAGACCAACGATCCACATGCGGCCAACCAAGATAAGTATAAGTACGATCAGAACTTATTCCCTATATTCTTGGATGGACGTCTTCCTTTCGGTGAATTTAATGCCAACTCCAAAATTGGGTTGTTAGCAAATGTAGGTTATGCCGCGAAGCTGAGTGCTCAATACGACAAAGGAATGATGTTCAAAGGTGGATTTTTCTATTTGAGTGAAAATCCGGGAAAGACCAGCTGGACGGTGTCTGCATCATATGGTTATCAGCAGCTTACCAAGAATGTCTTTATGAAAGATTTTCAGCACCAGCATTTCAACATTTCTATAGGTTTAATGTTGAAATAGATGCATGACGGTAGAAATAGAGCGGCCATCAGGCCTGGAATGCGGGTGCGCATAGTCTTGAAGAAAGACCAGCGTTCGGGACATCTAACGGAAGGGGAGGTAAAGGACATTCTTACTTCTTCTTCTTATCATCCGCATGGTATCAAGGTAAGGCTCACGGATGGTCAGGTAGGAAGAGTGAAGGAAATTGTGGAATAGGCGTCGGCCTATAAATAAGGGAAGGAGAATGTATTTTTTTGAAGATTTTCTTTTTTAGTATTTAGTTTTTGTTGTACCTTTGTCCCTCGTGAAATCAGGCACTTTTGATCCGGTATATTCAGCAATCAACTTCAATGTAATCATTGAATCATCAAATATTTGATACGTTAGCCCATTTGGGCTTTTTTTGTGTCCGGACGGATCATCAGTTATGGTTAAATGGAATAATTTTTTACAGTATAAATAAGAAATGACCAGCTACAGTAAATTACCCGCAATTTTAGTTTTAGAAGATGGTACTGTTTTTCATGGTAAGGCTGCCGGAAAAATAGGAACAACTACTGGCGAAATTTGTTTTAACACCGGTACTACAGGGTACCAAGAAATCTTTACCGATCCGTCGTATTATGGACAAATCATGGTGACGACAAATGCCCATATTGGTAACTACGGTATTGATGAAGACGATACAGAATCGGAAAAAATTCAAATCGCCGGATTAGTTTGTAAAAACTTCAATATCAACTACAGCCGTAAGTTAGCTGATCAGTCTATCCAGACTTATTTTGAAGAACAGAATTTGGTCGGTATTTCGGATATAGATACACGTTCGTTAGTGCGTCACATCCGTGACAAAGGTGCTATGAACGCTATTATTTCATCAGAAAACCTAAACATAGATTCGTTGAAAGCTGAATTGGCTAAAGTTCCTTCAATGGCCGGTTTAGAATTATCTTCAAAGGTAAGTACGAAAGAGCCATATTATTATGGCAGTGAAGATGCAGCAATACGTATTGCAGTATTGGATTTGGGGATCAAACGTAACATTTTAAGAAACTTCGACTCACGTCAGGTGTATGCGAAAGTGTTCCCTGCAAAAACTACTTTTGCGGAGATGGAACAATGGGAGCCTGACGGCTACTTCATCTCTAACGGTCCGGGTGACCCTTCAGCGATGGATTACGCTATCAATACGGTGAAAGAAATCTTGGCTGCTGACAAACCTATGTTTGGTATCTGTTTAGGTCACCAGATCTTAGCGTTGGCAAATGGCATCCGTACGGAAAAGATGTTCAACGGTCACCGTGGTATCAACCACCCTGTGAAAAATATCATCTCCAATCGTTGTGAGATCACATCACAAAACCACGGCTTTGGAGTAGTGAGAGAAGACGTAGAAAAATCGGAAAATATAGAAATTACCCACATCAACCTTAATGACAACTCTATTGAAGGTATTCGTGTGAAAGGTAAAAAAGCATTCTCGGTGCAATATCACCCGGAATCTTCGCCAGGCCCACACGATTCTCGTTACCTGTTCGATGAGTTTGTAAGTATGGTAAAATCATAGGTTTGTAGTTATTATTCTATTTATAGTAGAAGGGCTCAACAGTAGTGTTGAGCCTTTTTTGTTACAGGAAGATAATATAAAAAAACACCCAAGTTCAAAAACTTGGGTGTTCCTCTTCAAACTGAATAAGGTTACTTTTCGTTTTCCTCTTTTATGTCGGAAGAAACGGAGTCATCCTTGTTCGGGTTTTCTCCTCGGATGATAATCTCTTTTTTCTCTTCGTCGAGATCTACTACCAAGGTAGCATTTGGCTTCAGTTCTCCTTTAAGGATCTCTTCGGCGATAGGATCTTCCAAATATTTCTGGATGGCACGTTTCAAAGGACGCGCTCCGAAGTTAGAATCATAGCCTTTGTCAGCGATGTACTCTTTAGCTTTGTCGGTAAGCTGGATGCTGTATCCCAAGCCTTCAATACGGCTGAAAAGTGACTTAAGCTCGATATCGATGATTTTGAATATATCTTCTTTGTTTAGAGAGTTGAAGACGATAACATCATCAATACGGTTTAAGAATTCAGGAGCGAAAGCCCGTTTCAATGCCGATTCAATCACACTGCGTGAATGAGCATCTGCTTGATTTTCCCGTGCCGAGGTGGTGAAGCCCACACCCTGCCCGAACTCTTTGAGTTGACGTACCCCAATGTTGGATGTCATGATGATGATAGTATTTCTGAAGTCAACCTTTCGACCTAAAGAGTCTGTCAATTGGCCTTCTTCCAATACTTGTAACAATAAGTTGAATACGTCCGGATGGGCTTTTTCAATTTCATCCAGCAGCACAACGGAATAAGGTTTACGACGAACCTTTTCGGTAAGCTGACCACCCTCTTCATAGCCTACATATCCTGGAGGCGCTCCTACGAGACGTGATACGGCGAATTTTTCCATGTATTCGCTCATGTCTACCTGTATTAGGGCATCTTCCGAGTCGAACATGAAACGTGCCAACTCTTTAGCCAGCTCGGTCTTACCTACACCGGTAGGCCCTAAGAAGATGAATGATCCTATTGGTTTTTTGGGATCTTTTAGGCCTGCACGAGTACGCTGTATAGCTTTTACTAGCTTATGTACAGCCTCATCCTGACCGATGATACGACCTTTCATCGCTTCAGCCATGTTCAACAGCTTCTGACTGTCGGATTGGCTTACACGTTGTACTGGAATTCCTGTCATCATGGATACTACCTCTGCTACGTTTTCTTCCGTTACGGTGTATCTTTTTGTGCGTGTTTCAGCTTCCCATGCTGATTTTTCTTTTTCCAGCTCTTCCAACAGGCGTTTTTCCGTGTCACGAAGTTTTGCGGCCTCTTCATATTTCTGAGAGCGTACTACTTTGTTTTTCTCCATTTTTACCTCTTCGATTTTCTCTTCTATATCGATAATAGATTGAGGGACATGGATGTTGGTTAAGTGTACGCGTGAGCCTGCCTCGTCCAAGGCATCTATAGCCTTGTCCGGAAGAAAGCGGTCGGTGATATAACGTGATGTCAATGTTACACAGGCTTCTAATGCTTCCGGGGTATAGATGACATTGTGATGTTCTTCGTATTTGTCCTTGATACGGTTAAGGATTTCTAGCGTTTCCTCATGGGTGGCAGGTTCTACCATAACCTTTTGGAAACGACGATCCAGAGCACCATCCTTTTCGATGTACTGACGGTATTCGTCTAGGGTCGTAGCACCTATACATTGGATTTCTCCACGAGCTAGGGCAGGTTTGAACATGTTTGAAGCGTCCAACGATCCCGAAGCGCCACCTGCTCCTACAATGGTGTGAATCTCATCGATAAATAAGATTACATCCGGAGACTTTTCCAGTTCGTTCATCACGGCTTTCATACGCTCTTCAAATTGGCCACGGTATTTGGTGCCCGCTACCAATGAAGCCAGATCCAAGGTTACTACACGCTTGTTGAACAGCACACGTGAAACCTTTCTTTGCACGATACGTAAGGCTAGCCCTTCCGCAATGGCAGATTTACCTACTCCGGGCTCACCGATGAGGATTGGGTTGTTTTTCTTACGACGTGACAAAATCTGCGACACTCGTTCTATCTCTTTTTCGCGACCAACAATAGGGTCTAACTTGCCTTCTTCCGCGGCTCTTGTCAGGTCACGACCGAAGTTGTCCAGTACTGGCGTCTTAGATTTGATGTCTGACACTTTTTTGGGAGCGGAAAAGCTTTCCTGTTCTTCGTAGTCATCGTCTGGTGTAGAAGAGCTCGACGCTTCATCTCGGATGACACCGCGGTTTTGCTCTACCTCATTTTTGAACAGGTCGTAGTTTACACCGAACTGTTGCAAGATTTGCGAGGCTATGTTGTCTTCATCACGAAGGATAGCCAATAGCAGATGTTCCGTGCCAATGATGTCGCTTTTGAAGATTTTAGCTTCCAGATATGTAATTTTTAGTACTTTCTCTGCCTGTTTTGTTAAAGGGACAGATCCAATAGGTGTCCGGGATACAGACGATCCTTTCACTGCATCCTCTATGGCCTGTCTGATACGTGCTGTATCGATATTTAAGCTTTTTAAAATTTTTATAGCTATACCATCACCTTCTCGGATAAGTCCCAGTAAGAGATGTTCTGTACCTATATAGTCATGACGGAGCCTGATAGCCTCCTCACGACTATATGAAATTACATCCTTTACTCTTGGTGAAAATTTTGCTTCCATTAATAATACCTTTCTTTTATGAAATATAAGCAGGGTTTTTATAAAAGTATGAAATAATCTCAAAATCCGAACTTATATTTTACTATAAATTATCAACAATTGCGCCATTAAATTTTATCGACAAAATGGCAGATTTTAGGTGTCGTCACTTCTTTAAATTTGAAAGTGGTACCAATTTTTGTTTGGGGCTTAATTTGACTATCTTTGACTTAAATAAATTTAATAAAAAATCAGTTTATTGTTTTTATATGTCTGACGAAAAAGTAATATTTTCCATGGCGGGGGTAAACAAAATCTATCCGCCGCAAAAACAAGTTCTTAAAAATATATACTTATCCTTTTTTTATGGTGCAAAGATTGGGGTTATAGGTCTTAATGGTTCTGGAAAATCTTCTTTATTGAAGATAATTGCCGGTATAGACAAATCCTATCAAGGAGAAGTGGTATTCTCGCCAGGCTATTCAGTAGGCTATCTTCCTCAGGAGCCGGAGCTGGATCCTGAAAAGACAGTACGTGAAGTGGTAGAAGAAGGAGTTGCTGAAATCACTTCCATTTTGAAAGAATATGAAGAAATAAACGAAAAGTTCGGTCTGCCTGAGGTGTATGAGAATCCGGATGAGATGGATAAGCTGTTGGCACGTCAGGGCGAATTACAAGATAAAATCGATGCTACTAATGCGTGGGAGTTAGACACGAAACTGGAGCGAGCCATGGATGCGTTGCGCTGTCCGGATCCTGATGCTAAAGTTGCCAATCTGTCAGGTGGTGAGCGCCGTCGGGTAGCTTTGTGTCGTCTTCTGCTTCAAGAGCCGGATGTATTGTTGTTGGATGAGCCTACCAACCACTTGGACGCGGAGTCTATAGATTGGCTGGAGCAGCACCTTCAGCAATACAAAGGTACGGTCATCGCAGTGACGCACGACAGATACTTCTTGGATAATGTGGCGGGATGGATTTTGGAGTTGGATAGAGGAGAAGGTATTCCTTGGAAGGGGAACTACTCTTCTTGGCTGGATCAGAAAGCTAAACGCTTAGCCCAAGAAGAAAAGCAGGAAACCAAACGTCAAAAAACATTGGAACGTGAGCTGGAGTGGGTACGCATGGCACCTAAAGCCCGTCATGCCAAATCTAAGGCCCGTCTTCACAACTATGAAAAGTTAGCGTCGGAAGAAACGAAGGAGCGTGAAGAGAAGCTGGAGCTTTTTATTCCTCCTGGACCGCGCTTAGGAAATGTCGTTATCGAAGCACAAAATGTAACCAAAGCCTATGGAGATCGTATCCTGTTCGAAAATTTGAGTTTTTCCTTACCTCCTGCAGGTATCGTTGGAATTATAGGTCCTAATGGTGCTGGAAAGACTACCTTGTTTAGATTAATCACAGGTCAGGAACAGCCGGATTCTGGAACTTTCCGTGTAGGGGAAACAGTAGTGTTAGGGTATGTAGACCAAATGCACGACGACCTTGACCCTGAGAAAAGTGTATGGGAAAATATATCGGGGGGTAGCGACAACATCATGTTAGGTAACAGGATGGTTAACTCCAGAGCATATGTTTCTAAGTTTAATTTCAATGGAGCTGACCAACAAAAGAAAGTGGGAGTATTGTCTGGAGGGGAAAGAAACCGCGTCCATTTAGCAATGACCTTGAAAAAAGGTGCTAACGTACTGTTGTTGGACGAGCCTACCAACGATATTGACGTAAATACGTTACGTGCCTTGGAGGAAGGTTTGGAAAATTTTGGTGGCTGTGCTGTGATCATTTCCCACGACCGTTGGTTCCTCGACAGGATATGTACGCATATCTTGGCATTTGAAGGCGATTCTCAGGTGTATTTCTTCGAAGGAAATTATACCGAATATGAAGAAAACCGTAAAAAACGCTTGGGAGATGTAGCTCCTAAACGTATTAAATACAAAAAGTTGGTTAAATAAGAAGATGAGTTTAGAATCCGCAAAGCTTCTAGAAGCGATTATAGAAAACGCTATAGACGGTATTATCACTACCGATAATCGGGGATTTATCGAGTCTATCAATCCGGCAGCACTAGAGTTGTTTGGCTATACAGCTGAAGAGGTCGTGGGGCAGAATGTTTCCATATTGATGCCGGAGCCGGATAGGAGCTTGCATGATTCTTATATAGAAAATTACAGGCGAACAGGCAAAAAGAAAATTATAGGTATAGGCCGTGAGGTTTTGGGCCGTAAAAAAGACGGCTCGACCTTTCCTTTTCGCCTGGCAGTAAGTGAGGTGTTTTATAAGGATAAAAGCGTCTTTGCAGGCTTTATTCACGATCTGTCCAAGGAGAAAAAGGCCGAAGAGGAACTTCGTAAGCATACGTTGGAGCTGGAAGAGATCGTCCGTAACCGTACCAAAGATCTGATAGCCTTGGTGTCTGAATTAGAGAAAGCGAAGGCGGAGGTTTCCAAATCGTTGGAAAAGGAAAAAGAACTGAACCAGCTTAAGTCGCGTTTTGTGTCTATGGCTTCACACGAATTCCGAACACCTTTAAGTTCTGTTCAGTTGTCAGCATCTCTTATAGATAAATATCTGGAGAAGCCGAATGCGGCGGAATCCATCATGAAACATACCAACCGTATCAAGGGCGCTGTGCAGCTGCTCAATAATATTCTCAATGACTTTCTGTCTTTGGAGAAGTTAGAAGCCGGCGTGGTGGTCGTAAAAATGGAAAAAATTAATGTCGTGCAGCTCGGAGAAGAGATCACGGCGGAGATGCAGCTGATATGCAAGAAAAACCAGCATATCGTTTATCAGCATACGGGAACGCAGGCTGAATTTGAGTTGGATGCCCACCTCTTAAAGAACAGTATTATCAACCTTATCTCCAATGCCATAAAATATTCTGGAGAAGATACCTTTATAGAGTTTGCCACAGAAATTACAGATGATTTATGTACAGTGATGGTCAGTGACAACGGTATCGGTATTCCGGAAGATGCACAAAAACATCTGTTTGAGCCCTTCTTCAGGGCGCACAATACAGGAAATATTCCTGGAACGGGGTTAGGTCTTAATATTGTTAAGCGATATGTGCAACTTATGGGAGGAGAAATGGAATATAAATCAGCATTAAACAAAGGAACATCCTTTAAAATGATCTTCAGACGTAACAAATAATCATCTGTCTATGACTAAGAAAAAAATATTAATCGTTGAGGATAATTTAGAAATCAGAGAGAGTACGGCCGAAATTTTGGAACTTACTGGGGGGTATGAGGTTTTGCAGGCAGAAAACGGAAAAGAGGGGGTGGAGATGGCTATGCAGCATATTCCGGATCTTATTTTATGTGACATCATGATGCCTGAGTTGGATGGCTACGGCGTATTGTATATGCTCTCTAAGCATGAGCAGACTATGCACATTCCCTTTATTTTCCTCACGGCCAAGTCGGAGCGTTTGGATATGCGCAAAGCTATGGAAATGGGGGCCGACGACTATCTGGTTAAGCCTTTTGATGATTTGGAATTGCTCAATTCCATCGAAAGCCGTCTGAAGAAAAGAGAAAGCCTGCAGACCTTGTTTGCACATAAAAGCAGCAATCCGTTGAGCCTTAGTGACGAGGAGCAGGATTTAATGCTGAACGAGCTTGTCAATGAAGCGCGTGTCAAAGTATACAAGAAAAAGCAGCTTATCTACGAGGAAGGGGATAGTCCTGTGTATGTATATTATGTGAAGTCCGGAAAGGTGAGAACTTTTCTGTATTATCAAGATGGTAGGGAACTGACGACAAGTATACTTTCGGCGACTGAGTTTTTCGGTTATGAATCTGTCTTACTGAACGAAAAATATACGGACAATGCCAGTGCATTAGAAGATACAGAGATTGCTTTAATTCCGAAAGAAAAATTCTTTGAACTCATGTTCAATAAGCCGGTGCTTGCTTCTAAATTTATAAAGCTACTTTCTGGCAACGTGAAAGAAAAAGAAGAGCAGATGCTGGGCTTTGCTTATGACTCTGTAAGAAAGCGTGTTGCCAATACTTTGGTGCAGGTCGCGGTAAAATCTGTCAGCGATGAAAATCAGGATGAGGTGGTGATTCGCGTGTCACGCGACGATTTGGCGGCATTGGCAGGGACAGCCAATGAGACCATAAGCCGTATGTTGGCGGACTTTAAGGAGGAAAAGCTCATCACTAAAGAAGGAAATGCCATACGGATTTTTTCCATCCGCAAGCTTAAAAATATCAGACAATAAGAAATTTCTAGGGCTCCCTTTCGGGAGCCTTTTTTTGTGACTTATATCACATATTCTCCTGACCGGTTACATACCATGCCCCGCTTTAATCTGGTAATTTTGGACAATTTAAGGGATTAAAAAATATATGCGTGTTGTAGTCTATAATATTCAAGATTTTGAGAAGGAGACATTGGCCAAAGCTAATGCTAAGGTGCATGACTTGACCCTTATTTCGAATCCTCTGAATCTTGAAACATTAAGATATGCTGTAGGGAAAGAGGTGGTCATCATTTCGCATAAAGATATTTTGGACCGAGAAATTTTAGATGCGCTACATAATATTAATGTAAATAAGATTATTACACGCTCTTCTACGATGGATCATATCGATATGGATTATGCGAAGAAACTCAAATTTCATGTCGCTAACACGCCGGATTCGGATACATCATTGGAGAGTGTAGCTCAACAGACCATAAAGAATCTTACACTTTGGACACAAAACGAATGTTTGGGAAGTTCCTGTCAATGTGGGTTTTCGTGTAATAAGGATAAAACTTTATAATAAACTTCTAAATTTTGAACCGATGTTAGAGAAGTTGATTGACAAATATAATGTACCTGCTCCGAGGTACACTTCTTATCCTACCGTTCCTTTTTGGGAAAATGAAAAATTTAACCGTGAAGAATGGACGGAAAGGGTAGTAGCCCGTTATAAGCAAACAAAATCCGAAGGAATAAGTATCTATATTCATTTACCGTATTGCGAAAGTCTTTGCACCTATTGTGGTTGTAATACGCGCATTACGAAAAACCATAAGGTTGAAGATCCTTACATCGGTTCTTTATTAAAAGAGTGGGAAATGTACCGTCAGCTTTTTGGAGAAGGAGGTGTCTTGATTCAGGAGATACATCTTGGTGGCGGTACTCCCACTTTTTTTTCACCAGAGAATCTTAAAAAATTAATTCAAGGGATATTGGCGGGTAACAAAAAAACGCAAGATGCAAGTTTTTCGTTTGAAGCCCATCCCGCAAATACTACCCGCGAGCACCTTCAGACCTTATATGACCTAGGGTTTAAGAGATTGAGTCTTGGAATTCAGGACTTTGATGAGAAGGTTCAGTATGTCATAAATAGACACCAGACGGTAGAGGATGTTTCACGAGTTATGAAAGAAGCTCGTCAGATAGGTTATGAATCCATCAACTTTGATTTAATATATGGACTTCCTCTGCAGACGTTAGATTCTATCAAGCATACTCTTAATTTATCGCTGAAACTTTCTCCGGACCGTATATCCTTTTACAGTTATGCTCATGTGCCCTGGATAAAACCTGGCCAAAGACGCTTTACGGAGTTGGATCTTCCGGTAGGTAAGGCCAAGCTAGAGCTGTATCTGCAAGGTAAAGCGATGATTCAGGAAGCCGGCTACGAAGATGTAGGGATGGACCATTTCGCAAAGAAGGGGGATGCGCTCTTTGAAGCCAACGTAAACGGAACATTACATCGCAACTTCATGGGATATGCCGATAGGTATACTCCATTGATGATAGGGCTAGGTGTTTCCGCTATTTCGGATGCATGGACAGCCTTTGGTCAGAATGTGAAAACCGTTGAAGAATATCACGATCTTATCCGACAAGGATTGCTCCCAGTATTTAAAGGACATTTTTTGAATGACGAGGACCTGACTATCCGTCAATATATCTTAGACATGATGTGCCGAGGCGTGGTGAATCTAAAACCTCAGCACGAGTTGAATGAGCGTTTCCTGTCGCGTCTCTCTCCTCTGGAGCAGGACCAACTGATTCGGATCAAAGACAATACGATCAGTATAACACCGACAGGGAAATCTTTCTTACGCAACGTATGTATGGCTTTTGATGAGCGTTTACAACGTCGTCAGGAGCGAGACAACTTGTTCAGTCAAGCAATTTAAAGGATAACATTATGGTGGTAGAGACGAAGATAGGAACCACATGCTTTCACTGTGGTGACAAAGTGGAGGAAACTCCCTATGTATTGGATTCCCACACTTTCTGTTGTTTGGGATGTCAGACAGTGTATCAAATCCTAAGCCAGAATAATCTGGAGAGCTATTACCGTTATAATACTCATCCTGGAAAATCACAAAAATTGCAGAAGCAGGATCTCTCTTATCTTGACGAACCCAATATTGTTGCCAAGTTGGTAGACTATCAGGACGACCAAATAGGGATTATCACCTTTTATATACCCGCTATCCATTGTAGTTCCTGCATATGGCTGTTGGAAAATGTGTATAAGCTGGAGCCTGCCATCCGATCTTCAAAAGTGGATTTTATGAAAAAACAGGCTAGCATCACTTTCGATAAACAGTTAATTACACTGAGAGAAGTGGTGGAACTACTTCAGCGCATTGGCTACGAGCCTAAAATTACACTTCAAGATGTAGTTAAGGAAAGTAGAAAAGTGAGTTACAATGGACTTATTGCGAAACTTACCGTCGCAGGATTTTGCTTTGGCAATTCCATGATGATTAGTTTTCCTGACTACTTCGGTATAGGAGAATTTGAACGTGAATATGCCCATTTCTTTGGTTACATGAATTTGGCATTCGGAATTCCAGTTTTGTTTTACAGTGCTGCGGACTATTTCAAGTCGGCATGGAACAGCTTAAAGCAGAAGCAACTCAACTTGGATGTTCCTTTAGCCTTAGGGATTCTGGTGCTGTTTTTACGCTCTGCTATAGAAATCTTAACCCATACCGGTCCGGGGTTTATGGATACCTTGTGTAGTCTGGTGTTTTTTATCTTGGTAGGTAAATGGGTACAGCAAAGAACATATTATCATATATCTTTTGAAAGAGATTACCGTTCCTATTTTCCTGTGGCGGTAACGGTCATGGAAGAGAATAAGGAAATTCCTAAACAGATAGGAGATTTAAAGGTAGGAGATCGGATACTTATACGTAATAATGAGATTATCCCTGCTGATGCAATCCTACTAAAGGGAAACGCATCTGTGGATTTCAGCTTTGTGACAGGTGAGAGTAAGCCGGTGGACAAAGTTTTGGGAGAGGTAGTGTATGCCGGAGGACGACAGTTGGGCGAAGCCATAGAGCTGGAAGTGGTAAAACCTGTCTATCAAAGCTACCTTACACGTCTATGGAACAACGAGTCTTTCAAGACTTACGAAAAGAAATTCGACACTTTTGTAGGTTTCATAAGCAAATATTTTACGGTTGTCTTAGTGAGCATAGCGTTGACCGCGTTGGCGTTTTGGTGGATCAACGGACATGCTGACAAAGCTTGGGGAGCTTTTACGGCAGTGCTTATCATCGCTTGTCCGTGTGCTTTGGCTTTAAGTTCTCCATTTACTCTTTCGGCGGCATTGAGCATTTTCGACCGTAACAAATTTTATATCAAAAATACCGCGGCCATAGAGCAGATGGCAGCAATTGATACGGTGGTGTTTGATAAGACGGGTACCATCACATCGCCTAATGCATCAGCTTTATGGTTCGAAGGAGAATTAAGTGCTCTGGAGAAAGATATACTTTTCTCCATGTGCCGTAACTCTAATCACCCCTTGAGCAGAGAAATCGTGAAATGGATAGGTACGTGCAACATCCTTCCCATATCGGACTACAAAGAAGTGGTGGGGAAAGGACAGTCAGCAAAATATTTAGATTATAAGGTAGATATAGGCAGTGCCGGATATGTTGGTGTTGCAAAAACCGCGGAGAGCACTGCTGTTTACGTAAAAATAAATGATGAATTAAAAGGCGTTTTTACATTGGAGCAGTCATGGCGTCCTAGGCTCAATGATGTGGTGCAGGCTCTGAAGAAGGAGGGCTATAACCTTCATCTTATTTCGGGAGATAACGAACGAAAGGCTGAGGCGCTGAAGATAATCTTCCCTTCGGAATCTCAGCTGTTGTTTAACCAAAATCCTTCCGAGAAGCTGCAACGTATTGATCAATGGCAAAAGCAAAATCATAAAGTGTGTATGCTGGGAGATGGGCTTAACGATGCGGGGGCACTGCGTAAGGCTGATCTTGGAATTGCTGTATCGGATGATATCAACAATTTTTCTCCGGGCTGTGATGCTATCTTGGATGGTGTTTCCTTTGATAAGATTCCGGCTTTTTTTAATTTTAGTAAAGATGCGGTGAAAGTCATCAAGATGAGTTTCGGCATATCGTTGATGTATAACATCATAGGATTGAGCTTTGCGGTACAAGGAACGATGTCTCCATTATTTGCCGCTATATTGATGCCTATAAGTACGGTGACCATAATATCTTTTACAAGCTTGATGACACGTTGGTGCGGTAAGCGAAGAGGACTGTTATAAAAAAGTATAGTACAATGAACATAATTTTTTTATTAATTGGGTTTAGTGTTATTATAGCTTTGATTTTCCTTGGGGCTTTCTTTTGGGCCAATAAAACCAAACAATATGAGGATACATATACCCCTTCGGTGCGAATCTTGTTTGATGATGAGGTAAAAGATACCGATAGTGCAGAGGTGAAGTAGAAAGATTATTTTATTATCCTACCATTATCTGTAATAAGGAAGAAACTATATTCCGGGAATTTTTTTGCCAATGCAATACCTTGCTTTGTCCCCAACACCATGATGGAGGTGCTTAAGAAATTGGCGAATTCGGCTGACGGTCCCCAGATGGTAACACTTGTAAGTCCAGTGGAAGGATAGCCGGTCTTGGGATTGATGATGTGTGAATAGCGAATGCCATCAATTTCAGCATATTTTTCGTAACTGCCAGAAGTAGCTACTGCACTTTCTTTAAGCTTGAGTACCTTGGCTATGCGGTGCTTTCTAAACGGATTTTTAATACCTATTTTCCATGTTTTGCCAAGAGGTTGTGATCCCCATGTAGTTAGGTCGCCGGAGGCATTTACTACTCCTCCTTTAACGCCTAAAGATTTCATGAGTGCTCGACCTCGATCTGCAGCGTAACCTTTTCCGATGGAGCCAAAGCCTATTTTCATTCCTTTTTGGGACAGAAAGATGGTGGAATGGGTAGTGTCTAGAATGATATTTTCATAGCCTACATTTTTGATGGATTCTCTGACGGTGGTTTCTGAAGGCTTATGTGTCATGCTGCCGTCGAACTTCCACACTTTGTCCAGAGCAGCAATACTGATATCAAAGGCGCCTTCCGTCATGGAAGAGTAGTATAAGGCTCTTTGCGTGAGTTCCAAAAGTTCTTTGTCCACTTTTACGGGTTTGATTCCTGCCAGCCTGTTGATTTCGGATACTTGTGTATGTGGTCGCCATTCTGAAATCAGATTTTCTATACGCTCCATCTCTTCTATGGTAAGGTCAATAAAGTGATTTGCCGTGATGCTATCCTGAGCTACGATAGTAATCTGAAATTGAGAACCCATAAGGAATGTATTGCGGGTCACAGCAATATCTTGGGCATTTAGCATGGAGGGGCCAAAGCCTAATATGACTAATAATAGCAGCAAATTATTTCTGAAAAATTTATAGTCTTTCATCAATAGCAATCTGTCAGAATTTGTTTTTTTGACTTATAGGTAGACAGACTTTCGTTGTTGTATGACTGAGAGATCTGGTCTAGTACCTTTTCTACATCTTTCTGCATCTGTAGGGATCCACAAATCATAATCTTCCCTTCGTTATGAAGAAGGTCTGCGAAATACTTGGCATCTCTTCGAATCAAATCCATAACATACTGTTTGTCTTGTTCGCGTGAGAATGCAAAATGAATTTCCGAGAGATGCTGTCTTTCAATTTCTGCCGTAGCAAATTGTCTGTATTCTTGGACAAGCTCATTGTCGTGTCGGAATCCAGCATAAAGTCTTAAAGGAATATGAGATGTATTATCGCTTATCATACCCAGGAAAGGGGCTATTCCCGTTCCGTTGGCGATAAGGGCCACCTGATTGGCATTCTTCGGAAAGTGGAAAGAAGGATTGGGCATGATACGGCCTAGAATGGTCTGACCTTTAGTTAGACTATGCAAAAAGCCGGAACCCAAGCCGTTAGGAAATAGTTTGACCACCAGTTGTATATAATTTCCTTTTCTGCCAATAGAATATAATCGCTCTCTGTGGTCATCAGCTGGGTATATGGCCAATAAATCTCCGGAGACAAAGTTCTGTCTGCTCTTTAAGAGCACTTTGAAGGTAGGGTTAGTTTCTGTTGCTTGTGTTTTTTCTACTACGGTAAACTTCTTTAATCCCGATATATGTGGGTTGTACGCAGCCGGGGAGGTAGAAAGACCTAAAGAAAGTTTATGGTTGAGATGCCTTACCCATTCTACAAATTCGTTAGAAGATTTGTCATTGACGGTAAAAAGGTTGGTGATTCGGACAGCCCAAGGCTGTTGTTCTACTATTTTGTCTGCTGTCTGGGCGAAAGCGCAATAATCGTGATATGCTGTAGAGCCGAATCCCACCACGCTGAAGCCCACTTTTCCTTGTTGAGGATGTTTTTCTAATAAGGAAATGAATTTATCTGCATTGCTGGGCGCATCACCCAATCCATAAGTGGAAGTGAGAATGAAAATATTTCTAACCTTTGGAAAGGAGACGTATTGGTTCATCATTGTAAGGAACGAGCGATGTCCCTTTGCAAGCAGCTGTTGATGTATTTTGTTGGCAAAAGAAATTGTAGAGCCGTTTTCTGACCCCACAAGAATGACAATCTCAGCATTTTGAGAAGAATACTTGTTTCGAATTTTTGTGCGACAGCGTTTTAAGGTAATGGCAAATCCCGTATAGATAAATAACAATATATTTAGCGATGCTATTCCTAAGATAATAGCCCATATGCTGTTGGTTCTTCCGCTATGTAGGTCGATATTGATTTTTTCAAGTACTGCCGCATAAGGAAGTTTTGTTTCATGAAGGATATCACCATTGATCTGGTTGATAGAAACGATGCGGTCCTTTAGTGTGATGATGAAAGGTTCTGTCGGATCGTCCGGAATAAAAGGGAATTCTATTTTTTCTACATCCGTCAGTTTGGTATTTCGGAAGAAAGCTATATCCTTCAGCTCTTTGGTTAAATGTTCTGAAGAACTGATATTGTGTGGTATTTCTATGTTTTCGGATTTGAAAAAGTCCAGTCTTACCAAAAAGATGATAGTTCCAGTAAGAGCAATCATAAGAACGGGGATAAGCAACCATCTTCCCGATAGGACATGATAGAAAGGAGCGAAGCTGTCTTTCTTTATTTTATCAAAGAAGTGGAGGATACCTTGCTGGCGTTTGATGACCAAGAGGATTCCGCTAATGGTTATCAATAGCAGTAAGAAAGATACAATACCTACTATGAGACGTCCCGTTTCTTTTAGAAATAGGGAGCGGTGCAGGGCTGTTGTCCATTGGATAAACGGACTTTTGGGAATGATATTGCCTAATTTTTCGCCCGTTAAAGGGTCTATATATGCATGTATGTTGTTACCCTTCTCATCCAAAGCTTCTATTGCTACAAAGTCATTATGATCCACAGTGACTTGCAATATTTCCGTATAAGCATCGCGCAAAGCGGGAATGCTTTGCGCGAGCGTGATCTCCTCGAAATTTTTTACACGATAGGGAAGGTACTTTTCTTGTACTGCATCTACAGCTAGTATTACGCCTGTAACGGACAGTATCAGTAAAAACAATGAGCTTATTAATGCTAAAGCAAGATGCGCAAATCTCCAGATCGATAACGTCATTTATTATTGAACTTTTATAAATCTTATTGTACGTATATAACCCGTCCCTTTGATACCTTCTCTGTTGTCCAAAATGTCGGAAGACAAAGCCACTTCTGCGTCTTTGACATGATATTTTTGTGTTTCTACAGCCGATTCGAAGCGGATACGATAACCTTTGTTTAGTTTATTGCTGTCAAACTCTAATATTCGAGTAGCTCTTGCACCCCCGGCCACGGAGGCGCCGGTGATGGCATTTAGTTTTTCTTTCTTTTTGGTTCTGAATTTATCCCATTCTTTCAGGGTGTTATACCACTCTTGGTCGGGGCCTAGAATACCTAAGGTTTTTTCATATTCACCTTTAGGGTTGATCAGGGAAATAACTATATAGGCTTCCTTGCCGGAGTAGTTTTGCATTTGGATCATGCATTTGTACTTGGTAGTCGTCTGCGCAATGCTATGTTGTATAGCAAATATGGAAAAGAAGGTAAGTACAAAAAGTTTAATAGTATATTTCATCTCCTTATATTATTTCAAAAATTCTACAGATATATTGTTTCGGGATAAAAAGTCGTTCTCTTTAGCCAAATCATAGGCAGTCTCATCGAATTCGGTTTTCAGCTCTTTTTTTGCTCCCAGTGCTATAAGTGTTTTGAGTAAGGAATCATCCTTAGCAATAAGAGCTGCTTTATGCAAAGGCGTATTGCCATCTTGATCTTGGGCATTGATGTCTGCGCCTAGCTCTGCGGCTTTTTTGATTAAATCTATGTCCTGTTTATCTACCGCTAGATGGAATAGCGTATTCCCATTTTGCTGAGGGGCCGTAATGTCGATACCCGCAGCTTTAAGGACGTTCAATTTTTCAACAAAATCGTCTTTGGCATTAGGGCGGTAGGAGTTAAACCAGTGATAGACTATATTGTTGCCCTTCTTGTCTACCACTTTAGTGTCAGCGCCTTTCTTTATGAGAAGATCTACTATCGCCGCAGATCCAGAAGCTACCGCTTTTATGAGCGCTGTTTCACCGTCTTCGTTGTGTGCATGGATAGTGTTGGCTTTAGAAAGAAGAGTTTCTACAAGCTGAACATCTCGTCCGGCAGCAGCATTCATTAAGATGGTATTGCCATCATGGTCTGCTTTTGTGATATCAATATCTTTAGATAAGAAGTAGTTGATAAGTTCTTTATTCGGTCTTTTTACCAATATGTGCAATAAGGTTTCTCCTTTTGGATTGACAGCCTTAGGGTTTAGACCATATTTTTCTATGAGCTGTTGAAAAACATCCAAACCGTTCTGTTTTTGACGTGACCCTTGTGTTGCAAAAAATAAAGCTTGGTCAGTAAGATCTACCCCCTTAGCAAGGAGCCTTTCTATTAGACTTAGATTGCCTAATCGGGCGGCATAATCAGCTACCGTTCGACCGTGAGCATCTTTGTCGGTCAGAGATAATCCTTTGGAGAGCAGGTATTCTGTAACTTTAAAGTCTGTGTCATGTGCGATTGCTAACATAAGAAGAGTAGCTCCGTTTTCATAAGTTGCTTTGGGGTCTATACCTGCTTTGAATAGTGCTTCATAAACCTCAAGATTGGTATTTCCGGCGGATGCTGCGTAGGCAATCACCGGATCGCCATAACTGTCCTTATAATGTATATCAGATCCTTTTTCTATTAGATATTTAACAAGGTCAGCATTTCCTGCCGCTGCAGCCCATTGCAAGTAGGTGCGGCTATGATGTGTTTTCTTATGGATTCCATTACCCTCTTGTTCTATCAAATATATGATGACATCATTTGAAGCTCGGTTATTGATAGCATATGTGGTAGGGTCGAAGAATGCTGCATTTCCTTGAGAAGGGCTGTGACCTTTGTTTATTTCAGCTTTTACCATTTCCAAGCTAGGTTTGCCTTTCCAGAAGTCTGGGTTCATTAGTGGATTTGATACTTGTTGTGCTTTACCATGTAAGGCGGCTGCTAGGAATAGAGCAAAAAGGAAGTTTTTTTTCATAATCGCTTCTTTTTTTTATTTAAATTAATTCTAAATAACAAAAGTATGAATTTTTCCCTGTTTACAAAATAATTTGTGATTTTATAAGGCAGATGGAGTAATAAGGTGCTTTTTCTTGAATAGATTTATTAAAGTTTTAAGGTTACTTAAAAAATATCTTACGCATTATCAGCGTATTATGTTTTAAGGGTTAAAAAATAGGTTAAAAATGTTTGGAAGTAATGGTTTAAACTCTCTATCTTTGCACCACTCCGCTAGGGAGAGAAGTTCTACGGAACGTTTGAAAAGAGGGTAGAAGAGGGTAGGGAAAAGATAGTTTATCTTTTTTGTTGCCCGATAAAAAGAAGAGAAAAAAAAACTTCAAAAAAGTTTTTGGAAAGTCGGATAAAGTTTCTACCTTTGCAGTCCCGTCCGCAAGGAAGGGGGAGAGAAAAAGAAATAAAGGCCGTAAGGCAAGAGATAAAGCCGAAGCGAGATGCGGAGGCGGAGAGTTCTTTAAGATATTAATCATGTAGCGTAACGGGTA
>NZ_BAABGR010000002.1:0-137460 GCF_039541675.1 Sphingobacterium thermophilum | reverse complement strand
GAATAAAACTCAATCTAAAAGGAATGAGCCCGATAAAATATCGAGCTCATCACATAGACAATTAATTTTTAACTTTGTCCAACTTTTAGGGTGCACTTCATTTGACTATCTCTTTTTTATTTTAGCACCTACTATAACTTATAAATGCAAGGGACACATATTTTTTGTTATACATAGGCGAAATAGGAAACTTTTGCGTTATTTTTATGTTATTATTCAAGGTTAAACGCTTAATATAATTTGACGAAGGTTTGAACAAATTTACCCGTATTGCCGTACGCTCATTATTATGGATTGTAGGGACACTCATTGCTTTGATACTGCTTGTCGTGTTCCTTATTAGAATTCCTGCCGTGCAAAATTATATTGCAGGAAAAGTAACCACTTATTTAGAAAACAAGATTGGTACCCCAGTCAGAATAGGATATGTCAACATTACCTTTCCCAAAATGCTGGTGTTGGAAAACGTGTATTTCGAAGATCAAAGTCGAGATACACTGCTGGCAGGAGAAAAGATTAAAGTCGACATCGATATGTTTAAAATATTTAAGAACACTATCGAAGTACAAGAAATCCAGCTGGCGGGTATTACCTCCAAAATCAAAAGAACAGCACCTGACGGCAATTTCAACTTTGACTATATTGTAAAGGCTTTCTCCTCCGAGGAAGAAAGTGCACCCCAAGCAGCCGACACTACCTCAGCCCTACTTTTCCGGTTGGACAAAATCGGCTTGGAGAGTATCCATTTCGTCTATTCGGACGACATGATAGGTACCTCCGCCGACATACGCTTAAACAAGCTAGACACACGGGTTAAGACGTTCGACTTAACCAACAATATGACCTTTGATCTTCCGAAAATCAATATTGACGGTCTTTCGGCTATAATAAAACAATGGCAGCCTGCCTCCGAACGTCAGGAAGTGAAAGCGGAAAATTTCGGCATTACAGAATCCTCCACTGCCGACACTTCCCTCCTTCCTAACCTAGCTACGGAAGTCGTTACGCTCAAGAACATCTTTGTACAGTATGATGATGCCTCTTCGGCGATGAGAACCAAATTTGATATCAAAAACCTTTCAGCCAATATAGATAATATAGATCTGAATAAAGAGATTGTGCAAATCAAAGATATTGTGCTGGATCAGTCCGATTCTTATGTTATCTTCGACAAACTGAAGAAAAAGCCTGAAGAGAAAGATAACAGCTCTCCTGCCAATTGGATAGTGTCTGTTGATAAAATTGCTGTGGATAAGACAAATTTCCTGTTTCGCGACAACAATCAACCTCGAATAAAAGGTTTTGACTACGGCAACATCGGCATTAAGGACCTCGCGGGTTCCTTAAAAAATATCTTCTACTCTTCAGATTCGATATCGGGCTCCGTACAGATGCTTACCGCAAAAGACCATTCAGGCATTTTCCTCAAACAGCTCAAAGGGGATTTTGTCTATGGAAATAATGGTGCAGAAGTAAAAAACCTGCTCCTTCAAACTCCGAAGACCATCATCCGTGATTATGTCAAGGTTACCTATCCATCGTTAGAGGCCATCACTAAATATCCGCATCTGATGACTGTGGATGCACATGTCAAGAAAAGTGAAATAGACATGAGCGACATTGCCTTCTTCGCTCCGGATTTGCATCAGATGGACG
This sequence comes from Sphingobacterium thermophilum, assembly GCF_039541675.1. NCBI lineage: Bacteria > Pseudomonadati > Bacteroidota > Sphingobacteriia > Sphingobacteriales > Sphingobacteriaceae > Sphingobacterium > Sphingobacterium thermophilum. The sequence continues at coordinate 135,804 of NZ_BAABGR010000002.1, read as the reverse complement.
TGATGAAGCCACTCATGAACAAACATTTCTATATCGACGGCCGCATATCGGGACGGTTGGATAACCTCAACATCCCTAACTTGGAATTCAAAACTTTGGACAAAACTCATATCATAGCCTCAGCCGTCATCAAAGGATTGCCGGACATCGACAAGATGGATATCAACCTCCAGCTTAAAAAGATGGTCACCGGAAAAAAAGATCTGGATAGGCTTATCGCTCCTTCCCTACTTCCTGAAGGCATGGAGTTGGAATTCCCTAATTCCATTTCATTGGCAGGAACGTTCAAAGGAGGCATGAGCGGCTTTGATGCTAACATGAGTCTGATTACCGAAAAAGGAAATGCCGCAGTCAACGGCTACCTCCAAATGGGTCAACAGGATACAACCTATGATGCAACAATATCTATCGATAATTTCCATTTAGGACACCTTCTCAAGCAAGATTCTACGTTAGGCCTTATAGCTGCCGAAGCACAGATTAAAGGAAAAGGGCTTGCCCCTAAAACTATGGAAGCTGATATACAAGGCCATATCAACCGCTTCGAAGCATTAGGATATGGCTACCACGACATACATATAGACTTGCGGGCAAAACAAGGAGACATAATAGGTAAGCTTGTCAGTGACGACCCTAACGTACGTCTGCGTGCAGACCTCGCTGCCGACATGCGCAATACTTATCCTAAAGTAAGGATGGATATGATGATTGACTCTATCAATCTTCAAAATATCAACCTGATGGAAGATAACTTTAGGTATCATGGCAAGATTACCGCTAACTTCCGAACAGCAGACCCTAACTATCTTAACGGAAGACTGGATATCACCCAATCCGCCATTGCCTATAACAATGAACGATACACCTTGGATACGGTGTCTCTCATTGCTAGAGCGGACACTAATCGCAATGAGTTAGTGCTAAGATCCGAATTCTTACGGGCTCACCTGGTAGGGAAGTATAGATTGACCGAACTGGGTAAATCTATGCAGGATGTCACGCGAGTATACTATAATCCGAATAATGAGCCTCCACAGGCCTTGGAGTATGAAGCTCAAAATTTTGAGTTCTCAGCCACATTGACCAATTCGAGATTCCTCAAAGACTTCCTTCCTGGTTTACAGAAGATGAGAGACATCACGTTAGATGGCACATTCGATAGTCAACAGAAAAGCATTATGGCCAAATTGCTGGCACCAAATATCTTATACGAAGGTATAGAAATAAACAATCTTGGACTGGATATCATTACCGTGGACAGTACCTTATATTATTCCACACTTATAGACAAAATCCGGTATAATCAGATTGAGCTGAGGAATACGGTACTCAGTGGACAGGTGATAGAAAACAACTTGGACTTTGGACTATGGATCAAAGACAAAGAAGACAAAGATCGATATCATCTGGGTACCAAGATGGTTGTAAACCAGGGCAACTATATCCTCAGCCTACTGGAAGATGGACTAATGTTAAACTACGACCAGTGGAATATCACGCCTTCCAATCAGCTCATCTTCGGCACTAACGGCATCCAAGCCAAGGATTTTGTCCTTCATAATGAAGGTCAGGAATTAAGTATTCGATCGCAAGATTCGGTACTCAACTCACCCTTAAACATAAGCTTTAACAACTTCCGTATAGAGACACTGACCGAAATTTTGGAATCAGAGACCTGGAATATCGGTGGCGGAATAGACGGTACAGCCACTATTGACCGTCTGGATACCAATCCTGTGTTTGTGTCAGAATTGACCATAAACAAATTTTATATAGGGCAAGATACTGTAGGGAATGTTTTGGTAAACGTACATAACCAAAAGGAAAATACTTACTCGGCAGATGTACGCATAACGGAGAATGGCAACGACATCCAGCTGCTAGGCGACTTTATCGCTCCGCCTAAAGGGAAGTCTTCTTTTAATGCCACATTGACCTTAAACCCGCTTAAAATGCGGACAATACAAGCTTTCAGCTTCGGTTATTTGAAGAATTGTGCCGGAGATGTCAATGGAAAGCTGGAAATCACCGGAGACCTCGACAGACCCAAAATTGTTGGAGACCTGACCTTCAATCAAGCAAGGTTAAATGTCTCTATGCTCAATGCCGACTTCCTCATGGACGGACAAAAGGTCGTGTTTAACAACCAAGGGTTGCAGTTTAGACAATTCCTATTCAAAGACAATAAGGGAAATGAAGCCAAACTCAACGGTACTATACTTACACAAAACTATACGGACTATACGTTCAACTTAAATCTGACAACGACAGACTTTGCCGTAGTAAACTCTACACGTGAAGATAATGATCTATTCTTCGGTAAGCTGTTCATCACTTCCAACATACGTATCCGTGGTGACTTGGACAAACCTGTAATCGACGGTAACATCAAAGCCAACGAAAATACGGATTTCGTCTTTATCGTACCGAACGACAATCCAGGTGTTGCAGAAAGAGACGGCGTAGTCAAATTTGTCGACAAGAGTGACACCGTAAGGTCCAATGTGTTTGCAAAACTCGACTCCATGACGACGGTAACCAAGCTCCAAGGTTTCGACCTTTCGCTCAATCTGAGTACCGACAGAGCTGCAAAGTTCAAAATCATCATCGACGAAGGCTCTCAGGACGCTCTGAACATACGAGGTGTAGCGGAACTCGTCACCGCTATAGACGCCAGCGAAAAGATTACTCTTTCAGGAACCTTTACTGTTGAAGATGGAAACTATTCTTTCAACTTTGGTCCATTGAAAAGAGAATTCGACTTCCAGAAAGGAAGTACAATCACGTGGAACGGTGATCCTTTCGACGCCCGATTAGATATTACGGCCTTATATAAAGACAAGTTCGCGACATTAGACCTCGTAGCCAACCAGATTGGCACAGAAAGTCCTAACCTATACAAGCAGCGAATACCTTTCAATGTCAAGCTTATATTGACAGGAGAACTCTTCAAACCAGATATTCAGTTTGACATTGACCTCGACGAGAATAATGCCATCATCTCGCAGGATGTCATCACTAAAGTGAACAATGCTTTGGTGGCCTTACGTGACGATCCCGCGGAGCTCAACAAGCAGGTATTCTCACTGATCATCCTTAAGCGCTTCATGTCTTCCAATCCTTTTGAAAGTTTGGCAGGAGGTGCTGGCGTAGAAGGTATGGCACGTAGCTCAGTAAGTCAGTTTTTGACAGGACAGCTCAACAGTCTAGCCTCAAACCTTATTCAAGGTGTGGAGTTGGATTTCAACTTACAGTCCGAGCAGGATTACCTTTCTGGATCAGCACAAAATCGTACCGACCTCAACATAGGTATATCAAAAATGCTCTTCGACGACCGCCTAAAGATTACTATAGGCTCCAGCTTCGAGGTTGAAGGGAAAACACGTCCCGGAGAAAATCCGAACAACATAGCAGGAGATATAACCCTCGACTACCAACTTTCTAAAGACGGCCGATATTTTGCTAGAGTGTATCGCAAAAACCAATATCAAGCGACACTGCAAGGTCAATTCGTAGAGACAGGTATAGGATTCATTATCAATATGAGTTATAACAAATTTAAAGAACTCTTTATGAGTGAGAAAGCCTTAGCTGATTACTACGATACAAGCAGTAGAAGTTTCCGTCGTCGTTTTGACGTACAACGTATGGAAACAGACTCCGCCTATCGGGATAGCGTACGTTGGGCTATACGGGACAGCTTGATGCGCAGTAACCCTGAATATCGCAAACGTTTGGAACAACCTCAGCAAGAAGAAAAGCTGAAGCAGGATTCTACAGAGAATAAGCAGACACAAAAAAAATCATCAGTAAAAGATACAGCCATTCGCAACGAAGACGAAGAAAGGAGAAACAATGCAGCTTAGACTATATATCATCCTGCTGGCAATAGGAAGCTTGGCCCTGTATGCTTGTAGCACCACCAAACATATTCCCGAAGGAGAAAGGTTATATGTAGAAGGTGACGTGCAGCTACAGATGGATAGCAACGTAAATGCAGAACGAAAAGCACTCTTCGAAGAGCATCTGGAAGAACTTCTCATGCCTAAACCCAACAAAAAGCTGTTCGGCGTACGCTGGAAGCTCATGTTCTGGAATGCCGCCGGAGGATATGACACTACCAACTCCAACTTCTTCAAACGCTTCTTGCGAAAAAGAGGTGAAGAGCCCGTATTATTAAGTGACGTCAACAGAGAATATAATGAAAACCTGCTCCGCAACAGAATGGAAAACCTGGGATTCTTCAACGCCGAGGTAAACTCCGACACTACTTACAACGGTAAATTCGGAAAAATTATCTATACCGGTATTCCGGGAAAAATTTATCGTATCGACACCGTCATATACGAAATAGACCCCAACAGCAACTTAGGAAGAGATATTCTAAAAGATAAAGATAAATCCTTATTAAAAAAAGGTTCCAACTACAACTTGGATGTTATTCTCAACGAAAGGGACCGCATCGACAATGAGCTAAAAAACAAAGGATATTACTTCTTCAATCCGGATAATATTCTAGTAGAGGTGGACAGTACTATAGGTAACCACAAGGTCAACATGTACATCACCATCAAGCCCGAAACTACGCCGGAAGCAAAAGAACCTCAAAAAATCGGAAACATATATATTTATCCTAACTATACTCTTACCTCTCAAGGATACAACAGACGCCCAAATACGGACATGTTGGATCTTTTTGATGACAACTATTATTTTATTGACAGGCAAAACACTTTCCGAAAAAAGGTCATTGCCAACCATATTTTCTTCAAAAGAGGACAGCTGTACAACCGAGGAGATCACAACAGAACTATCAACCATCTGGTAAACCTGAATGCTTTCAAGTTCGTCAAAAACAGCTTTGAACCAAGTCCTGACGAACCTAACACCTTGGATGTTTATTATCACCTGACACCTCTTCCAAAAAAATCCTTACGTCTAGAACTTTTAGCCAAAACAGCATCCGTATATAACGGATCTGAAGCCAATGTAACTTGGAGCTTACGTAATGCCTTCCGTGGTGCTGAGACCGTAACCCTTAACGTCTTTGGAGGCTACGAAACCCAAACGGGAGGAAATATTAACCTCAACTCCTCCTATTATCGCTACGGAGCGGAGCTGGGCATCACCTGGCCTCGACTACTGTCACCATACAACTGGGCTCCAACAAGAAGATTTATCCCCAAGACATATCTTAAGTTTGGTTACGAATTTCTCAATAGAAGGTCAGCCTATGTACTTAACTCATCAAGTCTTAAATATGGCTATGTGTGGAAAGAAAATGACCAAAAACAGCATGACCTTACTTTGGCAGAAATCATATACGTTCAGCCTCGCAACATTTCAGAGGCTTATAAAGCACAGATGGATACCGTCCCAACACTTAAGCGGATTGTAGACCCTCAGTTTTCTTTTGGTCCAAACTATACCTTTACTTTCACCAACACCATGGACGAAAGTCTAAAGCACACTTTCTACTTCAAAGGCGGAACGAACCTTTCAGGAAATGTGTTGGGCCTCTTGCAGGGAGCCAACTATGACGACAATCAGAAAAAACTTTTCGGAACGGTATACAGCCAGTTTGTCAAGATAGAAGCTGACGGGCGCCATTACATGAAGCTGGGACGCTACAGCCAATTGGCATCCCGCATCATGTTGGGGATGAGCTATTCCTATGGCAACTCCCGTTCTCTTCCTTATCTAAAGCAATTTTATAGTGGTGGACCAAATGGTTTACGAGCCTTCCGCGCTCGCGCAGTAGGTCCGGGCTCTGCCCTCCCCGAAAATCTAGGGAAAGACAACTTCTTTGCCGATCAAACAGGAGACTATAAGCTGGAGCTCAACACAGAGTACCGTGCCAGATTAGTGAATATGGGCTTTGGCGTACTCAACTGGGCAGCCTTCATCGATGCCGGTAACATATGGTTGCAAAATACGGAAGAAGACAAGGCCGGTGGCAAGCTGAGCAAGGACTTCCTTACCGAACTGGCAGTAGGTGCCGGCGCAGGATTGCGATTCGACTTAACCTTCTTAATCCTTCGCACGGATTTTGCTATCCCATTACGTCTTCCATATTATCCTAAAGGAGAAAGGTGGGTAATAAAAAACATCGATTTCGGCAGTTCGTCTTGGAGACGGGACAACCTGATCTTCAATTTGGCCATAGGATATCCTTTCTAAACATAAAGGATATTTTTTTACACCAAAGCGACTTTTATAATTCATTGATTTTTAATATATTTAATCAATAAACAAATCATCTAATTATGAAAATAACAGTTATTGGTGCCGGAGCTGTGGGTGCAACCACAGCAGATAATATTGCCAGAAGAAATTTTGCCGAAGAAGTAGTTTTATTGGACATTAAGGAAGGTTTTGCTGAAGGCAAAGCTCAGGATATGATGCAAACATCTGCCCTATTGGGCTTTGATACCAAAATCAAAGGTGTCACTAACGACTATTTGCAAACTGCCGGTTCATCCATCGCTGTTATCACTTCCGGCATTCCACGTAAACCTGGAATGACACGTGAAGAGCTTATCGGAACAAATGCCAATATTGTCAAAGAGGTAGTCCAGAACCTGATAAAACATTCTCCTGATATAACGATTCTCATTGTTTCCAACCCTATGGATACGATGACATACTTAGCATTAAAAGCCTCCGGACTCCCAAAAAACAGAATCATAGGTATGGGAGGTGCTTTGGATTCTTCAAGATTCAAATACCAAATAGCCACCAAACTGAACGCTTCCCCTGCCGACCTGAATGCCATTGTAATTGGCGGTCATGGAGATACAACCATGATTCCTCTTATCAACAAGGCTACGTGGAACAGCATTCCTGTGAAAAATTTCCTTACCGAAGAGGAGAAGACAGAAATCGTCCACAAGACTATGGTAGGAGGAGCAACCCTTACCGCACTTATAGGTACATCGGCTTGGTATGCGCCTGGAGCTGCTGCTGCCGCCATGGTGGAGAGCATAGCCTTGGACCAAAATAAACTTTTCACCGCTTCCGTCTATCTGGAAGGCGAATTCGGGCAAGAGGACATCTGTATCGGGGTTCCGGTAATCCTCAATAAGAACGGTTGGGACAAGATCGTTCCACTAGATCTTGATGCCGAGGAAAGCGCCAAATTTGAAGACAGCGCTCAAGCTGTAAGAAAGATGAATCAGGTATTGAAAGATAACAACATTATTTAAAAAGCATATTGAACAATATCTTATCTTTGAAAGGACTTTACCCAAAGTCCTTTTCTTTTTTTGTTTGATGTATGAAAATAATTCCATTAGAAATTTTATCCCTAGAAAAAGAAGGGTTTCACCTTATTCTGCATATAGAAATTTTAGACAAACCTTTCAAGATGGTATTGGATACGGGAGCTTCAAAGACCGTATTGGATAAAAACACACTCCTTCAGGCTGGAATAGATGAACAAAAACTCGTAACGACGAGTATCCTCTCTTCGGGCTTAGGAACGAATGAAATGCAGTCCGCAGTATTTACCCTTCCCTATCTACGTATAGGAGCATGGGAATGCAAAAATTTTGAGGTTGCCGTTTTGGATCTTTCTACCATAAATTATGCTTATAGTCAGATCAATGCTGACCCAGTAGTAGGGGTATTAGGCGGCGACATACTGTACAAATATGGAGCGGTAATCAACTATAAAAAGAAAACACTTCAACTCAACGACAGAACTTCTCCTCTATACAAAAAATAGAAGCCATCCATAAAGGATGGCTTCTTGCTACAAATGATATGACACACTTAATAAGAAATAGCTGCTTGTAAATCTGTAGTCAATGTTGACTGCTCATAGGTTCTTCCGAACCTGTCTGTAGCAACAACCTTCACCGAATTGTAGGCTGTATTATCCGGCAGGTCGAAAACATAAAGATGTTTTGTCGCTGTCGTATAGTTATCTGGATTTCTGTTGAGTACTCCTAAGTGATACCCCAAAGACCAAGCGTCTTTATTCAAGGCTGTTTTCAATGTCATGTTACCCAGTTTCTGATTTCCTACATATACTTCTATCTTCCATTCTGGGTCTGCATTCCACACGTTGGCTATCAAGCGATTTTCTGGCTCGTTGTACGAGTAGAATCCATAGGTGCCGCCGTAGGAGGCATTTCCTTTATGAAGGCGAATCTGAAAGGTGCTTGGAAGCTTTGTGGGTTTGTAGATCCAATTTTTCACAGTTGTGCCGTCAATTTCGTAGATAGCATAACCATTTGGTGTGCCGTCACCATTGATAGTAGATTTCCACCATGCACCACATGCTGCAGCATGTACATGCTCATAAATTTCTTTTCCAGACACATTGTGGATATAGTTTTCATTATAATGTGTGTGGCCGGCCATCAGATGTACCTCTTTAAAATCCTTTATAAGATTAAATAATCGAGAGCGGGTAGAGAAGTTCGTACCACGTATTGGCATATGGTAATAAAGAATCAAAAGCTTGTCTTTCGAAACGAAGGAAAGATCTTTTTCCAACCAGTCCAGCTGCTCGTTACTAAATCCTAAGCTATAGCTGGAATTGTTGCTGAACACCACATTGTCCATACACACAAAATGTACGTCACCTCTGTTGAACGAATAATTCAATGGACCATATTGTGTTTCAAAGGTCGTTGAATTTCTTGGAGTTGTCGCATTACCACCTGTCTTGTCGTGGTTACCGATAGTGGTGAATACCTTCATCGACGAAGAACCGAGAGCTGTTTTCATGGTGTTAAACAGACTAGGCTGATCGGCAACGATATCTCCCAACGAAATACCATAAGCCGGCAAGGAAGATGTAGCTAGCTGCTCTTTGATATCCGCCATGGTCTCGTTGTTAAAACGGTCTACCTCGTTGCTGTTGGCTACCTGTGGATCACCAATGGCATATAAATAGAATTTGGATTCATTGGTAGTAAGCTTTTTCAAGATAAAATCATGCTTTTGTGGTGCATCAGAGCTACTCAGTGTAGCATAAAACAAAGCCATATTGCGCCCTGTCGCTACATTGACTTCATATCCTGCAGGAGTGGAATAATATACAAAGGTAGCTTTGCTATTCTTCTTAAATTGATATTCCCCTTTAGCGTTGGTCTTCACGACTGAATATCCATCACTTACCACCACATCGGGAATAGGATTATAATCAGCGTCTACCACATGACCATACACATTATTTCCCTGCTCTAGAACAATATTTGAAAGCTTTTTACTAGGGTCTTCTACCCCTGGTGTATCCTCCAATACGGGATCCGATGTAGACTTGCCACATCCAATGCCCACCAGCGTGAATGCAAGAAAGTAGATTAAAAAATTAAGATACTTTTTCATAATAAGATTTATTAAGTGTCATTATCATTTAAGGTGTAGGTCAGCTGTCAGGCATTCAGCTTTAACAGCTGTATCTCGTCTTTGCTTATCAACTTAACTAAAGTAAGGGCAGAGTTTTCCTGCACCAACCTTCTATAGTTTTTTAAAGGCATTCCCAACTTGGAAGCCATAAAAAATCTGTTTACGCCATTGTGACCAACAATAAGCACCGTTTTATCCTCATATCTTTCCAATAATTCCTGATAAAAATCATCTAGACGGTCAATCACTTCTTTGGCGGTTTCTCCAGTACGTCCTGCTCTATGTGTTTCGGGATCGGTCAGCCACTTGCTCCACGATTCAGGATCTTCACTTTGGAATTCTTCAGGGCGTTTACCTTCCCATTCACCAAAGTCCACCTCTATCAATCTACTATCAGTGACTACATCCACCGGACGGCCCGAAGCAATTCCTGCTGTCATCTGTGCCCTCTTTAGAGGCGAAGAAAATATAGCGTCAAAGGTAAAGTCCTTCAACAATTCCTTCATTCTGTTTGCCTGAGCTATTCCCCTTTCTGTAAGGTCTACGTCCGTGCGCCCGCAATATCTGTTGCCATCAGCATTATAAGCTGTCTCTCCGTGTCTAAGCAAACAAATAGTAACCATTATATGTAATTAAGTTCTTTTAATTTATCCTTAAATAATTGATATTGTTCAGTATAAGCATTGACAAGTTCCTCATCCGGCAATACTGTCTTTTCTACCTTTGTCATGGCTTTGGCTGCCTCCGTCAGAGAGTTGTAGTATGTCTTTGAGGCGGCCATAATGGCAGCGCCTAATGCTCCTCCAGCCTCTTTACATTTATGGATAGGCACATTAAGCACAGAAGCTCGAATGGCTAACCATACATCACTCTTACTTCCTCCTCCTGCCGTATAGACAGCATTGACTTTTTCTTGTGAGAGCTCTTCTATGATCTCGTATGCAAGTTTTTCGATGAAGGCCACTCCTTCTAAGTTGGCTGCGTAAAGCAGCTCTTTAGAAGCTGTGTCCGGCACTATACGTCGCGCCTGGGGCGACATTACCGGATATCGCTCTCCGTCTTGTAGCAGAGGCCATGCCACTAATCCCGTAGGTATCAATGTGGCAGCTATACCATTCAGCTCTCCCAAATCTTGTCCCTTATAGTCTAATGATATCCAATCGGCACCGGTATTACTTGCGCCTCCCGGCATCCAGTAGCCTTCTGGATGTCTATGGCTGTATAGCCTTCCCAGAGGGTCTACCACATTACGTTCGGTAACGCCTTTGATCACTAGTGTAGTACCTATGGTAGTATTCCAACTTCCCGGCGTCACGGCCCCCGAAGCCATCTGGCTGGCACATCCGTCCGTAATACCTACTACGACATCCAATTCCGGAAGATTCCATCGTGCTGCCAGACTTTTATCCAGCTTACCCACTACCGTTCCAGAAGGGACTACCTCCTGCAACCATTCGGGCTTAAGACCTAATTCATCAAAAATATAGCTTGGCCATTGTTGCTTTTCGAGATCATACGCAGACTTTAACACGTTTGTATAGTCCGTAATACGGTAGTTACCCGACAGTTTACCTACAATATAATCTGAAGCATGAATCCAAGTATGTATAGCCCCCACCTTTTCGGGATAAGTTTCTACAAACCATACCATTTTACTAATCCCGCTAGAAGCGTTAAATCCGGTATATGCATTAGGATTATACTGTGTAGCAAGATGCTTTATACGTTTGCCTTGTTCTGCGGATCGTGGATCGCTATACATTATGGCATTATGCAACGGTCGATTACTACTATCCAGAGGAATTACTGTCCCTGATGTAGAAGTAACAGAAATCGCACGGATTTTAATTTTGTCGATATTTAAGTTTTCCACTATGTGGTCTACGATTTCCAGACAACATTCCCACCACATATCGGGATTCTGTTCCTCACGGAAGCCCTCACTCAGCGCAAACTTTTTCTCTCCAGCGCCTACCACCTCTCCGTATTCATCCACCAAGACTACACGTGCTCCCTGCGTACCTATATCTACACCGAAAAAGAATGTTCTCATCTACGAAACGTGTTTAAATGTCTTACGCGCCTTTTTCCATTCCTGATAAAGACTTTCAAATTTTTCCTGTTCACGAGGGAAGGTTTCTTCTAACACCGAAGGCGTCTCATTAGGAATTCCTAGCGCTTCATTACAGATAAAAGCCCCTCCCAGCACCGATGCCTGACGGAATGTATTGCGGATACGGATGCTCTTGCCTAAAAGATTGGCCAAATACTGACGTAATGACCTACTCTGTACTCCCCCACCACAGGCCCAGATATAGCTTTCATTGTGCGAAGAAACATCACACAAAAATTTATAGTTCTCATAAATAGAACATGCAATATCCCACAGGATGGAGAAGACAAAGCTGCCTCGGGTAAGCTGGTGCGAAACAGGTGCATTAAAAATAAAACCACCTTTGACCAATGGTTCCTCCTCATCGGCAATCAAAGATCCTAAAGAAGCCACACACTGAAAATATGTTGTTTCAGCAAGTTCTTTTTCTATGACATCATATCCTTCGTTAGGGTAGAAAATCTCTTTAAGACGTTGATAGTTAAGTCCTGTAACTCCGGCGTTGGCCTCCAAAATAAAATTATCTTTATCGATATGGCGACTTGTCCATGTACGTTGATCTGGATCCTTCTCAAATGTGCTGACAATCTTGATAATAGGCGTAGTAGTACCTGACACGATCACCACGTCGTTAGGTGAAGGTTCCATACTGCGTATAGCTAGTTGGGTATCACTACCTCCCACTACCACAACAGCATCTTTTGATATGCCGTATTGTTCGGCAACCGCAGGTAATATCTTTCCTAGGATACTTCCAGAATCTTTAAGTTCAGGTAATATTGACATAGACAAATCAAACAGACTCAGCAATACGTCTGACCATTTTTTCGCTTCTACGTCATAGAGCAAGGTCTCCGATGCCTGCGAATGTTCATAAGCTTCTACGCCAGAAAATTTAAACTGTATCCAGTCCGAGATACTCATCACACAGGAAACCTTCGCAAATTGATCCGGATAAACGGCACGTAAGCCTACCAGCTTGAATGCTGAAAAAAGGGATGTCGGATAACGTCCGGACAACTCATAAACAAGGTCTTTATCTTTTAGATCTTTTTCCCACTTTCTACCTCTGTGGTCTATGTTAGGCATTCCTAACAAAGAATTTCCCTCCCTGTCGACCACTACAATACCTTCGCGTTGACTGGTAGCTGTGATGGCTCTGATATCTATATCACCGGCCTCCTGCAAGGCTTCTTTGGAAAGTCTTGTAATTTGACTCCAAAGCTCGTCAGGCTCAAAGTATATAGACTCTTCGTAATTTTCGTCAGTGATGTAATGTACGTTTTCCCGCTTAATAGACAGTATCTCTCCATCCGTGGAGACCACGCCTACACGCGCATTGCCTGTACCGATATCTACTATTAAATGTCCTTGCCTAGCCATAATTAGATTTCGTCAATAGTTTCCAACACAGCTTTATTTACCAATTGTTTTATTTTCTTGTTTCCATTATGAAAATACTCACGAAGATTATTGTTCATAATGAAAGCATGATGGTCTTCCACCTCATGTGTCGCCCCGGCAATATGTGGCGTAGCCAACACATTTTTATGCAGGATCATTCTGTAATCGATTTCATCGGGTGGTTCATGGTAAAACACATCCAACACAGCACCTCGGATTTTTTCTCCTTCGATAAGTTCCAGAAGATCTTCTCTATTTACCACCACTGCTCGTGCCGTATTGACAAAGATGGCATCTTTCTTCATCAACGATAGATAGCGCTTATCAATCATTCCTTTAGTTTCAGCAGTTACAGGAAGATGGATACCTACTATATCACATTCAGAGAATATTTCTTCCAAACTTACCTTCTTAAAGTCTGGATTAGGGTCTGTATAGTAAGGATCATAATAATAGATATGAGCGGGAAACTCCTTCAACATGCGAGCAATGTATTGACCTACCGCGCCGAAGCCTACCATACCTACTTTCTTTCCTGCTATCTCATTTCCTTTGAACTGAAGGTACGAAGTATGTGCTCCTTCACCCCAATTCTTTCCTTCCAACCACTGGATAGCTGGCAAGGTGTTGCGCATAATGGTAATCACATTGGCAATAAACATTTCAGCTACCGCTTGTGCATTTCTTGCCGGAGTATTGAAGACCGGGATGCCAAGTTCTGTAGCCACCGCCAAATCTATATTGGATGGAGTACCTCTGCAGATCCCTACAAATTTAAGATGCGGATTTGCATAAAGAACTTCAGCCGTAATTTCATCATGTTCAGAAATCAAAGCATCAGCTCCTGTCTCCTTCAACATTTCTATAAGTTCCTGCGGATTATAAGCTCTACCATGTGGTTTCCAAGATCGGTAAATCACCTCATCAAATAAACCTTCTAATTCCTTCAAAGCATCTTTATTCTCGTAAGGAGCTGTTAATAAAACTTTCATAATATTTCGACTTCTAAATAACTATTTAATTTTCTTCTGACTTATCTAATGTTATAAACTTCGTTAATATGGCACTAAGAACGTATAGGCCCGCTAAGACCCATATTACGCCTGAATTACCTATCGCAGCAATCAATAGCCCCACCAAAGCAGGACCTACAAATACAGGCAAGCCGGCACCTAAATTAAGTATAGCCATGGCAGCACCTTTGTCTTCCTTCACCAAAGAAGGCACCAATGCCGACAGCGGTACATATCCAGCCAGCAAAGCACCCCACGCCACACCACTTGCCATCACCGCCCAATAATTACCGTCAAACCACACCGGCGAATAATAAAACAACACTGTGGTGACAGCACAGCCTACACCTCCAAACCACATAATGGTATTCTGCCAGCCCAAACGATCACCCACCAAACCGAAAATCAGATTGAAGATGATATTGCTCGTGAAAATGGTCCCCCAGATACGTAACCATTCTGTAGTCTCAAAGCCATGTTCAGCCATATACATCGGTAGAAAAACAGGGAAAGCAAACTGTGCCGTAGTGTTGATTACACGTACAATTCCTCCCAACAAAACTTTAGGTTCCTTCTTTACTATCGTAAGACCGTTGATAAGCTCTTGTGCCTTCGACTTATTGGAACTTCCCAAATCAAACTTATCTTTGTTAAGTACCAACGCAAAGAAAGCCCCCACCAAAACCCATACGATAGAACTCCATAAGGTATTGCTGTACCCTAAGCTGAGGATTGCCCAGCTCGAGTAATATGCCCCCAAGACATTAAGCCCTCCGGTAAATACAAACCAAAACCATCCTACCGCAGCACTTAACTTTTGTTTAGGAGCCTTATAAGTAATCCATACCATGAATGAATAAGCAAACAAAGGATATCCAAACCCTCTTATCGCATAAAATATCATCATGGTCGTAAAATCCAGATTGGCCATTCCCAAACCAACAAATCCTATCGTGCCAATAATATAAAGTAATACCCCCATCCACATTGCTTTCCGAGGGCCATAACTTTCTGCCAAAACTCCTGAAAACCAAGAAGAAATAGCAATAGTAATCCCATAAATGGTAAATAGACTGGCAGATTGCTGTATGGACATACCGTGCTCTACCAGATAGGGACTCAACCATCCTTGTTCCACGCCATCTCCCATCATGAAGATTAAAATCCCCAAGTAGCCCCATTTTAAGTTTTCAGGTAACCCCACCTTGTTATAAAAACTTTCCTGTATCATAATTTTTGTCGTAGGTTTTATTGGTTATGTATGACTAATATAAGTATTTTTAATAAAAAAAAAGATTTTGAAATAAAAAAAAGAGCTTTCGCAAGCTCTTTTAAAAGAATCTAAACAAACTATAACTATTACAATCGGCATGTAGCAACCACAAAATAATGGTCACTCGGATAAATCCCTTTATAATTATCTTTTATGATATGTGAATCTACAGACTCGATAGGTCCTCTCGTAAAGATATAATCTATCTTTTTTGCTTTCGCGGCTCTCTCTTTGTCGTGGGGTTTGAATGCATGTGTTGTCCCCTCTACCTTGCCATTCGGTCCCACCTTTGTATAAGAATCTTTCCATCCGCTACTCAATACAGTCTTTACTACTTGCGAATTTGGCCCTGCATTGAAATCTCCGGTCATGATTTGTATAAAATCCGGCTGATATTGGGCGCTTTCGTCCAACACCATTTTAATCTGCTCGACACGAGCTTCTTCTTTCACGTGATCTAGGTGAAGGTTTACGACACGGATTTGCTTTCCTGTTTTCTTATCTTTCAGACGAACCCAAAAAGCGTTTCTTGCACGTGCCGATTCCCAAGAAATGCTACCCGCCTTCAATGGTGTTTCCGAAAGCCAATATCCTCCGGCCGTCAACAATTCAAACCTCTTCTTGGAAAAGAATATCGGATTTTTGGCTATGCCGTGATATCCTTCTTTATACATGTCCATCTCGGGGCCGTCAAAGCCCAAAGCAAAATAATCTGATAAACCTTTTTTTAGATCTTCAAACTGATTCGCCAGTACTTCCTGAAAACCGATGATGTCAGCTTTTTGATTTTTAATAACTTTCACACAAGCTTCTTTTCTGGTTTTCCAGCCGTTGCCTGTCTTTTCATCCTCCGGAAGATCAACCCGTATGTTGCAGGTCATAACTCTCAAATCGCTCTTGCCCTGCAAAACATCTGCACTATAGGCAAAAGTTTGCTCTCCGGAAAACAAAACAGCACCGGAAAGAAGTCCTAATTTTTGCAAAAAGCCCCTTCTAGAAGAAGCGGGCTTTTTATCATCATTCTCAAACATATAAATACTAGTTATTCACTAATACATTTTCACCTAAATAAGCACCTTCAGCAATCAACTCAGCTCTAAGCTCTTTGACATCTACCTCTGCCGGCTGAATTCCTTTACGAACAGCAATCTTCGCTGCACGTCCTGCTGCCTCTCCCATAGCCATACAAGGAGCCATCACACGAATGGCTGACATGGCCTCATGAGTAGTAGAGATAGAACGCCCTGCAACCAACAAGTTTTTCACTTTAGCAGGCACTAACGAACGATATGGAATATCGTAGCTGTCACCACACCATTTCAAAGTACAGTCTCCACCTTCAGGGTGATGTATGTCTAAAGGATAACTTGCCACAGCTATAGCATCATCAAATCGTCTGCAAGAAAGAAGATCGTCAGCTGTCAACACATATTTTCCTACTATACGACGGGTCTCACGTATACCTAAAAACGGTGCCATCTTGGTGAATCTCGCATTCTCAAATCCTGGAACGAACTCTTTCAGATAACGTTGGATTTCCTCGATCTGACGACGTCCTTCCATCTCACCGAAAGTCAGACTCTCAGGGTTGGTTCCGTCTACACCATTGATACGAGACATGTTAACCCAGATTTCCCCTTCTCTCAAGCCGGTGATGAGGATGGTACGCTCTACAGGCAAATTATATCCTGCTTCACGCGCCTTAGCCATAACCGATCGTAACCCCACCACAATAAATTGGTGGTTCTGTCCGAAATATTCTGCAGGAATAAAATCGGTAAGGTAAGTACGAGGCTCCTCGGCGATGGACATTCTAAGCTTTTCTGTATCAACACCCGCCATACAGAACATCAGTGTAGGAGGCTGTGTGCCGCCGAAGTCATTTCCCTGCTCACACTCTACCCCTGCTTTATAAGCGATATCTGCATCTCCCGTACAATCTATTATTGTTTTTGCTAGGATAGCTTCCCTTCCTGATTTGCTTTCGATGATGACACCTTTGAGCTCATCCCCTTCCATCACTACACCTGAAGCAAAAACATATAACAATACTTTCACTCCAGCTTCCTCCAGCACCTGCAGCCCTACATTCTTGACCGCCTCAGGCTCCACCAAGGTCAAACTCATATGTAAAGGACACGGTCTATGCTCCGACGCCGCATCGATAGCTTTAAGTCTGTCGATAAACTTTTGCGGCAACCCTTTGATAATCTGATTACCTTTTTGGCCCAAGAATCCCAATACCGGCAAACCGATAGTCATATTGCCGCCAACAAAGCTTCTACTCTCAATCAAAGCTACTTTCAAACCATCGGAAGCAGCCGCCTGAGCCGCAATAATCCCAGCAGGTCCCCCACCAACTACAAGCACATCCACATCCAAGCGCACAGGAATTTCACGTGCCGGCTCAAGTATTGTTTTCACTTCACTCATAATATTTTATTTAATATTTTCTTTACGCAACTAATTGTTTTTCTGTTTCTAAAACGGGAACTTTTTCCCTTTTGATCATTGTCCATAATACCAATACCGCAATAGGATGCATGAAGGCCATAGCAATGAAGATGTTGCCCGCACCTACTGAACCCATCATCTGCCCTACGAAATAATTGAAAAGCACAGCACCCAAAGCTCCAAAACCTCCTGCGATACCTAATACAGACGCCACATTTTTCACCGGAAAAGCTTCAGCGATAACTACACTTAAAGTGAACAGCCAGCTTAGACATGCTACCGCCACTAAAGCAAATATAAGGATCGTCAAAAATGGATTCGACACATAGGTAGTAAGACAGCATAAAGGCGCCAATACCGCTACGGAGGTTAACATGATCTTTCGAGCCAACAAAGGCTCCTTGCCATTACGCACCATCCTATCCGACCACGCTGCCGTACCTATAGCTCCTAGGTCAGCCACCAAAAAAGGAATCCAACCAAACATACCTATTTGCGCCAATGTAAGCCCCGACTCTTCTTGCAGATATCCTGGAAGCCAGAACAAACAAAAATACCAAACCGGATCACTTACAAAACGGATAATCAGGATACCCCATAATGATTTAGTCGTCCATAGCTGTCCCCAAGTAAAGCTTCTTCCAGAATCCTTCACCGGATTTTCCCTTTCTACTTCTTGCCTTACCTCTGCCGGTGGCTCCGTATAAATCAAAAACCATAATAATGCAATAATCAATCCCACCACTCCGGCTACAATAAACACCATGTGGAAATTGAATTGCATGGCCAGCCAAGCAACCAATGGTGGCGCAATGATTGCTCCTATCGAACTCCCCGCAACACACAGACTATTGGCTGTAGCTCTCAGCTTTCCGGAAAACCAGACGGCGACAACCTTAATCTGCGCCGGAAAATTGGTAGGCTCTGCAGCTCCCAACAGTCCCCTGAAAAACAAAAAAGAACCAAACGTCCGAGATATCCCGCCCCCCAGACAGGCTACCGACCACCCGATAATCCCCCCCAACATCACCCGACGCTCGCCAAACTTATCTACC
The DNA here is from genome assembly GCF_039541675.1 of Sphingobacterium thermophilum. Lineage (NCBI taxonomy): Bacteria > Pseudomonadati > Bacteroidota > Sphingobacteriia > Sphingobacteriales > Sphingobacteriaceae > Sphingobacterium > Sphingobacterium thermophilum. Next base: position 117,132 of record NZ_BAABGR010000002.1, on the reverse strand, counting down.
AACCATCCCGCCACCGGATACATCAAAGCATAAAATATCGTAAATACATTCAATACCAACGCATAGCCATCATCCCCAAGACTAAACTCCTCTTTAAGCATCGGCTTCAAAATAGAAACAATCTGTCTATCAAAATAATTGAATACTATTGCTAAAAATATTACTGAAATAATAAACCAGCGACGACGCGATGGCTTTATCGGCAGCACAAATCTTGACATAGGCTTATAAAAAAGGTTATCTCGCTTTATTGTAAATCAAATATAAAAATTAAAAAACAAAAAAATAAAATAATTTAAGAAAATTAAATGTTTTTAAAATAAATCCAAAACATATTCACTGTCATTATCTCTTTCATACACGACTTCCGTAGCCGACAACGGTGTAAATGTCTTCACATACAGCTTGTTGTTAGGTATATCTAATGTCAACGTACGCATAAGACCACCTCCTCCATTACGGTCTTCTTCACCGAAAGGAGCTTTTCTACGACTTTGGTAGTCCGTCAAAATAGATTTGATTTTATTGCCTTTATAGAGATCCACACGATGTGCTTCTCCCGAAATATGCCCCCCTAACATGAGAAAGACATTGGTATAATCCTTAAAGAAATTATAGATAGCCTTTCCTTGTGGAGTGAAGTTAGGCTTAGCTTTTCCATTATATCCCTTATCCGGATAGTACATACTTTCACTCCCTTCCGGTCTGCGTAAAAGAGAATGGCTTACGATTATAGCTTTTCTGTTTTTGTGTTCTCTAAGAAGCTTTCCTGCCCATTTGAACACACGCTCCTCCAATTCTTCATTTTTCTCCGTCTTGGCTGTTTTCTCGTTATACCCGATGAAGATGACAATAAAATCCTTACCTCCAGCAGAGAATAGACTATAATGGTTCTCGCTGGTAGCTTGATTTTCGAAGGCACCACCATAATAGGATTTTCCCGAAAAATGTTCTAATCCAAAATATTTAGGATACCCCTCTTTCATAGCTCCCGGAGTTCCCATAGGTGTAGTATCGTGATTGCCTACCGCCACACCATAGGGTATACCCTCTGGATATCCTTCCATAGGTTGCTCCAACTGATACATTATCTTCGCTCCTATTTCCCATTCTTTCAGCCTTTTCTCACCATGATCCGACATGTCTCCCAAGTGGATAACATAAGCAATATTCTCTTTTAATGCATTAGCCCTTATCCAATCGATCTGATTTTGAAACATCTGAACCGTACCATTATGTTTTTTAGCTGTATAATACTGGGTATCCGGTAATAGAGCAATGGTAAAAACTCCTGGATTTTGCTGAGCAATTAAGGCAACTACCCATAATAGGGCTGCTAACAGCAAAGCAATATTTTTTTTCATAGATATATAATTTTGGTTATCGAAAGGTAAATTTAAGTTTTGTAAACAAAATTAAAGGTATTTTAATATTATTTTTTTGTTACAAAATATCGAGGATATTCCTTATTTTCGTAATATATTAATCAATTATCCATGAAAAATATTACGGATAGACACGAGTATATTCTGAAGAAAATTAAAGAGAAGAACAAAGTTTCGATTCAGGAGCTTTGTGAGGAGATGAATGTTTCGAGTGTTACTATTCGAAAGGATTTAAAAATCCTAGAGGAAAAGAACCTTCTTTTCAGAACCAAAGGGGGGGCTTCCAACAGCAACCCTTATGCCATTGACCGCCCTATCCTAGTAAAAGAATTCATCAACTCGGAAGAGAAAAATAAGATAGCAAAAAAAGCTGTGGAGATGATTAAAGATAATGATTCTATCATGATAGGGTCAGGAACTACGGCTTACGCTTTAGCGAGACATCTTAACCCCACGCACCGTTTGACTGTAATCACGCCGGCTTTAAAAGTTGCTTTAGAGCTCTGCAACAAATCTAACATCGAGGTGTTGCAGTTAGGAGGTTTGATACGTCCAAACTCTTCTTCCGTGGCAGGACAATACGCTATGCGTATTTTGGATGATGTTTCTTGCGGTATTTTGTTTTTAGGAGTCGACGGAATAGACCTTGAGTTCGGCATCACTATAAGCAACCTTACTGAAGCTACATTGAATCAAAAAATGCTTTCCACGGCACAGAAAGTCGTCATCCTTGCGGATAACACCAAGTTTGGACGTCGTGGTCTTGGTAAGGTATGTCAGCTGGAAGACGTTGACTACATTATTACAGACTCCAAAACTCCATCCAATTATATCAGTGCATTGGAAGAAATAGGTATAAAAGTTATTGTTGCTTAAGAAATTTCATTTCCTCCATAAAAAAAGAAAACCTCAGCCACAGCTGAGGTTTTCACGTTTTATCATATATCTATTTCTGGTAGATACGTATATAATCTATCCCTAGACGACCGCCATCATTGTTAGCTCCTTTTTTCACCAAAGTAATCCTAAAGCGGACTATACCGTCTATATCCAGAGGAATAGGACCGTCCGGATAACGTTTGTTCTCTGTAATGGTAATCAAATCACCTATCTGATGCCAGGTCACACCGCTATCTTTGGAATAAGAGATACTTACCTGCAATGGCAACTTGCCCGCCCCGGCATCCGTAGCTGTTGCCGGATAAAGATAAAGTTCCATCTTACTAGCGCCATAATATAGGTTTTTGTTCAGCTCAATATATGATCCTTCGGGCCCTGTCATCATCAACCCTGTTTGATCCCCCTTATTGGTACTGTTTACATATCCATTGGTATGGGTAAAGTTACCGGAATTCAAGATATAGGCCCCTCTAAAAATCCATGACAAACCGCTTGTAGGAAGAACAATATCATGATTCAGGTTGGACGAGCCTCCTATTTTATCCGAAAAATCTTCTGGGAAACCTTCGTACAACTCTCCCGGTCTGTACGGCTCCATCTCCATTTCTTCCACATGCTCTAGCCGCTGTAAAAGCAAAACCGGAGAACCTTGCGCGTTTCTCTGCAACAAGAAGGTATAATTGGCCAAATTGCTCACCTGTTGGTTGGCGAAAGCTGCTCCTGCATTTACAGGCACCTCTATTTCTGATACCCAATCCGTAATTTTCAAGTTGTGAGCAAATTTCTTTCCTACCTCGGGATCCACGACAAACATGGAATTCAAAGCTATCAACGTACTTTCATACTTATCTACCTCTGCCTCCAATGCAGAGATAGAGCTAAATGTAGCACTTATTAGTGGGGATTTTCCGCTAGCGACCCTTTCTATGGAAGCCGCAGGAACATTTTCTACGGTTAGCACTCCGTCCTTTCGTGTCAATGTCAAACCTTCCACTTTAACCACTAGCGAGTCTCCATATCTATATTGGGAAGCTTCCGAGCCCACCTCCAAGGCTATACCGCTTACCATATTACCTTTATACCCTTGCAGAACAATTTTTCCACTCGGCGCATTGCCTGATTCGACGTCCGAGATGACTACTCCCGTGATGGAAACCGCTGCTTTCATATTGGATTTTGCCAATACCACCGGAGTTTCGTTATATATCTTTCTCAAATCATAGATAGAAAGATTGGGATTGGGATCTCCCGTGATGGGCATATCCAATTCACAGGCTGTAGCAACTATTGCTAGACAGCATATCTGAATAAACTGTTTAATATTTTTCATAACCGGATGGGATTTATTTTTAATGAGTTTGAGTCTGCCACCATGTCAATGTTTTAAGGTTGTCCGGACCTTGAATATCCACAGCTTCCTTATAGTTTGCCGGATTGGATGCCTGTGCCGAGCTAGGATAATATAATCTAGTTGGCATAATAGCATCATTCATCAATCCTGGACCTTTAGGCAACACAGGATGACCGGTACGACGGTACTCGGCCCACGCCTGAATATCGGTATAGAGCAAGGTCAGATACTTCTGATAATGAATCTTCTCCATCTTTTCATCCAAAGATAAAGCGTTATCCCAAGCCACATTTGGATTGGCTAGATAGGTAGAAGCTGCAGAAGAAGATTTTCCCCACAGAGTGATACGTGCCGTCACGCCGGCATTATAGAAGCTTTGTGCTGTTCCGGCAGCAGAAGTTACGAGCTCACGGGCAGCAATTTCAGCCAATATAAGCTGCACTTCACCATAATTCATGATGTTGCCTGTCAATGGACTAGACTTCAACGTAGCAGCCAACGTAGACCTTCCTTCAGGCGTCTGACCTACCGTATAACCACTAGGAATACCTTCATATTCACCATTATGTTTTGCCAACCATGCGTCAATACAAGGATCATTATAATATAACAACTTATCCACAAAGAAGCTGGCAGCCTTAGGCTGTTTCCATTGCGCATCGGTCAAAGTCACATAAGGAGAAGCATAAGGAGCAACACCTGTCCAACGCAGTATAGCCGACTCATCATTAGAGGAAATCAATGGATAGTTGGCTTTGTTGGTCTCTACAATCTCTCTGATTTTTTCAAACACAAAATCTTGCACTTCTTCCTTATATGAAGCACGCAACAACAACCTCAGATACAAAGAGTTTCCAAGTTTTCGCCAGTAGCTGATATTCCCCTTGTACACTGGATCGCTTGTTGCCTTGATGTTCGAAGCATTGGATAGCAGCTCATTAGCCTCCTCCAAGCGTTCGAACAAATCCAGATAAATTTCTTTTTGTCTGTCAAATTTTGGCGTAAAGATACCGGAAGTACCTCCGAGGTTAGAGGTAAAATAAGGGATATCTCCATATGTATCCGTAATCATAGAATACACCCAAGCCTGACAGATCAACGATATACCCTTAAACGAATTAATCAGTTTCTCGTTACCTGCATATCCTTCCGGGGCACTTTTATACATATCTTTGAAATCGGTCAGCTGTAAGAACCAGTTGTTCCACGGAGCTTCTGACACACTGTTGGCAATGTCGTATCGGAAGATACGATCTGTCTCCACTAAGGTATTTACAGTAACCTGCATCAGCTCATTGGTGAGTGTACGCGTCCGGCTCATATTGTTGGTGACCGTTTGAGTCAAGGCTCTAGCCATCAAATATTCAGGTAGTGCTTTTTCACTAGAATTCGGATCCGTGTTCAGCTCCATAAAGTTCTTTGTACAAGAAGTCAAGAACAAGGAACAGACAAAAGCAACAAGTATATTTTTCTTATTCATAATCGTAATCAATTAAAAACCTACACTTAAATTCACACCGTAGGTTCGTGTTGAAGGAAACTGACCTATCTCAAAACCTCTGTTGATCTCTGAGCCGCTCAATGTACCGAACTCTGGATCGAATCCCGGCCATTTCGACCAGATGAACAGATCTCTTCCATACACACCGATATTAAGTTTTTGCAATTTCACTTTTTGCAAGACTTTTGCCTTGAAAGAGTAATCAAAACGCACTTCTCTCAACTTGATAAAATCTGTAGAGAATACCGATCCTTCCACATTGGCAACACCAAAGTGCTGATCGTAATAAGAAGACATATCGTACACCGCTACCGTATTAGGGCTGTAGGTACCGTCTTCATTCTCCACTACTCCTCTACCTACGATTCCGTTCTCACGACCAGGCAAAGTAACTTTGGTCTTACCCTGCACGGCCATCTTACCTTGAGTGAGTGAGTAGGCTACAGCTCCTACCTGAGCGTCAAACAAGAATCCCAATGAGAAACCTTTGTATTTGAATTTGTTTTGAATTCCCGCTTTCCAATCCGGTGTAGTGTTACCTAGGTACAGCAACTCTTCCGAAAGAACCGGCAATCCTGCATTATAGATAATTTCTCCCGAAGGGGCGCGCTTATATCCACGGCCGTACAAATCGCCCATACTTCCTCCTACATAAGCCATCACATACCCATTACTTCCCGGTCCATTTTGCAGAATCAACGATTCGGTATTTTCAGCTAATGATAAAATCTTGTTTTCGTTTTTCGAGAAAGTAGTGTTGACAGTCCACGTTAGCCCTCCTCTCTTCTTGATAGGAGTTAGATTTAGCGCTACTTCGATACCTCTGTTGCGCACCTCTCCGGCATTTACCACCATATTGCTATATCCCGAAGATCTGTCGAGAATGGTTGTCAGAATCTGATCTCGTGTATTAGAATGATATAAAGTAAAATCTAACCCCACTCGTTCTTTGAAAAACTTAGCTTCTATACCTGTCTCGTAGCTCAACGTGAAAAGAGGCTTTAGGTTTTCGTTACTTAAGGTTGTTGGATTATAAAGACCACCTCCAGTATACAGCTGACTTGACAGATAAGGGTTGGATGTCTGGAAAGGCGATGTACCACCACTACCTACCCCCGCTACCGACGCTCTCCATTTCAGGAAGTTAACCTGACGAGGAAGGTTAATGATATCCGATAAGATCAAACTACCATTGACCGATGGATAAAAATAAGATACATTCTTTGTGCTTGTAGGTGTCGCCAGCAAGCTACTCCAGTCATTACGTTACGTAAAGTCTAGGAAGGCAAAGCCTTTATAATCTCCTGCGATAAGACCATAAACACTATTAATAGCATATTTAGCCTTATACGGACTAGTCACTATCGTACTGGCAGCATTAGCAAAGGTAAACACCCCTGGATATAACAAAGAGTCAGCAGACATCGACACGCGGTTGTAGGAGTTGCGCAACATAGCCCCACCCACAGAAGCGTTGATTTTGACATTTTCCCCGACCTGCGTATTGTATTTCACCATCACGTCTGAGTTTACCTCACGGCCGATGACATTCTGCTCGCGGTACATCCCTTTAGGGAAGTTGTATGTATCGAAAGGTCTGCGCTGACTGCGAGTATCTGCTGCCTGATCTATCGCCGTACGCACGGTAACCTCAAGATTCTTTCGCAACGTAAAGGTGGCCGCTACATTTCCTGTTAGTGCGTTACGGTCTTGCGTGTTCAACATCTCATACGCTATTAAGTATGGGTTATCTCTTCCTGTAGACAACGGTGTATTCTGCTCCACGTTTTCTAACCCCTTCTTCCAATAATCCCTCAACCATCGTACATCACCGTTTGGCTGCCAGAAGATATAACCATACATAATCGTTTGGTTGTTATAACCACCACCAGGAAGGTTATCCGAACTCTTGTTCGTATAATCCATCTTGGCTGTCACTTTAATATATTTTGACGGCGTGGAATTTACAGACATAGAGACTGTGTTTCTTCTGTATCCTGTATTCGGCACTATCCACGAGTTTTGCACATTCGTATAAGAGAAACGTGCTGTAGTCTTATCAGTACCTCCATCTACTGAAATGCTGTTAGTAGAAGTTCTTGCCGTCTCAAAGAAGGCATTAAACCCTTCGGTATATGGTCCCCACAAGGTTCTTTCGGTACCTCGTGCTTGCAAAGCAGGATCATATTGATAAAAATATTGTCCGTCAAATTTTGCACCGTAAGCTTTGGAAGTTCCTCCTGTATTTGCTCCATCTTCCGTACTTCCATATGAATAATAGTCTACCATATCTCCCTGACCGTACTCGTATTGCAAATCCGGCATCCGGTTGATGGTAGCCATAGAATTGTTAGAGCTAAAATTTACCCCAATACCTTTCTCTTTTTTCTTTCCGGTTTTGGTAGTGATGATGATAGCTCCGTTGGCACCCCGAGAACCATAAAGAGCGGCAGCTCCTGGTCCTTTTAATACCGTAACTTCTTCAATATCTTCGGGGTTTATATCTTCCACGTTAGTACCGTAGTCTACCACCGTTTCATCTTGATAAGCTGCCGACCCACCTACTCTACGGCCAGAACCGCCATTAATAATTACCCCATCTACTACGATCAAGGCCTCATTGCTACCCGTAAGGTTGCTTTCCCCACGTAAGATAATAGAATTTGACCCTGTAGGTCCGGCATTAGAACGCACCAAGTTAAGACCTGCCACCTTTCCCGACAAGGCCTCCGTCCAGTTGTTTGGCAACGTCTCGGTCAATTCTTCCGTCTTCAAAGTCGTAACAGAATATCCCAAAGCCTTTTGCTCACGTTTGATATCCAAAGCAGTGACCACCACCTCATCGATAGAACGTGTCGAAGGCTCTAGCTGCAAAGTAATATTCAACGAATCTTTTCTAACCGTATAATAATATTTCTCAAAGCCCAACATGGTTAGCACCACATTTTCTCCCTCTTTGGCTTTGATATAGAACATACCTTTAACATCCGACACGCCCAAAACCTTACTTTGCTGGTCTTCAATTTTTACACCCGCTAATGGTTTATTTGTGGAAGCGTCTACAACCTTACCCGTAAGGGATAAAACTTGTTGCGCATAAGCCACACTGTTGCCCGCTGCAGTAAACAATAAAAGCAACAAGATGTAGAGATAACGTATCCTCAGATTCCTCAAATCCCACAATCCGGATACAGCTATTTCCGCCAAAACATGTTTACGATTGACTTTCATAAAATAGACTTGGATGGTTTATAATTCTGTATGGTTTCTTCTATTCCTAAATACTTAGGCTCTTGGTTATCTAACTAGGAAACAAATATATAAAAGAAAAAATAATAAAAAAAAATGTTATGAAACTTTTTTTGTTATAAAATAAGACATATTTAAACCCTTACAAGAGCTATTTCTTTTATTTTGACAGCAAACAAAAACTTATTATGCCCTATTAACCCTACAAAAAACGATTTTACACCACTCTTTTAACATTATTTAAAAAAAATATAAAATTTTTAAAGCTTTATTTTTCAAATTCCACAACTATATACCCTAAATAAAATCCCATTAAAACTAAAAAAGGGGAATGTTTCCATTCCCCTTTTCCACATATTTTACAGCTACTAGTCGTCTATTCGAAGGAATTTGCCATTCTTATCAAACTCCAAATCCAGACCATTTGACAGCTCTACTTCGTACTTAGTAGATTTCCTCGCTAGCTTTACAATTTTATTATTCGGAAAACTTTTGGCCACATAATTTCTTATATTTTGAGGAATCAAAGCGTGTGGAACTGCATTAAGCTTGAAATCCACCTCTTTCCAATTTCCATGTTTGTCAAATTCGACTTCCGAACCATCATTCATTTTTACTTCATATGTAGTTCTCGAAAATATTTCATCTTCTTTTTTTACATATGACACAGTCATTCCCTTCCCATAAGTTTTCAAAAAAGCCTGCGCTTGCTTTGGCAGTTGAGCAACAGTAATCAGCTTATCCTGTGCCTGCACAGCAACAAAACTCAACATTAACATTACAGCCAGTCCTAGTTTTAATATCGTTTTCATATCTTTTATTTTTATTTACACTCAAAGATCATCTCCAATTCTGGAAACAATTGGTAAGAAATTACTTTTCCCGTTTTACGAGAGAAAATTGATGTTTGTCCATCGTATACGTATACTCTAACAAAAACTGTGGATAATTCTCCAAAATGGATTTTACAATGGACAACCCTAGGCCATTGGAATTACTATCTTGTTTCCCCTTATAAAAGCGCTCGAAAATATAATCCGGATTTAAAGCTCCTTCCGTACTGGTATTTAAAATCCGTAAGCTATCCGACTCGATAAAGATATCAAGACTCCCCTGCTGAACATTATATTTAATAGCATTGCTAAGCAGGTTAGCCACCAATATGCTCATTAATTCCTTATTAGCCATAACTTTCAACACCCCATTATCTTGCTTATGAAGCTGAATATCTTTAAAGACAATGAGGTCGTGATAGTCTTCTAACAGCTCTTCCACCACCTCATTCATATTCACTTCTTGATTCTCACTATACTGTTGGTTATTAATACGTGAAAGGGTGAGCAGACTTTTGTTTAGATTGACGATACGTTGCATTGACCTCTTTGCTTCCACAATCTTCACCAGATCAGCTTCCGACAGCGCATTATTTTCAAGCACCAACTCTAGTTTATTAATACTCACAGCCAAAGGAGTCTGCAATTCATGAGAAGCATTCTCCAAAAAAAGCTTTTGACTTTCAAAAACTTTTTCGTTCTGCTGAATCATAAATTGAATATGATTATTCAAATCATTAAATTCTTTCACCGCTGAAGGTACAGCCACAAAACTATCTGCCTTACCAAATCGATAACGGGAAAGATGTTTTAATATCTTATCGAAAGGCTGCCAAGCTCTTTGTAATACAAAATAGTTGACCACCAAAATGCTCAATACGATAACGACATACAACACCAGCAGGGATATCCCCAAATTGATTAGAAAGTCATCCTCTTCGACGGTAGATGTACGTATTTCCAACAGATATGGGTTGCCGGCAGCATCATAAAAGCCTGTTCGCAACACCCGATAGGGTTCTTCTTCCTCATCATAAGGCATATAAATCATCTCTTTGGAAAAAACATTCTTATCTATCTCTTCCCCATTTCCTTCCAAAGGACGAATAATAAATTGATTGACCCCATACTCCTTCGAATCCTCTATAAGCTTAGGGTTTTTATATACCTCACGAAGAATAAGTATTTTCTGGTTTTTAAGTCCGTCATCAATATTATCATACACTTCATCCATGATAACAGCATAGAAAAGAAGTGCCCATACAGCCATGACCACCAGCAACACGACCGCAACAAACCTATTGGTGTAATTTTTTACGGATATAGCCATCACTAAACCAGTTTATACCCCACACCATATACTGCCTGAATATCTAATTCAGCACCGGCAGTTTTAAGCTTTTTACGCAGATTTTTTATCTGAGAATAAATAAAATCCAGATTATCGGCCTGATCCGCATGATCCCCCCACACCGTCTCCGCAATGGTCATCTTCTCCAATAACCTATTCGGTCGCAACATGAAATAATAGAAAAGATCATACTCCTTGCGATTTAACAACAGAGGAACACCACCCACACTCACCTCGCGTGTATCAGGATCCAGCATGACATTTTTATAGGTCAGAAACAAAGTTCCGTGCTGAACATTTCGACGTATGATAGACTTTACCCGTGCCAACAGTTCCGCAAAATGAAAAGGCTTCGCCAAATAGTCATCCGCTCCTCTCTCCAGCCCCACCACCTTATCATCCACAGAATCTTTGGCCGACAGAATCAACACAGGGCTTTTCACCCCTTCTTGACGCATAACCTTAAGAATATCCAACCCCGAACCTCCAGGCAGCATAATATCCAACAAAATGCAGTCGTAGCTATAAGTCAAAGCCTTCTCCAATCCACTATCAAATGTCGATGCCACCTCCACCAAAAACTGCTCCCCGACCAGAAATTCCTGAATGGCACCTTGCAGTTGCAACTCATCTTCAATAATCAAGATTTTCATACAGCATACAATATAACGATTTGAATTGGGAAATTTTTAGGAATAAAAGCAGGTCAGCACTTTGTTTTCATACATTCACATCAGAATACTTTACAAATAATTTAAACTTATTCAATAAATAAAAAATTTTACAAAACATTTTTAAACTTTTAAGGTTTCATAAACCTCTGAAAAAATACGAAAACACGCACTACGAGACGTAACAATAAATTATCAGAAATTTAATTTTACTTTTTTTATTTTATATTTTATTTTTTTTATTTTCGAATTACTGAGCAATCAGATAGATAACCAATAATTCTTTACACAACACAAAAACATTAAAACTTTACAAAAAACCAGTTTTAATCCATTAAACCATAAAAAATTAATGAAAAGACAATTATTATTGATTTTCGCTCTTTTTATGATTCCGGTTTATTTTTCTTTCGGACAGAAGAAAAATATTACTGGCCAAGTTTCCAGCGAAAAGGGAGAAAAGCTCTCCAACGTAACAATCAGCATCAAAGGTCAGTCCACAGCCTCTACCTTCACTGATGCCAACGGAGAATTTAAAATCCAGGCTGATGACGACGACATCCTCGTATTTACTCTTGTAGGATTCAGCAAACATGAGGAGGCAGTAAAAGGAAGAAGCCGATTAAATGTACAACTCTTCACAGAAGAACAAAGTCTTGAAGAAGTAGTGGTGATCGGTTATGGAACTCAGAAAAAAGGCAACCTCACCGGCTCGGTATCGCAAATCCAGAGTGAACAGCTACAGCATAGACCTAACCTATCTACCAGTAATGCTCTTCAGGGACTTGCTCCCGGCGTTACAATAACGTCGCAAACAGGATCTCCTGGAGGGGATGCAGCTCAGATTCGTATCCGTGGTATAAGCTCATTCGGTGGCTCAGACAGCTCTCCTCTTGTCATTATCGACGGTGTGGCAGGCTCTCTGGATAATTTAGACTTCAACCTTATAGAAAGTATATCCATCCTTAAAGATGCCGCCTCTGCTGCCATCTACGGATCAAGAGCTGCAAATGGCGTCATCCTAGTCACCACCAAACGTGCGAAAGATAAAATCGCCATAGACTATAAAGGATATGTCGGCTTTCAAGAACCTACGGCCATCCCTAAGGTGTCTGATGGATTCACCTTGATGCGCATGTTCAATGAAGCCAATATCAATGACGGCAACCAGATTACCTATACCGATGCCGACATCGAAGAGTTTAGAAAACTATACGAAGCTGATCCTTCAAACTTTGACTGGCAAGGCGCAATACTTACCGAAAACGGATTCACTCACAACCATTTCGTAGGCCTTATGGCCAACAGTGGCATTATCCGCGTTGCCCCTTCGTTCAGCTATTCTACACAGGAAGGCTTGCTTAAAAACACAGGCTTTACACGATACAACTTCCGCAACAACATGGATATTGCACCAAGTGAGAAGTTATCTATCAAAATGGACGTAGCGGTAACCAACAAAAACCGCAGACAGATTGCCAGCGAAGGAACAGTCTGGAATTACCTCGGACGTATGCCCACAAATTTGCCTATCCGTCACCCTAATGGCCTGTGGGCTGAAGGTTGGGTGAAAAATAACCCCGTAGCCTTTATCGAAGAAGGAGGTAACCGCAAAACCAATAACATCGAGTTTTACGGCAATATATCCTTAAATTACAAACCTACCAACTGGTTGAGCATCAACGGCACGGTAGCTCCACGTTATGAAACCCGCAACAGACATACGTTCACCAAAAGCGTAGACGTATATGACGTAAATGGCATTTCTCAAGGCGCAGCAAACACTTTCACTGACCTGGAAGAAACCTCCTATCGGGACTACTATGGCAGCTATTACCTGACAGCTACTGCTGACAAAAGATTCGGCAACCATAATTTCACCCTTATGGCGGGAACCTCAAGGGAGTCATACAACGACAAGTTTCTCATGGGCTACCGTAGAGACTTCATCTACGACACATATGAAGTGTTGAAAGCCGGTGCCGACAACGAAACCAAAGGTAATAACGGAACGGTAGAAGAATGGCTGCTAGTTTCGGCCTTCGGACGCTTTAGCTATTCCTTCAAAGACAAATACCTTTTTGAAGCAAACATCCGCCATGATGGCAGTTCACGTTTCAGCAAAAACAACCAATGGGCTACCTTCCCTTCTTTCTCTGCAGGATGGAGAATATCGGAAGAGAATTTCATGCAACCCCTAAAAAGCACTGTCAACCAACTAAAAATACGCGCATCATGGGGTAAATTAGGAAATCAAAACATCGGCAACACCTATTATCCTTTCACCTCGGAGCTTGCTGTAGGAAGTATATCTCTAAACGGGGAAGTGCATCCTATCGTAACACTTAACGACATGGCCAACCCGAATTTGAAATGGGAAGAAACAACCATCTCGGGCGTAGGTTTGGATGCTCAGCTGTTCAACAAGTTCTCCTTTACCTTCGACTGGTATAATAAAACTACCGAAGGGATCCTCATGAAACTATATATCACCCAACTTGCCGGGTTAAATGCTCCTTTCCAAAACGCAGGAAAGGTAGAAAACAAAGGATGGGAGTTCTCTACACGCTATGACAATAAGTTTGGTGATTTCCGTCTAGGAGTAGGTTTCAATATTTCAGATGTCAAAAACAAAATCCTCGACATGCGTAACACTACAGACGGAACCTTCTTAAGACAACAAACCGGCTATGCCATCAACTCTATCTATGGCTATATCGCTGACGGTCTATACCAAAATGAAGAAGAAATAAAGAATGGTCCTACCCAATTCGGAACATTGCAGCCTGGCGATGTACGCTACAAAGATATCGCAGGAGCATTTGATGCTAATGGCAACCCTATTCCGGATGGCGTGATCAACGATGCCGACAAAACTATTATTGGCAGTACCATCCCTCGCTACACCTATGGACTAAATCTCGACCTAGGCTACAAAGGATTACGCCTAAGTGGTTTCCTCCAAGGTGTAGGAAAAGCTGACGGATACCTCAACTCACACTATGTAGTGCCTTTGGCAAACGCTAGCGCCGTAAAACCTTGGCAGGAAGACTACTGGACACCTGACAACCCTAATGCGGCCTTACCACGCCTATCGCACGTATCCACAAATAACACGCAAAATTCTACCTTTTGGATGCGTGACGCATCATACTTACGCCTGAAAAACATCCAGTTAGGATACGAAATTCCGGCCTCTTTCCTGTCTAAACTTAAGGTGAGTAAAGCCTTCATCTATGTCAACGGTCAAAATCTATTTACTAAGACAAAATTCTATGAAGGATACGACCCTGAAATCAACTACGATGCCTCAAGCAGTGAGGGGGTAACTCTCGGAAACGGTAACTTCTATCCTCAGGTTAAATATTACACATTCGGTATTGACTTAAAATTTTAAGAAGAATGAAAATTCGTAAAAATATATTGCTGAGCCTAGCGCTCCTCTCTACATTAAAAATGGTGTCTTGCGACATCGATAAGGATCCTTTGAACGGTCCTACCGTAGGTGCTTTTCCGGTAAATGCGGTAGAAGCTGAATACGGACTGCTCGGCGCGTACAAATCCCTCACTTTGCTGGATGCTAGCAGCACTCCTTTTGCCCACGTTATAGACAACGTGACGGACATAGGATACGCCAGACCAGGCAACAACTATACACCTGCCATCACCAGCTCTTATACTACGGACAACGCTCTAGCTATAAAACCATGGAATTATCATTATAAAACTATAGGCCGCGTCCATACTGTATTGGATAACCTCGAAAACTTGAAAAGCTCCACACCTATAGAAAAATATAACCAGCTTGATGCCGAACTGCGTTTTATCCGAGCCTATGCCTATTCTCAACTTATAGAACTTTATGGGGATGTCCCTTTATTGACGAAGACCTTGGATCTCAACGAAGCAGAAACCATCAGCCGCACACCGAAAGAACAAATACAGCAATGGATTATGGAGGAGATGACGGAAATCGCAGACGCTTTGCCTGTCTCCCAAGCAGCTTCAGGAAATGTACGTGCCAGTCGTGTAGCTGCCTATATGCTCAAAGCCCGTATTGCACTCTACGCAAAAAAATACGATATAGCTATTGATGCCGCTTCCAAAGCTCTTCAGCTATCCGAAGGGATACACGAATTGACACCTTTCAACTCCAGTATCCAATATGTAGGAAAGGACCATACAGTAGGGGAACCTGACGTGTCTAACATCTTCGGTCATGAGGGATTCCGTTCAAGTAAAGAATGGATTTGGGTGCTGGAATATAACATGAATATTGACGGCAACACACATAACCAACAGTACTACGCAGCTTCCCGTCTCGGGAAGGGAGTGGCTTATTGGGGGCCGACACAAGACTTCATCGACTCCTTCCAAGCTATTGATGGCCTTCCTATTACCGAATCACCACTGTACGATGAGGACAAACCTTTTGAAAATCGAGATCCTCGTCTCGACATGTATTGCGTAAGACCTGGGTCCCGCTTTCTTGGCTATCAGTTCGAAATGAACGCAAACTATAAAAATGTGTTGAACTACTGGCCTGTACTGAACGGTACTTCCACCAATCCTGTAAGTGTGGCCAACGCTGATCAGTCCAATGCAGCACGCTCCTACAGTGGGTACCTCTGGCGTAAACATTGTGATATAGCCGACATCAACTCCACCTCAGTTTCAGGCATGAGTGATCTTAACGTCGGCCTTTTCCGTTACGCCGAATTATTGCTGCTGTACGCCGAAGCAAAGATTGAAGCCAACCAAATCGATGCCTCGGTAGCCGAAGCAATAAACAAAATCCGACGCAGAGCCAAAATGCCGGAAATACCATCCAACCTTTCACAAAGTGAAATGCGTAAAGCTCTTCGTTACGAACGTAAGGTGGAACTGGCTGCCGATGGACTACGCTGGTACGACCTCCGTCGCTGGGGAATAGCAAACGATGTGATGAACGGAACTCTATACCTCAACAGAGATGCTAAAGGATGGAAGAAAAATGTGCTTACCGGATTCGACGAAAACTACACTCCTAAATACAACCACGCAGAGGCTACTAAATATTTCGGCGTGCAAAACGTAGTATTCAAAGTCAACAAAGACGAATATTGGCCAATTCCATCGGCCGAAATCTCCGTTCTACCAAATGTGAAACAAAATCCAGGATATTAATAACAAAAGGGCTTGATTTATAATCAAGCCTTTTCTTCTTATCTATTAACCAATATAAACAGATATTATGAAAAATTTGAATGTTATTATTCTGTCTGCAGCGCTGCTGATGAGCTGCAAGGAGTCTGTAGAACTCGTAGAAAGCACATTGAATCTCGGCAAGGTAGAAAAGGTGGCAGCCTCCTCTTCTTCTTCCGACGACTTTTTTCAGATCGCCATCCTTCCAGACACTCAGTATTACACCGCGAAAAAACACGGTGGCTCCCTGAACCTCTTTAAATATCAAATCGATTGGATTCTTGCTAATGTAACGACCTCCAGAATTAAATATGTTGCACACCTAGGGGATGTCGTTGACCATGGCGATGACGGCAACTCTCAGGAATGGATAAACGCCAAAAATCAGCTCTACCGGCTTAAAGATGCCAAGATTCCTTTTGGCGTGGCTGTAGGAAATCACGACCAAACACCATACGGTAACCCCATGTCGCCGGGAACCAACAGTGGCTACGGTGTATATTTCGGAAAAAATGTGATGAAGACCAGTGCTACTCCGTGGTACAAAGACGCCTATGGTAGCTCCAACAACAGCGACAACCACTACGACTTTTTCGAATATGGAGCGCATAAATTCATGGTGCTCTATCTCGAATACAACAACCCTTCGGAAGCATTATATAATGCAAACTATGAAGCCAAAGTCTTCCATTGGGCGGACAGTATCATTCAGAAATTTCCGGATAGAAAGGTCATCATCGTAAGCCATAGCATACTCAAGGCTCCTACTAACAACACCGCTAACATCACCACGCCGGGGACCAGCACTCAACAAGGATATAGCAGCTTCACTTCCCAAGGCAGCAAGATTTATCATAACTTTAAGAAACATAAAAATGTCATCATCATGCTGTGTGGACACATCAGTGGTGAAGGCTATAGAAGAGATGTATATAAATTTAACAACGGACAGGATTCTACCGTCATCAAATCCTTCTTGTCAGACTACCAGAGCAGACCTAACGGCGGCAACGGATATATGCGTCTTATGCGCTTCAACCTTACCAAAAACACGCTTTCCGTAAAAACTTTCGCTCCAAGACCTGGCGCCAACATATTGGAAGAGGATGCCGACAGCAAATTCACGGTCAAGCTGTTTGAATAAAACAAAAAGGGAACTCAATGAGTTCCCTTTCGTATATCTAACAAATTGATAGCGGTTTACAACTTAATTATTTAACTGCATCAACTACTGCTTTGAAAGCTTCTGGGTTATTTAACGCTAAGTCAGCTAAAACTTTACGGTTCAAGCCGATGTTTTTAGCATTCAATTTACCCATAAATTGAGAATATGAAATTCCGTGTTGACGAGCTCCAGCGTTAATACGTTGGATCCATAAAGCTCTAAACTCGCGTTTTTTGGTTTTACGGTCGCGATAAGCGTATTGTAAACCTTTTTCTACTGAATTTTTAGCAATAGTATAAACTTTGCTACGTGAACCGAAATAGCCTTTGGCTAATTTCAAGATTCTTTTTCTTCTTCTTCTTGAAGCTACTGCGTTAACCGAACGTGGCATAATTTTAAAATTTTAGTTTTTGGTAAAAGGCGTCGTGTATCGCAACGAACTTACAACCCAGTACCCGGTTAAAAAATATTGTTACTTGTTAATTAATAATAATTGAATAAAACAACTATTTACCAATTGTTAACATACGTTTTACGTTACCTAAATCTGCGTCAGACACATAAGTCTTGTGCGTTAAGTTACGTTTTTGTTTAGTTGTTTTCTTTGTCAAGATGTGGCTTTTGAAAGCGCTTTTTCTTGCAATTTTACCTGTTCCAGTTAATTTGAAACGCTTTTTAGCGCTGGAATTGGTTTTTACTTTTGGCATAATACTTACTTATATTTTTTATCAATCTGTTAGAATTCTTTTTTATTTTTTCCCTTTAGGAGCGATGGTCAGGAACATACGTTTCCCCTCCAATTTTGGCAATAGTTCAACTTTACCGTAGTCTTCCAAAGCTTGTGCAAAACGTAATAACAGGATTTCTCCCTGCTCTTTAAAAACTATTGCACGACCTTTGAAGTGAACGTATGCACGTACCTTCTCTCCTGCCTCAAGGAAACGTATAGCATGTTTCAACTTGAAGTCGAAGTCGTGATCACTGGTATTAGGACCGAAGCGAATTTCCTTGATGACGGTTTGCTTCGCATTCGCTTTGATCTCCTTCTGTTTCTTCTTTTGTTCGTAAACGAATTTGCTATAATCCAGAATTTTACAAACAGGAGGAACAGCGTTTGGCGAAATTTCCACTAAATCCAATCCCATCTCATCCGCCATCTCTAATGCCTGACGAGTAGGATACACACCCTGCTCGATATTATCTCCTACCAAACGTACTTCTGGTACACGAATAGCATCGTTTATACGGTGTTCTGGTTCTTTCTTTTTCATCGGTGGTCTTGGGCCACTAGTTTTTTTTAATGCCAAATGTTAAAGTTTAAACAGTGATTTCTTTAATTAATAAATCTCTAAATTCGTCAGCAGTCATGGATCCTAAATCCACTGACCCATGCTTACGAACAGAAACCGTGCCGCTTTCTATCTCTTTCTCCCCTACAATCAGCATGTAAGGTATCTTCTTCACTTCGGCGTCACGGATCTTGCGTCCTACCTTTTCATCACGAAGATCAATCAGACCGCGAATATCGGAATTATTTAGCGAATCTAAAAGATTTTGTGCATATTCTTCATATTTTTCTGATACCGGCAAGACGATAAACTGCTCTGGAGCAAGCCATAATGGGAACTGACCTCCACAATGCTCAATCAATACTGCTACGAAACGCTCCAACGAACCGAATGGCGCACGGTGAATCATCACCGGACGGTGCTTCTGGTTGTCCGAACCGGTATATTCCAACTCAAAACGCTCAGGAAGATTGTAGTCCACTTGAATAGTTCCTAACTGCCACTTACGTCCCAAAGCGTCTTTCACCATAAAGTCCAACTTAGGGCCGTAGAAGGCGGCCTCACCATACTCTACCACGGTCTTAAGACCCTTTTCCTGTGCTGCTTCAATGATAGCGCTTTCCGCCAAAGCCCAGTTCTCTTCCGAGCCGATATATTTGGTTTTGTTTTCTGGATCTCTTAGTGACACCTGAGCGATATAGTCATTAAAGCCCAGTGCGTTAAATACGTACAACACTAAGTCGATAACCTTTTTGAACTCGTCCTTAACCTGGTCGGGACGACAGAACAGGTGCGCATCATCTTGTGTGAACCCACGAACACGGGTCAACCCATGCAACTCTCCTGACTGTTCGTAGCGATATACTGTTCCGAACTCCGCAAAACGGATAGGAAGGTCTTTGTACGAACGTGGCTTTGTTTTGTATATCTCACAGTGATGCGGACAGTTCATCGGTTTCAAGAAAAACTCTTCCCCTTCGATAGGCGTGTGTATAGGCTGAAACGAATCCGCTCCATATTTTTCATAGTGCCCCGAAGTGATATAAAGTTGCTTGTTACCGATATGCGGCGTGATTACCGGCTCATAGCCTGCTTTAAGCTGCGCCTTCTGCAAGAAATCTTGAAGCTTCTGACGCAACGCCGTACCTTTTGGCAACCATAAAGGCAAGCCGGCACCTACCTTCTCCGAAAAGGCAAAAAGCTCTAATTCTTTACCCAGCTTACGGTGGTCTCGCTTCTTGGCTTCCTCAATAAATTTGAGATATTCGGTAAGTTCCGAAGCTTTAGGGAAGGTAACCCCATAAATACGAGTAAGTTGCTTACGTGTCTCATCCCCTCTCCAATATGCCCCTGCAACGTTAGTAAGCTTCACCGCCTTGATAAAACCTGTATGCGGAATATGTGGACCACGGCATAAATCTGTAAAGTTTCCTTGTGTGTAGAAAGTGATAGTACCGTCTTCCAAATCTTTAATTAAGTCCAGCTTGTACTCATCACCCTTTTGTGTGAAATATTCCAATGCTTCAGCCTTGGAAACCGGCTTCCGCTCGAAGACCTCTTTCTGCTTGGCTAGCTCCAGCATCTTATCCTCAATCTTCTTGAAGTCGTCCGACGAAAACTCTCTGTCGCCGAAATCCACATCATAGTAGAAGCCCGTATCTATAGCTGGACCTATACCGAATTTGATACCCGGATACAATGCTTCCAACGCTTCGGCCAACAAGTGTGCCGACGAATGCCAGAAGGTAGACTTGCCCTTGTCGTCGTTCCACGTCAACAATTTCACCGAGGAATCCTGCTCTATAGGACGCGAAGCATCCCATACCTCACCATTCACTTCGGCAGCCAATACATTTCGCGCTAACCCTTCTGAGATCGACAACGCAATCTGCATTGCTGTTGTCCCTTTTTCATACTGACGTACTGAACCGTCAGGTAGTGTAATATTAATCATTAACAAATATGATTTTAAATTATTATAAAAACGATTGATAAAAGATTTCAACCACAATGCATACAACTACATTGCTTGCCGGCTGAAATCCGTGAAATGCAAATTTACTAATATTTCCACAAACAAATGTAACTTATCAAAAATGAAAGACCAATAACTGAAATTTCGATTTAAAAAAGTACCTTCGAAGGTTCAAACATTCATTTATGCATCCTAGAAACAAACATCTTCGGGGTTATAATATGCAGAAGCTTAAAGCTGCAAACCCCGAGCTACAAACATATATCATCCGTACAGAAAGTCGAGAAACTATTGATTTCTCGGACCCTAAAGCAGTCTTCGAGCTTAACAAAGCCTTATTGTTTGCCGACTACAAGCTGAAATACTGGCAACTAACGCCCAACAGCCTTTGTCCTGCCGTCCCCGGAAGAGCAGACTATATCCATCATGTAGCAGACCTCTTAGCCGCTGAGCAGCAAGGCCACATCCCAAAAGGCAACAAAGTGACTGTCCTAGACATAGGAACAGGTTCCAGCCTCATTTATCCTCTTTTGGGGACCCAAGAATACGAATGGAAATTTGTAGGGACAGAAATTGACCGTCACTCCCTTCGACAAGCCGAGCTCAACATTCAGCACAACCCTTGGCTGAAGAAAAAAATCGAGCTACGTTTCCAACCGGACAGAACTAAAATACTGGAAAACATCATCCATCAAAAAGATCATTTCGATGTGGTAATCTGTAATCCACCTTTTTTCAAATCCAGAGAAGATAATTGGACCAAAAGCACCAAAAAATTTCAAAACCTTAAAAAAGCAACCACTGCTCCTACCGTACAGAACTTTGCCGGTCATCCTAACGAGCTGTGGTGTCCGGGAGGAGAAAAAGCTTTCATCACCTCGTTGATTTACGAAAGTCAAAAGTTTAAAGACCAACTAAACTGGATTACCTCGTTGGTATCCGACAAAGCCCATCTCAAGCCTCTGATAGCAGTATTGGAATATCACAAAGCACACGTAGAAATCATCCCTGTAGAGCAGGGACAAAAGAAAATGCGAATCCTCGCATGGAAATGGGGATAAATTTTATGCACTTACAAAAGCGAGCCTATATACAAATTACGGCTCGCATGTTATCCATAAAAAACCCTACCTCTTAGCCCTTTATATTTTTTACAGATTGTTTCAAATACAACTATTTGTAAAGGATTAGAGCTCAAGGTAGTAATTCCTCTACGTCAATCCATTAAACATTAGGATTTTAGCAAAATTATTCATACCTTTGCCGTGCCTTAGGCAATAGAGCCTATTGTATAATTGAATTCATGAACCCATTTTTAGAACTGGGAATCCGTGAGGAAGTTGTTAATGCCATCACAGAAATAGGTTTTCAAAAACCTTCAGAGATTCAGGAAAAAGCCATTCCTGTATTATTGACTGGCAACGACGATTTTGTCGGATTAGCCCAAACCGGCACAGGTAAGACAGCGGCTTTTGGTCTACCATTATTAGAAAAAATCGACTTTTCGAAAAAACATCCTCAGGCGTTGGTACTATGTCCAACCCGAGAGCTTTGTTTACAAATCGCCAAAGACTTAGAAAAATTTGCCAAATACCTCAACGACGTACATGTTGTTGCTGTATATGGTGGTGCTAACATTAGCGATCAATTACGCCAAATCAGAAGAGGTGTACAGATTATAGTTGCTACACCAGGCCGCATGCTGGACATCATCAACAGAGATGCTGTCGATTTCTCAAACATCGAGTATGTGGTGTTGGATGAAGCAGACGAAATGTTAAACATGGGTTTCCAAGAGGATATTAACAGCATCCTTTCAGAAACACCAAAAGACAAAAAAACATGGCTTTTCTCGGCAACCATGCCTAAAGAAGTACGCCGCATCGCACAAAACTACATGACAGACCCTTTCGAACTGACTGTAGGAGCAAAAAACACAGGTAACGCTAATATCGAGCACCATTATTATGTGGTAAAAGCCAGAGACAAGTATGCTGCTTTCAAGCGTATCGTCGACTTTTACCCTGAAATTTTCGGTATCGTATTCTGCCGAACCAAAATCGAAACCCAAGAGATAGCAGAGGCACTTATCAAAGATGGATATAATGCCGATGCATTACATGGCGACTTATCGCAACAACAGCGCGACAAGGTGATGAAACGTTACCGCGAACGCAGCTTACAGCTGCTTATCGCTACGGATGTGGCAGCACGCGGTATTGACGTGAATGATGTAACGCACGTCATCAACTTCTCCCTACCGGATGAAGTAGAAAACTACACCCACCGCTCCGGACGTACCGCCCGCGCCGGAAAAACAGGTACGTCGATATCTCTTATCAATGTGAAGGAAATGAGTAAAATCCGTCACATCGAAAAGATCATCGGCAAGCCTTTCATCCGTAAGCAGGTACCGTCAGGTCAGGAAGTCTGTGAAAAACAACTTTTTGCCATCGTGGACAGAATCCACAATGTAGAAGTAAATGAAGAACAGATCACTCCTTTCCTACCAGCTATCGAAGAGTCGTTGCAACACCTTTCGAAAGAAGAAATCATCAAACGTTTCGCCTCTTTGGAGTTCAACCGCTTCTTAGAATACTACAAAAATGCACCGGACCTTAACATCGATGCACGCGAAAGCAGCAGCAAAGGAGATCGTGCAGGACGTAAATCTTCGAAAGGGTTCACCCGTCTGTTTATGAACTTAGGTTCTGTGGACGATTTCAGTCGTGGCGATATGCTTGGATATATCTGCAACAACGCTAAAATTTCAGGCAAGGCTATCGGCAAGATCGACCTTAAAGGGGTTTACACCTTCTTTGAAGTGGAAGACAGTGAGGTAAACAAAGTGTTCGAAGGCTTCAAAGGCGTTGATTTCAAAGGACGTCAAGTACGTATCGAGCTATCGGGAGACAGCAAGTCCGACAAAGGCGGACGTCGTTCGAAAAGCGGACGTAATGGTAGCGACAGAGAAGACAGAAAAGACCGCAACGGACGTAGAGAACGTAATGGAGGCTTCCGTGACTTCTCCGGCAAAAGACGCGAATCAAGAAGCAGCAGCAGATATTAATTCTGCCTGTCTTACCTCATAAAAAAAGAGACTATCCTAGATAGTCTCTTTTTTTATATTCTTTTCTTAGGATCTAAGTATCGGGGTTTTCTTATTTTTTAGCGAGAAGTTTTCCATCAGCTTGAAGGTATTCGGAATCAACTTTTTGAAGCGGCTCAAGGTCTCCTCCGAAATATTATCCCTGTCAAACGGTACATTTTTGATATACTCTTGGATTTCCCCTACATGGCGTCCGTATTTATAGTCGTACGTAAAACGTCCTGTTTCATCAAGCACCACATGTCTATTTGTTACATTCGGAACGGATATATAGAATTCCGATTGCTCCCACATGTTGTGAGCTTTGTCGCTGAAAAGATTTCTAGCTGCCAACGACTCATACAATTCCTTAGCCACATACTCCGAAGGATCAATGATATGAATATTATCGTCAATCAAATGGCGATAAACATAATTTCCCGATCTATCTTTGTAGTTACGTAACTCTGCAAACACGGTATCGATCTCTTTTACCAGATAAGGATAATGCGTACATCCCAAGATCAGAGCTTTCAAAGGTTGAGCATCTGGTGTACGACGCATCTGCTCCATCAATGACACCAAATGGTATCGCACATAATTTTCCGCATCGTTGAGTTGAATTACCGAGCAGTCATCTAGGTTAGGGTCATCACAAAGGAGGGCATTATTTTCCTTCTTGAAATTATAAACCTCCAGCAAGGCTTTATCAATCTTGTACTGCGGGTTATCCAACGAAGGGCCACGATAACTTTCCCAAGGAGCACTCACGTCCCTACGAAGAAAGTTAGGCTCCTCATCCACAGCTTCTGCAAGCCCATAGCCTCCCTGATTGAAAATCTGTATATCTCCTTTGTAGCCTAAGGCCTGTATCTGCTCACGAAGGGTACGCTCATAACCTTTCGATGCTATGGTTCCCACCGTAGCAAAAACACCGATAGAACCATTTTCATCCTTATCAAAAAAAGATAATGTACCTCGGACCGCAGCATTGATAACTCCTATTACGGGAATATTTAGACCGGTCTTCTCCATAAATTTCAAAGCATCATGAAAGCCATAGGCTGTAGCCGTATTACATGCGATGACGATAGCTTTCACGGGCTCCTTATCCTTTTTGAAATTCTGATCTTCAGCCTTTTGGTAATATTTATTACCTAAAAGGAACTGAAAATCTTTAATGATATGCTCCTTCAGCAAATCGTCCTTGCCGGCAGCATTGTAGTTGCCATAAGGCATGTTAGCTTGGTCTGCCAAGTAAATAAACTTCTCACTTTGAAAATCTAGCTTACCGTCCTTACCGGCTGCCTGCGACACATTATCGTACTGATCAAAATTCACCAAGGCATCCAGTACCGTCAGACCTCCGGTTCCTGAATCGAAAACACCAATAGGAAGATTTTTTAGATTTTTAGGGTATTTCGAAAAATCAATGTAATAAAAGCTCTTAAGATCTTTTAAAATAGCCTCTTCAATCTTCAGCTGCTGTGCAAAACTCGCTGATTGAGATAACAAAAAAAGTACTGCCAAGGCAGTCTTCACCACACGCTTTTTCATATATCTTAGGTTGATTGTACGAAGTTAAGGATTTTACCTTTAATTCCTTCAGAAAGTTAAAAGGTACTACAAGTAAAAACTCATATATACTGTATATAAACGCATAGAAGCCTTATGATTTCTGATTCATAAGGCTTCTATGCGTTTATGCGTGGTTTTTACAATACTATTTAATATTTCGCTGCCTAATGGCTTCATAGATAACTACGGCAGCGGACACGGATACATTCAGGGATTCTATTTCTCCAAACATAGGTATCTTAGCCAGCTTATCTGAGATGCGGATAAGCTCGTCCGACACTCCTACATCTTCAGCTCCCATGATGATGCATGTAGGCACGGTATAATCTACATCGTATATAGAATCTTGTGTCTTTTCCGTACTTACTACCAACTGTACACCCGACTCTATCAGAAACTTACCTATCTTACTTAAGGAGTCATGACGACATACAGGAATTTTATATAAAGCTCCAGCTGAAGTCTTTATCGCGTCCGGATTGATTTCTGCAGATCCTTTTTTAGGTACGATGATAGCATGCACTCCTGCGCATTCCGCCGTACGTGCTATGGCTCCCATATTGCGTACGTCCGTAACACCATCCAACATCAATAATAAAGGAGTTTCGCCCTTTTCATAGATAGCAGGAAGAATATCTTCAATATTTTGGTAGGTGATAGGAGAAATTACGGCAATAACACCTTGATGATTTTTACGCGTTATACGATTAAGTTTTTCTACCGGAACCTGCTGATAACCAATATTACGCTCTTTGATTAAAGCTTTCAACTCCAACATCAAGCTGCCGCTCAAGCCTCGCTGGATAAACAAGGATTCTATCTCTTTACCGCTGTCTATAGCTTCTATCACGGCACGAATACCAAAAACCATTTGGTTTGACTCTTTTTGTTCTGCTCTTTCTCTGCGTTGGAAATTGTGTTGCATTCTTATGATATATTTAGAAGAACTGTTCTTCTGTTTTTTTATTGTCTGTTAACTTAGTCCTAAATTGAAAGTTTTGCGTAGTACTTCAAGGGCTGGATTTTTTTCAACCATTGCTTGATACTTCTCTTGAGAAGTGTAAGCTTTTCGCACCACGGCTTGTTCTACCTGGTGCGATACCAAGTCTAAAGCAAAGTTTTGGAGCTCCACACGCAGATAGTTCAGGATGTCTATCTTACCCTCCCTTAACTGATCACTCTGCACCATATTTTCCACATCGATTTCAATGATATTGCCTTTCAACCTAGGCTCATTGGCAGTCATAATCGTGTACAGTGTAATACGGTTTTCTTTTTTAAACTTTTCTGCCAACGCATTCCATTTGTTGATAAATGCGTTGAAAGTTACTTCTCTAAACTCTGACCCTTGGATTAGTTCGTTTTCTTCCGCAACTTCTACCTCCTTTTCCTCAAAGACAGAAGTAAGACTAGGTACCGCTAGCGATGCTTTGACATTGCCCCATCCTTTTCCAGAGGTATAGGCACGTTTAGGTTCAGCAAAAGTTGTCGGCTTGTCAGAATTATTACTTTTCGGAAGGGAGGTCTGTGAAGGTGAAGCTACCGGCTTTGGTACTCCCATAGAGGTTACAGACTTTGTCTCGGGAGCTGCTAAAACAGCAGATGTGGATTTAACTGCTACAGGTTCAGGGAGTTTTTTTTTTACATCAACTTGTGCCGTTGAAATGCCCTTTACGCCAAGCTTAATAGCGGTAGCAATATGACACATTTTCAACAGAGCAAGCTCTACCTGCAAACGTTGGTTGCGGCTCGACTTATAGGAAATTTCGCATTGATTTGCAATATTCAAAGCGGAAAGTAACAGTCCTGTACTTAGATTGGCGGACTGCTCAAAATATTTTTTCTTCACATTTTCGCTGACGTCCAATAGCTTCAAGGTCTTAGGTTCTTTGGTAACCAGCAAATTGCGAAGATGGTTGGAAAGGCCGGCAATGAAATGTCCTCCGTCAAAACCTTTATTAAGGATGTTATCAAAAATTAGCAAGGCTTCTGCTGCATCTTCCGCAGCTATAGCCTGCATCAACCTGAAATAATAATCGTAATCCAGAATATTCAGGTTATCTATGACAGCCTGATAGGTAAGGTTTCTGTTTGAGAAACTTACCAGCTGATCGAACATGGAAAGTGCGTCACGCAAGCCGCCATCCGCCTTTTGGGCAATGACATGTAAGGCATCTGCCTCGTAAGTCACCCCTTCTTTCTGCGCAATATTAGCAAGATGATTTGCCATATCTTCTACCTTGATTCTGTTGAAGTCAAAGATCTGACAACGTGAAAGAATGGTAGGCAGAATCTTATGTTTTTCTGTCGTCGCTAAGATGAAAATAGCATACGAAGGAGGTTCTTCCAAAGTTTTAAGGAAAGCATTGAACGCCGCTTGCGAAAGCATATGAACCTCATCGATGATATAGATTTTGTACTTTCCCGACTGAGGGGGAATACGAACCTGCTCGATAAGGTTACGGATATCGTCTACCGAATTGTTGGATGCGGCATCCAGCTCATGAATGCTGAAAGAAGCCCCTTGCTGGAAAGACTTACAGCTAGCGCATTCGCCGCAAGCTTCTACCGTATCGGAAATATGCTCGCAATTGATTGTTTTTGCCAAAATACGCGCACAGGTAGTCTTACCAACACCCCTAGGACCACAAAACAAAAAGGCCTGAGCCAGCTGGTTGTTATGGATAGCATTTTTGAGGGTGTTAGTAATATGCTGCTGTCCCACAACCGAATCAAAGGTTACAGGGCGGTATTTACGAGCAGAAACAATAAAATTATCCATTAATACAAAGATACTATTTTACCGACAATTCAAATTAAGAAAATGGAGAAAAAGAAAAGGTTCAACTTTTCGTTGAACCTACCCCACCTTTAAACAAAGAACTATTATTTATCTTCCGTATGAACCATAAGCCAAAGTACCGATCCTATAATGGCTCCTATCGTAGGGGCTACCATAAACAACCACAGTTGTGATAAAGCCTTACCTCCGGCGAAGATTGCCGGCCCAAAACTTCTTGCGGGATTTACCGAGGTTCCCGTCACCGGAATGGCAACCAAGTGTATCAACACCAAAGTTAAACCTATAGCGAGTCCTGCCATAGTGCTGTTTCCTAGCTTCGACGTTGTCGCCAAAATGACAAACAAAAAGATAGCTGTCAACAAGGCCTCTACAATCAATGCAGCAGCCATATCGTATTCATTTTGATAGCCTTTACCCCAGCCATTGGACCCATAAGCCCACTCTGCTGCCGTAAAACCACCCATCTGACCTGCCAAAATCTGCGAAAGCACAAAAGCTGCTAGTGTAGCCCCCGCAAATTGTGCTATAATATAAACTATAGCGTCTTTGGCGGCTATACGTCGGGCGCACAGCATCCCCACAGTCACAGCAGGATTGATATGACAACCGCTGACACCTCCTATGGCATAGGCAAATACCACTACGGACAAGCCGAAGGCCAAAGAAATTCCCAACAAACCAAGACCGGAGGTTCCAGCCAAAGTGGTGCCTCCCGCAATCGCAGCTGCCCCACAGCCGAACAATACTAAACCGAAAGTACCTATCAGCTCTGCAATAAACTTGGATGAAGTTTTAATTTCCATAACTAAACAATTTCTTGAGATAAAAAATAATTCCTTAACTAAAATTACTTTTATTAAAAAACAAAAAGACTTCTTTTATAAATAAAAGAAATCTTTTTATAGATATTTTACTACAACGTTAGAGGCCTATGGTCCACCTTTTAGTGCCTATAAAGCTAAGCGGGACGTCATGCTCTACGTCCAATCCTGTTCCCCAATTGGAAAGGACAGTATTTTCTAAGATACCTTTAGTGCCTATACCCAACTTAAGAGCACCTATATGAAGTGGATGTGAAAAGAGAATGAATCTTAATTAAACGAATAATTAAAAAAGATTAAAAATGAAATGGATGCTAGCTTTTGCCTGATTGTTGTAATAATTTCAATAGAATTTCCTTTTATAACCGATAGTCTATACCTTTAATCTTCAATTTCAGTATGTATAAAGACTTATGATACGTTCGGAAAATCTCTCATTCAAATATGCCTCATCGGATGTGATAACCTTTCCTACCATCCAGATCTCCAGACATCAACATACGTTGCTGCTGGGAGAGTCAGGATGCGGCAAGACGACCTTATTACATCTATTAGGTGGTCTTTCCTTCCCGCATTCCGGAAAAGTATTTATCGAAGATCAAGACATTTACTTATGGAATGAAGAAAAAAGGGATTTGTTCAGAGCTCAAAATATAGGTTTCATCTTTCAGGATGCACACCTGCTCAAAAACCTGACCGTAGCCGAAAATATTATACTGGCACAATATCTGGCCAAAGCTAAACAGGACAAACAGGCTGTCATGGCTGTATTGGATAAATTGCAGATGCAAGAAAAAGCTGACGCCTATCCTCATGAGCTAAGTCGTGGCCAGCTTCAGCGCGCTGCCATAGCACGTGCCGTCATCAACAATCCAAAAATCCTCATTGCCGACGAACCTACGGCGGCACTGGATGACACCAACACCAAATATGTCATGGACTTACTTTTCGATACAGCCGAAAAGTTTGATGTGACCTTGCTTATCGCCACACACGACACAAGGATAAAACCGTATTTCCAAAACACATATCAGCTATAAGGAGAACGCAAAATCATGAACACATTATATCTTGTTTGGAAAAACATTACACAACAGATTGGATCCACATTGCTGAGTATACTTCTGACAGCGTTTGGCGTGTCTATACTCATAGTCATCTATTTCAGTGCCGCAACGTTCGAAAAACAGCTGGAAAACAACACAAAGAATATAGACCTAGTTGTTGGAGCTAAAGGTAGCCCCATGCAACTTATCCTTAGTTCGCTGTATCACGTAGACAATCCTACCGGCAACATCCCTCTCGCGGAAGCCGCTAAGATAGTAGACAATCCTCTCGTACAGTTGGCAGTACCCATCTCCTTAGGAGACAACTATAAAGGCCACCGTATCATAGGGACGGACGCTACGTTCTTAGATCTGTATGAGCTGAAAATAAGCCAGGGACGTCTGTGGAAAAAGTCTTTCGAAATTGTCATCGGCGCAGAAGTACAACGTAAGCACAAGCTTAAAATCGGTGACCAAATTTTTAGTGCTCATGGTCTCTCAGCAGATGCACACCAACATGACGAACATCCTTTTACAGTTGTTGGCATTTTAGAAACAGCACATTCCGTGGTGGACAACCTTATCTTAACTAACCTTGCCAGCGTATGGGATGTACATGGTATCGAACATCATAACGAACATTTACATGAAGAAGGCCACCATCACGATCATGACCACAGCCATCATCATGAAGAACATGACCATCAACATCCTAGCGCGGTAGCAACACAAGCCCATCATGACCATGAATACGAACACGAACATGACCATAATCATGATTATGAAATCCACCAGCACGACGAAGAAAGTGGAGAAGAAGTTTTGGTAAAAGAAAAGCCCCAAAATGCAGAATTCATTAAGAATATAGGAGCCGACATGCTAGAAAATCAAGGAGTGGAAATTACTGCCCTCTTAGTCAAATACAATTCTCCTGCGGCTCTTTCCGTAATTCCTCGGATGGTAAATCAAAGTACTAGCATGCAGGCAGCATCACCGGCCATCGAAAGCTCCAGAATCTTCGCTCTACTAGGGGTGGGACTAGATTCATTGGAAGTGCTGGCTTATATTATCATGGTTATCGCTGGCTTCAGTGTCTTCATCAGCCTATACAATGCGCTGAAAGACCGAAAATATGATTTGGCTATCATGCGTACATTGGGAGCTAGCAAAGTTAAACTTTTTGCATTGACTATTGTCGAAGGAGTAGTGATAACTTTTCTGGGGGGCGTAATAGGTTTTGTCCTAGGACATCTTATACTGCTTTTTATCAGCAGTAAAACGAGTCAGAGTGCAGATTTTATAGAAGCTTTCAACGTACTCCCTAATGAATTTTTAATAGTTGCTGCAGCGATAGCCATAGGCATCATCGCCAGCATCATCCCGGCAATAAAAGCTTATAAAACAACAATTTCTAAAACATTAGCATCAAAATAAAACATGAAAAAATATATTTTCGTTCTAGCTCTTATCGTATCTTGCTTTGCTGCTCAGGCACAAATCCGAAATAACAACTTCGGTGGGGATGAAATTCCCGACCATACCCCCATGATGAATAGCACATGGGAAGCGATAGACAAGATGATGTATAAGGTAACGACGCAAGGGAACAAAAAGGTGTACACACCGTACTATCCTCCAGCACTGAAAAAGCTGGAAAATAAAATCGTCGACCTTCCGGGATATCTTATACCGCTACATAGCGGCCGCAACCACAGCAACTTTATGCTATCAGTTTTGCCTGTAGCTCAATGTCAGTTTTGCGGCTCCAACGGTATCCCTCCTATGGTGGAGATTTTCATGAAAAAGGGAAGCATAAAATTTACCGAAGAACCGATTAAGATTAGAGGTAAAATGAAATTTAATCCCGAACCATTAAAAGGAAATTCGGAGATTCAGATTGTAGATGCAGAAATAATCAAATAATTAATTTATCGATTGAGAAGAGAAACTTCCAAAACAGAAGCTAGAGCCGCCGTCTCGGTACGCAATCTGGATTCTCCCAAAGACAAAGGAATAAAGCCAGCATCCATAGCCTGGCTTATTTCTTTTGGGGAGAAATCACCCTCCGGACCTATCAGGATAAGATAACTTTGCTTAGGAGCAAAGACAGTATGAATATATTTCTTTTCTCCCTCCTCACAATGTGCAATTCCCTTGAAAAGAGATTGGTCTTTATAGGAATCTATAAATTTAGTAAAAGAAATAGCCGGATTGATCTGAGGCAAATAAGCTTTCAAGGACTGCTTCATAGCTGCTATAGCGACCTTTTCAAGCCTTTCAACTTTCACTTCCTTGCGTTCGGAATGCTCACAGATTATGGGCGTAAAAGAAGTTAACCCGATCTCTGTTGCTTTCTCTAAAAACCATTCTATACGGTCTATATTTTTGGTGGGAGCCACCGCAATATGTACCTGATAAGGTAAAAGCCCAAACTCTTGTTGTACAGAGATAACACGTAGGGTGGTACGTTTAGGATGGGCGTCTATGATTTCTGTTTCGTACAAACCTCCCTTGCCATCCACAAGGTGTATTTTCTCTCCTTCGCTAAGACGCAAAACACGTACTGCATGTTTGCTCTCTTCCTCACTTAATAGAAAAGAAGTATGATGAGGTTCGATATCAGGTGTGAAGAATAGCTGCATAATTATTGATTATTCCTCTTCCTCGTCCTCAGCTTGTTCTAAGACATCTAACTTAACGTACTCGATATTTTGCTGAGTCTTCTTGATAATGGTGAATCGGTAACCGAATCCTTCTGTAGATTCCCCTACGTCAGGAATCTTTTCGAACAAATGACTGACAAGGCCTGCGATAGTATCGTAGTCCGAACTTTCCGGAAGCTCTACCGGAAGGAATTCGTTCACATCGTGTACGTTAGCACCTGCGTCCAACATAAATTCCGTCTCTGAAATCTGCTCTACCAAAGGTGTCTCCTCGTCATATTCATCTTGAATATCCCCTACCAGCTCTTCCACGATATCTTCCAAAGTAACCATACCTGAAGTTCCGCCAAACTCATCCAACACAAAAGCTATCTGTATGCGTTTCTGCTGAAATTCAGCCATCAGATCATTGATTTTTTTCGTTTCGGGAATGAAGTAAGGCTTACGCATAATCGTTTTAAGCTCTACGTCTTTACCACTAACGAGAATAGGAAGAATATCTTTTGTATGGACCACCCCGACAATCTTGTCGATATTGTCGTCATATATCGGAATACGGGAATATCCCTCTTCCGTAACGGTCTTGATAAATTCATCCATCGTAGCTGTAAGCTCCACTGCTACAATCTTTGTCCGTGGAACCATGATATTCTTCACGATTCGTTCGTTAAAGTCGAAAACATTCTTGATGAGCTCGTGTTCCGAGATATTGAGGACGCCAGACTCTTTACCTTTGTCTAGTAGGTATTGCAGCTCTTCCGACGAGTGGTTAGCCTCACTAGGATGAGGTTCTATGCCGATAAGCTTCAACAGCATATTGGCAAGACCATTGAAAACATATATAAAAGGTAATAAAAGCCAGTAGAAAAGTCTTAAAGGAACAGCTACCTTCATGGTGGTAGCTACCGGCTTTTGGATGGCAATAGATTTAGGGGCTAACTCGCCCAACACCACATGCAGTAAGGTGATGGCTCCGAAAGCCAAGGCTACACCAAGCCCTTTACCTACACCCTGTGATAAATCTATATGCAGAAAAGAGAAGAGATGCTGAACAATCTCTGTCATAACTTCCTCTCCGATCCAACCCAGACCTAGAGAAGCAATAGTAATACCTAGCTGTGTGGCAGCTAGGTATTTGTCCAAATGCTCTGTAATATTCTTTGCAACTTTAGCAACACTGCTACCAGATTTTGCCTGCAACTCGATCTGCGAAGCACGTACTTTAACTATAGCAAACTCCGCTGCAACAAAAAAACCATTAGCAAAAACTAATAAAATAGTCCAAAAAATATCTAGAGCCATTTGTCTTAATTGTTTCTAATTTCTTTGTTGTAAAGTTCGATGCTCTCTTTAATAATGTTTTGAGCATACGTACGTCCGTAAAGATTTTGAACCTCTACTTTCTTACCTTCCAACGCTTTGTAATCTTCAAAGAAACGTACGATTTCTTTCATCGTATGTGGAGGCAGCTCCGATAAGTCATTGATGTAGTTTACAGATACATCATTCTTAGCTACTGCAATAATTTTGTCGTCTTGCTCTCCACCGTCGATCATGTGCATCACACCGATAACTTTGGCTTCAATCAAACTCATCGGATATACATCTACCGAACTGATAACTAAGATATCCAATGGGTCTTTATCATCACAATATGTTTGCGGGATAAAGCCATAGTTGGCAGGATACATTACCGATGAAAACAATACGCGGTCCAACTTGATTAAACCACTTTCTTTGTCGATTTCGTATTTCGCTTTTGAACCTTTAGGAATCTCGATTATAGCATTTACTGTATTTGGCAGATCCTCACCAGGAGAAACTTGATGCCAAGGATGTAGTGTACTCATTAATATATTACTGTTTAATTTTATTTATTATTCTCGCTCTTTCTGTTCTTCAACCAACGTTTTAAAATAGCTATTGCCAGCGGCATGAAGGCTATCACAATCATACCGATGATAATATATTCTACATAGTGTATAATCTGAGGGAACATCTCACCCAGAAAATACCCCGACAGGGTCAACACACTAACCCAAATCGTCGCCCCCAGCACATTGTAAATGACGAACTTTTTGAAGTCCAATTTCACCACGCCGGCAAATATGGGTGCAAATGTACGAATAATTGGAACAAAGCGTCCAATAACCAAGGCCGAACCACCATATTTTTGGTAGAATTCTTCAGCCATGACAATATATTTCTGCTTAAAAATCAGAGAGTCTTTCCTTTTGAACAGCATGGGGCCTGTTCGGTAGCCAAACCAATATCCGGCAAAGTTGCCCGCAATACCGGCCGTGAGGATGCCGAAAAACATGGTCGCTATACTAACGTCGATCTTGTTCAACGCACAAAACAACCCCGCTAAAAACAATAGGTAGTCCCCGGGAAGGAAAAACCCAAAAAACAATCCTGTCTCGGCAAATACGATCAAGCAAACTATATAGAACCCGCCGTGGCTAAGCAGATACTCGGGATCCAATAACTGCTGGAAAGAAATTAAAAAATCTTGCATAATGTGTTAGATATCCGACAACTTTTCTGTCTTAACCGGCGCTTGTAATCTCAGATATAGCTTGACGAATATCCTCCGCAATCTTGTTGAGCTCCTCTGCCGGCAACGAAAGTTTTGGCCGCTCAAAATTCATGTCGCTAACTTGATTTAACGGAATCAGGTGAATATGAGCATGAGCCACTTCCAAGCCTACCACAGCAATACCAATCTTCTTGCAAGGGAACACTTTCTTAATACCTTCGGCCACAATCTTGGCAAAGACCCATAGGCCTACATATTCCTCATCATCTATGTCGAAGATATAATCGGTTTCTTTCTTTGGTATCACTAACACATGTCCTCGGGTAAGTGGAGATATATCCAAAAAAGCTAAATAGTCATTACTTTCAGCAACTTTATAAGCTGGAATTTCACCCGAAACTATTTTAGAAAATATTGTAGACATAAATTTTTATCAAATCTGTATTCGCAAATATAACAAATAAATAAATGACAATGTCACACCCTTAGGGGCTTTTGTATAAATCTGACAATTCGTCAATATAGTGTCTTCCACAAAAAAAGCCCTTAAAATCTTAAGGGCTCTATATGTTGTTAATAACTTTCAAGGATTATAAGCGGTTATGGCAGGACCGCTCATAACCACTTATAAGGATGTTATCTTGAAATCTCTAAAATTTCGAACTCTAACTCTCCGGCAGGAACCTTTACTACTGCTACATCACCTACAGACTTGCCAAGAAGACCTTGAGCAATAGGTGATTTCACAGAAATCTTGCCGGCCTTTAGGTCCGCTTCTGTTTCCGAAACAAGCTGATAGGTCATTTCTGCACCATTCTTTTTGTTGCGGATACGCACTTTAGATAGGGCCAACACTTTAGTCAAATCCAACTTGGATTCGTCAATAAGACGGGCATTTGCTAAAATCTCTTCCAATTTAGCAATCTTAGCCTCATGAAGACCTTGGGCTTCCTTTGCAGCATCGTACTCTGCATTTTCCGACAAGTCGCCTTTATCACGCGCTTCCGCTATAGCATTGGCGATCTTTGCTCTTCCCTCCGTTTTCAAATACTGCAACTCTTCCTTCAGCTTCGCTAAGCCTTCCGCTGTGTAATACGTTACTTCTGCCATAATTTTTTTATTTAACTTAATTTATTAACACTTTTTTCCAAACAAAAAAATAAACAAGACCATTCGCTCGGCAGAGAAAATGGTCTTGTTCATCGTTATTTACGAAGATAAATTAAAAAACTTAATTTTCAAAATAATTCGAAGACTTCTTATTCTTCGATAAACTTATATCCTAACCCTCTTACCGTCTGCAGATAGTACGGCTTATCGGGATTTGTCTCTATTTTCTTTCGCAGACGCACCACGTGCATGTCCAAAGTACGTGTATTCACATTTGAGCTGTAGCCCCAAACCACTTCCATGAGCTCCTCTCTTGTGATATCCCGTCCTTTATTCTGCAGAAAGTGCAACAATATGCGGTTTTCCAAAATTGTAAGCTCTATTTTTTTGCCGTTTCTTATCAAAGCGTGAATCTGAGGATGGTGTTCTGTATCCCCAAAGCTATATACATCTTTATTTGTATTCTTCGGCACAAAGAAACGCACCTTGTTGTCGATCATGGCTACTAGCACATCCATGTTGAACGGCTTAGTAATATAGTCGGTGATACCATGACTGTAGGCATCAATTTTGTCTACATCCTGTGATTTTGCCGTCATCATGATGATGATATTTTCAAAGCCCTTGGCACGTACGGACTGGCATACTTCTATGCCCTCCTTGCCCGGCAACATCCAATCTAACAAAACAATATCCGGTTGGGTGGATAAAATCAACTCTTCTGCTTCTATCCCGTTTCCGGTCTGCACCACCTTATACTGCTCTGTCTGCAAGCGATGACTTACCAGAAAGCGAAGATTCTCATCATCTTCAATAACCGCAATTGTTATATCTCTATCCATATTCTATTACTTCTTTGTATCTAATGGAAAACTTAAAATAAAAGTTGTTCCACGGTTCACTTCACTTTCTACCTTAATCTCTCCTCCCATAAACTCGGTAATCTCCTTACAAAAGGCTAACCCCAGTCCTATACTTCCCTGTTGATTAAATTGATTTTTTACGCGATAGAATTTCTTAAAGATATTATGGTATTCTTTCTTGTCTATTCCAATCCCTTTATCCCTAAATAAAATAACAAAATTCTTTTTAGTTTGTTCAATTTTAATTTCCAAAAACTTGTTGTCAACACTCGAATATTTATAGGCGTTGTCTATGAGATTCTGAAATACACTGGTTAGCAATACCGGATCCGCATAGAGCTCATCTTTAACTTTGATATTCTCCACAATCTCAAAGTCGGGATACTTGACCCTGTACGCTTCGCAGATATGCTGTGAAAACTCACGTAAATTAATAAATTCTCCGTTAAACTTAATAGACTTATTTTCGATTTGTGCGTATGAAAGCAACTTATTCATCAAGCTGTTAAGTTTATCCGCTTCCTGATCCAATATGCGACCATACATATTTTTCTCCGCCTCGGTAAGCGTCGTCGAACTTTTAATATTGTTTCCTGCGATCTTAATCACACTTACTGGAGTCTTAAACTCATGGGTTAGATTGTTGATAAAGTCATACTGTAATTGATACAGCTTATTGTTTATCGAAACATTCCGATAGATCAGGTAGCCGATAGTCAACAGGATAAAATAGATAATCAGCAAAAACACCAATACCGGAAAGAAGAACCTATTCAGTATCCTTTCTATATGTGCATTGGAAGATTCAAACGAAAGCTTATAATCCGAGAGTGCACCAGGGAGTGCTACCTCTGTCTTCATCCCTCCCTCGTTATCACTCAGATCCACATTCACAAGTGGCTGGATACTGATATTTTCGTAATAGTCAGGATACAGGTTCTTTATACGTATCCGCGTAGGCTGTATATGAAATACAAAAAAATCATGTTCGAAAAAGGTCTGCTTAAAATTAGCATCCAAGATCATGCTATGAAAGGAAATCACATCACTCACACGCGGGATATTAAGATAAGAAATCTTTCCCGGCTGAATATTATAGAACAACTTGAAAAGGTCGGTATTCTTGATGGCGGAGGTATCCAGATTATTTCTTCCCAAAAATGTGCATAGCTTCAGAAACACGGTATTGAGCTCCTCATTACTCGAAAGATTACCTTCATTAGCCTTACGTCTTTTTATGAGCCGGTATTCGTTGTCTAGATAGAATTCAAAAGTATTTTTGGAGTAGGCTCCAAATTGCCCGATGCGCATGTGCTTTTTCAGGGAATCAATGTTAGAGAGGATAACATCCGAAAATTCCACTTTCTGTACAAAAGGATACTTACGTAGCACGTTATCCGCAAATCCCTGTGCCTGCACAGAGTCCATATATCCTTGGTAAAAGGCTACTTCCGGGATACGTTCCTGAAAGAATTCGTTAAAATCTCGCAACGAATTATCAAATATTTCTGTCTTGCGGTTGTTGAACTCCGTCTCTACGAAATTAGTCAAAACAACATGGGCAAAGCCTACCGAAATAATGAAAAGCAAGGTCACGAAGACAAAGAAGGCTAGCAATAGGCCCAGATTCTTTCTATATTTCGGTTTTTGTTTTGACATTATTTCAGGTTTTCTTTCAAGAATTGTTCAATAAGCTGATAAGACTCAATGATATTTTCCATCTTGCGGAACCTTCTTCCTTCATTCTCTTTCAGCACATATTGCACCTTAACCTCATTGTTTTTAAGCTTCTGAACAAACTGATTGACATCTGCCACATTATTATAAATATCTTTTCCTCCTTGGAACATCAACAGCGGCATCCGTATCTTGTCGGCATGAAACAAAGGTGATATTGCTTT
This sequence comes from Sphingobacterium thermophilum, assembly GCF_039541675.1. Classification (NCBI taxonomy): domain Bacteria; kingdom Pseudomonadati; phylum Bacteroidota; class Sphingobacteriia; order Sphingobacteriales; family Sphingobacteriaceae; genus Sphingobacterium; species Sphingobacterium thermophilum. The sequence continues at coordinate 77,866 of NZ_BAABGR010000002.1, read as the reverse complement.
GAATAACTCATATTCTTTTTCCGGATTACCGATAATCCTGTAATATAACTGTTTATTAGAACTATAATATGGCGGAAATTGTTTGAAATACGCAAATAGATTGATATATCCTGACGTAGAGATAGCACATTTATACAAGGTAGGATTATAGCAGGCGGCATATAGAGCCGAATAGCCACCGAAGCCTGTACCCATAATAGCTATACGTTCCTTATCTGCTATACCGGAATGAATAAGCCAAGCTACTCCATCGTTAATATCATTCTGGATCTCTCCTCCCCATTGTTTAAAGCCCGCCACATAAAACTCCTTGCCCAACCCTGTGGAACCTCTGTAATTCATTTGGAAGACAGCATACCCTCTATTGGCTAGGAACTGTACTTCGGCATTGAACCCCCATACATCTCTACGGTTAGGGCCATCGTGTACCAGCACGACCACCGGATATTTATCTTTTTTCTTTTTCGGATAAGTGATATATCCCTGAATCTTCTTGCCATCCCTTGAATCGAAGGTAACCTCTTCCATAGGACTGAGTTTCTTATCATGCAAGGATGGATTCAGCGGAGTGAGCTCCTTAACTTTTCCCTTATAATAATAGTAGATACCTCCCGGATGAATATCCGAATAGGTTTTGAACAATATTGTATGGAAGGAGCTATCCACATCCAAAATGTCTACAGTAGAACCTTCGAATTGCGACACCAGCTGATCGTAGATTCTCTTAAGCTCGGAATTATGGATGAAGATCTCCTTACGTCTATCATAAACAGACGAAAAGAGCAACTCTTGACGGGAGAAAGAGTATCCTTCGGCATTCATATCCACATTCTTGTTTTGCGCTAAGATACTTTCTTTGCCATCCCGCAGATCTAAACGCACCACAGCCAGCTTGTCCCTGTTTCTGTTGGAAAGAGCATAAATCTGGTCGGTAGAATTTCTAACAGGTCCTAACGGATAAAGCATCGTCGTGAAGTCCGTTTCCAGCACTATGCTATAGGGTTTATTCTCTTCTTCACGATACCATACCTTAGCCTCCACACTATCACTGGAAACAGCCATACGTACCTTGCCATCTGGAGACGTAAACCAACGGGAGAAATTGTTCTCATTTAAATCCACCAAAACAGGTTCTCCCCCCCGCAATGGAATACGGAATAGATCCATTCTAGAAGAATCCCTATAATTCATCTTGGCTAAAAGATAACCTCCAAAAGCACGAGTTGGCGAAAGCCATTCGATACTATGCTTGGAAGTCTTCATCAATGGATTAATAGACTCGGTATGCACATCCACCGTAAATAAACGCAAGCTGTCCTGATACGATTCGGCATTCGAAAATACGATGGTGTCTGCATTCGCCCAGAAATAATACTGGACATTAAAGCTCTTCTGATAGGTGAGCTGCTTAGAAGAGTCCGGATTTTCTAGATCCAGAATAAAAATATTACGACAATGGTCCTCCAGCCCCAGATAAGAAATTTTCTTTCCATCTGGAGATATCTTGAAATGAGAATGATCAGGCTTATCAAAAAAATCTTCAATAGGTATAATTCGGTCATCCTCACCACGACTGCAAGCCACCATCCATAGTGATATCACCAAACCTAAAACTAAAACCAACCTTGCACGCATTATTCTTCTCTTTTCTTTAAATCAAATAAAGCAATTTTCTGAGAATTATACGTGATTGCAACCTTTATTTTACAGGAGTACGCTTTTCATTTCCTAACTTTGCCCTATGTATTTGTATAACATTTCCTTAATCATCGAAAATGAGCAGCATGAACCTTTCATGCAATGGTTGCAGAACGAATGGATAGAAAACCTTCCTGCCGGCTCTAAATTATTGAAAATGCTGGACTCTCCTCACCAAGGGCAAACCTACTGCGTACAGCTGAACTTTGAATATGCCAACGATATTGCCAACTTCCAAAAACAATATCTCAGCTCTTTGCAGCAACATATTGAAGAGCATTTTATGGGTAAGGTATTCCTGTTTGACAGCACCATGAAATATCTGGAAAAATAAAGCACAAGCCTTCACTTGATGTGAAGGCTTGTGTATCCTATTAATCTAAAGCTATTATGACCTATAAGTCTTTCACATGACGGTTATAATAGTCATACAGCAATTCTACATTGTCCGAACAGATAATAGGAATTGCACCCTGAAGTATACACTCATCCCAATGCCACCACTTCATCTCTAAGAGCAGTGCGATGTGCTCTTCCGAAAACCGCTTTTTAAGCGGCTTGGCAGGATTACCTCCCACTATGGTATAGGGTTCCACATCTTTGGTAACCAAAGCACGACTTCCTATGACCGCACCATCACCTATGGTGATGCCCGGCATAATCATCGCTTCAGCTCCAATCCACACGTCATTACCTACCACCGTATCTCCGGCACCACGAAAGGCATCTGCAGCTTCCCGAAAACATTCTACCTCTTCCTTCATATAGTAAAAAGGAAAACTCGAAATCCAGTCATAACGATGCCCCTGGTTGCCTGCCATGATAAAACAGGCTCCAGTTCCTATAGAACAATAAGAACCGATAATAAGCTTGTCCACATCATCTATGTCAGGAAAGAGATAGCGGGCACAATCGTCAAATGAATGACCATGATAATATCCGGAATAATAGGAATACTTCCCTGCGGTAATATTCTTATTAGTTATGTGATCTTTGATAATCTTGCCTTTAAAAGGACTTTCGAAGAAATTTTCCATAGTTTAGCATACTTTAAAATAATAAAATAAAATACCAAGGCAGTTAGTTGTGACTACCTGAAAAACACCTTTATTTTCTTAAGTATGCTAATCTGCTTTTTGCATAATACGAATATATTAATTATTTCCTATAAATAAATTATTTTTCAGAAAATCAACACTCTTATTTTCATCTTTTTGTGTCAGCCTCACCTCTTTCTCTATATCTCTATACTCGCCATAGGTTTTACCTCCGAGCAGCTTACGAAGTTCCCTTTCTCTTTCCTTATTAAGAGAACAAAGCTTTTTCATCTTCCACCAACGCGATCTATCCGATTTTTCCACCTCAATGACTGATGTCAGATATTCTCTATTGATAGACTCAATAGTTTCTTTATGTTGAGGTGTTATCAAATGGGTATCTAAACAATAAACCACAGTAGTCTCAAGTGCTTTACACTCGCACTCCTCCCATTTGGATTGAGCCCAAAGTGAATGGCTGCTCAGCAGCCAAAAAGATAAAACACCCCATAACCATAATATCCTTTGCATATACGTAAAAACAAAAAGGCGGAGCTTTCAAAAAGAAAAGCTTCCGCCTAACCTGAACAATTATTTGTTAACAAAAGTATGGACTTTAAGTTTCTGGCCCTCATCAGCGTCGTTTTTCAAGCCTGATAGCCAGATGGTATAGATCTTACCTTTAGAAAGGTCTACATCGTTTACACTAAGCAAAGTATCTTTAGTTTCTTTATCCAAAATATGGAAATTCGTCTTTTGGGCTTCCAGCTCTTTAAAAGCACTAGCCGACAAATAATCTACATCTGCAATCACAGTAGAATCACCATTGGCGAAGTCCAACTTACCAAGATCTGGCGATAGATGGACAAATCTGACTTTAGCCTTATCAGCACTTGGTAGTCCCAGATCATCCGTAACCTGCACCAGCTCAACAGTCTTTCCATCTTTTGAATTGCTCACTAGCAAGGTATAATTCTTATCACGTTCAATTTTAAATATCTTTTTAACCAAGGATGTATCATTCTGCGCCTTAATTTCAAAGGCCCGATCCCCTACCGAAACATCAAGATAATGAATACTGTCTCCATAAGCGATTAAAGAGGTGTTGACTTTCTTTGAATCCACCAAAAAATTCAAGGAATCACTCGCAAAGGAGCCATTCAGAAAAGCGACCTTGCCGTACTCCGGACGTGGTACGCCTTTGTCATCATCTTTACAACTTACTGTAACTTTCGCCATAGCGACCAGCGAAACAAGAACTAGCAGTTTAGAATCTCTAAAAAATCTGACTTTCATAGTAATTTAATTTTTGCGTTAACAATTCAATTCGCTAACCCAAACACATCTTTTCACGATAACGCTACAAAACTCATACGATAAAAAATTATTCTTCCAATACGCTTTCTCTTGTAGCGTTTTGCGTCCCAGTGGTGTTTTTATCAGTAAACCAATTCGCAACACTGAGATTGAAAGCTAAATCGTCGGAACAATTGAGCACTGACAACGACCTAGCCGAGGTTCTGTCGAAAGGTTGGCAAAATATCGGAGACAAAATGAGAGAACGCATCTACAAGCACTACTGGGGATATCTCATGGGAGTTGCTTTAAGGTATGTTTCCGACAGAGAAACGGCTAGCATGGTCGTCAACGATAGCTTCATGAAAATTTTCACCAACCTCAACTCCTTCGAATGTGAGGACCTGCAGAATTTTAACAAAATATTCAAAGGATGGATGGCAAAGATTACAGCACGAACAGCTCTTAACGAACTACGCAAGACGAAGAAACTTTCTCTTCAGGAACCCCTGACAGAAGAGCATGACGGACAGTTTGCGGTGATGTCGACGGACAACCTTCATATTCAAAATATATGGGATCTTATCAATCACCTCAACCCCAATTACCGAAGGGTATTTACCCTATATGAAATTGAAGGGTTCAACCATGACGAAATAGCGGAAATGATAGGAATATCCGCTAGTTCCAGCCGCGTGTACTTGGTCCGCGCCAAAGAAAAACTGAAAATGTTGTACCAGACATTAATGGTATAAATATGGATAGCGACGAAAAAAAATTGATTGAAGAAATAAAAGAAGGTCTTTTGAACTTCGAACTGCCATACGAAGAAGGTAACTGGGAAAACTTTCTTGAAACATATGGCGATAGATTAAACGAGGAAAATAAAAATCGTAAAATTCGGATATGGCTGTGGAGGAGTATTCCCGCTGCCGCCCTGCTGGCCATCGGAATATCTGCTGTGCTGCTACTATGGAACAACAAGGAACGAAATTCCTCAACACCACCTTCCAATACAGCGCATAAGCCGACCACAAGCGCTACCCCAATGCTCCCTACGGAGAAAACAGACATCTCAAATGAGAAAAAACAGGAGGTTCACTCTATATTACCGAGTCTGACAACTGCCTCCATATCGGACAGCAGTATGAAAAAACCGGCATATAGACCTATACGACCGCAGCTATCCGACATTCCTCCGAAGAAGAAGGCTAAAATCACATTAGAATTAACGTCGCTCGCCCTTAATAAGGGAAGAATCCTAGTATTTGAAAAGGCCAAAAGAACAGAAAAAGTGGCATCCGATAGAATTCATATGCCATCTGCTTCTTCAGACAAATGGCAGTTGGGTCTAGAGCTGACCAACTCCTTTCGTCTGCACAATCCTAACACTGTGGCCGGCATTCTCACACAATTCAAAGTGTCGGAAAAGATAAGACTTTCGGCAGGCCTAATGTACTCCAGCCTCACCGCCCCACACCACTCCGATCCGGTTCAGTTGTCTTATGATACAAAAATAGTGGGAGGAGAATCTTCTCTCAAGGCAGTAGACCTTCCATTGTCCGTAGAATACGAGCCCTACCATGGATGGTATGCCTCTGTCGGAATATCCAACCTCACGGTACTGAAGGAAGAAAAGCTGTATCATATGCAAACAGAAAAACTCCAAGAAAGCGTTACGACAGATCCGGCAACAGGAGCTGCTATAACAGTATTCGAAATCAAGAAAAGTGAGTTTGTGCAGCAGGCATCAGAAAAGGATTTTGAAGGCAAAAGTAATTTAAGATATCTGAATTTTTCCTTGGGAAGAAAACAACACCTTACCCAACATATAGACTTGTCGATAGAACCTTTTGTAAAAATTCCTATGGGTAACCTTAAAAAAACGAACATCGACCTCTTGCAATCAGGACTCAAGTTCAAAGTAATTTTTTAACTTCTTACTTCAGTCTTGTAGCGCGAAGACCAGAAAAAGTGTTTCTATTAAAAACTGAATATCAAACTAATATCAACAAACATGAAAAAGCAACTTATCCTTTCTTTATCTATCTTTTGGATTGCGCTAGGCCCTCTCCTCCTTGGAAGCTGCAGCAAAGACAAAGACGACAACGCTAATGACTCTCCTTTCCAGCTGGAAGAAAATCTTATCATGGGAAACAAACTCTTCAATAGCTCATTGGATGACAGAAATTCTAAAAACAGCTTTGAAATCCTTAAAATCGAAAGAAAGAACGAAATTCTTCAGGTCAGCATAAAAGGAAGTGATAGTGTGGGCTCCTTTAAATTCATCTGGGATGGTCGCATCCAAGAATCTTATCCTATGGGCATACAGCTTATCATGCTATACCAAGGTAAAGATGAAGATTTCATCCCTACTGAAGAAAAGGTCATCCAGGTAAACCTTCAGAAAATCATCGGCAAACGTACCAATGTCAACGAATATCACTTTAATATCATCAACGGCTCAAAGAAAAAAACCGCAACGCTAAATCCCGATGGAACCATCACTAACAATGACAGATAACCCCATAGACACAAACTAAGGCTTCTTTACAGAAGCCTTAGTTTATTGAGATCTCTTTTCTACCAAATGTCGTTACAGTCCTATTTTGTTTATTATTAGCAATTTAATTTTGAGACATAATCAGTAAATATCCGCTAAGAATGAACAACACACCCAAAAGCTTTCAAACCACCCTAATTTTTCATTCCCCAAAAAGGAAAATTTTTGAAAGCCTAACCCAACACATTAACCTTTGGTGGAGTGAACAATTCGAAGGGAATGCCCAATATCCAGGACAAAAGTTTACCGTCCGATTCGGCTCCAACATTTACAAGAATATAGAAGTAATAGAACGAACAGAGCAAAAGATTGTATGGCACGTAATAGATGCTTATCTGGACTTTCCCGATCTTTCCGACAAACAAGAATGGATTGATACCTATATTGTTTGGAAAATCGCTGAAGTAGAAGGGATAGCATTGGTAGAGCTGACACATGAAGGATTACACCGCGAGATGGAATGTTACGGCCTCTGCGTTTCGGGATGGCACAGCTTTCTTTACAGCTTTGAAAAGTTTATTACTACAGGTATAGGAGCACCCTTCCAGCTGGAAGAAGTTCCATAACACTAAATATGAAACGAACAACAGAATGAAGCTTATCTGGCCAAATACTATAGATAAAAATCGCTATGGATAATTATCCTCGCTGGTACCGATTAATACTTTTAATGCTTTTTGTGCTGCATTGCTTCAGCGAAATACCCTCCATGCTTATAATTTATAAAGCCAATAAGAGCACTTACTTATTTCTATTGTTTCTTAACAGCTACCAAGAAGGGATAATACTGCTTTTCTAAGAATAAAGACAAATAGAAGAAGATACTTCATAGACATATGGTTTATCGATGGAATAATTTAAATCTTATAAAAATGCTGAAGAGATGGAATATATCGACTCCTTGGCCCGACTAACACATAAATAACTGAAATAGAGTTGTATAGACAGAAATTAAACTTTATTTTTAAAAAGATTCCTCTGAAGCAACATATTTTTAATTCATTCCGAAGCTGATTACCTACATAATTGAATCGCATATGGCTGTAAAAAATATTGCTCCCCCGCCTTATCTTGCCGGCTTAGTCAGAAATATCTGGTTTACAGACTTCAAAATGCCGAACGACCACTATCAATCCATCCGGATTCTGGCCAACGGTTCACCGGGTCTTATATTTCAGCACGCTGAAGGTCATTCAGCAGTAAAAGGAGCAGGGGGGAATCTGTTACCCTTAGCGTTTATCTACGGACAAAGCACCGTCCCATGTGTAAATCAGATGATTAAAGACGCTATTGTTTGCGGATTCGAGTTCTATCCTTCCGCCTTAAAAAATATTTTCGGAATTGATGCCGCCATCTTGACAGACGCTCTCGTCGAACTGGAACACCTTCTCAGTAAAGAGATTATAGATCAGCTGATAAACTGTCCGAATATCTATGAGGTTATCCAACTGCTCTGCGTAACCTTAGCCAAACAATCAGCATCCTTTCCTTTCTCAACTTTTGTGGAAGAAAGTATACTTCTGATAACACAAAGCGCCCCGCAGCTCAGCCCCGCTGCCTTACCCCAGTATTTCCATATCTCACAAAGGCAGTTCCAAAGGAAATTCAAAGAACGTATTGGCGTGTGCCCTGAAACTTATATCCGTATCACAAAATTCCAACAGTCCATACACTGGCTACAGAACAAAAAATTCAAAAAAATTGGAGACATAAGTTACGCTCTCGGATACACTGACCAAGCTTATTTCAATAGGGAATTCAAATTTTTCTCAGGTTACACTCCTAAAGAATTTATGAAAGTACTAGCCAAACAACAGTTGTTTTATCGCACTCCCGAACATACTGTCATCCCACTACGGATTCTAACAGATTAATTAAGAATGTCGCTATCGTTCAATTTTTCCTAAAGGAGGAAAAGTACTTTTGCTTTATCCACAAATAAATGCTATGGTTAAAGTACATCATCTGAACTGCGTTGAAATACTATCACTTGGCTATGGAAGAGCCATCGGCCATTGTCTTCTCATAGAAACAGAAAACAAGCTTATCTTAATAGATGCTGGCATAGGCCTACAGGACACTGAAAACCCCAACAACCGCCTAGGGCAACACCTCATCGACATGGTAGGGTTTAGATTTAATAGAGAGTGGACTGCCATACATCAGATTCAACGTCTCGGACTTGATCCCGAAAAAGTTACGGATTGCGTGCTATCGCATCTCGATCCCGACCACATCGGGGCCCTCGTCGATTTTCCGCACGCTACCCTCCACATGAGCCAAGAAGAATACGATAATTTTCGTTCAGGCAATCCACGATATCTTGAACACCAACTTCATCATGACTCCATCATCAAGACTTATGCCAGCAGTGACGATACTTGGTGTGACATGGAAGCCCGAAAACTTTCCCTAGCTTCAACATTAGATATCTACCTAATTCCTCTGTTTGGACATACCAGAGGACATTGTGGTATAGCCTTAGATCTGGGAGCAGAGAAAATATTTTACGTAGGTGACGCCTATTATCTGAGATCGGAACTTACGGACAACGAACATCCTGTCCATAAACTAGCGGAACTAAGAGCTGACGACAATAGGTTAAGACAGGATGCTCTAACCAAAATACGTCATTTTATACTCCAACATCCAGAAACTACGGTGTATTCTTATCATGACCCTTCAGAATTTCCAAGAAACTAAATCCATAATAACCATGGAAATAATTTATAAAACCGATAAAAAACCGAACATTGAAGAAATCATTGATGTTTATATCAGTTCGGGTATAAGAAGACCTGTAAATGACAAAGCGCGCATCCAAAAGATGTACGAACATGCCAACCTTATTGTTTCGGCATGGCACGGCGATACCTTAATCGGTGTCGCCCGGTCATTGACAGACTTTTGCTACTGCTGCTACCTGTCTGACCTGGCCGTACGAAAAGAATTTCAACATCAAGGGATAGGCAGACGTCTTATCGACCTCACAAAAGAGAAGATAGGCTCCCAGACTGCACTTGTTCTTCTTTCCGCACCTGCAGCAATGGACTATTATTCCAAAATAGGTTTTGAAATAGTCACAAACGGTTATATTATTCACAGAACTCAATAAATCTCATCGTCATTCTATGAAACATCAATACAATGTCTGGATTAAATGGACAGGAAATCAAGGACAAGGTACCCGTAGCTATCAGGTCTACAGCCGTGATCACATCATCTCCATACCGGACAAAAATGATATTTACGGATCTTCCGACCCTGCATTTCGTGGAGACAAAAGCAAGCATAACCCTGAAGAGTTGCTCGTCTCAGCGTTGTCTACCTGCCATATGTTATGGTATTTACACCTGTGCGCACAAGCAGGTGTCGTAGTCATAGCCTACGAAGATCAAGCCTTAGGAATTATGGAAGAAGAAAAGCATGGAGGTGGAAGATTTATAAAAGTAACCCTTAATCCTATTGTTACCGTGACAAACACCTCTATGGTTAGCGAAGCAGAGCGCTTGCATCATAAAGCCAACGAACTATGCTTTATAGCCAATTCTGTAAACTTTCCTGTCATGCATCAGGCTCTAACATTAACAGCAGATGAGAAACAGACAACATCATAAATCTAACTTCCCATTTCCTTTTTTTAAGTACAATATCAGCTGCGTTCTCTTGTATATATTCCTCCTTATGGGAAGTTTACAGTCACTACTTGCCAATGACCATCTTCGTTACAACCTTTCCATTTCCCCTACGAAATCCAGCTTCCGCGTAACACTGACAATACCGCCAAGCCTCTTACAACATGACAGCGTTTACCATTTCCCGGCCTATGTCCCCGGAATGCATCAAAAGCTTGATTTTGGCAGGTTAGTGTCATCATTTAAAGCTTTTGACACCAAAGGTAACGAACTATCCGTCCAACGCACTGGAATCAATGATTGGTATATCACCTCCTACAATCATTTAGCAAAAATCATCTACGACATAGAAGGCACTTTTGATCTACCCGATACCACCGTGCTTGTCCATCCTCAAGGAGGAACCGTAATCAGACCGGAGTATGTTGTAATTAATCCACATGCTGTATTTGGATATTTTTCAAGCCTATTAGATTTTCCTATACTTATCGAAATAGATTATAGATTATCCAACCCAATGGCAATTAGGCACTACCTTATCGTCTAATGACAATAGAAACTTTTGGGCAACTTCCTATAAAGAATTGTTGGACTCTCCTATCCTGATGGGTGAACTAACTACATCCAAAACTACCATCCGAGACATGGAGGTGGAAGTTTTTGTCTATTCCCCTTCCGACTCCATAAATGCCGACACCGTCTTAGCTCTGAGCCACCCTATTATCAACTGTGCTATTCAATTTATAGGATATACGCCCGTGTCCCGGTATGTCCTGTTAGTATATTTCCATGACAAAGAAGACCACAGTAAAATACCATGTCTAAACTTCTGGGGAGCTTTGGAACATGGCAACAGCTCTACATACGCCTTACCAGCCCAAAAAGAGCTATTTCCTTATCTGCAAAAAATGATTGCCCACGAGTTTATGCACATCTTGGCGCCGCTGAATTTGCATAGCAACAAACTTGTATCTACCGATTATTCCATACCGGTAAATCAAGATAACCACCTGTGGCTATATGAAGGAATAACAGAATGGGCAAGTCACATTATGTTGTTACGTAATGCCTTCATCTCATTGGACGACTATCTCCTCGAGCTGTCTGCCATGATAAGACGTAGCAGAACTTTCACCCCTCCTTACAGTTTACTTAAGCTGAGTAACAGCTGGCATACGGCAGAAGGAAAAAAACAATACGGCAACATTTACCAGTTGGGAGCGTTGACAGCTACTATACTAGATCTCCGCCTCCTTCGTTTGTCGGAAGGAACTCGAGGGTTGCGAGAAGTTTATCTCGACTTGGTCAAAAAATATGGCAGTAAGCAGCCTTTTGATAATGATAGCTTTTTCGAGGAATTCATAACGTTAACCTATCCCGAAATCCAATCCTTCATCCACAAGCACATTATGTCCTATACACCTTTCGACTTTGTGGAAGAATTCAAAGCTGTCGGCATACAATACCTACCTGTCCAATTAGAGGATCAAAACACTCCTTCTCTAGGTTTTACGGTAGAACATCATCCCCAAGGATTTGTCGTATCCAAAATACTTTCTCCGGATACATCAGCCGTGAAAGTTAAAGTAGGCGATATTATAGTTCAAGTGGAGGTTGATGATAGCCCCTTAGATGGAAATACTTTTCTTTTCAAGCTTATGCAGGCTAAAATACATAGTCCTTACAGCTTACGAGTTTTGCGAGAAGGAAAAAGCCTAGTTCTGGAAGGAAGAATTCTTCAGAATGCACGCTATGATGTTTTTAGGCAAGAGGAAAATGCTACTGCAGAACAAAGGTATCTTCGGTTGAAGTGGATGACCCTCTCACCTTAAGACGTCAAGAATCACATGCTCATAAAACAAAAAAAAGTTGCTTCAGTGGTGAAGCAACTTTTTCTTTATGGCTCCTGAAGCTGGGCTCGAACCAGCGACCCTCTGATTAACAGTCAGATGCTCTAACCTGCTGAGCTATTCAGGAATTTGAAGATCACTCTTCAAAAGATTTTCTTTTTCCCGTCTTACTGTCCAAGACTTTGGCTCCTGAAGCTGGGCTCGAACCAGCGACCCTCTGATTAACAGTCAGATGCTCTAACCTGCTGAGCTATTCAGGAGTGTTTCCCTTTCGGTGATGCAATTATCGGAAGTTTTAAAGAGTTCTGCAAGCATTTTTTTAAGGAATTTTACAACTTACTCATTCCCAATAAGAATATTTTACAATAAAACTCCTTTTAAAATCAACGTAGCAATAGTAAAGTAAATGATAAGTCCTGTTACGTCCACAAGCGTAGACACGAAAGGCGCTGACGAACTTGCGGGGTCGGCTCCTAGCTTACGCAAAACAAAAGGCAGCATCGAGCCGGTAAGAGATCCCCACAGCACTACACCCACCAAAGAGAAGCTTATCACTAAAGCTATAGGAATCCAATAATCACCATATGTATCGGCAAACAGCTGCCATGTAGCAATACGTACGAAGCCCAAAGCTCCCAATATTATTCCTAGTATCAAACCGGTGATTATCTCTCTACGCATGACACGCCACCAGTCTGCTATGGTAACTTCTCCTAACGCCATAGCTTGGATAATCAGCGTTGAGGCTTGCGAACCGCTGTTACCTCCACTGGACATGATCAGCGGCATCAGAGCGAATAAGACTATGGCACTAGCCAGTTGCGACTCAAAATGACCGATTACCGAAGCGGTAAGCAGCTGACCCAAAAACAACACAATCAGCCAACCTGCTCTTTTCTTCACCAGATGCCAGATAGAAACATCAAGATACGGCTCATCCAAAGCCTCCGTACCTCCGAAGCGTTGCATGTCCTCCGTATACTCTTCATTTGCCACCCAAAGGATATCATCTATCGTCACAATACCCAACATGATTCCCTGCTCGTCAACTACGGGAAGCGCCACCCTATTATTCATCCGGAACACTGTAATGGCATCTTCCTGCGGGTCGTTAGCATTAAGCGATATCAAACGGTTATCAATAAGCTCGCCTACCAAAGAATCTGGCGGTGCCAACAAAATATCTTTGATTCGAATGTCGTCGATAAGCCGTCCGTCGGAGTCGATGACGTACAACACATCGATGGTTTCAGAAGCACCCCCGTAACGGCGTATATGTTCCAACACACGATGTATGGTCCAATGTTTTTTTACGGTGATATAGTCAGGCGTCATCAGACGTCCCACACTGTCTTCCGGATACCCAAGCAGAGAAAGAGCTTCCTTACGCTCTTCGGGAGTAAGCAACGTAATCAAACGTTTTACAACATCCCCCTTCAGCTCCCCGAAGAAAGAAGTACGGTCGTCCGGAGGCATGGTATTTAGAATTTCCCGAACCTTTGGTGCTGAAAGTTTCTTGAAGATACGCTCCTGAGTAGGGAAGTCCAGAATTCTAAAAACATTGACCGCGCGATTCAAATCCAAAGTCTCTATGAAAAGTGCACCATGTTCGGGAAGCATGTCGATCAATTCTTCGACTTCAGAAATGTTTAGCTCATTCAAGTACTTGGCTAATTCTTGAAGATTATTATCCTCAATAAGTAGCTTGATATGCTCTACGTGAATTTCCAATTCTTCCATGTTGCTCCTCCGAAATATAATGTTCCCTACATTGGTCGACAGACTTTAGTTTGTTGCAAAAGTCGCTTTTTTATCTCAAAAAATATAATATTTTTTTCAGCCTGCAGATAAAAAAACAACAGCCATAAATGCCATATTGTCACCCTACCAAAGCCGGCAGCTTTTCTTTGCTATCCTGAAAAAAATGTTAGAGGTGAGCCGCACTCTTATTCTGGTTTACTCTTAATTAGAGAAAGAAGACAGACTATCCTATAAAAACGTTTTGCCAATATTCTCGTAAAAATTTCTCTCTCCTCTCAGCACTGAATACCTCCAATCTATATATTACCAATAACTCTTAAAATTGTTTTGAGTTTAAACCTCATGAAGAAGATTAACGGGCTTTGAATTCATGAAAAAAATGTAGATTAGCAAAGTAATATTCTTAAATCAATCCGAACTGTAATTGGCCTTCGGAATAACCTAAGTAGGGATAAAAAAACAGTAAAAACCTAAAAATATTTTAAAAAAATAAAATACTGTAAACCAACAATTAATAAATAAAAATTAAACTTTTTATTTAAACATACCAAACACAAAATACTAAATATATTAGCACTATACCAAAAAGAATCAAAACATGAACATTAAAAACATAATAATCAATATATTAACAATAACTATTTTAACAACAACTTTACATATTGCAAAATGTCAAGTATTTGACAATTCCCAAGCACATTTTAATGTAAAATGGATGCAGATTGACAGGGAAAATTTTCGACTTATATTTCCTGAAGAATTCAAAGATGAAGCTCCTGCCCTAGCTCATAAAATAGACCATTATTTGCAAATTTCCTCTCAAAGTTTAAAGGTAAAGCCGCGTAAGATCAGCATTATTTTGCAACAACATCACGTCAATCAAAATGGTTTTGTGCAGCTCGCTCCCCGAAAATCCGAACTATTTTCGACTCCTTCCGCCATAGCCGACAATCAGGAATGGCTTCCCAATCTGGCATTACACGAAATGCAGCACGTTATTCAATTTGACAAATTGACAGGAAAAATACATCAACCTTTCGGCGAACTTTTAGCACTAGCTTTCTTCGGTATCCACCTCCCTTCTTGGTTTTATGAAGGCGACGCCGTGCTGCAGGAAACCTTATATTCCCAAGGAGGAAGAGGTCGTTTAAGCTCTTGGAACATGGAGTTAAGAGCCAATATTCTGGAAGGGAAAGAGTACGATTTTAACAAATATGTACATGGTTCTTACAAAGACATTACCCCTACCTACTATACAATCGGGTACTTCATGAATAGTATGCTCTATGAAAAGAACCCCGAAATTCACTTGGAAATTTATGAGGATATGCGTAAAAATCTGTTGCGACCTTTCAATTTTCAGCGGGCGTTAAAGAAACATCATGGAGCCAAAGCGAGTGTTCTTTTTGCCGAAACCATAGACCATCTAAAAGAAAAATGGACACCTGAGGAAGCGACAAATACCGCTCCTCCTCTTACCTTCGATGACAAGTATCCTACCCATTATCTCCTTCCACAGCGGGTTGGAGAATATATGTATGCCATACAAAGAAACAACCAAAGACCTCAAAGAATAGTTAAATTCCATACTCTCAACCCTCAGAAAGTAGAACATATCATCTATACCGGCGTGCAGCTTATGCCTTATTTCCATATACACAACAATCTTATTGTATGGGACGAATACCGTAAGGATAGCCGCTTCTCCAAACAAACTTACAACATCATCAATATCTATGACTGCAAGACCAAAACCAAAAAAACACTAACCCTAACAAGCCGCTTATATACACCTGTAGTGTCTCCGGATGCTACACAGATTGCCTGTGTAAAAGTAGGACTGGACAACAAAAGTGCTTTAACTTTTCTCGACATTAACTCCGGTATAGAACTCGATTCCATAGTGATGCCAAACGATATTCACATCCAACAACCTTATTTCAATGAAGAGGGAACCAAGCTTGTATGTATAGGTGTAAGCGGAAAAGGAACTACATTGCTCGAAATCGACCGCTACAACAAAACAATAACCCCCTTGATGGAATGGAGCAACCTGCAATTAGAACGACCCTCCTATGCTAGCCATGACATAGTATTTAAGGTAAACCAAAAAGGAAAAGACGAGATCTTCGTACTTAGAGACGGAAACATTTATCCCCTGACGCAAAGCCGTTATGGAGCTTTCCACCCCACGTCCGACAGCACAGTTGTATGGTTTAGCGAATACACCTCCCAAGGGTTCAAAATCAACAAGATTTCTATGGCGGATCTGTCAAAAAATGCTACCACACTTACAAAGGCCGAGACTCTTTTTGACAGACAAAACTCCTTCTCTGCTGCCGAACAAACCTTCACTCCTGACAGCTTGGACAATGCTATAAAACCTTATCGCACCCTACCTCATAGCATAAACTTTCATAGCCTCACCATCAGCGCTAACGACTTCGAAAGCTTCGACAACTATAAGCCTGGAATCTATTGGCTATCCAACGATGTGTTGAACACCACAAGAATAAAAGTGGGCTACGAACGAGAGATAGAACTCGCCAAAAACACTTTCCTAGGGGAAATAACCTTTCAGAAATACTACCCAAAATTCACCGTAGGCTACAAAAATACCGGCAAATTCGGATGGGCCCAAGTACCCAACAATAAAGACAGCATTCGGTTTGACTATCGCGAACATCAGCTCACCGCTGAGATACAACTTCCCCTCAGCGTTTACCGCGGCCATAGAGTCTATTCCTTTGGATTTAATTTTGGCACGTACTATATTAAACGATATGATGTATCCATAAACCTGACACGATTTATGGATAAAATCAAATTTCCTTTAAGCTATCAGCTGTATTTCAACAGAAACTGGATGATGGCTCCTATGGATCTAGCTCCACGCTGGGGACAGAATTTCAACCTCACCTTCCGCCATTTGCCATTTATGGAAGGAGATCACATCTCTTGGGCTTTGAGAACCTCCTTCTACTTTCCTGGATTGATGTTGAACCATAGCTTGCAGGCCCGCTTCGGCTTACAAGAAGCTAAAGGAAACTTCTCCTACAACTACGACATTCCACTGCCTGACGGATTCTCCTATCTGCCAAGAAATCTTGTTAAGAACACTTTGCTGTTTGACTACCGTCTTCCTTTATTTTATCCAGACCTATCTATTGGACAGCTGGCCTATGTCAAACGTATCCACACGCAGCTTTCAGCAGACTATCTGAATGTGCATGAATCATCCTTCGCGCCGAAATCCCTCAGTGCATATCTGAATTTCGATTTCAATTTATTCAAATACAATGAACCATTGTTTACTTTAAGTCTGAAGGGCACCTATATCAACGACAGTCGTGTAAAAGAAAAGTTTATTCCGGCTTTTAGCTTAAGCTATAATTACTAGTAAAATATTAAAAATCAATATTTTACAAAACCTTAACATAATAAGGTTGTTATTATAGATAAAACAACCGGCAACAGGTATGGCAATAATTTCAAAAAGCACAGAAGTTCAAGAAGAGCTAAACGTACTTTACGATTCCCTACTAGATAGGAGGTCCTTCCTACAGAACGAGCTAAAAGCTCTTAGGGAAAAATTCAACAAGGAATGCGACACCTATATTTCCAGTGGATACGATGCAGCAAAAGCTCCTACGATATGCAATAAGTTACACCATCAGAAATTCGTGGAATACGACATGTACTGTTATATCATCGACATCGTCAATGACTTCAGGGATATATACGGCAATTTTCCGGAATATGTAGAAATGTACGACACACTATACAGCTCTATGATACAGTTTGCCGACGAAGAATATTATGAATGCGCTGCAATAGTTAAAATATGGGTAGATCGTCTCTATACCATCATCGTGAATAAAGACTAACTCTTAACATTGCTAAAATGTAGCCACGAAAACAATAGATACAGCACGAAGACTAACGGCAAGGCCATCACCTTCAATATCAGAATTAACACCAGAGATATCAGCAAGAAAAGATATTTATATTGATTCTCCTTCCATCCCAAGGAAGACAGCTTCATCGAAAAAAGACGCATCTCCGAAACTAACAGTATACTGGACACCAACGTAAATACAACCAATACAAAAGGATTGTAAACAATGTCCGGATATTGCGCACCGATAAAAGGCAAAGAAACTACCAAAAAGGTATTCATCGGCGTATTTACCCCGATAAAGTCGGTCGTCTGACGTTCGTCTATATTGAATTTCGCCAGCCTTAAGGCCGAAAATATAGTGATAAGAAACCCAAAATACGGCAAATAAGAGGAAGACGTACTTTGCTGCAGTAAAGAAAAAACGATTGTCCCGGGCAACAGGCCAAAGCTAATCACATCGGCCAGCGAGTCCAACTCCTTCCCTATGGCTGATTTCACGTGCAACAAGCGCGCAGACATTCCATCAAAAAAATCAAAAATTCCGGAGGCCAAAACGCAATATAATGCAGCGGCATAATCTCCTTTCAGCACCATCAGCACTCCTATACAGCCACTGAATAGATTCAAGGAAGTAATTGTATTGGGAATATGTTTCTTCATCACTAAAATAAAAAGCCGTCCTATCATGCATAAGACGGCTTAAAAATATCAATTTAATATGAATTATCCATTCATACTCATCAAAAACTCTTCGTTCGATCTTGTACCGCGAAGCTGCTGCAACAAGAATTCCATAGCCTCTGTCGGAGTCATATCTGCCAAGTGATTGCGCAATACCCACATACGTTGTAGCGATTCTTTGTCCACCAACAAGTCATCTCTACGTGTTGAAGAGGCCGTAAGATCGATAGCAGGGAAGATACGCTTGTTGGCCAACTTACGATCCAACTGTAGCTCCATGTTACCCGTACCTTTGAACTCTTCGAAGATCACATCATCCATTTTCGAACCGGTATCTGTCAATGCCGTAGCTAAGATTGTCAAAGAACCGCCGTTTTCAATGTTACGTGCAGCTCCAAAGAAACGCTTTGGTTTATGTAGGGCGTTAGCATCCACCCCTCCCGAAAGAATCTTTCCAGAAGCAGGAGCTACCGTGTTGTACGCACGTGCCAAACGTGTAATAGAATCCAATAAGATTACTACATCGTGACCACATTCTACCATACGTTTCGCTTTTTCCAACACAATATTGGCAATCTTAACATGTCTTTCTGCAGGTTCATCAAAAGTTGAAGAAACCACCTCCGCACGTACCGATCTAGCCATATCGGTAACCTCTTCCGGACGCTCGTCAATCAACAGGATAATCAAATATACTTCCGGATGGTTCTTAGCGATAGCATTTGCAACCTCTTTCAACAAATTTGTCTTACCCGTTTTAGGTTGTGCCACGATGAGACCACGTTGCCCTTTACCTATTGGGGTAAACATATCCATAATCCTTGTCGAATAGTTGTTGGCCCCCAAATCTAGATTTAACTTTTCGTTAGGGAACAAAGGTGTCAAATAATCAAAAGGAACACGGTCACGAATATCTGCTGGATTTTGGCCGTTGATAGATTCGATACGTACTAATGGAAAATATTTCTCACCTTCTTTCGGCGGACGGATACATCCTCTTACGTTGTCACCAGTCTTAAGACCAAACAATTTGATTTGTGACTGCGACACGTAAATGTCGTCCGGAGAAGTCAGGTAGTTATAATCGGATGAACGCAAAAAGCCGTAGCCGTCAGGCATGATTTCCAAAACACCTTCGTTGATAATGACATTATCAAAGTCAGTATTTGGAACATTTGCGTCTAATCGTTTTGGTTCTGTGGATTGTTGCTCAGCGGATTCAGCAGAAGGAGATTCTGTAGGAGTTGAAGAAGAGGTAGATGAAGCGGCAGGCGTCTCGTCTTCTGAAGCTGTCGCTGTCGCCGTCGTTTCTTCTTCTGTTTTTGTTCTTTTTGTTACGGCTACAGGTTCCGCTTTAACCGTTCTGGTTCTCTTACGAGGTCTCTCTTCGCCAGCAGGTTGCGGAGCAGGAGCAGCCTCTTCGGTCTTTTCCTCGGCCTCTGCTTGCTTGGCAATTTCCGTTATTTTATCGATTAGCTCTTGTTTACGAAGTTTCTCTACGTCAGCAATACCTAACACTTTTCCTATCTCGCGCAATTCGGACACGAGCTTTGAATTCAATTCACTGATATTCATTAATACTGAATTATGATTATGTCGTTTTGGATTTTCAATTTGAAATCTAACCTACCAAAATTATCAAACCTAATAAGGCTCAATGATTTTCTAAAATGTCCTAAGTATCTACCTACTTATCTTTGATTATAATAATAGTACTCAAGAAATAGGATAAATTTGAGAATGCACAAAGAAAACTAATAGATTCGAATTTTCAAAGAAAAAATAAAAAAATAATCTTACAAAAACAATTATTTTCAATAAAAGCCCTACTAAATTGTTTTACCTAATACGAAATTTAGATTTTTTTTGTACGTTTATGACTTGCAAAATAAGATTTTAAACTAAAACCATATGACTGAAAATAGCAAACCAACCAATTACCCAGCGCTCTATACCCTTATTGTGGTATTCTTTTTCTGGGGATTTATTGCTGCAGGAAATAGTATTTTTATTCCTTTCTGTAAAAATTACTTCCACCTTGACCAGTTTCAATCGCAGCTGATTGATTTTGCCTTTTATAGCGCATATTATATAGGCGCATTGGCTCTATTCATTTTTAGTACTATATCAGGTAGAGATTTGGTAGGTAAATGGGGGTATAAGAAAAGTATTGTTTATGGTCTTCTGTTCTCTGCCTTTGGCGCAGCTGCAATGATTGTCGCTGTAGAGGTAAACGTCTATCTAGGGATGCTCATAGGCTTATTTATTGTGGCATTGGGTTTCTCTCTCCAACAGACTGCAGCCAATCCTTTCGCCGTATTGTTGGGAGATCCTAAAACCGGAGCATCGCGCGTCAACTTGGGTGGTGCCGTCAACTCTTTCGGTACTACAATAGGCCCTCTTGTGATTGGATATGCCCTTTTCGGCACTTTCGAAACCATCTCGGATGCTGAAATCTCGAACCTTCCTCTAAATAAAGTCGTGTACTTATATATTGCGGTAGGATTGCTGTTTATCTTCGCTGCTGCTCTTTTCCATTTCTCTAAGAAAGTACCTCCTGGTATCAACAACGAACCTATGGAAGGAGCTGACAAAGCGAAAAAGACCTTGGTCATCATGACTTTGCTGTTGATAGCTTTATTTACGCCTGTCTTCCTAAGCTATAAAAGTGAAACAGCCCTTCATATTGAAAGTTTACAGTCCCAGCTGAAAGCAGCAACGGACATACAGACCGCAGAAAGCTTGCAGTCACAAATCCGTGAACTTATGCATCCACTGGAGCTGAAACGTATGGCCTTGCTTTTCGGTGCCCTCATTGCGGTGGTAGGATCCTTACTTTTCGCCTACAACAGAGCACAAAAATCACCTGAAGGCTGGGGCGCCATGAAATATCCACAGCTTGTCCTAGGCATGTTGGGACTGTTCCTCTATGTGGGTATAGAAGTAGCCATCGGCAGTAATCTAGGAGAGTTGTTGACACAAGACGAATTCGGTAATCTGCAATCTTCAGAGATTACACCTTATATATCTATGTATTGGGGAGGAATGATGGTAGGCCGCTGGGCAGGGGCAGTGACAGCATTCAACTTCTCCAGTGCAACAAAGAAAATATTGACTGCTGTAGTTCCTTTTATCGCCTTCGGTGTAGTGCTGACCGTAAATACTATTGCAGGTTTTAATATGTCGCATCTTTATTTCTTTGCCATCTGTGTGGCTATACAGGTAATAGCATTTTTTATCAGCAAAGAAAAACCGGTAACCACCCTCATCGCATTCGGAACGTTAGGCCTTGCTGCTATGATTATAGGTCTACTTTCTTCAGGTACAGTAGCAATCTACGCCTTTCTTACCGGCGGGTTAGCCTGTTCGATCATGTGGGGGTCTATCTTCGCCCTGTCCATTGTGGGCATTGGAAAATACACAGAACAAGGTTCAGCCTTCTTGGTCATGATGATCTTAGGTGGAGGTATCATCCCTCCTATCCAAGGAAAGCTAGCCGACATTATCGGTATCCACAACTCCTATATCGTTCCGGTTATAGGCTTTGCCTACATAATTTTATTTGCCATCCTAGTGAAAGGATTCCTGAAAAAACAAAATATTGATATCGATCATATCGAAGGCTCCGCAGGACATTAAACCTTCTAATTGTACTTTATACACTAAGTATTTTTCAAAAAAAACCTTGTTTATTTCGAATAAACAAGGTTTTTTAGTTAGTACTCACTTTTTATACACCACTAACCCTTGATAATTATAAAGAAAAATGTATCTTCGGGTAGATTAAGTTGAAAACTAATATTGAATAACTACTAAATAAACTGATAATGATCATTATTGCAGATGGCGGATCAACCAAAACCAATTGGTGCCTACTAGATGACAACAACAAGAAGATCTACTTCAACACAGAGGGCTACAACCCTTATTTCGTTGACAGTGACTATATTGTAAGCTCTTTAAGAAAAGGATTACCTAACGATTTACCTTTGGACAAAATAAAAGAGGTAAATTATTATGGTGCTGGTGTCCACAACGAAGAGAAAGCTCAGATCGTCGCTGATGCTTTCAAAGTATTATTCCCTAATGCTAAAATAGAAATCGGTCACGACTTGTTGGCTGCCGCTAGAGCCTTATTGGGAAGAAAACCTGGATTTGCAGCTATCCTTGGAACAGGAACCAACACCTGTATCTATGACGGTGAAAAAATCGTCCACAACATCAACTCTGCTGCTTACATCTTAGGAGACGAAGGTTCCGGCTCATATATAGGTAAAAAACTAATAACAGACTTTATCCGTGGCTTGATGCCGGAAGATGTAGCTAAAGTTTTCTACGAAACCTACAAGCTTACTCCGGATGAAATCATGGACAACGTGTATACTAAACCTCTAGCAAACCGTTTCTGTGCTAGCTTCAGCAAATTCGTTTACGACAATAATGTAAACATCGAATACACTCGCAAAATAGTGGATGATGCTTTCGAAGCTTTCTTCGCTAATTTGGTAAGCAAATATCCAAATTACCAAGATTACACATTCAACTGTATCGGTTCTGTGGCTTATAACTTCCGCAACGTATTGGAAGAAAAAGCAAACCAATACGGTATGCAGGTTGGAAAAATCTTACGTTCTCCAATCGACGACTTGGTACAATTTCATATCGAAAGAGCTCAAGGCGAATAAGTTTTCATATTATTAAATAAAAAAAGCGTTTGATTCATGAATCAAACGCTTTTTTTATAATCATACATGATTTATTTTGTATCCTTCTTGCCGAAAATAGAAATCTTCAAATATTTTCCCGGATTAGTTTTAAGGTCTTGAACCAACTCATCCAAACTTGCTGATGTGCGGCTCAGATTGTCGTACAACTTATCGTCATTCAGCAAGAGTCCTAGAGATCCCTCACCCTTATTGATTTTATCGGTGATCTCCTGCACGTCCTTCATCGCCTGATAGGCATTATCCACCGTAGCTTTGATTTCTGTCTTCGACAAGTCACTGGACAGATGGTCTAGGTTGGCCATAATCTGGTTAATCTTATCACCATTATTCTTGAAATTATGAGTGATAGATTCCAGATTCTGCATAATACGAGCCAGTCTTTCCCTTTCAGAGCCCATCAAACCTTCCACATCGGTAGTGATTTTCTCTACATTCTTTAGAGAGATGGAAATACTACGTAGACTGGACTTGAAATCTCTTTGAAACTCTTCATCCAAAGCAGTATTGACTGCGAAGAGTACCGAATCCAGCCTCTCTACAAGGTCTTCAATCTTCTTTTGCAAAGGCTCCACCTTCTGCAAGAGGTTGGCCTGCACATCCGACTGCAACGGATCGCCATCCTTTGCATACGTTTTGCTGTTCCCCAACTCAAACACTATAACCTTCCCTCCCAGAAAACCATCACTGGAAATACGGGCAATAGTATTTGAAGGGATTTTATACTCTTTTTTGATTTTGAATTCGGTACGGATCTTTCCGTTATCCATCAGCGTGGTTTTCGATACACGACCAATTTTAAAGCCGTTGACCATCACCGGATTGGAAACTACCAACCCATCTACATTATCGTAATCTGTATAATATGTGTTTTCTGAAGAGAACAAATCATTACCTCTCAGAAAACTATAACCTATAACCAAAATGGTTATCGCTACGGCTGTTAATGCTCCTACTTTGGTTTCGTTTGATATTTTCAAGTTACTTCGAATTTATATTCCTAATGAATATACAAATAACATTCTAAATATAGAAAATGTTTACTTTTCGGAAGTAGCTTTATACTTTTTTATGGCATTAAACAGATTTTTCACAATTTCATTTTGACCTTCTTCTGACAGCATGTAATCTTCTTCTGTAGGACTAGAGATAAATCCTATCTCTGTAAGCACTGCAGGCATGCTTGCACGGGCCAGCACAGCCAATCCCTGTTCCTTTACTCCCCTATTTACTCTGTTAGAAGCCACATATTCATTTTGTATTAGGGAGGCAAAACGGATACTGCGGTCACGATACTGACGTTTCATCACTTTGAAGATGATATAGCTGGAAGGATCCTTAGGATCGAACCCCACTAAGTCCGCATTATTCTCCTCATAGTTCTCTTCCAACAACATATCGGCGTTCTCCCTTATGGCTACATCCTGCTCGCTCATACGGTGAAAACCTAACACCAACGTTTCCGTTCCCACCACATGGGGATTCTTACGGCGTGTGGTGTTTGCCGAATTGGCGTGTATGGATAGAAAAAGATCAGCGTGATTCTTGTTGGCTATCTCCGATCGCGTACGGAAAGGGACATCAACATCTGTGCTTCTTGTAAGGATTACATTTATGCCCAACTCTTCTTCCAATTTTTTCTTGAGCTTTTTTGACACCTCCAATACGATGTCTTTTTCCTTTGACTTACGCCCGTATGCTCCAGGCTTGTCGCCACCATGTCCTGGGTCTATTACAACGGTGAAATTTTTTTTCGGTGGATTAGTTTTATTCTCCTCTTGGCTGTCGTTATAGATAAAAGAAGAAGCTAAAAAAACGATGGATAGGAAAAACAGAGACAAACTAATTTTTTTAACACTATTTAAAAATTTCATCTTTCTAATTTTGAGATTTTTGTAATAAGATTCACTGAGCATGGTGCACATACATCCACAAAGATAAAGGGTAAAAATAGATTAAAAAAATATCACCTTTATCTATTTGATTTTTTGACTACTTTTGTTGGTAATAGTTTATTTTTGCGCAAGTTTAATTAAGATTTAACGACGTTGAAGACGGTAACGAGATTTTTAAGCTGTTTGGTGTTTGTGTTAATAGGGATAACGATGGGTTATTCCCAAGTTTTAATTCCTTCAAAGACCAATGTTGACACCCTTCAAAACACTTCCGACACGCTTAAAAATCACTTCAAAGAAGTTTCGGGACAGGATACCGTTCTCATGAAAAATGAAAGTGGTCTAGAGACCGTCGTAACTATCGTTGCCTCTGACTCATCGTGGAATCAGGTACAAAAAAATATTATCCACCTCTTCAAAGGTGCAAAAGTAAAATACCAAGGCTTTGAGCTTTCGGCAGACTATATTCGTCTGGATAGAAACAACAATATGTTGTATGCCAGCGGTATCTATGACGAGAAAGGTAAATATGTCGGAAGGCCTGTCGTTATCTTCCCCAACGAGACACCCAAAGCCGTAGACTCCTTATTATATAACTACAAAAGTCAGGAAGGTAAAACTTTCGGCATCATGACCGAAGAAGACGGAGGATATATACAGGCACGCGTGCTCCGAAAAAATATTTATGATGAGCTGTCCATTAAGGACGCCATGTACAGCACCTGTGACCTACCCTATCCTCATACGCACTTCGGCATACATATCTCACGAGGCTTAATTACCGACAAGCAGATAATCGCGGGACCATCCTACCTAGTATTTCAAGGAATCCCTTTCAAGTTTCTGGCTCTACCCTTCGGCTTCTTCCCTAAGACTAACAAGAAACAATCGGGATTTTTGTTTCCATCCTTTGGGGATGATGTAACACGAGGCTTTGGTCTGCGCGACTTTGGCTGGTACTTGACATACAATGACTATTGGGACTCCGAACTACGGGGCTCTTTTTATTCCAAAGGTTCGTGGGAAGCTTGGGTACGGACCAACTATGTCGTAAACTATAAATTCAATGGAGGATTTAACTTCAGATTTGCTTCTACTCCTACAGGGGTAGAAGGGTCGGATAACTTCCGCAGGGCCAAAGACTTCAACTTCACGTGGAACCACACACAGCGTCAGGAAGCCAACCCGGGGACTTCCTTCTCGGCGTCGGTGATGTTCGGTACCAGCTCATACTTCCAAAACTCTGCTGCTGGAAGCACTTACGACATCCGCGAACTTACCCGCAACAACATGTCTTCATCCATCAGCTACGGAAAAGTATTTGCTGACGGAAAAGTGAATTTCACCTCTACGCTAAGCCATCGCCAAGACATGACCACCGGTAAGATTGACTTGGAGCTACCTACTTTTTCATTGAACGTAGCGACCTTCAATCCTTTTGACTCCAAAGAGCGTGTTGGTGAACAGAAGTGGTATCAACGCATTACCGTAGGATATAGCTTACAAGGAAGAAACTCCCTTTCGACTGGAGACTCTACCTTATTCTCCAAAGAAACCCTACAAAAGTTTACCAACGGCTTCCAACATAATATTCCGGTCAGCTTAAGTCTTACCGCATTTAAATATTTCCAATTCAACACCTCTTTCAACTATACAGAAAGATGGTATCTGCAAACGGTACGTAACTATAGAGCAAACGAAATTAACGGTTATGTGGACGCTCGCGATACCGTGCCGGGATTCAGAAGAGCATACGATTACTCTTTCTCGACAGGGCTGTCCACAAAAATCTACGGTATGTACCCTAAAATGGGTAAAATACAGGCCATCCGCCACGTGGTAACCCCTTCTATCAATCTGAACTACAGACCGGACTTCTCCGACCCTAAATACGGATTCTATAAGGAATGGATAGACAAAACAGGGCGTCTGTCCAAATATTCTATCTTCGAAAACGGAATCTTCGGTGGTCCAGGACAAGGTAAATCTATGGGAATAGGCTTTTCGATAGACAACAACATAGAAGCTAAAGTTCTCAACACCAGTGATACCACCAAAGGTAATGCTTTCCGAAAAATCCCTATCATTCAAGGTTTGACCTTCAGTGGTAACTATAACTTTGCTGCGGACTCTTTAAAATTGTCCAACATCTCGTTCTCGGGAAGAACCTCTTTATTCAAAGAAAAAATAAACTTGAACTTCAGCGGTACGTTTGACCCTTATTCGTTAAACACCAATGGCGAAAGAATTAACCGCTTTGCTTTGAAAGACGGTAAGTTGGCTCGTCTCACCAACTTCGGGTTGTCGTTTGACTACAGCTTCAACCCTGATGCCTCAAGACGTCGCAACGACAACATCGATTCCATGCGCAACAGCATGCCTAATATGACGCCGGAACAGGCTAATGCTTTGGCAAGTATCAGCCGTGATCCGAATGCTTTCGTAGACTTTAACATTCCATGGAACTTTGCTGGGTCTTTCAGCTTACAATATTTTACACGGTTTGACCAAGAACAGCAGAGAGAACGCGCCGATTATTCGGCCACCATCAACTTCCACGGTGACCTTAACCTTACACCTAAGTGGAAAATACAGTTCAACTCCGGCTACGACATCAAACAGCGTGAAGTGTCTATGACTAACCTTTCTATTTACAGGGATCTGCACTGCTGGGATATGTCTGTAGGTTGGGTACCATTCGGCCGCTATAAGAGCTACAACATCACTATTCGTGCAAAATCTTCAATCCTTCAGGATTTGAAACTATCAAAACGCAACAGCCATTACACTTATTAATAAAATTTTGCTAACTATGTGTTATGAACGCAGAGATCATAACCATAGGCGACGAAATATTACTCGGACAGATTGTTGACACCAATTCAGCGTGGATAGGTCAACAGCTGAATCTCCTGAATATACGCACCCAACAAATCACATCCATATCGGACAGCGAACAAGCCATTACGGAAGCTCTGCATGCAGCTTCCCTTCGTGCCGACATCATTATCGTTACGGGCGGCCTGGGCCCCACAAAAGATGATGTAACCAAACAGACCATTTCGACCTTCTTTGGCAAACCTTTGGTAAGAGATGACAAAGTCTTAGCACATGTAAAAAATCTTTTCAACAACCTTGCTCCTAGAAGAGTACTTCCGGAAATAAACTATGCTCAGGCCGATGTTGTAGAAGGCTGTCAGGTCCTCTTCAATGATGTGGGTACAGCCCCTGGAATGCTCCTCACCAAAAACGAAAAAATGTTTTTCTTCCTTCCCGGAGTTCCGTTCGAAATGAAGTTTCTCATCACACACCGCGTCATACCCATACTTCGAGAGCAGCGGTCTGACCAACATATAGAACACCGCCATATCATCACCGTAGGTATAGGGGAATCATTCCTTGCCGAAAAAATTAAAGATATTGAAGAGTCTCTTCCCGATTCTATTAAATTAGCTTATCTTCCTAAAGTAGGGATGGTGCGGTTACGTCTAACCCAGACTGCCCCCTCCCCTGTAACTATAGACTTTTATCACCAGCAGCTCATCGAACGCCTTGGAACACATGTGGTCGCAGACAAGGATATCTCCGTCGAACAAGCCATAGTAGAAGCATTCACTAAAGACAAACTGAAATTAGCTGCGGCAGAAAGCTGTACAGGAGGACGCATAGCTAGTGGCATCACGGCAATAGCCGGAGCCAGCGCCATATTTGACTGCGGCATTGTAGCCTACCACAACAGAATAAAAATGCAAGTGCTTGGTGTAAAAGCAGAAACATTGGACACCGTAGGAGCAGTAAGTGAAGAAACAGTAATAGAGATGGCTCAAGGTGTAAAAAAATTAGCCCATGCCGATTATGCTATAGCCACTAGTGGCATCGCAGGGCCCGGAGGAGGTACTCCCGATAAGCCGGTAGGAACAGTATGGATTGCCGTAGCAGGAAAATATGAAACAGTAACAAGACTTTTCCATTTCCGTAACGACAGAAGCATCAACATTGAAAGAACTGTGGCCAATGCTTATAGCATGTTGTGGAATTTGTATGTCAAAGAGAAAGAGAAATAGAAATTTCTTTCTGCAAAACAAGCCGGACAAAATATTATATTTTGTTTTTAGGGATTGTATTTCTAATTATTTAATTTAGTAACACAAAACAAAAAATAATATGGCAATATACAAGTTGATTCTTCCAAAAATGGGCGAAAGTGTGTCGGAAGCCACGATTACGAAGTGGGTAAAAGCTATTGGTGAATCAATTAAAGAGGATGACACTGTTGCAGAAATCGCTACGGATAAAGTGGATTCGGAAGTGCCATCTCCGGTCAATGGAATTCTTAAAGAAATCCTTTTCCAAGAAGGTTCTGTCGCCCAAGTTGGCGATACCATCGCTTTGATAGAAACGGAAGGCGATAGTACACAAGATGAAGAAGAAAGCAGCCAACCTATAAATAACGTAACAACTCAACCGGACTTGTCGGACATCCAGATTCCCGGCATAGAGAAAATTACACCTGTAGAAGAAAACTTTTCTTCTGCTTCTGCTGTATCTTCGGGTAATAGGTTCTATTCGCCGCTGGTAAGGAGTATAGCACAGCAGGAAAATGTATCTCAAGCCGAACTCGACAGTATCCCGGGTTCCGGGGCCGACGGCCGTGTCACCAAACAGGATGTGTTAAATTACATCCAAAAACGTAATGGGCAACAGACCGGTACAAGCTCAGCAGTAGTTTCCTCTCCTACCGTCCAGGCAGCACCGACGAAAACTACGACACCTACAGCACCTGCACAGGTAGTCAAGAGCATGAATGGAGACGAAATCATCGAGATGGACAGAATGCGTCGTCTCATTGCGGATCATATGGTGCAAAGTGTACACACCTCTCCACATGTATTCTCTGTAGTAGAAGCCGACGTCACCAATATGGTGATGTGGAGAAATAAGGTTAAAGATAGCTACAAAAAACGCGAAGGTGAAAACATAACCTTCACTCCTATGATCATCGAAGCTATCAGCAAGGCACTGAAAGACTTCCCTATGATTAACGTTTCTGTAGATGGGTACAATATCATCAAAAGAAAACATATCAACATCGGTATGGCTACCGCTCTACCAAGCGGAAACCTTATAGTGCCTGTAATCAAGGATGCTGACCAGCTGAGTTTGGTAGGCCTCAGCAAGGCCGTTAACGACCTTGCCAAACGTGCACGTGAAAATCAACTGAAACCAGATGATACCCAAGGAGGAACTTTCACCTTTACCAATATTGGCGCTTTCGGCAACATATTTGGAATGCCTATCATCAATCAGCCGCAAGCCGCTATACTTGCTGCAGGTACCATAACAAAAAAACCTGCCGTATTGGAAACGGAAAGTGGAGATGTAATTGCCATCCGCCACATGCTTTATCTTTCTATGTCGTATGACCACCGTGTCATCGACGGGGCTCTTGGAGGCTCCTTCCTACGACGCGTGGCAGATTACCTCGAAAACTGGGATAAAGACAGAATCATCTAATACATAAAAAGCCAATCCTTCGGGATTGGCTTTTTCTTTAACAATATCTATATCCATTTACAACGACATACTTTCACCTACGGCCAATAAAGTCAAATTAAGCTGAGCATCCGTAAACACTCTCTTAGCCTCTTCTACATCAATAGTTACAGGAGGGAAAGTGTCATAATGCATTCCTATGATGTTTTTACAATTGATGAAATCACTAGCCTTCACCGCATCATACATATCCATCGTATAATGACCTCCAATAGGAAGGAATGCCCAATCTAGATTTAAATCCGCCAATAACTTCATCTCCAAAGTTAGAGCCGTATCGCCTGCAAAATAGATTTTCTTGTCTCCTATGGTGAATACAAAACCACATGGCACTCCTCCATATGCCCCATCCGGTGTAGAATTGGTATGTAAGGCATACACCATCTTCACCTTTCCGAAAGGAAGATTTAGCGTGCCACCAAAATTGAATTCCATAACCTTATCGCCCGGCATCCCTTGTCTTCGTACCCATGCCGCAGTCTCCACTATCGCAATTACACTTGCCCCAGACTGCTGCTGTATGTGAGCAACATCTGCCACATGGTCCTCATGCCCATGGGATAAAATAATATAATCCGGATTCAGCTCCGCAATATTGATGTGCTTCGCCAAAGGATTGTAAGTGATGAAAGGATCCATAAGCACCTTGGTGCCATTGAAATCAAATTCAAAACATGCGTGTCCTAAATATCTTACCGAAATAGTATTTGCCATATTCTTTATATTTATTTTCCAAACAAATTACCTAATCCACCCAACCCACTTAACATCTCTTGTGAAGCCGCCGCCATCTCCGTCTGTGCCACATTCTCCGCCTGGGTTAAAGCCTTATTTACCGCCACAAGGACCAAATCTTCAATCTGTTCTTTATCGCCTTCAGCTACCAGCTCCTCACTGATCTTAATTTCCTTGATCTCTTTGTTGGCAGTAGCTATCACACGAACCTTTCCTCCCTCCGCATCGCCTGTCACAGATATGGTGTCAAGACGTGCTTTTATCTCCTGTGCTTTCTGTTGTGCTTGGAATAATTTATCAAACATAGTTTCTTCGTTTATTGCTTTTCTAGACCAAAATACGAAATCAGGATTTGGCATCAAAATTCACCGGACATTTGGGACAATTCCTTAACTTTGCCGCATGACAAAATACCAAGAAATTATAGCCGATCTGAAAGTTGTTGATAGCTCACAGGCAGAGCGTATGGAAGAAGAAATCGACATTATGCTACATAAGCTGAAGTTTCTTCCCAGAGAAAACTTTCCGAAAACAGTCCTTCTCAATCAGTCCTCAGCCTTCAACCCTATAGTATCTCGACTTTTGGAGGAAAAGGTTAAAATTTCTGGTGGTCAATATATTACTGATCTGAAAGACAATCCACAGGTGATTATCCTTATTCAGGAAACAGAGAATCTTTATGCAGAAATAAGTTCCCTCCTGCAAGAAGAATTAATAAAGAGCAGTGATGCCTATACCAACAACCGCATCTACATCATCCACAACAAGACATTCAATCAAGATGATGCATCTTACCTTCAAGATCTGGAAATATTATCAGAAATAATACAACCCAAATTTTTCTATTTCGACCGAAACGGAAAAGATTGGGTACAATTCGATATGCAATAAGAAAAGCCCTGTGGAATATCATTCTACAGGGCTTTTTACTTTTTTTCAATATTGCTATACGACAAATTTCCTGCGTAACAACTCGTAAAACTTATTTACTGTCGTAGGTTTCTCTGCCCAATTGTTTTTCAGCGCATAATTGGCCTGAAGGAAGGCATCAGCTTCTGCAAAGGTATCGAATCGGTTAAGCAACTCTATAGCTTCACTGTATGCCAAGCTGTAGCCATTAAACAGATCTTTGATAAACAAAAGCTTATCGTTAAGACTTACAGCGCTCTTCAAATCCACTATTGTTTCCTGTGCCGTAGAAGTCTGGAACTGCTGGGTAAGATTTTTACCTGCTTGTTTTTGTTGCTGTATAAGCTCGTTTATAGTCAAAGGACGGGAAGGCTGTTCCTGCGCCGGCTCCTCTTTGACTACCACCGCCGGTATTTCCACTTCTTTCTGTTCTATGACTACCGTCTCAGCCTGCACTACAGGTGCCTCCACAACTTCCTCTTCTTCCTTCGTGGAGGAAGGCTCTACATTTTCTTTTTCCAACGAAAATGGAAACTGAGCAACAGGAGCTTTAGTCTCTCCGATATCTGTTGGCAACTCCTCCTTAATTTCTTCTACCACAGGCTGAACGTCTGACTCCTTATTTATTTCTTTGATCTCTGTCGGAGGAGTAAAGATAGTCTGTTGAAATTGCTGTTGCTGCTGTTGTGCAGCAGCCTCCGAAGAATGAATTTTCAAGGCTTCCACATGTTTTGCTAAGGCGGCAATATTAGCCTCCAAAAGCGTTAACTCCACAAGGTCAATCTCCGGACTTCTCTTTATTTCTTTATACTGTGATTGTATGTCTACTAATAGAAAATCTATTTTGGAAAGCAACTGACTTTTCGTTTTTGCCATGGATATATTGTATTAAATGTTATATGCTACATTATTGAATGTTCAAAACAAAACTTATTGATTATGATGAGATTCAAAACTTGCTAAGTTTTTTATACATCAAAAATAAGATATAATTTCGATATTCGTAAGGTTAAACGTCTTTGGATTTCATTTTATTGTTCACAAATTGAAATCCATCAATTTTAATGAAGATATGCTTTTTTCTGAACAATATTACAGTCAAAGAGACAGAAAGGTGGGTAGTATAGAAGTAATTTGTGGGTCCATGTTTTCCGGAAAGACGGAAGAACTGATCCGACGGATGAAAAGAGCACAATTCGCACGATTGCCTATAGAAATCTTCAAGCCGGCGATAGACATTCGTTACGATGATACGGAAGTAGTATCACACGATAGCAACAGCATTCCTTCTACGCCTGTGGAGCATTCTTCCTCTATTCTTCTCCTAGCGGGAGATGCTAAGGTAATAGGTATTGACGAAGCACAGTTTTTCGACGACAACCTACCTGAAGTTTGCATACAGCTTGCCAACAAAGGTATTCGCGTGATAGTGGCAGGATTAGACATGGACTATCAGGGAAGACCTTTCGGTCCAATGCCACATTTGATGGCTATAGCCGAAGACGTCACAAAGGTACATGCCATCTGCGTCAAATGCGGTGCTCCGGCAAATTACTCTTATCGCATCGCCAAAGACGACAAAGTCGTCTTACTCGGTGAAAAAGAAAGCTACGAACCACGATGTAGGCACTGTTACTATCTGTGGGATGAAGAAAATGAAAAATAATACAAATACAAAGCGCCTCCGTTAGCCGGAGGCGCTTTGTATTATTATAACTGACTGACTAAGATTGGATCTAAAGGTTTTACTTTGGACCTGTAACGATGAATTAATTTACCGTTCTCATCAATCAAAAATTTCTCGAAATTCCAGTTTATATCACCGGTAAAGTCCGGGTTATCTTGCTCAATCAGAAACTTGAACAAAGGATGTATGTTCTCTCCTTTTACGTCCACTTTCTCGGCAAGTAGAAAAGTCACTCCATAGTTTTTTTCACAGAATTCGGCAATTTCAGCATTGCTGCCAGGCTCCTGTTGCCCAAAGTTGTTGGCAGGAAAGCCTATAACCACCAACCTGCTGCCATATTTCTTATGAAGCTCCTCCAACTCCTTATATTGGGGAGTATAGCCACATTTGGAAGCCGTATTCACGATAAGGATTTTTTTGCCCTTAAACTGCGACATCTTCACCTCTTTTCCTTCAATAGATGTAAAGGAAAAGTCATGAACCGTTTTCGGAGGTAATATCATATTCAGAATCATCAGAAGTGTCAACATAATCTTCGCTTTTAAAATGAATAATTGTTTGTGGTTTCTCTTTCAATCACATAATCGAAGAGCTCATATATAGGACTTGCAAGAATATTGCCAACTTTGACACCATGCATCTGGCATACCTGTCTGATATGCAGATCGAAAGTGTACGCAACCCTTCCCACAAAATTGCAGTTGTACTCCCAATAGTTTGGATAGGTCATTATATTGGTACGGACAAACTCGTCAAATCCTTCGGTAAGTAACTTATCTATAAAAGGGTGGGCTCGATATTCGGAGAGGAAAGGAACAAAAGAGGCTAAATAAGAATTAGGGCGTTCCTTTTGGTAGACATTCTTGATGACGACTTCCTTTGTCAGCTTGTATCGTTCGCCGAAAACCTTTTCTAAATCCTTCGGCATCTTACCATATAGATAGTAGGTTATCAACTTTTTGCCGAACCAAGCTCCTGACCCTTCGTCCCCTAAGATATAACCAATGCCGTGATGGCTAGGCATAAGATTCTCTCCATCGTAAAAGCTGATATCCGACCCTGTACCCAACGTTGCTACAAGCCCCTTCTGGTTCTTACAAGTAGCATACGCCGCCCCCAGCAGATCCGACTCCACCGAAATGAAAGCATTGGGAAACAAGGCTGTCAAAGCGTTTGACACTATCTCTCTCCTGTCTGGTGTAATGCTGCCTGCTCCAAAAAAATAAACCTCCGTAACCTCCGGTGAATAAGGAATAATCTCCGGCACGTCTTTCAAGGCCTTCTCGATCTCCTTTTCGCTGACAAAAAAAGGATTTAACCCTTTGGTTTTAAAAAATAAAGGCTTGCTAT
Source organism: Sphingobacterium thermophilum (assembly GCF_039541675.1). Classification (NCBI taxonomy): domain Bacteria; kingdom Pseudomonadati; phylum Bacteroidota; class Sphingobacteriia; order Sphingobacteriales; family Sphingobacteriaceae; genus Sphingobacterium; species Sphingobacterium thermophilum. The sequence continues at coordinate 42,591 of NZ_BAABGR010000002.1, read as the reverse complement.
CCGGCAAATTTAGCATCCAGTCCGAACTTGACGAACCACTATCAGCTACTAAAATCATTATGCTTCGAAGTTAATGTATATGCTACCTCAAATATAATAAATCTGTCAAAATTATTTTAGACTTAAAATTGAAAGACCTCCTATTTTGAACTCCTTTTCAATAGTTCTACATTTGACAATATTTAGCATTTGGCGCATGACAAAATATGTAAATTTTGAGCTTTCTTTCAGTGAACCCCAAGCACATTATGTAGATGTACAGATGACTCTTGAAGGGTTTGATGACCTACCTTATACGGATATCGTTATGCCGGTATGGGCTCCCGGCTCTTATCTAATAAGAGAATATTCCAAAAATGTAGAACGCTTCGCTGCTGTCTCTCCCACAGAAGAGAAAATTCCTTTCAAAAAAATCAACAAAAACACCTGGCGTGTGTACGGACAGGGAAAGCATAAAATTATTATTACCTATTCTGTATATGGCTTCGAAGTGTCGGTCCGTACTTCTTTTATTGACGCATCCAGAGCTTTTCTCAGCCCTGTAGGAACATTCATGTATGTGGACGGCTACCTCGACTTGGACACTACCGTGAAAATTATCCCTCATCCTACATGGCATAAAATTTCTACGGGCCTAGCCAAAACTGAAGAAGCAAACACTTTCTATGCTTCCAATTTCGATATTTTGTTTGACGCCCCCATTGAAATCGGCAACCAGGACACCTGGACCTTCGAAGTAGAAGGTGTATTGCATGAATGCGCTATGGTAGGCGTCGCAGAATACGACAGGGAACAGCTGACACAAGACATCACCACCATAGTAAAAGAAGAGAACAGAATATGGGGTTCTAACCCAAACAGCTACTATCTTTTCGTAACACACCATCACCAAAACGCATACGGCGGCTTGGAACACCTCAACTCCACCATCCTTGCTACCAACCGCTTTGCCTACGCGCAGCCCACCACCTACAAAAACTATCTAGCGCTGGTAGCACACGAATATTTTCATCTGTGGCATGTCAAACGGCTAAGACCTAAGGCGCTAGGACCTTTTGATTATACGCAGGAAAACTATACTACAGGTCTGTGGGTCATCGAAGGCTTCACCTCCTATTATGACAATCTTATCGTCCGCAGATGTGGATTTTTCGATGAGGACGAATACCTCCAGGCATTAGCCATAGACTTCAACACCGTATACAATCGTCCAGGTCACACTTTACAGAGCGCTGCTGCCGCCAGCTTCGACACCTGGATCAAACACTACCGCCCGGACGAAAACTCCCATAATGTCTCCATTTCCTATTACAACAAAGGGGCTATGCATGCCGCAGCATTAGATATTAAGATTATTGCTGAAACCAACGGTAAAAAACGGCTGGATGACGTACTACGCGCAGCTTATCAAAAATTCTATCTCATAGAAAACCGAGGCTTCGAAGAGGATGAGTTGTTAACATTAGCTGAAGAGGTGACTGGAGTATCGCTCAAAGAAATTTTCGAAGCAGCTCATTCTACCGAAGAGCTGGACTATAACCGTTATTTCAACGCCGTAGGTTACCAAATGGTGGACACCGCCAACCACAAACATCTATCCCTAGGGATAAAAACGGAGATTACCAATGGCATCACCTTAATAAAAACGGTAGACAGAAATTTTTCAGCCTGGGATGCCGGATTGAATGTGGGAGACGAACTCATCGCCATAAAAGGCTATAGAATAGAACCAAACAATAAAGCCTATGATTATATCCTCTCTACTTCCGTAGAAGGAGAAAAAATACCTGTGTTAATAGCTAGAGATGGACTTGTCCACACTTTGGAAGTTGAACTTCGAAAATCACAGAAAAAGTCGTTTGAAATACAACGCTTGATAAACGCTTCAGCAGAACAACGAAGATTGGGAAACATTTGGCTGTCATTATAAATAAAAAAGGCTCTCCTTTAATTTAAAAGAAGAGCCTTTTTTTAAAATCTGTATCTTATCGAAAAGCCGATTGGATCGATCAGGCGAATAGTTGATTCTTGCAAAAAGTCAAAATAAGGCTTCACATCCAACGATAGTGAAATGGGTGAGTTCGGAATTGTATATTCCAATCCTACAACACCATCTATACTTAAAGACATCTCCGAAGACTCATCCACACGCACACCGTCTTTGTTCGTATAGGCTTTATAAGTATAACTACCTATACTGCCACCAAAGCCGTAGTACCAGTGAAAATTGTCCCACATCAAAGGTTTATGATATTGATAGAGCCCAACCAACCTGAATCTGCTGCTTGTGGAATTGCTTTGTACACTTAATATTCCTTCTATCGCCCTACTGTCGGACAAGGAATAACGATAAGTGATGCCGGAGGCCGAGCCAAAGCGAAGACCTATAGCATGTTGATCCGTCAATTGAGCCGACACTTCTTTCTGACCAGCAAAAACTAAAATTGTCAATAATAATAAACTACGTAATACTCTTATCATGATTTTTGGGTTTACTCCAAAAATACATCATTTTGTATAATACCCACAACAATAAAATCGTTAAGTAGTGTTAACAAAGAGATTTTTCCACAAAATTCTTTTATTTCAAGCAATTATACTATATTTATTATGCAAACATAATATCGATAACCAATTAGTAAATCAAAATAAATTATGACATCTGCAACACGTATTTTCGAATTTTTAAAAGGCAATCAAGATACTGCGGGAAGGATTCTTAAATTGGCAAAACGGGATTCCTCCGGCTGGAAAGTTTACGACAAAGCAGAAATTATAGAAATTGTTGATAATCTAAGTAAAGCACTTATCGCCAAAGGCATTAAAAAAGGTGACCGTATAGGTCTTATGTCCGGCAACAGACCCGAATGGAATTTTGTGGATTTTGCTTGTAACCAGCTGGGAGTGGCTATCGTCCCACTTTATCCTACCCTGTCTGCCCAAGATCTTTCTTATATCGTCAATGATGCTGAAGTCAAGATACTCTTTGTCAGCAACAAGGATTTGGTGGAAAAGGTAGAGAAGGCATTAGCAGCAAACAATTTAAATATCGCCATATACACATTAGATCAGGTAGCTCATCAAAAATATATCGGAGAATTAATTGAAGAAGGAAAACAGATAGATATAGATCTGAAATCCTACAATGAGCAAGTCCAGACAGACGATCTGCTGACGCTGATATACACATCCGGCACTACGGGAAGACCTAAGGGGGTCTATCTCACCCATGGTAACATCATCAGCAATGTGGAAGCCTGTGCCCCTCTCCTTACCGACGATATCACCAAAGCGCTTAGCTTCTTACCACTTTGTCATATCTTCGAACGTATGGTAGTATATATGTACATCTTCAAAGGTGTACAAATATATTATGCTGAGAATCTAGACAACATCGTCGCAGACATCAATGATGTAAAACCACAGGTCTTCACCACCGTACCACGCGTTCTGGAAAAGGTGTACGATAAAATCATTGAAAAAGGGAAAGCTCTCAGTGGCATCAAAAAATCGCTATTCTTTTGGGCGGTGGAGCTGGGACATCAATTCAAAGAACCACACCTTAACAGTGCTTGGTACAACTTCAGGTTAGGAATAGCACGTAGGCTCATATTCTCCAAATGGAAAGATGCCTTGGGTGGAAACATAAAGTTCATCATCTCCGGAGGAGCAGCTCTACAAGAACGCCTTGCCCGCATCTTCTGGGCAGCAGACATTAAAGTGCTGGAAGGCTACGGACTGACCGAAACTTCTCCTGTTATCGCGGTAAATTCCTGGGACGGAAAAGATCTAAAATTCGGCTCCGTAGGACGCGTACTCAAGAATCTAGATGTCAAAATTGCTGAAGACGGTGAAATCCTCGTCAAAGGACCTTCCGTAACTTCAGGCTATTACAAGAATGAAGAAGCTACCAAAGAAGCAATCGACGCACAAGGATATCTACATACCGGAGATATAGGAGAACTTACAGCAGATGGATTCCTCAAAATCACAGACCGTAAAAAAGAAATCTTCAAGACCGCAGGTGGAAAATACATAGCTCCTCAAGTGATGGAAAACAAATTGATGGAATCTGTGTTAATAGGTCAGGTAATGATTGTGGGTGAAAATAAAAAATTCCCTTCAGCACTGATAGTACCGGCATTTGAAGAGCTGGAAAAATACTGCAAGGTGAAAGGTATTCCTTTTGAGTCACGCGAATCCATCATCAAAAATCCGCAAATCATAGAGAAATACCAACAAGAAGTCGACAAAGCCAACGAAAACTTTGGACACTGGGAAATGGTTAAAAAATTTGTATTATTGCCTAAAGAGTGGACCATTGACAACGGTGAGCTGACTCCTAAATTATCATTGAAAAGAAAGATTATTCTTCAGAAACACGAAGAAGAAATCAACAAAATTTATGCTGAATAAAAAAGACAATGTACATACCAAACAAAAAGAGCCTTTTATCCAAAAGATAAAAGGCTTTGGCAAATTATTAATAGACGCAGCAAATGGATTCGCCGAAGACAACTGCATGAAACTTAGCGCCTCCTTGGCCTATTATACTGTCTTTTCTATCGGTCCTTTGATTATCATTTTGGTATGGGCATTAGGCTTTTTCTATGGAAGTCAACTGGAAGGCCCCGAGGGAGCACAAAACAAGGTGATGGCCGAACTGAATGAAATCTTCGGTCCCGAAATCGCTAAACTCTTGGACAATGCCGTCCGTAAAATTTCTATAGAAAGTCGATCCAGTGTAGGAATAATCATAGGTGTGGTTACTTTGATAATGACTTCCACTACCGTATTTGTAGACATACAGAACTCCATAAACACGATATGGAAGGTGAAAGCTAAACCAAAGAAAGGGTGGTTGAAACTGATTATAAACAGACTTATCTCCTTTTCCATGATTCTGGGGTTGAGCTTCCTGCTGATGGCTTCACTGATTATAAGCAGTGTCATAGGCTTGATCACCAAAAACATTGAAACCTTGTTGGACCGCTACAACATACAGCATTTGGATATAGAATTTTGGAATTGGGTAAACAACGGCATCACCTTCGTCGTCATAGCAACCCTTTTCGCTTTCATCTTTTCCTTTCTTCCTGACGCCAAAGTACGTTTCAAGGATATCGTTGGAGGCTCCATCTTTACCACCCTACTTTTTATGATAGGTAAATATGGTATTTCCCTATATTTGTCCGTTAATGCCACGGCTACAGCCTATGGCGCCGCAGGATCTATAATCATCCTTCTGGCTTTCGTATACTATTCGGCAGCGATACTATATTATGGCGCGGAATTTACCAAAGAGTACGCCATCAAATATGGAAAAGGCATCATGCCCAAGTCCTTTGCCGTACTAATCAAACAGACAGAACTGGAAATAGACCCTGACACCGGAAAAAGAGAGTTGGTAAAAAAACATAATGAGCCTATCAATTAGTGAAAGACAATAGTGTCAAATACATGCTTCTGGCGGGATTTTTTTTCGCCATCATGAATGTTTGTGTGAAGTTCGTTTCTCACCTCCCAACTCTGGAGGTTGTCTTATTCCGTAGTATTTTCAGCTTCTTTGCCACCTATTATTACCTGCGTAAAAATAATATTCCACCATTAGGTAATAACATTCCCATCCTCACCTTACGGGGTATCGCAGGATGTTTGGGACTTATAGGTTCCTTCTATACTCTTCAGCATATTCCATTGGCCTCTGCCGTCACGATAAACTACCTTTCTCCTTTTTTCACGGCCATCTTAGGGATTTTTATCGTAGGACAAAAGGTTAGACCCATTCAATTTTTCTATTTTGCACTATCCATCTTCGGGGTCATCCTCCTTAAAGGATTCGACTTCCGCATCTCTACACTCGATGTAATCATAGGACTTGCTGCCGCATTCTTTGCTGGCTTGGCTTACAATATGATTGCACGAAGCAAAGGTAGCGAACATCCACTGGTAGTCATCTTCTACTTTCCTCTACTTACAATCCCTGTGGTAGGCATCTACAGCTTCTTCCATTGGAAGACTCCCATAGGTATGGATTGGCTATTTCTGCTTCTTATCGGCATCTGTACCCAATTGGCACAGTATTATATGACCCTATCATATCAGACCGCTAATCTGGCCAAAGTGGCAAGTCTCAATTATCTCGGGGTTATATATGCTTTAGGTTTTGGCTACCTTTTTTTCCAGGAAACCTTTAACCTGATGAGCTTGCTGGCAATAGCTATCATCCTCTTAGGTGTTATACTTAATCTTTTCGACACAAAAATATGGGACAAAATAAAGAGGGTCAAATTATAATCTGACCCTCTTCTATCTTATATTTCACTATGTATCCTAATTTACGTTATAATAGTACACGGTACGTCCTAGCCTTCCACTGTTGTCCATTCCCTCTACCACCACCTTATATTTGCCGTTACCATCAGCATTATAGTAATCTAAAGAGACTTTGCCGCTTTCATCCAGCATCACCGAAGGATTCCAATAGATTGTAGTACGGTAGTCGTTGGTTGCACGCTGCTGTTCCGTTTCATATTTCGGAGTATAGAACTTACGTTCTTTGATATATCCTAACGGGAATAACTCCACCACATTAGCTTTAGGCAACATAGCTTCAATCTGAGCCAACGACATCCGCGGTCCTTTAGGTTTTTCCTTCTTGGTGATGATAGATACCACGCCATCATTTTGATAGATACGACTTACCGTTCCCAGCTCATCACGGGTGAACACCTCTATAACTTCGATGTCCGCTGGATTTATGGAGTTTAAGGAACTTTCGTCGATAGGCATACCGTTCAAGAAAAACTGAATTGGTGTGCGGCTACCTTGATTGTAATTTCTTGTAAGGTAATATTTCATCGTCTGTGCATCGTACGTCACGGCCGGCAGCACGGTGTTAAGACACATAGAAAGTACATTACAGCCTTCCAGCCTTGCCCCTTCCACACGGTGATCAGCCATAGACAACCCCGCCAAAGCAGAAAATTCTCTACTCGAACGTTGCTCCTTGCGAGATGCTGTAACCGTCACCTCCTCTATTAATATTGACTTTCTGAATTCATTCTTGCTGTTAGCCAAATAGTTTGACATCTCTTTGTCGATATTCAGAATGTCATTGGCCTTATACGGATTGTTTTCATCCACAGCAGGATAGAAAGACTGATCCATATTGATGACCAGATTACGGTAATTGTCATTACCTCTGGCGTTGATGATAACTTTTACCGAATCTGGAAAATTGAGGTTTTCAAAAGCAAAACGTCCGTTATTATCGGTATATGTATCTTTCTTCAACGCACGGGCAGGAATAGACAGGAGAAGGCCTCCATTTGGATAGGGTTTCCCGGTGTTGAGTCGAAGCGTTCCAGACAATGTTATCCCCTGCTCAGGCAAGAACGATATTTGAGGATATTTTTCTGCCACCAAATCGTCGTAAGAGAAGCGACGGTATCCTTGTGTCATCATCAAGGCATCCAAAGCCTCCAGTCTGTTGGATACCTTCTCATCAAAATAATAATTCGGCTTCTCGACATACCCTTTCAGGTCGGAGGTCAGCAGCAGACTACTCACAATCGTTAGTTCTTGGTGGTCGTCGAAAGGAACTTTACTGTCATCAATAACGGAAATAGACAGAGAAGCCAGCTCCTTTTTCGAAGTAATATTGTCAATATCCAATTTCACATGCTCTTTCTTCTTGTAGGAAGCTTTATCCGATTTCACCTGAAGCTTCAAGTTTTCAGCAAAATGGTAGAACACCAAACGCTCACTTATAGCCTTCCCTTGTGGAGTCATCAGTGTAAATTGTATAATACCGTTAGGTAAATCCTTTGTAGGAACATTCACCGAAGTAGATGTGTTTTTTACTGTCATCTGAGCTCCATAGATCAGATGGCCATTCATCTGTCCGAAGATATAAAAAGGCTGATTCTGAATTTTCGCAAAATGAGCATCGTTAGTCACTATTTCTAGTTGTACGGATTCGGCTGTAGATGAGGTCAGTATTATGCTGAGGCCTTCGCCCTTTACCTCTGGCAGATCATACGTTTTCTCTTGGCCGTTTACAGTTACTACAGCCTTGTAATGTTCTCCAGCATTAGGTGTTAATACGAAGTAACCCATTCCCAATCCCAAATCTTCAAATTCGGCCACCGCCACTTTCTTGGAATTGATAATCTTTCCTTTGACGCGTACACCTTTGCCGCTGATGCCTACAGCCTTGAACGCTACTCTTTTATTCACACCGGCTACCAGCTCTCCTCCCTCCGGGAAAAACTGTAGATCCACCTCATTTAAGGCGTTCTTTAACGGAAAATCTCCTACCAAAGAAGATTCGCCCTCTATCTTGACGATAAGACGTCCATTTTTATAAGGTTCTTTATCCTTGGCAGAAATGGAAATATTCAATCTTCCCATATCATCAGTCTCCGCCTTCCCCTTATCAAAGGGGTCCCAACCATCTATTGCTTCCCAGGTTACCTTTCTTCTGGAAAGCAATGTTCCATTGGCATCCCTGAACTGTATAGTAGCTTTGGTTTTATTCCCTTCTGTCGTATAGGTAATTTCTGATCCTAACTTCTTATTGATGGCATCTCCTACCGTCACAATCTTATTGAACATGTAGTCCGTACCGAAATTCATCATCCACTTTGTATAGGCCCTAAAGCGATAGTTGTCCTGCTTGATAACCTGAGGATCCAACACATAATGTCCTTCACCGCTATTAGACTTTAAGGGAATACGCAAGGTTTGAATCAAGGAATCCCTACCGTTGATGATATCTACATAGATAATTTTACTAGGCTGGTATTCCACTTGATTAGTGTAAAGGTAGGTCTTGAACCACAACGTGTCGCCCACCGCATAATAGGGTTTATCAAAATGAAGGTGCACCTTCTCAATAGGATACACACCTAAAACTTTTTGCAGACGCTCTACCACCGTATTAATAGGAATACGTGGTAGCTCTTGTGCCTTAACTAAAGGAGCGGAAAGAAACAAAAATATTAAAGCAATGAATATGTAGTTTACCTTTTTCATCTATCAGAAACTGTTTGTAGTTAAAAATACAAATTTTGTCATGTTTTACACGTCAAATCCATGTATGATAAGGGTATTTAACATTTTTTATAACAGTGGAGCTAAAAGTCTGCACAAGGAATCTAGCGCTCTTTTCCATGCGGGGCGGCTTTTCCAGGTCTTCAAGGTCATCAATTCTGCGTGCTGCTTATCCAATTCAAACTGCCGGGAGGCCTGTTTCGCAAAATCGGGATCTGAGATGACGGCAGCAATTTCATAGTTGATGTAAAAGCTTCTTATATCTAAGTTTACCGTCCCTACAAAAGCTAACTTGTCGTCAAAAACAGCGGTCTTGGCATGTAGAAAGCCCTTATTATAAAGATATACTTTCACGCCTCTCTCCAATAAGGGTTTCAAGAAAGAATAGGATGCATGATGTACCAGATACGAATCCGAATGCTTAGGGACCATAAGCTCCACCTGAACCCCGGAAGAAGCCGCAATGATCAAAGCTCTCTCCAATTCCTCACTCGGAATATAATATGGCGTACAGAGCTGTATCTTGCTGTTAGCTTCTCCGATGGCGATAAGTAAAGCTTCCATATTGTAAGGACCAAGTGAGGCCGGATCGCTGGATACAAAACCTACCCCTGCCGTCCCCTTCGTTGCCAGTCCTTTAAGATGCAGATATCCTTCTTCCAGGTTGAAGGATTCACCATCCGTCTGGTTCCATGAGTTCCAAAAGGAAATCTGCAGCAGATTTATGGCTAGTCCACGCACACGCACAGATGTATCCCGCCAATAGTTCTTCTTTTCCGCTGAATTAATATAGCGATCGGAAATATTGATTCCTCCAACATAGCCTATCATGCCGTCGATGACACATATCTTACGATGATTACGATAATTGGAATTGGCCAACGAGGTGAAAGTCACTGGCAGAAAGGCATGAAACTCAATCTTGGAGTCTTTCTGCTTACACATATATTTCACCAAATCCGGAGAGCCGAAGCTGTCGACAATCAGGCGTACCTTCACTCCTTCCTCAGCCTTACGATTCAACAAATCCAAGACCTGACGCCCTATGGTGCCCAGCTCGAAGATATAATACTCCATATGAATGGAATGGCACGCCGCAGCCAAATCCTCCAGCAGGTATTTAAACTTCTCTTCTCCGTTGATAAGCAGCTGTACCTCATTGTCCAAGGTGGGTGAAGAAAGCCTTTCCGTCTTCATCAGACGAAAAACTTTAGAAAGATCTCCTATCTCCTCGTGGATATCCTGGATGAAGGATTCCATCAAAGGATCGAGCTCCTTCCACTTCTTCTCCAGACGCAAGGCAAGCTTCTTATTTATACGCTTGATCTTTTTAACTTTGACAAATTTCTGGCCGAAGAAATAATAAAGAATAAGGCCTAGGATTGGCAAGAAGATGATAACCAGTATCCACGCAACGGTTTTGGTAGGATTTCGATTTTCGATAAGAATAGCACTGATAACACCTACATACAAAACTAATAAAGGTACCCAATACCACTGCAGAATGAAATCAACAATAGGTTTTATCTCTTCAAGATGCATTGTCGCCACTATTCAGTTTTATAATTATTGCTTAAATATACAATAATATCGCGACGATGAGGAAATGATTAAAATAAGGTGTTTATTTTAAATTACACAACTTAAAAGTCCTGCCTGTGAGACAGGACTTCGTATTATCTTCCTTTTGGTCTGTGGGAGATAAAATGCGATTTGAGCTTATCCAAGCCAATATCTTCTTCTTCCTTGTCTATTTCGAAGAGCCATACTTTATCGTTGAGCATATCCACACGCTCTTTGGAGAGGATGAGGTCCATCGGTTTCACACGAAACTCCTTACTGATAGGCTGGGTCTGAGTCTGTTGCATACGCGTATGCCGTATTATCTGAAGATGAAAGGTAGGCCACTTTCCTACTGCAGAAAAGTTAGCAGTATAGAACTGGGCATAATCGTGCTTAGGTACCGAATTGGCAAAAATTCCAGTAGTCTTTGTTCCCGACATCTCCGAAACACTGACCAACAGCTCATAAGAAGTTTCGTTGATGATAAAAAATTTTGCCAGCCCATCTTTCTGTTCACCCGCCACACCGACGAAAATACCTTTATCCACAAATGGCATATTGGCCCTTGCAGGCACCTCATCAAGTTCGTCTTCTATCGTACGCATATTGCCATGCACCAACGTCACTTTACTCCGCAACACCGGAATTTCAAATCCCGTATCATCCGTCACTCCGATTATATCGTTGTCCTGAAAGGATGTAATATATCCTTCAATAGGTTCATCCACAAAACGGACTAAATCTCCAATCTTCAGATTCATCTTATTTATTAATTTGTCCTATAATATCTACTAATTTATCAACATCTGACCGATCGTTGTACATATGCAACCCGATCCTTATTCCTGTGCCTCGCGGAAAACACTTCACCCCACTTTCCAGCAGCTGCCCATAACATTCTGGATTGATTTGTATATTAATCAAAGCAGACCGACCCTTGCGTTTCTCTATTGCAGGCAGAAGCCACTTCCGCTCTTCAAACTTCTCATACGCATAGCTTGTAAGTTCGGTCAAATATTGTTGAATATTCTCCAATCCAAGTTCTTTCAAAAAGTGTACCGACTGTCCTAACGTACCATGACTCAAAGTATCTTGATGCCCCGGCTCGAAAAAGGTGTCCAAAATACTCTTCTTGGCCCACATGGATTCAGTAGGTCTTGGTCCCTCCTGCGCCTGCGCATACAATAAAGCTTTAACCCGATCGGAAACCATCATATAACCGTTGCCAAAACCTGCCATCATCCACTTATAGCCTGACCCTCCGACCACGTCAAAACCCGACTCTACGAAGCGGAATGGTTCCGTTCCTAAATACTGCGTTGCATCTCCAATAATAATAAGGGAAGGATTATCTGCCTTAAGCTGACGGATAAAAGGCAGCTCTACCTTCATACCGCTAATATATTGCACTATACTTAGTAGTAACACATCTACCTTTTCCTTGCGGACAACTTCAGCAATCCTATCCTCAAGACACTCGTCCACCGGAACTTTTACATGGTCCAACCCCCGGCTGATTACAGGATAGTTTAAAGAAGGGTAATCGTCTTCCAGCAAAGCATACCGTAAACCTTTAGAAAGTCCGTTCAACAACGTATGCAGACCAAAAGAAAAGTTGGGCAACAAAAACAAATTGCCAACAGGACAATGGAACAAATCTCCAAATGCCGCTTTAATATCTGCAATAAAAGCCCCCTGCTGATCCCGTAAATCGCCACGCACATCGAAAAAGGCAGATTCCCACTCTCTTCGCCATGAATAATGTTTGCGAGGCATAAGCCCATTGCTAGGCGTATTCACATAAAGGATATTTTCAGGAATATCGAAATAACTTTTGTAATCCATTGGGGATGTATTCTTGTTTGCTAAGCAAATTATAAAACACAGTGGAATATATCAATTTAGCTCCCATGGAAGCCAGATGAGCAGAATAAATCTGACAGTCTATAAGTTCTAGGTCGAAACTACGGCACAAATATATGAGTGCTGCCTTCGAAGCATTGGACACTCGGGAAAACATACTCTCCCCACAGAAGACCTTACCCACCAACACTCCGTATAATCCTCCTACCAGCTCTCCTTGCTGCCATACCTCTACACTATGAGCATACCCTTCCCGATGAAGTTCAATATATGCTTCTTGCATTTCATCTACTATCCAAGTGCCTTCTTGATCTTTACGTTCTATGCTCGCACAGTGACGAATGACCTGCTCGAAAGCTTTATTATAAGAAATGTCAAAAAGGTTTTGTTCTAAGATCTTGCACATGGATTTGCTCACCTTCACCTCCTGTGGATGCAGCACAAACCTTTCATGGGGAGCATACCAAAGTATGGGAGTCTCTTCAGAATACCAAGGGAAGATTCCCAAAGCATAGGCCTGCAGTAAACGCTCTATCCGTAAGTCTCCTCCTACAGCTAACAAGCCGTCCTCTTCCGCCAACCGCGGATCAGGAAATAATATGCTGTCTTCTTCCAACCTAAATATCATGACTAAAAAAGCCAGAATATTTATTCTGGCTGGTTATTGCTAGTGTCTTTATTGATCTCCGCAAACAACTTTTCAATATGCTCTACATATTCATTCGTATCATCAAGGAAAAACTCCAATTCCGGCACTATCCGAACCTGATGCTTTATCCTGTTGCCCAATTTATATCGGATCTCGCTGGCCTTAGCCTTAATCAATTCTATATCTTCTCGTGCGGTTTTCGTGTTCAGAAAACTCAAATATATCCTAGCAATGGATAAATCCGGAGTAACACGAACCTTAGTCACCGTGATGAAAGCACCGGGAGCCCATGCATTACCCTCACGCTGAAATAAGTCCGCTAAATCCTGCTGTATCACGCCGGCAAATCGTTGTTGTCTCTTACTCTCCGTTCCCATAATTTTATTTTTTAGAGGCAGACTCCATGTCTTACCACAAAGATACACATTTATTGTATTCTTTTCTGTGCCTATAAAAGAGACTTGCCTCGGGGCTCGAGGCAAGTCTCTTAATTAGTCTAAAATAGTTTTATAATTGGATAGTAGAATATCTTTTTGAAGTTTTTAGACTTTACGGTCTATCATACTTTAGTGGTTTATCCTTTTGGTTATCCTTCTTGTGAGTAAACACTCACAAAGTTTCATTCTTCAATCTCCCTTTGTGCTACAAACATAATGAGTTAAAATGAATTACAAAAGAAAAAAATAAAAAAAAGTAAGCACTCACTTTTTATGAGCTCTCATCCGGAAGTTCGATAATCTTACCTTTACCAAATTCGTTGGAATAAACTTTAATTAATACCCCTACTGAAGATAGAATCAATGGTCCGAAAATCAGCCCTAACATACCGAACATATTTAAGCCCAGCAGAACCCCGAAAACCGTAATTAGCGGTGGTACGTCACCCAAGGTCTTGAGAATCGTGAAGCGTAAAATGTTGTCAATTCCTCCTACTAGAATAAAGCAATAAATCAACAAACCAATACCGTTGGCCGTCTGTCCGGCCGCTAATACTGTAATACATACGGGTACATAGATTGTCATTGTCCCCAATAAAGGCACTATAGAGGATATTCCGGTCAAAATTCCCAACAAGATAAAATTCTCAACACCGAACACCCAATACCCCAACATAGCTACCAACCCCTGACATAAACCCAAAATTGGAATACCTATGGCATTGGACTTCACCATCATTTCTACTTCACGCCATATCTCAATTTTACTTTTTTGAGAAAAAGGAATCGCTCTGCGAATATAATCTTCCATATTACGGCCATGCACCTGCATGAAGTAAAGAACAAACAACGTCACCAAAATATTAACAGCCACCTCTGCAACAGAATTTAACACACTTGGAATATATTTGGTGAGGCGCTGCAGAAAATTCATCAATGCTTCATCAGACATATCAATGTCTTTCAGCAAAGGCTTGTCCGACATATACGCTTTTACATTATTAAATTGCCTCACGATTTCTTGCGGATTGTTCAACACTTCCACAATCTGCCGTATCAGATACTCACCTATAGCCCATATGGGAGCAACAATGAAGACGATGGAAACAAAAATATAAAGTATACTTGCCAACGATTTATTCCATCGATACTTTTCCGTCAGCGTGAAATAGGAATTACGAAACAAAATATAAAGGGTTATAGCACCAAGAAACCCAGGTAAATAATACAGCAGGTTCTTAAAAATTAAGATACAAATCAATAGAATGATTAAAATCAGCATAATCTGATTAATCGGTGTATTATTTATCTGCTTTTGCTTCATAAAAATCAATGTATTTGTTTTAACTTCCTGACACTCAAAACCATCAATATAGCACTAATGAGCAATACAGCCCATCCCCACTTTAGTTGAATGGTCTTGGCCAACAATCCATCAACCAATTTCATACCGAAATAGTTGTTGATCTTAAAATATACAGCCACCAGACCTAACAGACACCATATTAGAAAACACCAACTCAACATTTGAAAAAGCTTGATATTGCGTAGCATGAATACTAATACCGTTACTCCCAAAAGTATCAGCGAAATAAAGAATAGACTGGTATCCGTCTGATATAAAGTCCAATTTCCCTTTATCGGAACCTTCAGAAAAGGGAACAAGAAAACCGACATAAGAGCTCCTGCCATCCCAGCAATCGCCACCTTCTTATTCAGAATATACATAGAATAAAGGTAATTTCCTGTCCTATAAACTGCAAAATTTTTTGCTTTTATTTTATAAGAATTTATCTATTTTTGCCAGCCGAAAGCCAAAAGCATTGATTGAAATACTGACTAATGTCATATTATAGATTTTGACTATATGACACGTGTCATATTTTGATTTTCAATCAAACATAATCAACTAATAACCAATAATTTAAATCAAACAAACAAAGCTATTTAGAGTCTTTCTAAATTTGCCTGTTTGACAGATTTTTGACAGAAGAACCAAGCTTTTAGGCTACATTTGCAACAGTTATTTGAGCTAGAAAGTTACAGCGTTGAAGAATTTAAAAGTTATAGCGTTTACCCATAAGCACGTTGACCTAAAAGATTTAGGCAATTTGGTCATCTGCAATGAAGAGCTGGACTCCAGATTAATCAATCTGAAGAATTCGTTAGATATTCCTGAAATCTTCTATATAGCAACGTGCAACCGTGTAGAGTTTGTCTTTTACGGTCCACATGAGCTTACAGATGACTTCATCGCCGATTTTATGCACAAGATGAATTTCTGTGTTCCCGCAGACAAACTTCAGTGCTATTTAGGTCAGGTAACCAAATATGCAGGTTTAGACGCTTTACATCACCTCTTCCGCATGTCTTGTTCTTTAGAGAGTCTTGTGGTAGGTGAAAAAGAAATTCTAGCTCAGGTACGTCGCGCCTACGAGAAATGCCGTGAAGCCGGATTTACAGGAGACTTCCTTCGCCTGATGATGGATAGACTGGTAAAAACCGCTAAAGAAGTTTATACCTACACCAACATTTCCCGCAACCCTATTTCTGTAGTGTCCCTAGCCTACCGTAAGCTTAAAGAAATTAAGCTGTCAGAAAACCCTCGCATCTTGGTTATAGGCTCTGGAGAAACAAACCAAAATTTCGCCAAATATTTAAAAAAGCATAAGCATTCCAATTTCGTCGTATTTAACCGTACTCTGGCCAATGCGCAAAAGCTTGCTGAAGAGTTGAGTTGCGAAGCCTTTCCGTTGAGCGAGCTAAGCAACTACAAAAAAGGATTCGACGTCATGATCACCTGTACAGGTGCCGCACACGCCATCATCGACAACAAGCTTTATCAAAGCCTCCTAAATGGAGAAACCGACAAGAAAGTCATTGTCGACCTAGCTATCCCTAACGATATCGACGCCGATGTGCTGGCAAACAACCCTGTGCATTATATAGAGGTAAGCGGTCTTCAGGCTATCGCCGAACGCAACATTCAGGAACGTTACAACGAACTGGAACACGCAGAAGCTATCATCCAAGAAAATATTAAAGAATTCCTTCCTATCGTCAAGCAGCGCCGCGTAGAAGTAGCCATGCGGGAAGTACCTGACAAAATCAAGGAAATCCGACAAACAGCAATGAATGAAGTTTTTGCGCAAGACCTCAACAAACTAGACCCTCAGGCAAGAGAAGTTCTTGAAAAAGTCATCAACTACATGGAAAAAAAATATATTAAAGTTCCTATGGTGATGGCCAAAGAAATCCTTGTCAAAAACTTGAAGCTAGAAAAAAACTAATCCATCCTATTCTTGCTACAAAAGTACTTTATTCTGACACTAAAGAGCCGGAAAGTTGTTCATTTTGGCTAAATTTGTAACGTTTATTCATAACGTAATTTAGTCTCAGTGAACAGAAAATTAATCATCGGAACCAGAGGAAGTCAGCTTGCACTATGGCAGGCCAACTTCATTAAAGATAGATTAGCCGAAATCGGCATAGAAGCCGAACTTAAAATTATCAAGACACAAGGCGATATCATACAACACCTACGTTTAGATAAATTGGAAGGAAAAGGCTTTTTCACCAAAGAGCTGGAAGAAGAGCTGCTTTCCGGACAGATCGACCTTGCTGTTCACTCACACAAAGATTTACCTACCATCAATCCTCTGGGACTTATCATCGCCGCCGTGTCAGAGCGTGAAAATCCATCGGAGATCATCATCATCCACAAAGACTGTGTCGACGTGACTAAACGTCTTTCGCTGAAACACAACGCCACCGTAGGCACTTCATCCAACCGACGCAAAGCGCAGCTGCTTTCCGTACGCCCGGACTTAGAATTTGAAGACCTGCGCGGAAACCTGCAGACACGTATCCAAAAGCTGCGCGACGAACAATACGACGCCATAGTCCTTGCCAAAGCTGGAATTACACGTATTGAGATGGACCTCTCCGACTTCCATATCGAAGAGATAGCACCTGTAGAGATTATCCCTGCTCCTGCTCAAGGGGTGTTGGCCGTACAAATACGTGAAACGGACAAAGAACTTTACAACATCTTACAACAGATCAACGATGAAGAGGTGGCAAAAACTATTTCCGTGGAGCGTAAGATATTGAACATGTTTGACGCCGGCTGCCACGCCCCTCTAGGTTGCTACTGCCGCAAAAGAAACGGAAAATACGAAGCATGGGCCTCCATAGCAGAAACTAGCGACGACTTTCCTGACCGCGTATACGTACAGTCCGACACTCCAGAAGGTATGGCCGAAAAGATATTTGAAAAATATCGTAAAGACCGTAAACTTCCTTCTTCTGTATTCATCTCTAGAGAACTGGACGACAACTCCTATCTAAGCAGATTCCTTAAAAAACACAATATAGAGATAGATGCACGTTCGCTGATCAAGATTTTCCCAACCATCAACACGTTGGATTCTTTTATCCTGAAACGTGCAGACTGGATTTTCTTTAACAGCAAAAATGCAATAGAACATTTCTTCAAGCTTAATCCATTGATTCTGAAGAAAACAAAAATAGGAGTACTCGGAAGAGGCTCGGAATCCACACTCCGCAAATTCGGTAGAGTGGCAGACTTCTCAGGAGATGACCTAGGAATAAGCACCGAAGAGATAGCCAAAGAATTTGCTAAAACCGTAGACGGTCAGACTGTACTTATTCCGAGAGCCAAAGACTCTTTGATGACCATACAGAAAGCCCTTACTCCGGAAACAAAAGTTATCGACATGCCTATCTATGAAACTGTGTTGGAAGAAAATGTCGATAAGACTAATGCCGAAGTATTAATATTTACCAGCCCTAGCAACGTACAAGCTTACTTCGCCAACAATTTGGCTGAGCCAGGACAACAGATTATCTGTATCGGGACCTCCACAGCCAAAGTGATAGAAGAGATGGGACTAAAATACACTTTACCTTTCTCTCCAGACGAAATGGGACTGGCAGAAGCTATTTTTGGATTAGAGTATAAATAATAAACATTAGCCATTTCTCGACGAAATGACTTTAACATAATATCAAACAAAATGTTAAAACGTCCTAGAAGAAACCGAAAATCCGCTGTCATTCGTGACATGGTTCAAGAGACGCATTTGTCGTCTTCTAATCTAATTTTTCCTTTGTTCATCATCGAAGGAAATAACGTAAAGGAAGAGATAAAATCTATGCCTGGCATTTATCGCTATTCCATCGACAACCTGCTGAGAGAGTTGGAAAGTTGTATGAAGTTAGGGCTGAAAGCATTCGACCTATTCCCTGCCGTAGAGGAATCGCTGAAAGATAAATACGCCACAGAAAGTTACCGCGAAGGAACACTGTACCTACGCGCCATCGAGGCGGTAAAGAAAAATTTTCCGGAAGCATGCGTCATCACCGACGTAGCCATGGACCCTTATAGCTCGGACGGCCATGACGGCATCGTCGAAAATGGAGAAATCTTAAACGACGAAACTCTGGAAGTCTTGGGCAAAATGGCATTGGCCCATGCCAAAGCAGGGGCCGACATCATCGCCCCTTCGGATATGATGGACGGCCGTATAGGTTATCTACGTAACCTATTGGACGAAAACGGCTTTACTAACGTTTCGCTCATGTCGTACACCGCAAAATATGCATCTGCCTTCTATGGCCCTTTCCGCGATGCACTAGGCTCCGCCCCGAAAAAAGGGGATAAAAAAACCTATCAGATGAATCCCGCAAACAGCAGAGAGGCTCTTATCGAAGCACAGCTGGATACCGAAGAAGGAGCTGACTTCCTAATGGTAAAACCGGGACTTCCTTATTTGGATGTGATTAAATTGTTGCACGACAATTTTGAATTGCCTATCGCAGCATACAACGTTTCGGGCGAATATGCGATGTTGAAAGCAGCTATCGCTAATGGATGGTTGTCAGAAGCCGCCATTATGGAAACTTTACTAAGCTTCAAACGTGCCGGTGCTACTTCTATCCTTACCTACCACGCAAAAGAAGTTTTAGAAAAAGGCTGGCTGAAATAGTTTTAATCTAATTATAAAATACCAGCGCCCTATCAAAAAATAGGGCGCTGGTGCTTTATACTCTTCTTTTATCGTCATCTTTCTTAAAAGATAAAATACTCATTACCTCTAGAAAACAAGAGTTTGCCGACAATATATTTAAATCCTAAACGATTGATTTTATTTTGATAATAATATTGTGCAATCTATTCAGTACCCCTATCAAAACAATATTGACAGAATAATGAGGTGTAAATTAAGATTTATTGAATAACTTCGCATCATATTATACGTAACAATGAAAGCACAAGATATATCAAGAGAAAAGTCGGCTGAACTTTTCGAAAAGGCAAAAAAGTATTTTCCGGGGGGAGTGAATTCTCCTGTCAGAGCTTTTAAATCCGTTTATGGCACTCCTTTGTTTATTGAAAAAGGAGACAAAGCCCATTTGTGGGATGCCGACGGCAATGAATTTATAGACTTTTGCTGTTCTTGGGGTCCTCTTATCCTAGGTCATAACCACCCTGCCATCCGTGAGGCTGTACAAGCACAGCTCGGCAAGGGACTCAGCTTCGGCGCCCCTACCCTCTTGGAAAACGAGTTAGCAGAACTTATCCTTTCCAACAATAAATATATTGAGAAAATACGTTTTGTAAGCTCCGGAACGGAAGCCGTAATGTCGGCTATCCGCCTTGCTAGAGGATATACCAAACGTGATAAGATTGTAAAATTCGAAGGCTGTTACCACGGACACTCGGACTCCTTATTAGTAAAAGCAGGCTCGGGATTGGTAACTTTCGGAGAAACCTCATCTGCCGGGGTCCCTAAAGCCTTCGCCGATGAAACCATCGTCATCAGTCTTAACGACAAAAAAGCTTTAGAGCAAGTATTTGTGGACTTCAAAGACCAGATCGCAGCTGTCATCATTGAAGGTGTTCCTGCCAACAACGGCTTGCTCATTCAGGATAAAGAATATATCCATTTCTTAAGAGAAATAACAAAAGCCCATGGCACACTGTTGATTTTCGACGAAGTCATCACAGGATTCAGACTAGGCTTCGAAGGGGCAGCAAAATACTACGATATACAGCCGGACATCATCACCTACGGAAAAATCATCGGAGGCGGCATGCCGGTAGGTGCTTACGGTGCTTCAGCAGAGATTATGAGTAACATCTCTCCCGACGGAGCTGTCTACCAAGCAGGTACACTCTCTGGCAACCCCGTGGCCATGGCTGCCGGTATCGCTGCTTTACAGGTCCTAGCACAACCCGGCTTCTACGAAAAGTTAGAGAAAACCACACAACAGTTCGTAGAAGAAATACGCAGCTTCGTGACAGAAAAAAATTATGAGGTAAAAATTTTCACTGTAGGATCTATCTTCTGGTTTGCCTTCACCGCACAGGAGAAAATCCAATCTGCCGAGCAGATCGACCCAGCCTCCATGGAAAAATACAAAGTCATGCATCGCGAACTGCTAAACAGAGGAATTTACTTCGGACCTTCAGGCTATGAGGTTGGCTTCATCTCAGCAGCACATACCGAAGAAGATCTTAACAAGGCTGTTACAGCTATTAAAGAGGCATTGATGGTAACATTTGAGGGATAAAAAAATTATTCTTCATATGTGGCAATATTTTTGTTCTATCGTTTTAAACTATATTACAACTTTATTGTCATGCAGATAAATGCTATCTAACTAAAACAATTTTATATGAAAAAAATATTATTAGCCATAGCCATAGCAAGTGCTTCTTTGGTAACATTCAACTCGTGTACGAAAGAATATATTACCAACTATCTTCCGGGAGTTAGTTACGTATATACGATTAAATCTAATCAATGGTCGCAAAGCGAACCCCGCGTATTCAAGTACGAACAAAATATGCCAGATTTGGATGCCCGCTATTTTGAAGATGGTCACGTTTCGGTGGCTATATCGTATGACAGTGACCCTAACACCTACGAACTGCTGCCGGCAACCATCGGAAACTATATCTTCACGGCAAACTATTCTATAGGAAAAGTAAGAATTTTTGCAGAATACAGAGGCACTGGAACTCCGGTTCCTCCGACAGATATGATTACCAAAATCGTATTGACGGACGCTGAAATTGGAAATTAACGTAAGGAGGCTAGGCCTCCTTTTTTTGTTCCCTCACTTCCTTTAGCAAGCAAAGTTCATTCTTCTAGAACATTTTGCCCGATTATTCGTTTTATCATTATCGAATAAGTATCTTTAAAAATATCTACATCCAAACCTAATGAGTGAGGCAGCAAAAATTCTTAACTGCGAAGAAGAACCTATACATCTGTGCGGAAAAATTCAGGACTTTGGCTATCTTTTGGTTTTCAACTTGATAGGCAAATGTATCGCCATTAGTGAAAATTGCCGCAGATGGTTACCGTTGGACCTTCCTGCGGCCATGCAGCTCAAAATACATGACTTCCTAGGATTTATCTATCAGGAGATGGGCGTAAAAATCGAAAGCCTCGACCTATCTCACATAAGCCGTTCTCCTCTAACCTTCAAAACGCATCTCCATGGAGAATGCTTTCAGCTTACCATTTACATTCACAACGATCTAATATTCTTGGAGTTCGAAAAGAACGAAAGTATAGTCATAGAGTTAAGCCAGTTGAATGAATTTCAACGCAACTTTGATTTCAGCGACAACATATGGCAGACGCTGTGTGAAAACATATATAGGATTATAGGATTTGACCGCATCATGGTATATCAGTTTCTGGAAGACAGCAGCGGCATTGTCATCGCTGAAAAGAAAACCATCCAGGAGGAATCTTTGCTTGGCTATCGTTATCCAGAATTTGACATTCCGCAGCAGGCTAGAAAGCTCTACCTGAAGAATCTTGCCCGCCAAACACCGGATATCCATGCCGATACTGTCCCACTCTTTGGGGCTGAGCCTACACAGATAGACTTATCCAAATCACAAATACGGGCACTCTCCCCAATCCATCTGCAATATCTCCACAATTTTGGGGTACGTGCCAGCGCCAGTTTTTCCATAGTCATAGATGATAAGCTTTGGGGCTTGGTGGCCTGCCAGAACATTACACCAAAATTTATTCCATACGACAGAAAGAGCTTATGTCTTTTTGTAACACATTATGCCGCCACCAAATATTTGGTGGAACAGCAACGAATAAAAATAGAAGACGATCAAAAGATTAAGGAAATTGAGCTCGAACTTAAAGAAAGGTTGGTCTTTAACAGCTCCATAGAGAAGACGTTGAAAGAATTTGCCAAGCCGTTTATGCAGGCAATCCCCTCTTCAGGTTTAATTATCCGTTCACCGGATTTTGTCACTCGTTATGGTGAGACTCCCAGCGACTACCTGCTGGAAGAAATTCATGCAGAAATCAACAGCAGGATTGGTGATGAAAACATCTTTACCTCACATGCTTTCTCCTTACCCAATAACAAAAAAACAGACAACAGCAACTGGACAGGTGTCGCCAGAATAAGTTTTGATAAGGAGCACGATTACGCTATATATTGGTTTAGAAAAGAAATCCTTACGGAAGAGAAATGGGCGGGAATACCGGAAAAACATCCCATCTTTTCCGAAGAAAAAAATGCCTACATCTATTCGCCACGCACCTCCTTTCAGCTATGGAAAAAACAGGTAAAAGGCCAATCCGAAAGATGGAGTACGTTTGACATTAACTTTTTGACAAGAATCCATAAGTTGATTCAAGATTCTTTGCTTCGCAAGATGAACGAAGTAAAAAGACTCAACGAACGGTTAATAGAAGCCAATAACAAGTTGGAAACCTACACCCATCAGCTAGCTCACGACATCAGAAATCCATTGTCCATTATCAAGACATCAGCTCAATTCATCTATGCTAAGCAAGACCTTACGCGCGACTTCTTAGGCAAGTTTTCAAAAAATATTGCTGAAGCTGCTGATCTAATCAACAGCATCATCGACAAAACCATTGAATCCACCAAGGAATCTGCCAATATCCTTTCCTATGAGGTGGTTACTACCGAAACCTTCATCCATCAGATCATTCAGCAAGCTGTACAGCGCTACGGCGTGAAAAACTACGAAGTAATCTTGGGCGACCTGCTACCCGTCTATGGAGAGAAAACCTTGCTGTATCAACTTTTCATGAACCTCATCAATAATGCAATCAAGTTTAGTAGCAAAAAAGATACAGCTATATTGGAAATCTACAGCAAAAAGGAAGACAACAATACCATCTATTATATAAAAGATAACGGTATAGGAATCGCCGAAACAGAAAAAGAAAACCTTTTCGGCATGTTTAAAAGATTATCGAATGCGAATGAGTTTGAAGGAAGTGGCGTAGGTATGGCTATAGTAAAACGTATAATAGACAAGCTACATGCTAACATCGAGTTTCAAAGTAAAGTAAATGAAGGCACCACATTCAAAATCGCTTTTCCCAATGAATAACCAAATATTAAAACAACAAACACAAGGGTTTCACGACAAGATCGAACAGATCATGCATGCAGACCTTCTCTTCAAGAACCGGTTTACCCGTGAACATTACAAACAACTTATTACACATTCGTACAGGTACATAACAGCAGTACTTCCCAAAGTAAAAGACGACTGGAAAGATCTTAGTAAGCTACTCCTACAAAAGCAGCAGGCCCTGCTTGTTGACCTTAAGCATCTTCACGTCGAAGAAGTCTCTTCTTCATTAGCTATAAACGCCACAAGTTCCTATTACAAGCTTGGTATGATATATATCGTCTTAGGGGCTATGTTGGGTAACAAGATGATTTTGAATAAACTGAAACAATACCCCGAATTCGAAGGATATCCTTTTGCTTATCTGTCTGAGCACCAAGAGCAGCTTTCCTCTCTTTGGAAAGACTTCCAGACATTAATCAACAGTTTAGATTCAGGCCAGCTGCAAGAGGTTATCCGTGGAGCGAAAGATGGCTATCTTCTTTTCGGCCAACAGTAAGCTATCCCAATAATGTTTTGGCATGAGCTAATGCCGCCTCACCCGGATTAACACCACTCAGCATCTGTGCGATTTCTAGGACACGCTCTTCAGGCTTTAACAACACAATATTGGAACGGGTTTTGTCTTCCTTGTCTTCCTTGTAAACTTTGAAATGGGAAGTTCCCTTGGAAGCAATCTGTGGCAAATGCGTTATGGCAATGACCTGCATATTGTGTGCAAGACGCTGCATCACCTCTCCCACTCGCAATGCTACTTCGCCAGAAATACCGGTATCTATCTCATCGAAGATGATGGTCGGCAATGACGAATTCTGAGCAACCAAAGATTTTATAGCCAGCATGACCCGCGACAACTCGCCTCCCGATGCTACTTTGTGTATAGGCTGTAATGTCTGACCTTTATTCGCTGAAAAAAGGAACTGCACAGCATCAAACCCTCGTGGAGAAGCTTTCTCCATATTTTGGAAGTCTAATGAAATGCTAAGCCGTGCATTAGGCATTCCCACCGTAGTGAGCGTCTGCTGTACAAAATCTACCACCTGAGGCACCACAGCTTTTCTGTTGTCATGAATCTGCTTTGCCAAAGTCATCACTTTGTCCTTCTGCTCCGTAAGCTGCTTCTCCAACTCGGCCATAATATCGTCATGATTTAGTACTGCCTGAAGCTTCTGTTCGAGATTGTCTCTTATCTGAAGCAGCTCGCCCTCACTATCCACCCTATGTTTCTTCATGACACTGTACAGCTCGCTGAGACGCGCCGACACTTCATCCAAACGCTGCTGATCTAACATCACAGCCTCTTCCTGTTGTGCTATCTCCGATGCAATATCTTTGATTTCTATATAGGTACTCTGAAGACGTTGCGCCAACTCCTCTGCCCCCGAAAAATAACGGGCAGCCTGCTGTATTTGCTGCACACTTTCCTTCAGCATCGACAGTACATTCTGCTCGCCTTCTGACAGCAAAAAAGAAGAGGATACCAACGATCTCTTGATCTCTTCTGCATTTTCCAGCTGCTGCTGCTCTTCTTCCAGCGACTGCACCTCTCCTTCCTTAATATCGAGGCGCTCAAGCTCTTCAAACAAAAATTGATTATAATCCAGCTCTGCACTTGCTACTCGCGACTCCTCTTTCAGAGTCTTCAACCTTCTTTCTGTCTGACGCAAGATATTCAGTTCCTTTCTGTAGGTAGTAAGGAGATCTTCCTGCTCAGCTAATGCATCCAACACAAGCAATTGGAATTCCTCGGTGTTAATCTGCAAGGTGGCATGCTGTGAATGGATATCTATTAACTTCTCTCCCAATGCTTTCAGTATAGTCAGATTCACCGGGGAATCATTGACAAAAGCTCTGGATTTTCCGTCTACCGATAGCTCCCGGCGTATAATAGTCTCATCATCGTATTCCAGATTGTTTTCCTCAAAAAAACCTTTGAGATCATATGAAGAAATAGAAAAGTAACCCTCTATCACGCATTTCTTCTCTTCATTAAAAAACTGCTTTCCTTCGGCCCTATTTCCAAGTACCAACCCCAAAGCTCCCATAAGTATAGACTTTCCGGCACCAGTCTCCCCTGTGATAATATTCAATCCTTTATCAAAAGAGATATCCAAATTATCTATTAAGGCGTAGTTTTTAATTAGTAATCGTGATAGCATAGAAGAATATGTTGTTTCTAGAGAAATACAAACTCAAATATAGGCATAAGATTTAGGTTTGAAAACCACAAAAAATTCTCATTAATGCCGAAAAGTAATATGTTTGTAGGATAATGCCGGATTTCAGCAAACAGTTAAGCAAATATATTCCTGAGCAGGCCGCCCCTATCATCTCACAATGGATCAACGATACGGCGTGCAGGTTTAAGGTCACGCGAAGCCGCAGCAGCAAGCTGGGGGACTACCGCGCTCCATTTCGTGGCTCCCCGCATCAGATTACGGTAAACCACGACCTTAACCCTTACGCTTTTCTGCTGACAACTATCCATGAGTTTGCCCACCTGAAAACCTATCAGGACCATAAACACCGGGTAAAACCGCATGGCCCAGAGTGGAAAAACAATTTTAAATGCTTAATACAGTCTTTTCTTCAGCTCAACATCTTTCCGAGCGATGTCGTGGAGGCTATCCATCAATACATGAATAATCCGGCGGCCTCTTCCTGCACGGATGTGAACCTCTACCGTGTGTTGAAGCGCTACGACAACAATATCACGGAAGCCATACATGTGGAAGACCTTCCTATTGACGCAGTCTTCCAATTAAAAAACGGTCGTACGTTTAGGAAAAAGGAAAAACTGCGAAAACGTTACAAATGTATCGAGCTGGCTACCAACAAGGTATATCTCTTCCACCCTATTGCGGAAGTATTTCTTCCGAAAGAAAATTTAAGGGATTAAAAATCTGCATTTTAAATTGTATTTTTATTAACCCGAAAACTTAAGTACAATATGAATAAAATATTAGCCTTTTCTTGTGTCCTCAGTCTGGGCTTGTTTTCCTGCAAGCAACAGACCTCCATGTACGACCCCAACACCTTGGACAGTGCGGCCTTAGAGGCCATCACCGAAACCTCGTACAAAGCCCATATAGCAACACTGGCTTCAGACGAATTTATGGGACGTAAACCTTTTACCAAGGGTGACACTCTTACAGTAAACTATATAGCAGAACAGTTCAAAGCCTTAGGACTGGAACCAGGCAATGGCGATTCTTACTTCCAAGAAGTGCCAATGGTAGAAATTACCTCTCAACCTGCGTCTCCAACCCTCACCTTCAACGGTAAAAATGGCAATGTCTCAGTCCGTCATCTGGATGATTTCGTCATCGGAACAAGAAAGCTAAAGGATAACATTAATATCGAAAATACGGAACTAGTATTTGCCGGCTTCGGTATTGTCGCTCCCGAATACAACTGGAACGATTACGAAGGTCTTGACGTCAAAGGGAAAACCGTCGTTGTCCTCGTGTCCGACCCTGGTCGTTATGACAAAAACCTTTTCAAGGCGGATACCATGACCTATTACGGACGTTGGAGCTATAAATTTGAAGAAGCGGGCCGTCAAGGGGCAACAGGAATATTATTGATCCATGAAACGGCAGCGGCAAGCTATGGGTGGGATGTGGTACGTTCAGGCTGGTCGGGACCTCAGCTGGACCTACAAACAAACGACCAAAGCAAAATGCCGGAATTCGAAGGCTGGATAACCCTAGAAACCGCAAAGAAATTATTTAAAATCGGAGGACTAGAGGAAAATATCATGGAACAAGCCAAAAAGCCGGGCTTTAAAGCTGTTCCTATGAATATCACCACAGCCGTAGCATTAAACAATAAGTTTAGACATTCCAAATCCAACAACGTTATCGCTCGTATCCGAGGAACTAAACGCCCCGACGAAACTATCATCTATACTGCCCATTGGGATCATCTAGGTGTAGGAGAACCTGTAAACGGAGATTCCATCTACAATGGCGCTATAGATAATGCCGCCGGTGTTGCTGCGCTCTTTGAGCTAGCCAAAGCTTTCAAAGCCGCTAAATATCAACCGGAACGTTCCATAGTATTTATTGCGCTGACAGCAGAGGAAGAAGGACTGTTAGGGTCAGCATACTACGCCGACAATCCTATATATCCACTAAACAAAACTGTGGCAAACCTCAATATGGATGCATTCAGTCCATTAGGCGCCACCAAAGATGTTTCTATAGTAGGAATAGGACAAACCGAAATTGAAGACTATGTCCAACGCTCGGCAGCAAAATTTGGACGTACCGTAGCAGGAGAGCGCAATCCTACCTCCGGCGGGTTCTACCGATCTGACCATTTCAACTTTGTCAAAAAAGGTGTTCCGGGACTGTTTATGGGCTCAGGATCCGAGTTGATATCTACAGATTCTATAGCCATCGAGAAACGTAGAGCTGCCCTGTCCGGCCGATATCACAAACCGCAAGATGAACTGGACGAAAACTGGGATTTCGAAGGAATACTAGCAGATATACGTCTTTTCTTTGACATAGGCTATACCATGAGCCATGAAACAACTTTCCCAAAGTTCAAAGCTAAATCCGAATTTAGAGATCTAGGAGAAAAACGACTTTCAAAATAGTACTTTTGTAAACCATTAAACTCAAAACCATATGTTAACAGGCATGAAACATTTACATTCGACTTTGGCTATCATCCTTTTGGTAGCTTTAGTAATTTCTATCGTCATTACGGCAGTGAACTATTTCCAGGCAAAACCATATAACAGGAAAATCGCACTATTCGGCCTAATGGCAGGACATATACAGCTGTTGGTAGGCTTGGTGCTTTATTTTACCTCTCCTCTAGGCCTACAAAGCTTCTCAGGAGAAAACATGAGCAACAGCTTGGCGAGACTTTATTTCTTAGAGCATCCGCTTACTATGGTACTGGCGTTGATCCTGATTACCGTAGGTTATAGCAAAGCCAAAAAAGCTGAAGACTATGCCGCCAACAGAACCGTGTTTTTCATGTACACTATCGCCCTTATCCTTATCCTTACAAGAATACCATGGTCTACATGGTCATTGCTTAACTAATAAAAAATGCTCTTCGCTGAAGAGCATTTTTTATTTAATTGAATACTACAACCTTATCTTTAGGATATTTGACCATATACGTGAATCGATAGGTCTTTGTTTCCTTAGGCTTTAGTTCTACCTTCCACAGCAGCTCTCCCCTTTCCTTTTCTACCTGTGCTCCACCATTATCCACGAGATTTATTTCAATAGATTTATCTGTCGAAACAGGGTATTGATCTTTCAATATTAATTGGATTGGAGAAGATTTATTGTTTCTGACCTGTATATCATAGGTAAAAATCTGTCTTTTGCTACCTCCACTCACTTGAGAGCTTTTCTCGTCCATGATGCGCTCCCTTTTTATAACGATGGACTTATCCCTTCCCATAGTAAGTTTCAAGGTGTCAGAAATCACTGCCGGATCAATATAAGAAGTGCCGACAAACATATTTTCAAAAATTATATTTGCCTCTCCACGGAGGAGATTAAGCTTCTCGAAATCAGAAACCTCGGCCACCAAGTATACCTCTCTATCCATCTTGGGCACAGCATAATACGTGTAAACCGCCGGTAGAGTAAATTCTTTCAACGTGACGCTGTGCTCCCGGCCATCCGACAAAATATCGTAAGGCACATCAATATCGAAGGTTGTACTAAGTTGATTGGCAACCATGTTCGCCACAGGAGAAATAATTTCTTGTTGCACTGCCGTCTCTGCCGTATGCTGCGGACTCACTGCCTTCTTTTGTAGATTGTTAATACCTGAGGCGCTTCCTACCGATATCTCCTCGACCGGTATATAATATTGTGCATAGCTAGGCTTAAGCTCTGGCGCTGTACCTCCCCGGGTTGGAGTTCCCGTAGACAAAGTGAGCTTCACCTTCTTCCAGTCCACTCCTGTGTTTTGGACTACCTTCGCTTTATACAGCCATCGAAGAGGCGAAGTAATGGATTGACTGCGAAGTTCATAATAGGCTCTCCAGCTGGCAGCAGAAGTAATATAGGAAAGTCCTAGCTCTCCTTGCACAGCCTTAGCGTTGTAGAGCTGTAGCACCAATTGCGCCCCACTGCCGGTATACATACGCATCTTCTCTTTGATACGGTCTATATTTTTATTCTCTACAATTATACTTTTACGCAAGGCATCCAAAGCACTATTAAGCTCTACAACTTTTGTTTGATAGTAATCCACCAGACGGGTGAGATCTCCTATAGAGACAGCTGTGCTTCCTCCTAACAATTTGTCGTTGTTGAGAAGGTTAAGAGCCCCTTGTGTAGCCTTCTGTTTATGCAGCATCGCGTCTCGCCTAGCCGTATAGACCTCTAAACTATCTTGGAGCTTCCTATGTTCAGGATGAAAGATTTCCCGCTCTTCCGCACGGCTCTGCGATACGGATAGTATTGTGATACCTTCAGGTCCTGACACCTGCACACTATTTAGGTCAATGCCTTCCGCAACATTTTGGATATACAGCATCACCGACCCTCTATCCATTTTCAGGGGAACACGGCTGTTGACCTCCGCCCCATTCGTAAATACAGTAACCTCATCTATGGCGGCTATACCGCTGACCTTCTCCTGCGCGTAAATCTGCTTGCCGACCAACAAAAAAAGGGCTAAGCTCCAAGTTCGTACCCCATACGTATTAAGTTTATTCACGGCTATATCCATTATCGTTATGATTAAATTTAAATAAATTTTAATAAAGTTGTTTTAGTAAGATGTATCGAAGAGTCATTTTTCATAAATGCTTTAGAATTAATCGAATAATTTGTTGAGGTAGATATACAAATTTCATTAACTTTACCAGAACAAAAATTGTATAATCAAATCAAAATGAGTGCAGATATTAATAAACTTGAACAATTAGCATCACAAGTAAGACGCGACATCGTGCGTATGGTACACGGTTGTCAATCAGGACACCCGGGAGGTTCGTTGGGTTGTACAGACTATTTCGTAGCTCTTTACTTCCACGCCATGAAACACAATCCATCTTTCAACATGGATGGCATCGGTGAGGATATTTTTTTCCTATCAAACGGACATATCTCTCCGGTTTTTTATAGCACATTAGCTAGAGCAGGATATTTTCCGGTGAGTGAATTGGCTACTTTCCGTAGAATAGACAGCCGCCTACAGGGACACCCTACTACGCACGAAGGCTTACCAGGTGTACGCATTGCTTCAGGTTCATTAGGTCAAGGTCTTTCAGCAGCAATCGGTGCCGCACAAGCCAAAAAGTTAAACAATGATAACAGTCTGGTATACGTGTTGATGGGAGATGGTGAATTACAGGAAGGACAAATTTGGGAGGCTGCCATGTATGCTCCGCACAACAAAGTGGACAACCTTATTGCTGCAGTGGATTACAATGGCGCTCAGATAGACGGTCCTACAAGCCAAGTGTTGTCACTAGGTAACTTACGTGCTAAGTGGGAAGCTTTCGGTTGGGATGTATTGGAAATCGAAAAAGGTAACGACATGGCTTCAGTAGTTGCCGGTCTTGATGAAGCGAAAGCACGCTCAGGCAAGGGTAAACCTGTTGTCATCTTACTACATACACAAATGGGTTACGGTGTGGACTTTATGATGGGAACACACAAATGGCATGGTGTAGCGCCTAACGATGAACAGTTGGCTAGTGCCTTAGAACAATTGAAAGAAACATTAGGCGATTATTAAAAGATTGTTAGACATTAGTTAGCAAAAAGGGACAACGACGCCATACAGCGCGTCAGCAGCTCATATCACAGTTTAGAATACAATGAAAAAATATACATACACAGAATCTAAAGATACACGTTCGGGTTTCGGTGCCGGTTTATTAGAAGCAGGAAGACAGAATGAAAATGTCGTAGCACTTTGTGCCGACCTTGTAGGCTCATTGAAAATGGATGCCTTCATCAAAGAATTTCCGGAACGTTTCTTCCAAGTAGGAATTGCAGAAGCCAACATGATGGGTATCGCTGCAGGTCTTACCATTGGCGGCAAAATTCCTTTTACAGGAACTTTCGCAGAATTCTCTACGGCACGTGTATACGATCAGATCCGTCAATCTATAGCGTACTCACACAAAAACGTAAAGATCTGTGCTTCTCACGCAGGACTTACCTTAGGAGAAGACGGTGCTACACACCAAACATTGGAAGATATAGGCTTGATGCAAATGTTGCCGGGCATGGTGGTTATCAATCCTTGTGACTATAATCAAACCAAAGCAGCTACCATTGCCATCGCACAATATGAGGGACCAGTATACCTACGCTTCGGACGTCCTGTAGTGCCTAACTTCACTCCTGCCGACCAGACGTTCGAAATCGGAAAAGCTGTTATGCTCAACGAAGGTAAAGATGTTACCATCATCGCTACAGGCCACTTAGTATGGGAAGCAATCAAGGCGGGTGAAGAGCTCGAAAAATTAGGTATCGATGCAGAAATCATAAACATCCACACCATTAAACCTTTAGATGAAGAAGCTATCTTAGCTTCTGTAAAAAAGACTGGATGTGTAGTAACTGCCGAAGAACACAACCGCATCGGAGGTCTAGGAGACAGCGTAGCTCAAGTGTTGGCTAAGAATCTTCCTACTCCTCAAGAATATGTAGCTGTAGACGATTCTTTCGGTGAGTCAGGAACACCTGCTCAGCTGATGGAAAAATACGGCTTAAATGCAGCTAGCATCGTCGCGGCAGCACAAAAAGTTATTAGCAGAAAAAAATAATAAATGGAAGACGCGCAAATCATAGCTATGTTTGCCGAAGAAAGCACGCGTGAAGCGGCTTTCAAACATTTGTTGAAGAAATATCAACAGAAAATATATTGGCACGTCAGACGCATGGTCATCGATCACGACGATGCGGATGACGTGACCCAAGATATTTTTGTCAAAGTGTGGCGCAACTTAGACAAGTTCAGAAAAGACTCACAGCTCTATACCTGGCTGTATCGCATCGCCACCAACGAATGCATTACCTTTCTGAATAAGAAAAAGCAGAAACAGAATGTATCGCTGGACGATGAGAGCTCCTCGTACTTGTCTGAGACGCTCGCGGACGGAGCCTACTTCAATGGAGATAAAGCACAGATGAAGCTGCAACAGGCCCTGCTGACCCTTCCCGAAAAACAACGTCTGGTATTTAACATGAAATATTTCGAAGATCTGAAATACGAAGAAATATCTGACATTTTGGGAACTAGCGTGGGAGCCCTCAAAGCTTCTTACCATCTGGCCGTGAAAAAGATAGAGCAATTTTTTAACAGTAACGATTAAACCTTCGGTTGGAAAAGTCATCTATATTTACACCATGAAGGAGAAAAACACATATAATGAAGCTTTAGGAGGCAACAATCTGCCAGATTCATTGCGTGTGAATCCTTTTACTGTTCCAGAAAATTTCTTCGACGATCAAGCTCGTTCTATCCTAAGCCAGATTGACATCGAAAAGGCAGCAAAAGCACACGATAAGGAACCTTTTACCGTTCCTGAAGGTTATTTCGAAACATTAGAAGACCGTATTTTCACAAAGATTAAAGAAGCTGACCTAAAAGATAAAGTGCCTACTGATGGTTTTGCCGTGCCTGCTGCTTATTTTGACAACTTGACACAAGATATAGAAGCACGCATAGCGGAAGAAAAGCTCAAAACTGTCGTTCCTTCATTGGCATATAAAGTTCCTGAAAATTATTTCGAAGAAGCAGAAAATGATATTTATGCGAAAATATATGAATTAAAGCTTCGCGATAGTATTGGCACCACAGACGGCTTTGCCGTGCCGGAAAACTATTTCGAAGAATCGGCCGCAGCTATCGAAGCAAACATACATGCCGAAAAGTGGGTGAAAACTTTGGGCAAAGAAACACCATATACGGTACCTGTAGGCTACTTCGAAAAATCGGCAGACGCAATATTGACCAAGACGATTGGAGCGGACAAGCAAGACACACCGGTACGCACGCTGCCTTCACGCCGTATCATCGCCTGGAAAAAATATGTGGCCGCAGCCGCTGCCCTATTTTTGGTAGGGGTAGGTTCGTACATAGGACTATCATCCCTCAATAGGGATAAAGAGGTCTCGACATATGCCCATACAGATCTCAACTTGGACAATGTGAGTGATGAGGAAATTCTCAACTATTTAGCCCAAGTATCGGACGGAGCCGATTTAATCCAATTAACCCAGCTTGTGTCCGACTCTAACCAAGAAAGCATTCAACTGGATGCAGATATTGAGGCTGAAGACATTGAAGAATATTTAAATTACATGTTATAATGTTACAACTAAAACACCTTTTAACGACAATATGCTTTGTATTGACACTTCAGATATCCTCAGCTTTTGCTCAGCAAAATTTTGAGGCTATAGAAAGTGAAAAGGTAGCATATATCACAAAGGAATTAAAACTAACTCCTGCGGAAGCGCAGAAATTCTTTCCCATATATAACAAGTACAATAAAGAAATGTGGGAAATAAGACGCGCCAAACGCGGAAGTATTAGCGGTCGTAGAGGTAACTCCTTCAATCCTCAAAAACGTGATGTTATAGCGTTTGATGCCAAAGAGGTAGAG
Source organism: Sphingobacterium thermophilum (assembly GCF_039541675.1). Classification (NCBI taxonomy): domain Bacteria; kingdom Pseudomonadati; phylum Bacteroidota; class Sphingobacteriia; order Sphingobacteriales; family Sphingobacteriaceae; genus Sphingobacterium; species Sphingobacterium thermophilum. The sequence goes on along the minus strand of NZ_BAABGR010000002.1, from coordinate 7,942 downwards.
CTCAAAAAAGCTTATCGGGAAGAGTTCTCAAAAATCATCGGCCAATCAAGAGCTTCTCAGTTCTTTCAAGTAGAGGAAGATTTCTTTAACAAATTAAGAACCCAACTACAAAGAAGAAGAAATCAATAAAAAACCTTCGAATTAGCTTTCGAAGGTTTTTTATTTTCTCAGTTTCTTCCTATCTAAGATCTACTATTTCATATCCCTTGTATTTTTCCTTGGAAAACTTGAACATGCTGTCATCAAAGTGTTTTCCAATATAAAGGGACTCAATAGCATAAGTATATCGATTGCCTGACTTATCAAATATAGTCACATCCTGAATGTGGTTATTCTTATTGACACGAAGCTTGATTTTGAAGTAATTGGTCTTCGTATCTAAAGGAGCTAGTTCAATAACTTTGGCCATCTCGGTCTTTCCTTGACGGACTATCTTTTCATCTTCCATCAACACATATTTATATCCTTGTTGATAAAAGTTGAAAAGGTTGCTGGGGCCTATAGTACTTCCATCCTTCTCGTTTTCGGTCACTTGCACCTCTTTGATATCTTTGGCTATATTCCACACCGTCTTGCCATCCGACAGCACATCTTGATCCTTCATATGGATGGCATACTGATTTTTGGGTTTGTTAAAAAACATCACCCCTTCGGACTTATAACTTTTCTTGTTTGCATCCTGTATGGTCAGCGTAAATTCCGACTTTATGGTCTTGTAACTGCTATATCTTTTCGATACTTCGTTTAAAATTTTCTTTGCTGCAGGGTCTGTCTGCGCAAAGATTTGCAAGGAGCTTCCTACAAATGCTAGCGCCAATAATAATTTTTTCATGCTAATTATCCTTTCTTAACGTTTCTAAATATTGTTCCAAGGAATATTCATCGGGGAATAAAACTTCTCTCGCTTTACTTCCCTCAAATGGACCAACAATTCCTGCTGCTTCCAGTTGATCGATGATTCTTCCAGCTCTGTTGTACCCTAATTTCAACTTACGCTGTATTAGAGACGTAGAGCCTTGCTGATGCATGACGATAAGACGTGCTGCCTCTTCGAAAAGCTGGTCGCGCTCAGACAAATCAAATTCTGGAGATCCCGATCCGTCGCCCGACTCATCCACATATTCAGGCAACAAGAATGCTGAAGGATATCCGCGCTGCGAGCCGATGAAGTCCGAGATACGTTCCACCTCCGGCGTATCCACAAAAGCACACTGTATACGTATAAGGTCCGATCCCGACGCCAACAGCATGTCGCCTCGTCCAATAAGCTGATCCGCCCCTCCGGTATCCAAGATTGTACGGGAGTCTATCTTCGACAGCACCCTAAACGCCAGACGCGCAGGGAAGTTTGCCTTGATAGTACCGGTAATGATATTTACCGAAGGACGCTGAGTCGCAATGACCAGGTGTATACCTACCGCACGTGCCAGCTGCGCCAGACGTGCTATAGGTGTTTCCACCTCTTTTCCGGCAGTCATCATCAAATCCGCAAACTCATCAACAATAAGAACTATAAACGGTAAGAATCTATGTCCCTCCTCAGGGTTTAATCTGCGATTGATAAATTTTGCATTATATTCTTTAAGATTACGAACCTGTGCGTTTTTGAGAAGGTCATAACGCTGGTCCATCTCTATACAAAGTGAATTTAAAGTGTTGATTACCTTTTTGGTATCCGTGATGATAGCTTCATCCTCTCCTGGCAATTTGGCAAGAAAATGTCTTTCAATCTTTTTAAACAATGACAGCTCCACCTTTTTAGGGTCTACCAACACAAACTTGAGTTCGGCAGGATGCTTCTTATACAACAATGATGTCAATATAGCATTGATACCTACGGATTTTCCTTGTCCTGTAGCTCCCGCAACTAGCAAGTGTGGCATCTTGGCTAGGTCGGCAATATACACTTCATTGGAAATGGTCTTACCCAAAGCTATAGGCAGATCCATATCCGTCTTTTGGAATTTTTCCGTAGCTAGCACCGAACGTATGGACACCATCTCTGGATTGCTATTAGGTACTTCGATACCTATGGTGCCTTTTCCCGGCATAGGAGCTATGATACGTATTCCTAATGCCGCTAAACTTAAGGCTATGTCGTCCTCCAAGTTCTTTATTTTCGAAATACGAACCCCCGGCTTAGGGATTATCTCATACAAGGTCACGGTAGGACCTATAGTCGCTTTGATATGTTCGATTTCAATATTATAGTTTCTTAGAGTATCGACGATTCTATTTTTATTGGCTTCCAGCTCCTGCTGGTTTATCGTAATCTTACCGGAACCGTGATCTTTCAGCAAATCCAACGTAGGATATTGATATCCTGACAGGTCGAGCTTCGGATCGTACTGTCCGAATTGCGCCACCAAGTCGTCCGCTGTAATTTGTCTTTCTTCCTTGACCTCTTCTACAGCTAGAGTTACCTCCTCTTCTGCTTTAGGCTGCTCAATATGCAGAGGGGTACTATCCACCGAAAGATCTATGGACTGTACAGGGCTATCTGTATCACTAGGCTGCAGCTCGAATTCCACACTTTGCACCTCTTCCTCTTGCTGAAGAGGTTCTTCTTCCTGATCTTCAGGCTCTGATTCATGTAGATGCCGGAATCTGTCGTTTACCGTCAGCGTGGGGCGATTTGTCCTTAACGTGTTCGACACTTCAATTACCGCTCCGTCAATATCCATTTCCTCCTCTTGCACCTCTTCTTGCTTCTTAACCGCATTTTTCGGAAGAATAGGCTTATCATTCATAAGATCGTAGTCTACACTTTCAGAATTTTCCGATTCCGAAGACGTACTACCTATTGATGAAAAAGCAAACTTAAGGTCCAGATTGTAAATCAATACCAATGCTGCCAAATAAGCAAAGACAATCAATCCTCCGACACCAAATTTTCCTATTTGTGCATTCAGCAGCTGGTTGGTCCAATAACCAAACTTACCCTCCAAAATATGTGGTGTATCTGTAATATAATCCTGAATGAAACCTAATGTTACGGAAATATAGATTATGCCAATGGTAGAATAGAGCAATGTCTTCCAGATAGGTAATAGAGACTTGCGATAAAGGAATTTATATCCTACGACAAATAGAATCAACACAAATAGGAAAGAGCCAATCCCAAACCAGTTATAGATAAACTGGTTGGCCAACAAAGCCCCCAACTTTCCGAGTTTGTTTTCCACTACGGGCTCCACACCGTCTTCGGTAAGCTCCTCACTGGTTTTGAACAATGTACTCCAACCACCATTTGTGGCGGAAATATAACTTTGATCTTGTTTCCACGTAAATAAATAAGAAACAAAGGCTACTGCAAACAAAAACGAACATAGAATCAAGAAAAGACCCAAGATTTTCAGCGCCTTACGTTGTCCTTCCGAAAAGTTTATGGAGTCAAACGGTTTTACTATGGGCTCCCGCTTAGGAGCTTCTTCTCGTCCTTTGCTACGCGTCTCCTTCGTCCCTCTATTGAAAGTATTTTTAAAAGAATTGCTTCTACTTGCCATCGAAAAATGTATTCTATTCCACTAATACAAACTTATTAAAAATATCGCACAACAAGGTTGTATTTTACGAATAGTTTATAAGTTGTAGTGAAGCTATTACGCCCAAGAAGGGCAAAAGATTAAAAACCATAAAGTAAGCTCTACCTATCAGTAGGGCTATCCTGCCAACATTCGGAGTTCTTCCAAAAGAAGTTCAAACTTAGGCTTTATACGTTCCAGCAGCCCTTCAATTTCTCGGATATCCTTGCCCTCCTTTGCCATATTTTCCAACAATTGAAAATCCTGTTGCAGGGAAATTGCTCCCACATACTGCATAGTAGGTTTGATATGGTGCGCTTTGTCTTTTATTGCAATCATATCTTTATTGAATACTGCCTGCTCCAAAGCCTCAAAATCTACAGGAGATTGGACAAGATACATCTGTACAAACTGCTTTATCATTTCTTCATTGCCCATCATGGACTCCGAAATAGTATCCCAATTTATAATTTGATAGTTCATAGGTTAAAGTTTTATTACCCCCAGTTGGTCTTCACAGCTTAATAATAAGTCTTTGTTACTCACCTTAAAAACGGGATGCACGTAATCAGGAGCTATCTCGCACAAAGGAATTAACGTAAAACGGCGTTGTGCTATATATGGATGGGGTACCACAAGATCGGACTTCTCTATAATTTCTTCATTGTAATATAAGATATCTACATCTATCACTCGTGCGCCCCATCTTTCATGTCTTATACGTCCCAACTCATTTTCAATACTTTGACAGATAGCCAGACATTCCTGTGCCGAAAGTGGCGTGGAGAAGGAAACTACCTGATTATAGAATATAGGTTGTTCCTCAACACCCCAAGCCTCCGACTGATAAAGGGAAGAAACAGCAGCCAACGCCCCCAGACGCTCCTGCAGCAACCTCAAAGCACTACCGATCTGCTGGAGTGGATTCCCCAAATTGGCTCCCAAAAGTATATATACCACATTCATACCGTCATATCATAGCAGAAAGTTCTCTACTATTCGATTTTTTGCTGTAAATTTATAACTTAAAATTAAATAATACGTATGAGTTTTTTTAAGCAAGTATTAGCAACTATCACGGGAATCATCATCACCGGCATCATTGCCTTTTTTCTATTTTTCTTCATGATTGCCATTATAGCGCAATTTTCGTCGGAAAAAACACAGCCGGCACCGCCCAACTCGGTTCTTTATCTATCATTGGATTACAATATTATAGAAAAGTCTGTAGACAATCCTTTCGAAGATTTAGACTTACCGTTCGGTATGGCTGAAAAGTCTATTGGCCTCAATGACTTACTAGCCCGCATCGAAGCAGCCAAGACCGATGACAACATCAAAGGAATCTATCTCAATGCGAGCACAGCCAATGTAGGGTTTGCTACATTAAAGGCTATACGGGACGCCTTGGTGGATTTCAAAAGCTCCAAGAAGTTTATTGTTGCTTATAGTGAAGGGTACTCACAAAAAGCATATTACCTAGCCTCTACCGCCGACAAGATTTACCTTCATCCACAGGGATCGTTGGACTTCCGTGGCTTGGGAACAAGTATCATGTACCTCAAAGATGCGCTGGATAAGTTTGGTATCAACATGCAGGTGGTACGTGTAGGTACGTACAAGTCAGCAGTAGAACCTTTCACTATGAACCAAATGAGCCCAGCGAACAGGGAGCAGACGATGTCTTATCTAAACAGCATCTATAATATGTTTCTGGATGACCTTGCCGCAAGCAGAAAAATTCAGAAAGACTCCTTGTTCCGCTACGCGGATGAATTCGTCATCCGCAATGCTGACGACGCTTTAAAATATAAGTTTATCGACGGCAAGCTGTATAAGGATGAACTTATCGCCGAAATCAAAAAGCGCCTGAACATCGATAATAAAAAAGATATACCGGTAGTTTCTGTATTAAACTATGGTGGCACTCCGACCAACAACAAAGATAAATCCAACGAAATTGCCGTATTGTATGCTTATGGCGACATAGTAGATGGAGAAGGCAGTATAGAAGAAATTGGCGGAGACAAACTGTCGAGAGAGCTACGCAAGCTTCGAGAAGATGAGGATGTAAAGGCCATCGTGCTGCGCGTCAACTCGCCGGGAGGGTCTGCTCTAGCTTCCGATATCATCTGGAGAGAAGTAGACCTTACCAAAAAGGTTAAACCTATCATCGTATCTATGGGAGACTATGCCGCATCCGGAGGTTACTATATTTCTGTTGCTGCAGACTCCATTTTTGCAGAGAAGAGTACCCTTACAGGCTCTATAGGTGTCTTCGGGCTTATTCCTAATGCGAAAGAATTGCTCAACAATAAGTTAGGAATTAAGTTTGAAGAAGTAAAAACAGGCAAATACGCCACCATGCTGAACAGCTGGGACAAGCCTCTCACCGAAGAGGAAAAAGCCATTATGCAGCAATACGTAAACGAAACCTACCAAACGTTTATCAAAAGGGTTTCAGATGGACGTAAAATTCCTACCTCCAAGGTTGACAGCATAGGCCAAGGTCGTGTGTGGACAGGCGAACAGGCAGTGGCCCTCGGGCTGGTAGACAAGATCGGCAATATCAAAGATGCCATCAGAGCCGCTGCAGCTAAAGGTAAGCTCGACTCTTATTACGTAAAAGAATACCCACAATCAGAAAGTCCTTTTTCCTCAATTTTCACAACATCTAAAGATAAGATACGTATGTGGATGATTGGCGAGGACTTGGGAGAATATTATAAATACCTAAAAGAGCTCCAAAAACTGACTAAACATACAGGAATTCAGGCAAGAATACCTTATACCGTAGAAATTTATTAACAGACTAAAAGCAAAGAAAGAATGAAATTTCTTTGCTTTTTTTATATTTACTGCTTAAATCAACTAAACTGTATCACAGACCGCAGCCGATTTATTATTTTAAGAATAAATTAACTGCTGAATTAGCAATAATGAGATTATGAAAACTATTGACAACTTAAATTTTTCCGGAAAGAAAGCTTTAATACGCGTAGACTTTAACGTTCCGTTGGATGAAAATTTCAATATTACAGACGACAACCGTATTCAGGGAGCTGCGCCTACCATCAAAAAGATTTTGAATGACGGCGGAGCGGTAATCCTGATGTCTCACTTGGGCAGACCAAAAGAGGGACCTACAGACAAATACTCTTTACGACATATCGTTAAACACCTATCCTCTGTATTGGGTGTGGATGTTCAATTTGCCAACGACTGTATTGGTCAGGAAGCCATAGACAAGGCGGCCAACCTAAAAGGCGGGGAAGTGTTGCTATTGGAAAACTTACGCTTCTATAAAGAAGAAGAAAAGGGAGATAAAGATTTCGCAGAAAAGCTTGCCAAGTTAGGAGACGTATACGTTAACGATGCTTTCGGTACAGCTCACCGTGCTCACGCCTCTACGGCTGTCATCGCTCAGTTTTTCCCTGAAGCCAAATATTTTGGTTACCTGATCGAGGCAGAACTCAAAAATGCTGAAAAAGTACTTAATCATCCGGAAAGACCTTTTACCGCCATCATCGGAGGTGCTAAAGTGTCGGACAAAATTCAGTTGATCGAAGCTCTATTAGAAAAAGTCGACAACCTGATTATCGGAGGTGGTATGGCTTATACTTTCGTGAAAGCCCGCGGTGGTCAGATCGGTAAATCCCTTTGCGAGCTGGACAAGCTGGATTTGGCAAATGAACTAGTAAAAAAGGCGGAAGAGAAAAATGTTAATCTAGTATTACCTACGGATGCACAAATTGCGGATAAGTTTGCCAATGATGCCAACGTGTTCAACGGTCCCAACGACCAGATTCCGGATGACTTGGAAGGATTAGACATCGGCGAAGAGTCGGCACGTCACTTTGCAGAGGTCATCTCCGCTTCACGCACCTTATTATGGAACGGTCCAATGGGGGTTTTCGAATTCGACACCTTTGCCAAAGGTACCAAAGCCGTTGCCGACGCCGTAGTATTAGCAACAGAACAAGGGGCTTTCTCCCTTATCGGAGGAGGTGACTCTGCTGCTGCTATCGCTAAATTTGGTATGACTGAACATGTAAGCTATGTAAGCACTGGAGGCGGTGCCTTATTGGAATACATGGAAGGCAAAACCTTACCTGGCATTGCAGCGATCTTAGACTAACCAGTCTCATACATAAAAAAGGCGTCACAACCATAATGACGCCTTTCTGTTTTAACTGCTATTACATTAAAATAAAAAAGGTCTACACGTTGGACTGCCCCCAAAAAGTTGGACGAATTTATGCAATATTTTTGATATGATGAGCTCGGTATTCTACCGGGCTCATTCCATTTAAATTAATTCTTATCCTTTTGTCGTTGTAATATTTAATATATTCTATAATATCCTTAGTTAATTCCAGTATTGACCTATATTTCTTTAAATAAAACAACTCTGATTT
>NZ_BAABGR010000001.1:0-28359 GCF_039541675.1 Sphingobacterium thermophilum | reverse complement strand
GTAATCTTTAACCAGACGAAGCTTAAAATCGGATTTGTGTTTTTTGTACTTAACCATAAAAATGCCCCCAAATAGTGTCTAACTTTTTGGGGGCAGTGTAAAGACTATCTCTTTTTTACTGTCGAGCTTTATTCCTTAGAAGGCTCTTTCTTCAAGATGTTTAGGCAGATCAATGTATTTGATTCCTTTTTGCCACCAGTCAGGAGCAGGTTTACCTTTGAGATGATGGTCGAAATATTCCATCATCCGTACGGCATAATCCTTTTTGTTCACTTCTTTCATTAGCCCGTGGTTTTCTCCGTTGTAGGTAAGCATGACTACAGGTTTATTTAATCTTCTCAAACCATTGTAGTATTCTATACCTTGAGTATAATCTACCGCTCCATCTTTGTCATTGTGTAGTAGAAGCAGTGGCGTTTTCACCTTCTTGATATGATATATTGGAGAGTTGCGAACGTAGGCATCCCAGTTGTCCCAATAGCCTGTGGTGAGTCGACCCTGACTAGATTCGAAGATACTTTGGTTAGAAGAACCGGTATTCCAATAAATCAGCGAATACATGGAAATCATGTTGGTCAATGGAGCTCCGGCTGCTGCCGCCTTGAAGATATCTGTTTGGGTAATAAGGAAGGCAGTTTGGTAGCCTCCCCATGAGTGTCCGTGTATAGCCACGTTGTTGCCATCCACGATTCCTGTGGCGATGGCAGCTTTCACTGCAGGTGCCACACATGCTACGGCAGACATTCCCGGGTCGTTCAGCTTGTATTTGATGTCGGGCATCAATACTGCATAGCCATTGCTGGTGTACATCGCTCTGTTGAATCCTCCTCCCGGATAAAGTGGTTGTGAATAGTTGTTTTTCTCATCAGTCAATCGTTCGTAGATATATGTGATTGTAGGATAAGATTTTCCTTCTACATAGTTTGCCGGAAGATATAGTGTCGCATGTAGTGTGTCACCATGAGCTGAAACGTAGGTCAAAAGTTTGGATCCTGCTGATATCTTACCTTTTTGACTATCCGGATTGTTGTCCACAATTTTGAGTTCTTGTTTTAAAAGTTTGTCTGTCGCCATGAAAATATCCGGAGCAACGTTCGACCTTTCTATGGTGTAGAAGAGGGAATTGCTATTTTTAGGCTTGCGAAGAGTACTGATGTTAATGTCGTCCAATTTTAGAATCTCAAGCTTGTTGCTGTTTGCAGATAGCAAGGCTACACCTTTCTGCTTGGTATTGTAATTAAGCACATGGAAATATTGATTCTTTTTCAGGTCAATAAAATCATCTTCTTCGTAAAGTCTATTGTAGCCCGAAACGATAAGTTTATGACTACTCCAATTGTCGGAAAGACGGATCGCTGATTTACCATCCAAAGACACTTTCCATAGGTCGTAGTTATCTTTCAGCAGTACGTATTTGTTGTCGGCGGTGAAGCCATAGCTTCCTGTAGCCGGACGGTCGATATTATGGTCGTCGAACTGGTTGACAAAGGAAGTAGGAATGTTTTTTGTGAGGTTGGTGATGGCCAATGTTTTCGTGTTCAAAAGTTGGTAATGTCCCTCACGGAAGAAAAGAAGGCAGTCCGAGTTAGGTGAGAAGCGTAGTCCACGGTTAACATTTAGATACAGTCTCTCAATAGCCAATTTCTTTTGTCCTGTCTTAATGTCTACGATATACAAGTCGCCGAAGTTTTGGCCGCTTAGATTAGATTCATACTCATAAGGTGTGACATCTACTCCATAGCCTATAAGTTGATTTGGTGATAGAGATATGGCCTTTATGTTGCTGTCGGCAAGAGAGGTGAACTTATTTTCTTGGATATGCCAAGCACTCATAATCGTAAAGGACTTTTCAGCATTCAGCTGATTTCTCTGGATGGATTGAAGTTTTTTATCTTGCCAGTGCCAGATGATCATGTCCGGCTTTTCCAGATCTTTTTTGTTAGGTTCGTTATTTCTTGGCGCTATAGGCTGTCTAGGTCCTTTGGCAACCAAGGTACTGTCTTTTTTTCCTACGACAGAATCTTGTGCAGCAATCTTGTTGTTAGCGTCTTTTTTTGCTATGCTGTCAATTTTCTTTTCGGTATTTTTCTGGTCTTCATTCTTTTCCAGTTTGGCTATGCCGAAGAAAATGGTTTTCAGGTCCTTACTCCAATAAGGTGTAGCGTTGTTGCTGATGCCATATCCGGCAGTAATTTGATTTTCATCCAGACCACTGAAGGTAAACACATCGGCATTGTGTCCTTTGAAGTTTTTCACCCCGATGAGGGTATATACCGGTGATTTGAATTTTTTATCTGTATTTTCTTTTAGCAGGGCAAAGGCGGTACCTTCCTTATTCCATGAAATTTTAGAGAAGTTAGCTTCATCGTTGTGTAGGGCATTGGAGATTCCTGTGGTAAGGTCCATCAGGAAGATGCCGTTGCCGTTTTTGCCATTGGCGTCAATGATATAAGCTAGATATTGACCTGATTTGTTGAAGCTGTATTCGCTGACGTTTCCTAGATTGTATTTTTTCTTGGTGATAAGGTTATATAAAAGCAGGTCGGACCCTTTGGATCTTGATGCCTGCCGTGGAGCTCCTACGCCCATAGGAGCGGCACTTGGTGCCGAAAGACTATTGTTGTCAAAGCGTATGGCTATCCATTGTCCATTGTCGTTAGAAAAGCTGAAATTCTGAACGTTATTGAAAGTTACGGACGAGGTGTCTTTCAGAGATACTATTTTAAGTTTTTTGGGTGAAGGGCGACGTGTCTTCTCGTTGGTCTTAATTTCTGCATATTTGGGACTTTCAAAGAAGGACACAAATTGGGCGTCATTATTGAAAAACACGGGGGTGGAAGCACCTCCGATTTTATAGACGTACTTCGTCGTGTCCAACGTACGTGTTAAAGTTAAGGTCAAATCCCCTTGGGTAGGCCCGGAAACGTAAGCCATCCATTTCCCGTCAGGAGAAGGGGTGGCACCATTGGTGCGGACAAACTGCCAATTCGGAATATCTTTCCATTGGATAGCCTTTGCCGATTCTTGTGCAAAAGGCATCAGCCAGGCACATTGAAGTGCAACAAATAAAACAGCTTTTTTTATCATCGATTTATTTAGTTAATAAAAGTTTTATAAAGGTATTTATATCTGGTAATACTTGCGTCAATGTATTAAAGATGTTATACAAAAGCTGTAAAACAAAAGTTTATCAGCCGAAATCTTAAATTATTGGTATTTTTGCAAGCAAATAGTATTTGAATGAAAATTTGGCAGAAAAATATTGACGTAGATTCCTTTGTTGAATCATTTACAGTAGGTAAGGACCGTGAGATGGACATGCATCTGGCAGCTGCCGATGTGTTAGGCTCATTGGCCCACACCCGCATGCTCAACAGCATAGGCCTGATGTCGGACGACGATTTGGAAGCTGTACAGAAGGAGCTAAAAAACATATATAAAGAAGTTGAGGAAGGTAAGTTCCAAATAGAAGATAGTGTGGAAGATGTGCACTCTCAGGTGGAGATGATGCTAACACAACGTATTGGTGATGCAGGGAAGAAAATACATTCGGGACGATCGCGCAACGATCAGGTGCTGGTAGACCTGAAGCTCTATTTTCGTACGGAAATACAAAATATCTTCCGAAATACGGAAACGTTGTTTCTGGAGCTTATCAAGCTTAGCGAACAATACAAACACGTGTTGATGCCGGGATATACGCACTTGCAGATAGCAATGCCTTCTTCTTTCGGTCTATGGTTTGGTGCTTATGCCGAAAGTCTGGTTGATGACCTGCATCTGCTTAAAGCCGCATGGGCTGTGTGCAACAAAAACCCGCTAGGGTCGGCAGCAGGCTATGGTTCTTCTTTCCCGTTAAATAGAACTATGACCACGCAACTGTTGGGTTTCGATGATTTGAATTATAATGTGGTTTATGCACAGATGGGGCGTGGTAAAACCGAACGTATTCTGGCGCAGGCTATGAGTTCCGTCGCTGCGACCTTGGCTAAGTTTGCCATGGATGTAACCTTATTTATCAATCAAAACTTCGGTTTCATCTCGTTTCCGGCACATCTGACTACGGGGTCCAGCATCATGCCACATAAGAAAAATCCGGATGTGTTTGAGCTGATACGTTCGCGCTGTAACAAAATTCAGGCTCTGCCAAACGAGATAGCGATGATGACTACCAATCTTCCGGTAGGCTATCACAGGGACCTGCAGCTGCTGAAGGAAAATCTTTTCCCTGCTTTCAAGTCGTTGAACGAATGTTTAGAGATTGCGACTTTCATGTTGGAGAATATAGAGGTGAAAGAGAATATCTTGGATGACCCGAAATACGATTACCTGTTTTCGGTAGAAGTAGTAAATAATGAGGTGCTGAAAGGTGTTCCTTTCCGTGAGGCTTATCGTAAAATAGGTCTTGATATCGAAGCAGGCACCTTCAAGCCTTTGAAAGAGGTAAACCATACCCATGAAGGAAGCATCGGCAACCTCTGTAACGACCAGATACAACGTATGTTCGAAGAGGTGAAAGCGTCTTTTAACTTTGAAAAGGTGGAAAAGGCGTTGCAGGATTTGCTTAAGTAGAAAGAAAATAGTACCTTAGGCGTATAAAATAGAAATTTATAGAGTAGCACGGGGTGCCCTTATTGTCATAAGGAGCTGAGATTATACCCGAAACCTGATTTGGATAATGCCAACGTAGGGATGCTGCATACGATATAGTTGTGCTCCATTCTGTTGGTCTTATCCATACGAATGGAGTATTTTTTTATCACTATATCGTATGGAACTAATAAGACAAAACAAAAACCTGTTGCTTCCGCAACGTAAGATGAACTGGCAAGGAAGACCGGAATGGTTTTTCAACCGGGAATACACGGATACCTATGAACAGTGGTATGAAGGACCCTATAAGCGGGCTGAGGTATGGCAGAAGAAAGTCATCACTCAGCTTGTCGAGGCAGATGGGCGTATTAGAGATTTGTTAGAGTTTGGATGTGGTACGGGACGATTTACCCGCTGGTGGCATGAAATAGGTATCGACGCTACAGGAGGTGACATCTCCCCGTTGATGCTATCCCAAGCAAAAGATCTTTTCTCAGGAGATCTGGTGATGGCCGACTCCCATTATCTACCCTTTAAAGACCAAAGCTTCGATGCGGTGGCTTTTATTACCACCTTCGAGTACTATAAGAATCCAATACAGGTGCTTCAAGAGGCGGCTAGGGTAGGAAGATACGGTATCGTCATGGGCATGATGAACCGTAATTCTCCTAAATTTATTCGAAGAAGGGTTCAACAAGCCTTTGGAAAAAATCCATTTTACATAACGGCACGATTCTATACACCTCAAAGCCTTATCCATCTTATCGATAAAGCTTTGAAAGGTAGGTCCTACAAAATATGTTGGAGCTGCACGGGATTACCTAAATGGTTTCCTATCCAACAATGGTCTTTGCCTTTTGGTGATTTTTTTGGTCTGTACATTCAATTTCAAGACTGACATGAGTAAGATAGAACAACGTGTCGTGGAAAACCTGTTAGAAAGAAATATAGGCTTTCCACGGCCAAATGTGCTTTGTGGTCCACGCTATGGGGTGGATTGTGCTTTGGTCGAACTTGATGGAGGAAAGGCTATGGCCCTAGCTAGTGATCCGTTGAGTTACATTCCTTCAATAGGCATTAAGGAATCGGCTTTTCTTTCCATCCATCTTACAGCTAATGATATCGCTACTACAGGATTCTCTCCACAGTATGGTCAGTTTGTATTAAATCTCCCTGTCCACGTAAGTGATAAAGAGTTAGAGGATTATTGGATTCATATAGGTCATTTTGCGGAGGAGGTAGGTTTGAATATTACGGGAGGACATACCAGCTTTGACTCCTTTTCTCAGTCTACCCTTGCCGGTGGAGTGACTATGATTACCATAGCAGAACGTGATAAGATGCTATTAGCGTCTCAAGCACAGGAAGGAGATGTACTGTTGATGACCAAATCTGCTGCCCTGATTTCCACCAGCATTTTGGCAATGACTTTTCCCAAATATGTCGAACGACATGTAGGTAAGGAATTATGGGAGAAGGCCATATCCAATTTTTGGAGTATTTCTGTTTTACCCGAAGCAGGGGTGGTCCAAGAGCTAAATGCACAACATAAACATATACATGCCATGCATGATGTTACGGAGGGAGGTGTGTTAGGTGCAGCCTATGAATTTGCTGAAGCTTCACGGCTCGGATTGTTTTTATGGGAAGATCTCATCACGGTCGATGCATCCGTAGCTGAAGTAGCAAGACTTTTTGGCCTAAATCCATTGCAAATTGTAGGAGCGGGAAGTATGCTTATGGCATGTGCTCCCCAGGCAAAAGACACAGTGATAGAGAAGTTTCTCGGCAATGGCATACCCTGTGCAGAGATAGGCTATTTTTCTTCTTGGCAACAAGGAAAAAGAATACAGCGTAAGAATGGGTTGCACACGTTCACAGGTCCTACGAAAGACCTTTACTGGGAAGTTTTTGCGAAATATAAACAAGATGAAATCAGTTAAGTTTAAATGGAAAGAGGACAAGAAGATATACATCATTCTTGACCTGAACGTATTTACTGCACAGCACCTTCAAAAATTGGATAGTTTGCTGTCGAAAAAAGTCTGTGCCGTACAAATATGGGACAATCAAAAAGATTATAAGGGAATAGAAGAGTTGCTACGGCAGATAGTGGCCATATGTCATCGTAAGCAGGTCGTGGTGATTATGAACAACAGAGTTGACCTTCTTCAGCAAGTTCAATTCGACGGTATCCATTTTGATGAGATACCCCAAAATTGGGATAGTCACAAAAATTTGTTAGTGGATAAAATAGTAGGGATAACATGTACCAATAGCATCGAAATTGTGAAGTGGGCAGAAAAAGAGAAAGTCGACTATATATCCTTTTGCTCGCTTTTTCCATCGGTAAACAATTCGAAATGTGAGTTGGTGAATAGACAGTTTTTAGCTGAAATACAAAAGATGCTTACCATTCCGTTTTTTGTGGCAGGAGGTATTACTCCTTCCAATATTGCAGAACTTCAAGATATACATTACCAAGGTATAGCTTTGGTTTCTGACCTTATGAAGAAAGATAATGCCAAATCATTGTTGGATGAATACTATAATAATATCAATTTGACTTATGAAGATTTCGACGATAAATAAACTATGCTGCCCATTTGATAAGGCAGACTTAAAATTAGAAATTAAAGAGCAGACCATTCATAATGATGTCTTGATAGGAAGTTTGACCTGTGTACATTGTAAACGTTTTTATCCCATTATTTCGGGAATACCTATTATGAATCCCGATGAATATAGGGACTTGGAGATTGAGAAAGGATATTATGCCTATTTGAGGTTGGAAGATTCCTCGCGGAAGATAGAGAATTTTAGATTGATAGAATATTAAGGCAAGTGGGTGGTTTAACTTTTCTGGCAGAATTATTATCTTGGATAAGATTGTAAACTTTATTAGACCTAAATTGTGGAGAGCAGAAGAAATTTTCTCAAGAAAGCCGGGATGTTGGCTGGTTCATTTGGATTTTTTAGTGCTTTGCCTAAGTCTATTGCTGCGGCGATGGCGATAGATCCTGCGGAAGGTTCTACCTTTTGGGATGCCGATCATATTGTCTTGCTGATGCAGGAAAATAGGTCCTTTGATCATTCTTTCGGTACATTACGAGGGGTGAGGGGTTTCAATGACCCTAGGGCTATACATCTTCCCAACGGCAATCCAGTATGGTTGCAGAGCAATGCCGCAGGTCAGGTCTATGCACCATTCCGTCTGGATATTAAAAATTCTAAGGCCAGCTGGACGAGCGACCTGCCTCACTCGTGGGAAAATCAGATAGGCGCATGGAATGCAGGTAAGTTTGATAAGTGGTTGATTTGGAAGCAGTCAGGGCGGAAAGCTTTTAAAGATATTCCACTGACGTTGGGATATTATACAAGAGAAGATATTCCTTTCTATTACGCCTTCGCGGATGCTTTTACCATATGTGACCAACATTTCTGCTCATCTTTGACAGGTACTACTACCAATAGGCATTTCTTCTGGACCGGCAAATGTACACCCTCGGCTGACAGCAAGCCTTTAGTACGAAATTCGGACACGTACTATAATAAGATGGCGGCATGGAAGACATTTCCTGAACGTCTCCAAGAAAATGGCATCAGCTGGAAAGTGTATCAAAACGAAATCAGCCTTCAAAACGAAATCACAGGTAAAGGCGAAAATTTGCTTGGAAATTTTACCGATAATAATCTAGAGTGGTTTGCTCAGTACAATGTGCGTTATAAGAAAAGTCATATAGACTTTTACAACAGAAGAATCAAGGAGCTGAAAGAAGAAATCCTGAAACTAGAAGAAGAGCAAAAAATCAAACCTTCGCAGAAGCTGTCCAACACACTGGTTCAAAAGCAGGAGCAGCTTATAGCTTTCCAAAAAGAGGTGGAAAAATATTCCGAAGCCAACTTTGCAAAATTGTCGTCTCAAGAGAAGGAACTCCATGAAAGGGCTTTTCAGACCAATGAAGGAGATCCCTATTACCATGAGGTGGAGGAAGTGGAATTTGAAGGAGCGAAGATTCAGGTTCCTAAAGGGGATATTCTTTACCAGTTTCGCAAGGATGTGGAGGAGGGCAGACTACCAACGGTGAGCTGGCTTGTGGCGCCGCAGCATTTTTCCGATCATCCTAGTGCTCCTATGTATGGTGCTTGGTATGTTTCGGAAGTGCTCAGTATCCTTACCAAAAATCCTGAAGTATGGAAGAAGACCATCTTCATTTTGAATTATGATGAGAACGATGGCTATTTTGATCACATCCCGCCTTTTGTCGTTCCCAAGCCTGACGACAAAGACAGTGGTGAGGTGTCGTTATCATTGCAGAAGGATCTGGGAGCAGAGTTTGTGACGCGAGAACAAGAGTTGGCTTCCGGACAGGGGGAGAGCAGTGCTACGGAAGGTCCTGTTGGGTTGGGATACCGTGTTCCTCTCATTATCGCATCGCCATGGACGCGCGGAGGATGGGTAAATTCGGAAGTGTTTGATATCACTTCCACCATTCGCTTTATGGAAGTCTTCCTTAGTAGGAAATATAATAAGAAGATTTTTGAATCCAATATTTCTTCATGGCGTAGAGCTGTGACTGGTGATCTTATTTCCGTCTTTAGGCCTTATTCTACTCAGGAAAAAGCTGCAATACCTTTTTTCTTGGATATGAAAGAACAGATACGAGATATAGATGCGGCGAAGGAAAAACCATTGCCTGATGGTTATCATGTTTTCTCGGAATCGGAAATCCGGGATGTTATACAAGGAAAGACGCATCCCGATATGCCACGCCAAGAGAGGGGTGTCAAGCCTTCCAATGCCATTTGTTATGAGCTCTATGTGCATGAGAAGCATCATGATGGTGCTATAGAGCTTTTTTTAGAAGCAGCGAAAGGTAAATTTGGTGATAGCGCAAGGGCGGGGGTCTTCAATGTATATGACCTAACAGAAGAGAACCGCTTTAGTAAGTCCTTTGCGGTAGTGGCGGGTAGTAACCTCAGTCATATATGGAGGAAAGCTTTAAATCAGACGTACGATATTGCAGTACATGGGCCGAATGGGTTTTATCGTCGGTTCAAATCGGAAGATGGAGATGAGCCTTTGGCCGTCGAGGCTACTTACACATCGCAGGACAACTTGGTCTTAAAGGTGGAAAATCGGACCCGTATACAGCAACAGTTTACCATCTATAATGCTTATACTGCACAACAAGAGGCTGTGCGGCTGAAACCTTTGGCCCGTCAAAAGATAGAGATTGCTACCAGGGATTTCGGAAGGTGGTACGATGTCCTTATACGGTGCGGCAATTGGCAAAGACAGTATGCGGGACGTATTGAAAATGGAAAGCCCAGCATAACAGATCCTTTGATGGCGGGCTAAAAGTCCAAACTTTGAATGTTAAGATTAGTTAGAGCCTTTAGAGGGTGGAAAAGGGAAGTATAAAGGTCAAAATGGGTAATAAGATTCTTTCAAGACAATACTTGGACATTAGAAGAATTGTTGTTTATCAAGAGATGATACTTTTGTTAAATATTAAAGGCTTCCCTTTGTGAAGAGGAAGCCTTATATTCTTTCGTACACTTCGAATGTATAGTCGAAGGCGTGTCTGTCGTCTTTTTCGTGTTTTTCGGCGGAAATCAGTTTCCATTCATTGGCTGGCAGTTCAGGGAAGAAAGCGTCGCCAT
The DNA here is from genome assembly GCF_039541675.1 of Sphingobacterium thermophilum. NCBI lineage: Bacteria > Pseudomonadati > Bacteroidota > Sphingobacteriia > Sphingobacteriales > Sphingobacteriaceae > Sphingobacterium > Sphingobacterium thermophilum. The sequence continues at coordinate 18,099 of NZ_BAABGR010000001.1, read as the reverse complement.
CCACGATGGTATGGACACGGGTCAAAAGCACTTTGTGCGCCAAGGGAAGCGTTTGTTTATAGATTTCTGCTCCTCCGATGATGAAGATTTCTCTCTCGTCACGGCAGTATAGCAATAGCTCATCGATGTTATTTGCCACATCCACCTCTTCGTGGAGATAATTTGTGTTTTTAGTCATTACGATATTACGACGTTCCGGAAGAGGTTTACCTATGGACTCGAAAGTTTTGCGTCCCATCACCACGGAGTGGTTGAGGGTCTTCTCCTTAAAATATTTGAAATCATTAGGAAGGTGCCAAGGCATTCTGTTGCCTTTGCCTATGGCGTTGTTTTCTGCAGCAGCAACGATTAATGTTATTTTCGTATCACTCATTATCCATCAAATTTTCAAAAGAAAAATATCTATACAGCTACCGGAGCTTTGATATGCGGATGATATTCATATCCTATCAATTCGAAATCTTCGTATTTAAAGTCAAAGATGTTTTTCACATTCGGATTGATTTTCATGGTAGGTAGAGGCTTAGGCTCTCTCGACAGCTGCAGTTCAGTCTGTTCGAAGTGGTTGCTATAGATATGTGCGTCTCCAAAGGTGTGGATGAACTCTGCTGCTTCCATATCGCAGACTTGTGCTACCATCATAGTGAGCAAGGCATAAGAGGCTATGTTGAAAGGCACTCCCAAGAAAATGTCGGCACTGCGCTGGTATAGCTGACAGGACAGTTGTGGTTTCATTATGCCTTTTTCGGGCTGTGCGGGAGCGACATAAAACTGGAAGAAAGCATGACATGGTGGTAAGGCCATATTTTCTATTTCGGCGACATTCCAAGCCGATACAATCATCCTTCTGGAGTCAGGAGATTTTTTCAACTGTTCTATAACCTGTGAGATCTGATCTATATGCCGTCCGTCAGGAGTAGGCCATGAGCGCCATTGTGCACCATAGACAGGTCCCAAGTTACCATTTTCATCAGCCCATTCATCCCAGATGCTAACACCATTGTCTTTGAGGTATTTGATGTTCGTGTCGCCTTTCAAAAACCAGATAAGCTCGTGGATGATAGACTTCAGATGCAGTTTTTTTGTGGTTACCACAGGAAAGCCCTCCTTCAAGTTGAAACGCATCTGATACCCGAAAACACTACGTGTTCCTGTCCCTGTACGGTCGGTTTTGTCCACCCCATGGGTGTAAACGTGTCTTAGCAAGTCCAAATATTGTTTCATATTGAAGTTTTTATCTTTCCTGTTTAAATAAGTATGGGCAAGAATTTTCTTCCACACACATCCAAAACTAAGGAAATTTGAGATATCGAAAAAATTAAATTGTCTTTAAAAATGTCATTGTCATCTCAAATCTCATATCTATCCGTCGAAGTCTGAAAAAAAGCGTATTTTTGCAAATCATTATGAATAAAAGAGTAGCTTTCTATACACTAGGGTGTAAGTTGAATTTTTCGGAGACCTCTTCCATAGGACGACAGTTTAAGGAGGCGGGCTACGAACCGGTGCCTTTCAATTCACCAGCGGATATTTACGTAATCAACACCTGTTCGGTGACAGACAATGCCGACAAGAAGTGTCGCAAGGTGGTGAAGGAGGCTTTAAAATACTCTCCGAATGCTTATATCACTATTGTGGGCTGTTACGCTCAGCTAAAGCCACAGGAGATTGCCGAAATTCCGGGAGTGGATATGGTGTTGGGAGCGGCAGAGAAATTCAATATTATCCAACATATTAACGACCTGACAAAGCAGGAGAAAGCTATTGTCCATAATGCTCCTATCGACGAAACCAACCAGTTTGTGACGGCATATTCTATAGGTGACCGCACACGTACCTTCCTGAAGGTGCAGGATGGCTGCGATTATTCTTGTACTTTCTGTACAATACCGTTGGCACGAGGGGCCAGCCGTTCGGGGAAGATTGAAGATATCGTACGTCAGGCTCAAGAGATTGCAGCCTCAGGGGTGAAGGAAATCGTCCTAACAGGAGTTAATATCGGTGACTTTGGTATACGAGATGGCAAGCGTCAGGATAGGTTTGTGGATTTAGTGAAGGCTTTGGATGACGTGGAAGGCATAGACCGTATTCGTATATCTTCTATAGAGCCTAATCTGCTTACTAACGAGATCATAGAGTTTGTTTCCCAGTCCAAACGTTTTGTACCCCACTTTCATATGCCTCTACAGTCGGGCAATAACCGCATTTTGGCTAAGATGCGTCGCCGCTATAAGCGTGAGCTGTACGCAGAGCGTGTAGCTATGATCAAATCCTTGATGCCGGATGCTTGTATCGGGGTAGATGTAATTGTAGGATTTCCAGGCGAAACCAGAGAAGATTTTATCGATACATACAACTTTATAAACGAGATGGATATCTCCTATCTTCACGTATTTACCTATTCGGAACGTGAAAATACGATAGCAGCACAGATGGAAGGAGCCGTGCCTGGAGCACAGCGTTCGGACCGAAGTAAAATGCTACATATCCTATCGGAAAAAAAGCGCCGCGCCTTCTACGAGAAGCAGCTCGGCAAAATCGGAGAGGTGCTGTTTGAAAGTGATGAGAAAGACGGCTATATGCATGGATTCTCAAAAAACTATGTGAAGGTGCGTACACCATACGACCCTCTGTTAGTAAATGAGATAGTGCCGGTAAAATTTGTCTCTATCTCAGACTCAGGTGAAGTGGATATCGAAGAAATTCCAGAAATCTTAGCCCATTAAAATCTTAATCCATATTCTGTAGAAGCCTCTTTTAAGGAGGCTTTTTTATTTGCTTTTTACTTTCTGCAGGTTCTATTCCTAATTCTTTCCCAAATCCTAACTCAATTTTGAAGTGTTAATAAAACTTAAATATGTGGCTTAATCGAAAGCATCTTGGAGTAGTGGTGCAATATTTGAGTTTTAGACAACAAGAAGGATAATTAATTGGAATGTAGAACTAAATTTTAATGTTATGAAGAAAATCGTGTTGATAGTGTTTGCTTTGATTGCCGTAGCTTTTGTGTTTACCGCCTGTGACAAAGATGAGCAAGTGATCCCCAATGAGCAACTTCCGGAAGCTGCTACAGCTTTTGTGAATGAATATTTTGCAGGTGCAAAGATAATCTCTTCGATAAAAGATAAAGAAGGCTCTACCCATGAATATGAGGTCAAGCTGGATAATGGAGTTGACATCAAATTCGACAACAATGGAAATTGGTTGGATGTGGAGGCTCGAAATGATACGCAAGCGTTGCCTAACACGGGTTTTATCCTGCCTTCTATCGTTAGTTATGTGTCGCAGCATTATGCTTCAGCAGCAATTAACGGCATTGAGAAGAAACCTGATGGTTTTGATGTAGAGCTTACAAATGATATGGATCTTGTCTTCGATGTGGATGGTGTTTTTGTGCGTGTAGATAATTAATTAAGGCGCGATAAAAAATAATAAAGGGACAACAACATGTTGTCCCTTTATTGTTATAGTGAAAACGGTTATTTTTTGATGCAGAATTTGTACTTTATAGTATGGGAATAGGCCTCCCCTGGATTTAAGATAGACTTCGGAAAGGATGGCTGATTAGGGTTGTCGAGGAAATGTTGTGCTTCCAGACAAAATCCTGAGTACTTGCCATAGGCTTGTCCTGACTTACCTATATCTCCCGCCAAGAAGTTTCCAGTGTAAAGATGGACAGTAGGATAGGTCGTATAAACGTTCAGCTGAATGCCGGAATTTTCGCTATATGCACTTGCCGAACATTCTTCTATACCTTTGTTGCAGACAAAGCTGTGGTCATACCCTCCGGCATACTGGAGCTGTAGGCTTTGATCATTTATGGCGTCTCCAATTTTAGTATAGCTGCTGAAGTCAAACGGCGTATTCTTCACGGAAAGCTGATTGCCTGTAGGTATCTGCCGCTCATCAATCTCAATAAATGTAGGAGCATCTATTTTCAGCTGATGTTCTAGCACGTCGCCATTGCCTTCGCCGTTAAGGTTAAAATAAGCGTGGTTTGTAAGATTGATAGGTGTAGGCTTGTCCGAAGAGACTCTGAAGTTGATGATAATTTCGTTTTGGTCTGTCAGCTCATAAGAAACTATGATTTTCACATTTCCCGGAAATCCGTTGTCCATATCTTCGGATACTAGGTAAAACATAATTTTATTAGCATTATATATTACCTGTCTATCCCATACGCGCGTATGAAAGCTGTTTGGGCCTCCGTGCAGACAACTACTTCCATTGTTCTGCGGCAACCTATACTCCTTTCCATTAAGAGAAAATTTACCGTCAGCTATTCTATTTGCAAAACGTCCTATGGTAGCTCCATGATATTGCTCGTCGGCATTCCAATATTTTTGGATAGAGTCAAAGCCCAACACTACATCTATAAGGTCTCCATATTTGTTGGGAACCAAAGCACTTACCAGACGGGCACCATAGTCGCTGATAGCGATTTGCATGCCGGCACGGTTTCGAAGAATAAAGAGATGGGTGTTTTTGCCGTTTAAAGTACGGTGAAAATCATCTATGGCTGGTAAACAAAAGGCTGTATTCATGATCAAAGGATAATTCCGTCTAAAAATAACAAAAAACAATGGTATGAGGAAAATAGGAACAGATGTTGTATATTTATTATTATGCAAAATATCAGAGCTTCTGTAAGTTTCCTAGCCATCGGCATTCTTTTGGCTATCTACACCTTTATTTTTGTAGATAATACGCATAATTTCATGCTAAATTTTGGATGGGAAACCAACCTCATAGAAGCAAAATGGTTAATGCTGTTAATCGCCGGAATGGGAGTAGCGTTGGCCTTGTTTTACTACTTCTTTGCGGATAACATGTACAGCAATACCTTAATTCACACGCATGTTGTATTTTATTTTCTGCTGGCGTTGATATTGGTGCTGTGGGACAACAATTCCTTTTCGTTGCAGGAAGCTGTGGAATCCCAATCCTATTCTTCGGTCCGCGAAATAAGGAAGGATTATCATGATATTGCTGACCGCTCAAACTACTATAGGGGTGCGTTTTGGCTGATGCTCATACTGCAGCCAATAGGATTGGTAAACTTACTTCTCGGATTCCTGAAGACTAACACCAAATAGGAGAGGCGCTATCTCCCATATAAACCTTATATTTGCCAATAAATCCAAAATTTTAATGAACTGGAAACAGCTTATTTCTGCTAAAAGGTGGGGATACGAGCATCGTGAAACCCATGATCATCTGGATGCACGTTCGGAATTTCAAAGAGATTATGACCGTTTGATTTTCTCTTCCCCTTTTCGCAGACTTCAGAATAAAACACAGGTTTTTCCTTTGCCGGGAGCCGTATTTGTGCACAATAGGCTCACGCACAGCTTGGAGGTTGCCTCGGTAGGTCGTTCGTTGGGAAGGTTGTTTTACACGCTTATGAAGAAGGAGAATCCCAATATTGATGAGGAGGTTCCTTATCTTCAAGAGGTAGGAAACATAGTGTCGGCAGCCTGTCTTTCTCATGATCTGGGAAATCCGGCCTTTGGCCATTCCGGCGAGGCGGCCATATCTTCATTTTTCATCGAAGGGAAAGGTATGCAGTATAAGGATAGAGTTTCGGCAAGCCAATGGGCGGATCTTACTCATTTTGAAGGGAATGCCAATGCGCTGCGTATCCTTACGCACCCCTTCAATGGGAAAGATGACAAGGGCTTTGCTTTGACCTATTCTACCTTGGCTTCCATAGTGAAATATCCGTGTGAGGCAAAGGACGGTCATGTCAAAGGCAAGCTTCACCGTAAGAAGTATGGATTCTTCGAATCGGAGAAAGAATCTTTTGCGAGGATTGCCGACGAATTAGGTCTCCTGCGCGACCCTGAAAATCCTAACGGCTATCTGCGTCATCCGCTGGTCTACCTTGTGGAAGCCGCTGATGATATTTGTTATAATATCATAGATCTGGAAGATGCTCACCATCTTAAGATTCTCTCTTACGAGGAAGTGGAGGACTTGCTGATGCCGCTATGTGGCGACGAAAAGCTCCGCACGCGACTGGACAGTCTCCATGATAAGGCTAGTCGTGTAGAACTTCTGCGCGCCAAAGCTATCAATACTTTAATTAATGGTTGTGCTGAAGTTTTTATCCGCCATCAAGAGGAGATCTTGCAAGGAAAATTCCATCGCTCACTGATGGACGCATTGGATGCCGATATTGTCAACCATATGAAGACCATCTCGAAAATATCGGTAGCGAAAATTTACAATGCTCCTGCCGTAGTACAGATAGAGATTGCAGGATATAAAGTCATGAATTCTCTTTTAGAAGAATTTATTCCAGCATATCTTAAGCAGGATAAAACGGTATTCGACAAGAAGCTGGTAGCCATGATTCCTGAGCAGTTCCATACCTCTAATGAGGATACCTATTCGAAGATCCGCGCGGTTTTGGATTTCGTTTCAGGTATGACGGATGTATATGCGGTAGATCTTTACCGTAAAATCAAAGGAATCGAAATCGCTACATTAAGTTAATTGTAATAAGGGATTTATTGTGGGATGTGAGGAGCTTCTGCTTCTCCTTCTTGCGATTATACGCAATAGTAAAGCATGAAAGTTGTAATAGCAGAGAAACCTTCGGTAGCGAGAGATTTGGCCCGTGTGATGGGAGCTAAGAATGTGAAAGACGGATATATAGAAGGTAATGGATATGCTTTCACCTACGCTTTTGGGCATTTGGTGCAGCTTTGTACACCTCAGGCGTATGGTTATACGACATGGTCTGCTTCCAACCTACCCATTATTCCCGAAAAGTTTGGGTTGGAAGTGAAAAAAGTACGTAAAGATGGCAAGCTGATGGATGACAGCGGAGCCCTGAAACAGATAAATATTATCAAAAGTCTGCTGGATAAAGCCGAAGAGATTATCGTTGCTACGGATGCCGGACGGGAAGGGGAACTTATCTTTCGCAATATCTATTACTATTTGGGTTCTAAGGTTCCTTTCAAGAGGCTGTGGATCTCTTCCCAGACGGATAAAGCTATACGGGAAGGATTTGCTAACCTCAAGGAGGGGACAGAATACGATAGTCTCTACCAGTCGGCACGCTCACGAGCCGAAGCGGATTGGCTTATCGGCATTAATGCCACGCAGGCCATAACACTGGCAGCAGGCAACCGAGGACTGTTGTCATTAGGGCGTGTGCAGACGCCAACGTTAGCAATGATATGTTCTCGCTATCTGGAGAATAAAAATTTCAAACCGGAGCCCTTCTATAAGATTCAGGCCGGATTTGAGAAAGATAATATAGCTTTTAAAGCTACCTCCGACAAGATTGACAAGAAGCAGGTGGCGGAAGAAACCATAGCCAATCTTGCGGTGGGAATGAAAGCTAAGGTTGTGAAAGTAGAAGCTAAAGAAACCAAGGAGCAGCCTCCTCTGCTTTTCGATTTGACTTCCTTGCAACAGGATGCTAACAAGAAATACGGCTATTCGGCAGATCAGACATTGGGCATCGCGCAAAATCTCTATGAAAAAAAGGTGATAACCTATCCACGTACCGGCTCTCGGTATATTGGTGAAGATGTTTATGAGCAGATGGAATCTCTGTTTCAGCATCTGGCGGCTACGGCGGAGGAAAGCATTGCCACTATCGCGAAAAATCTTATAGGCAAGAAGCTTAACAAACGTTCGGTAGACGATAAGAAGGTTACGGACCACCACGCCCTGCTGGTGACGGACGAAAAGCCGGGGCCCATGACACAGGAACAGCGGAATATATATAATATGATCGCCAAGCGTATGGTGGAAAGTTTTTCGGATGTGTGTCTGAAAGATATTACCACCGTAACCATAGATGCGGAAGGGGTGGGGCTCATCGCCAAAGGAACGGTTATCAAACAATATGGATGGCGTCTGTCGGCCGACCAAGTAGAAATGCCTGATGAAGATAAAGGTGGAGATGAGCAGGACAATGAAAATGCACAGTTGCCAAAACTATCGGCAGAGGACTTGTTGGAAATACTAACATTGGACCTGTCGGAACGTTTTACTAAGCCTAAGCCTATCCACACAGAAGCTTCTCTTTTGAAAGCCATGGAAACATCAGGTAAAGAAATTGAAGACGAGGAGCTCCGCCAAGCTATGAAAGATTGTGGGTTGGGGACTCCGGCAACAAGGGCTTTCATCATCGAAACTCTCTTCCAACGGGAATATATCAAACGGGATAAAAAGAAACTCATCCCTACAGAAAAAGGACTTGCCGTTTACAATCTGGTGAAGGACCGTTCTATAGCCAAAGTAACCCTTACCGGTAAATGGGAACAAAAGCTGGAAGAAATACGAGCAAACAAGGTGAGCTATGACGTCTTCATGAAGCATATCAAGGATTATACAGTAAAAATAACCAACGAGTTGCTACAACTTCGTATATCTTTCGCTCAGCAGGAGATAAAACCACTGCAGAAGGGTAAAATAAAATGTCCTAAGTGTCCTAATGGACAGATCCAACTTTACGAGAAAATAGCGCAGTGCGACCATTACGCCAGAGGGTGTGATTTTAAGATTTGGAGAACATTGAATGGCGTTTATCTCGATGAAAAAGAAATGAAAAACCTCTTGGAAAAAGGTAAGACCTCCGAACTTAAAGGCGTCAAAACTAAAGATGGCCAATTAGTGGATGCCCCTCTAATTTTCGAGAACTTTAAGGTAAATGTAGGATAAGCATAAGGTATGGCGTGAAAGATACGCTATACCTTATGACTTTTGTCTGCAATTAATATTCCTTCAGTCAAACAATACTGTGCCAACACATAAGTTAGCATGATACTCATCCCCCCTAAGGTCGAACGATGGTGAAAAAGGTTGATAGCCAGAATAGAATCTGACAAAACAAATAATATAGCTCCAATCATTATCCACTTTTGTCCTGTGCCTAAAGCTACATAAAGCATAGCTCCAATCGTAAATGCATAAAGAAAAACAGGAATCTTCATTACCCCTAGATTTTCGTAGAGAAAAATGTATAAACCAAAAATAAAAAGAAGGATAATAGGAAGGATAGCTGTGTTTTTGTACCTCAAAAGAGGTTTAAAAGTGAGGATATAAAGAATATGGGCGGTCAAGAAGCAGCTCAGTCCCGCCACAAATCCCCATCCAAACAAGAGGAATACATCTCCTAGAAAACTCATTATTAAGCCACTAACAAAAAGTTTATTCACTCGCACTGGACTAGATAGGTAATAGCCTATTAATAATGGAATAAGGACGGTTTTGGTTATGAAGCGCAAAGAATATGTCCACTGCAAACCAATAACACATTGGTCTAACACCAACATTATCCCCAGCAAGATTAAGTATACCCGTCTCATCACGTGCAGACTTTCTGTGTTAGTTTTCTAGCCTTTATTCAGTGCTGTATTTAGCTGTTGCATGTTCAGCTCATTCTCCCATTTGGCCATGACAAGTCCGGCCGTAGCATTTCCTATGATATTGGTTAAAGCTCGAGCTTCACTCATAAAGCGGTCGATACCAAATACGATGGCAATCGACTCTACCGGAATATGTCCCACCACAGGTAAAGTTGCCGCTAGGATGATAAAGCCGGACCCTGTGACGCCGGCAGCTCCGTTAGAAGTGAAGGTAAGTACAAATAACAAAAAAAGCTGTTCACTCAACCCCATAGGTTGGTTGATAGCCTGTGCCAAAAAAACGGAAGCCATAGTCAGATAAATGGCCGTACCATCCAAGTTGAACGAATATCCGGTAGGGATGACAAGATTTACGACAGAACGGTTACAACCGGCTTTCTCCAGCTTATCCATGATAGCAGGTAACACCGATTCTGACGATGAGGTACCTAAAACGATAAGCAATTCTTCTTTGATATAACTCAGAAATTTGAAGATACTGATCTTATTACGGTAAAGGATGATGCCAAGGAAGATAAAAATATATATCAGGCAAGCTACATAGAACCATACCATCATCATTCCTAATGATTTGAGTACTCCTAATCCGTATTTACCTACAGTAAAGCCTATGGCACCCATAGCACCTAAAGGAGCAACCTTCATAATCATCTTGATAACGAGAAATATCCCGTCTAGGAAGGATTGCAAAACATGCTTGATGGGATCTGCCTTGTCACCCATTTTGGCAAAGGCAAAGCCTAGTAATATGGCAAAGAAAAGCACCTGAAGGATATTCCCTTCTGCCAGTGAACCTATGATATTATTTGGAATGATATTAAGAAGGAACTGCACAATGCCTTTCTGTTCTTTGCTGCTTTCCAGATAGGTTGAAACCTGACTGGTGTCCAGCTGTGATATGCTGATATTCATACCTTCTCCAGGTTTCGCTAGGTTAATGACAGCTAAAGCAATAAACATAGCGGTAAAGGTGGTCATTTGGAAATATACCATAGAGCGGATTCCCAGCTTACCCACTTTTTTGACATCCTGCATGCCGGAAATCCCTAGCACAATACTACAGAATATCAGCGGGGCGATAATCATTTTGATGAGCTTGATGAAACCATCGCCAAAAGGTTTAAGGGCAACTCCCAATTCAGGATAAGCATGACCTAAGGATATACCAATGATGATGGCTATGACAACTTGAAAATAAAGCGTTTTAAAAAGTTTCTTCATAAAAATGGTTAGCAATAGACTTTGTTATGGTTAGGTTGAGAAAATATAAAAGACAAATATATAGGTTTTCTTCACTTTTCAAGGGGCAAAAATCATATTCCTAAAAGTCAGATTAGCGTAAATTGACTGTTAGTACGGTTTAAGTTTTGCCTTAAAGGATTACCTTTGCTGTCAATATGACGACAAGACTATACAATCCTTTTCTAGATTTCAAATTCGACAATAACACATGTTTTTTGACCGGAAAAACCTTAAACTCTTCTGATGAGAAAATTCAGGTATTCCCGGTGTGGATGATGCGTGCCTTTGAGTTGGAAGACAAGCCGTTTAAGATGTTGGATGAGAGTGTGCGTACCTATAAGGAGTTGCAGCTGCCATGTTCTACGGAAGCGGCGGAAGCCTTCGAAAAGATGGAGATGCAGGTAGAACAGGCCATGTTGTCCGGATTTGAAGCCGTGAAAGCTTTGCCGCAAGAGGTGCTTTTCCAATGGGTGGCAAAAATCCTGTATGGTGTCGTCTTCAACGAAATTCAGGCCGGTATCCGCCAATCTATCCTCGCAGGCGAGCAGATGAACTTTTCTCAAGCTCTCGTTCACAAATTCCGTAACCTCCATGCTATGCTGCAGTCTGTCGTCGTACCTATGGAGTTTGAGCATAAAAACCCTTTTACGATAGAAATTTTTGAGGTAGATAATCCTGAAAATACATTTTTGTACCGTGATGAAATCAACACATTAATCTTTTCGTTGCGGATGAAAAATTTCGGTATCGTGGCTACGTTGCAAGATAATGGCACCAACGCCATATACCATGAGGAGATATTGACCCTTGTCCAAGATAAAAAACTGCACCCTATACAGTTTGAGGAAATCTGTGCACGCTATTTCTATTCAGCGTATCTATTCAACAGACTTCCGGAATACACCTTTATGGAAACTCCGCAGAAGGTTTACGTAGAGCCTATGCCACTGAACGACTGGACTATGAAGCCTATCTTCGACAGTTGGACGGTGAAAACGTATGGTCAGGTTTTAGAAAACTTCTGGAAGCCATGGGGTTTTCTGCTTTTTGAAATCATTAAAGACCCGGAAAATCCGATGAGCTTTATCAAAGGACCGGATGGTAAATTTTTAGAAAACATTCCATTAGAAAAAGGATAAAAAAGCTCCATTATGTGGAGCTTTTTTTATGCTGGTAATTAAAAGGAAGAAAATTTGGTATTAACTAATATTTATTATAAAGATAATGTTAAGTTTTTTACTTTAATATCGATTTATTTTTAATAAATTTTAAAATAATATTGATATTAAAGTTTTTATTTTATATTATTGTTACTAATAGTAGATTAGTTTTTTTAACTATCCAAGCAAAACCTAAATTAAGATCTAAATTATGAAAGAGCTTTGTTTTCGGAGAAGCAATGTAATCCTATTTTTTGCTTTGTTTATATGTTCATTTGTCCGTGCTCAAAACGTTCAGGTTACAGGGACAATTAAAAATGAGCTAGGTCTTTTCTTAGAGGCAGTGAGTGTTCGTTCATCATTAGGACAGATAACCGTGTCAAATAGTCGCGGTCAATTTTCTTTCATCTTAAAGGATACCCCTCAAGAGCTTATATTCTCTTTAATTGGTTATGAGACAGTATATTATAAATGGTCAAACCAGAAACATGTAGAGATAGTTATGAGAGAGACTAGTTCTAAAATGGATGAAGTTGTTGTTATTGGGTTTGGTCAGGTTAAGAGGGGGGATTTGACAGGAGCTGTGGGTAGTGTGAATATAGATGATTTGAAGAAAGCTCCCGTTGGTACATTTGCAGAAGCTTTGGGAGGACGTATTGCAGGAGTTCAGGTAACTTCTTCGGAAGGGCAACCGGGATCTGAGATTGATATTGTGGTACGAGGCGTAGGCTCTATTACGCAGAGCACTTCGCCCTTATATGTGGTAGATGGAATGCCTATTGAAAATCCACAAAACGATGGGGCAAGTAACCCTCTTAGTATGATTGATCCTAATGAGATTGAAACCATAGAAGTGCTTAAAGATGCTTCTGCAACAGCAATTTATGGTGCTAGGGGAGGCAATGGTGTTATAATTGTAAATACTAAGAGAGGACGTATAGCTCCTCCAAAAGTTTATTATAATGGATATTATGGTTTAGCTCAGTCAACCAAACGTCAAAAAGTATTGGAACCTTATGACTTTGTTAAATTGATGTGGGAAATTGATACCGCACGAACAAATAGGATGTATTTAGATGGAGGTAAATTAACTTTAGACGCATATAAAGGGGTAAAAGGAATTAATTGGGAAGACTTAGTGTTTCAGGTTGCTCCTACTCAAAAACACCAAATAAGTTTTAACGGTGGAAATCAAGCTACAAAATATAGTTTCACCGGGTCCTCCTTTAATCAAGAAGGTATTATTATTAATAGTGGGTTTAGAAGAATACAAGGTAGGCTAACGCTAGATCAAGAAATTAGTAAGCGATTAAAAGTAGGGCTAGATGCTTCTTATTCAAATTATAAGTATTACGGTACTTCAACTTCAACAGGAACTTATAGCCATACCTTAAATCTTCTTTATTCTGTATGGGCATATCGCCCTATAGGAGGTATTAAAGATGATCAAATTGATTTGGACGAATTACTTGAAAATGGTCAGGATCCAGTGTTCGAGGGTAGTGCTGATTATCGATTCAATCCCATTTTGACTACAAAAAATGAGTTAAGAGAGAATCTTGGTAATTCTTTTATATCAAACGCTTATTTAACTGTTCAACTACTTGAAGGGTTAACATATAAGTTATCTGGTTCATTTAGTAAAGGAAATAGGCATTTTGATAGCTTTAATAATTCAAATACCACTTATGGACATCCCGGAACTAATTATCAAGTAAATGGTTCTCGTACATTTTATGAGACAAATCGTTGGTATATTTCTAATCAGCTTAACTATAACAAGAGGTTTGCAGCCAAGCATAACGTTAATGCTGTGGTTGCATTTACAGCCGAAAGAGCTTCTAACCTCGCTTTCGGAGGGACAGGGGTACGATTGATAAATGAAAATTTAGGTATAGATGGTTTAGATGAGGGAGAGGTAGTTTCTTTAACATCAAATTCTGGAGCAAGTTCTATGATTGGTCTCATGGGACGTTTGATGTATAATTACAAGTCAAAATATTTAATAACTGCTACTGGAAGATTGGATGGTACATCCAGATTTTTAGGCAATAATATTTATGGCTTTTTTCCTTCTTTAGCATTTGCATGGACTATAAATAAAGAGGATTTTCTCAAGGATGTGAAATGGATGTCAACAACCAAGCTTAGAGCATCTTGGGGACTCACGGGTAATAACGGAGTTGGAAATTATGCGGCCCATAATGTGCTCACGAGTCAAAGTACTTCAGGATATGGATGGGGTGGTAGTATAGTCAGAGGCGTTATCCCAACAGGTCTGGGAAATAAAGATCTCAAATGGGAATCATCAGAACAGACAAATATTGGGCTTGATTTAGGTTTTTTGAGGGATAGAGTGACCTTAACTACTGACTTGTATAGAAGAGAAAGTCATGATTTATTGATGAACGCTTCTCTTTCATTAAGTACAGGGTATAGTAAAGCATATAAAAATATTGGAAAAATCCGAAATGAAGGAATAGAGCTCACTTTAGGGATAACTCCTATTAAGAAAAAATTTGTGTGGACTACGGACATCAACATCTCTTTTAACAGAAATAAAGTTTTAGAGTTGGTGGATAACCAATCCTCCCTTCAAAGTTTCCAGTATTGGGGTGCAGATTGGCAGAATATTCCGGCTTATATAGCTAAATTAAATGCTCCAGTTTCTCAATTCTATGGCCTTCTTTCTGATGGATTGTATTCCTATGAGGATTTCGATTTAGTAGGAGGTAAATATGTACTTAAACCTACGGTTCCTAGTATTACTACAGCTAATGTTGCACCAGGATATAAAAAATATGTCGATGTCAATGGAGATAAAGTCATAAACGAATTAGACAAAGTCGTTATAGGCAATCCTTTGCCAAAGCATTTTGGGGGAGTGTCTAATAACTTTTCATATAAGGGGTTTGATTTAAATGTTTTTCTGCAATGGACATATGGCAATCAATTGATGAATGCTAATCGATTAATTATGGAGACAGGCAGTGCTTATAATGTAAATCAATTCATAACTTATTTAGACCGTTGGTCTCCTGAAAATCCTGATGGAAGATATCCTGTTCCTAAAGGCACGGTGTACAAAACTTATAGTTCAGACATTGTTGAGGATGGATCTTTTCTTAGAATAAAAACAGTTGCTTTGGGGTATTCTATGCCTGATAATTTGGTGAAGAAATTGGGCTTAACTAAAACGAGAATTTACATGTCTGCACAAAATTTACATACTTGGACAAAATATTCAGGATATGATCCAGAAGTTTCCATACGTAATAGCGCACTTATGAGGGGGTTTGATTATTCGGCATACCCTAAAGCCAAAACATATACGATAGGTTTAGATTTAACTTTTTAATTCGTAATCATATGAAAAAAATATGTTTCATGGTATTGTCATTCATGACATTAAATTTAATATCATGTAAGGATTTTCTTGAAGAAACGCCTACAGATTTTGTATCCATAGGCAATTTTTATAAAACAGAAAGTGACATTATCTCGGCCTTGGCAGGTATCTACGATGTTTTAGGGAAAACGAGTGCGTATGGCCGATATTTCTTTTTGGAAATGGATATGAGTGATGAGCAAAATTATAATAACAACGGTACCGTCCCTACAGCTCCTGACTTACAGTATTTTAATTATCAAATTTCAGATATAAAATTAGAGGCAGTATGGTCAAACCTATATACAGGAATTAATCGCGCCAATATGCTTATAGAAAATGTAGACA
Organism: Sphingobacterium thermophilum; assembly: GCF_039541675.1. Classification (NCBI taxonomy): domain Bacteria; kingdom Pseudomonadati; phylum Bacteroidota; class Sphingobacteriia; order Sphingobacteriales; family Sphingobacteriaceae; genus Sphingobacterium; species Sphingobacterium thermophilum. The sequence goes on along the minus strand of NZ_BAABGR010000001.1, from coordinate 2,569 downwards.
ATGCAGATATAATGGAAGACAAAAAGGAAGCATATAAGGCAGAAGCCATGTTTTTAAGAGCTTATTACTATTTTCTACTTACAAATCATTTCGGTAATGTACCTTTACGTCTTCAGTCTACTAAATCTCCAAATGAGGTTGATTTCCCTCCTTCACCATATTCCGTTATTTATCATCAGATAGTACAGGATATGGAATACGCTGCAGATAAAGTCCCTGATATAACTGCTTATAATCATGGAGGGAGAGTTACTAAATCTGCAGTGTGGGGTATTTTAGCTCGTGTGAATTTAAAAATGGCCGGTGCTCCTCTAAGAGATCATTCCCGTTATGCGGAAGCACGTAAATGGGCTAAGAAAGTTATAGACTTAGGCTATCATGAATTACACCCGGACTATACTCAAGTTTTTAAAAATTATGCACAGAAACAGTATTATACCAAGGAGTCAATATGGGAGGTGGAGTTTGCATATTGGTCAGGAACACAGAATGAAGAAGGGCAGGTAGGATCTGCTAATGGTGTGCGTAATACAGATCGTAATATGGGGTATAGTTATGGTCTCCAACGTCCTATGGAAGTCTATTATAAGCGTTTTGAACAAGGAGATCTTCGCCGTGACTGGACCATTTCGGATTATACATATAGTGGTAATCAGCAGGTCCCTCTTTCGGGTACTAACATTACTATTTATTACAACAGATATGGAGCGAAATTTCGAAGAGAATATGAGAATAATCCTAATAAAAGTGTGAACACGACTATTATAAATTTCCCTCTATTGCGTTATTCCGACGTGCTGTTAATGTTTGCTGAAGCCGATAATCAGATGAACAGGGCACCTTCTTCTGAGGCTATTAATGCAGTTAATATAGTAAGAAGAAGAGCTTTTGGAAAATTTTTACCTGGAGCAGTCAATATTGAAGAGTTTGATATACCAAACAATTTGGATGCTCTTACTTTTCAAACTTTTATTCAAGATGAACGTTCTAGAGAACTAGGATTTGAAGCTTTGAGAAGATTTGATCTTATCCGTTGGGGAATTTATTATTCGACTATGAAAGATCTGTTAAATTATAAATCATCAGCGCATGTAAACTATAGGGTTATCCCTTTTATACCAGCAGAAAACTTGCAATTAAGGGATACGTTGTATGCGATTCCTAGTGATGAAATGATGATAAATAAATTAATGGTACAGAATCCAGGATGGTAGTAAGAACTTTTTAGAAGATAAAAATATGTTAAGAAAATATTTTTTAATAATCGGGCTTATAAGTTCTGTTTTAGTCGCCTGTAATAATTTTGAGGTTTTACCACCAGAGGTAGAGATAATGACTAATGGAAACACCTATAAAGTAGGTGATAGTGTCGAATTTATTTTCCGTGGCGAATCAGATGTGATTACATTTTACTCTGGAGAAAGTGGGAAAGAATATAGACATAGAGAAAGAACTAGACTTTCGGAAGGAAATATTTCTATAAATATGGAAACACAGGTACTGTATGGCTCTCAGTCAAACAACCTAAGACTGTTTTTGTCTCAAGACTTCAATGGAAGTTACACTCCAGAAGGTATTGATGCAGCCACATGGATTGATATTAGTGATAGGCTTCAATGGAGTACAGCTGCGTCAGGCGCTGTAGGAAATCGTTTGGTATCTCCGATGGCTAATATACAAGATTTGATAGACATTTCTAAACCCTTATATTTTGCATATAAATATACTGGATTGGCTTCTACAACAGGAGCTGCACAACAGCGTACGTGGCGTATTTATGAATTTAATGTTTATAATACGGTACAGGACGACTTGTTGCTAGTGACAAATAGAGCAAATGCTGGCTGGAGGGCGGTGAATTATAATGGAACTGAAAAGGGCAAATGGGAACTTACAGCTAATTCCACTATGATATATTATAATCCTGAATCCAATTTACTCCCTGCAGAGCAATGGGCTATTACGAAGGCTTTGGATCCATTTGCTGTAAATCCAGATAATGGAGAGGCTATAAAATCTTATTCCGATAACATGCCAAAATCCTATAAATATGTTTTTACTAAACCAGGAACTTATGTGGTAACTTTTGTATTTGTTAATTCTAATTTTAAGGGATATCAAGAAGTAGTTAAGGAAGTTACAATAAGCATTGAGGAATAAGACAAATTTTCTTTTATTTATGTATTGTGTCGTATATATAAATTCCTATTTCTTCTGCTGTTTTGGCTGACGCTGATAATACAGTATCAAAGCTGAAGGACCTAGGATTGGGATAAGCAATGCCACAAACGTTAATATCAACTTACCAAGCTGAATACTTTTCAGTTTGAAGAGATGAAAAAGCATCAAGCCGGTCAAAGCCATGTGGATGACCACAACTATGTTCAAGAGTAATCTTTTGTCCATAGTACAAAGATATCATAAATCAGACAGAAAAGGGTAGTGGTAAGAAAATAAAAAGAGCATCGTAATACACTGCCCCCAAAAAGTTAGACACTATTTGGGGGCATTTTTATGGTTAAGTACAAAAAACACAAATCCGATTTTAAGCTTCGTCTGGTTAAAGATT